>NZ_JBVJYK010000013.1:0-285305 GCF_055600605.1 Kitasatospora sp. NPDC038210 | reverse complement strand
AGGCCGTCGCGCCCGAGAACGCTGCCCCCGCGCACTGAGCCAGTCACAGGGCGTCACCGCCCCGGCTTGACAACATTATTGGGAATCTCCCTCTGCGTTGCGTGGCCCTTCGAGGCTACCGGGACCGTACCGACCGTCACTGACAGTCCGCTGTGCCCGAACGGCCCCGGGTCAGCCCGCCGGGCCGGCGGTGGCCGGCGTGGTCCGGCGCGTGGCGCCACCGGCCCGGATCCGCTGACGCAGGAACAGGGCGGCGCGGTCCAGCGCCTCGTCCGCCTCGTCGAGGACGCCGGCGAAGGCCTGGAACACGTGCGGCGCGTCGGCGGTGACGTCGAGGATGACGTCCACGCCCGCCGCACTCGCGCGCGCGGCCAGGCGGGTGGAGTCGTCCAGCAGCACCTCGTTGGTGCCGACCTGGATCAGCATCGGGGGCAGGCCGGTGAGGTCGGCGTGGACGGCCGGGCTCAGCAGGGGGTGGCGCGGGTCGGCTCCGGCGAGGTACAACGCCCCGGTGTGGCCGAGGGCCGCGCGGGTGAAGATCGGGTCGACGCCCTCCTTGGTCTCCATGCTCTCGCCGGTCCGGGTCGCGTCCGTGCCGGGGGAGAACGCCAGGATGGCGGCGGGCTGGGGGAGCCCCGCGTCCCGGGCGGCGAGGCAGGTGGTGACGGCGAGGCCGCCGCCGGCGGAGTCTCCCGCGAGGACGACGGCGGCGGGGTCCTCACCGCGGTCGAGGAGGGCGCGGTAGGCACTCAGGGTGTCCTCGACCGCGGCGGGGAAGGGGTGTTCGGGGGCGAGCCGGTAGTCCAGCGAGTACGCTCCGAGGCCCGTCCTGGCCACGAGGTTCCCGGTGAGCGAGAGCGCGGTCTCGGGCGAGCCGAAGACCCAGCCGCCACCGTGGAAGTAGAGGATCGTCCCGGAGTCGGTTCCCGCCGTGGGCTCGACGCGCAGTGCCGGCCGGTCGCCGAGCGTCGTCGGCGAGGTTCGGATGCGGTCGTGGGGCACGATCATCCGGGCCATCAGCTGCCGGAATCCGGCCCGGAGCTCCTCGACCGAGTGGGGGCCGTCCGGGCCCGGCTGCCTCAGGATCTCGTCGACCCGGATGCGTTGTTCCCTGCTCATGGGCACACTCCTGCCAGAAGTAGCTTCCTGTACACTATATGCCATGGAATATACATCGAACGGAGGAGCGGCGGCAGCCGGATTCTCCGAGCTGTTCGCCGACCTGGTCCGGTGCGAGACGCGCCTCTACAACGCCCTCAGCGACCGCCTCCGCGCGCGGCACGGGATCGTCACCTCGCAGTACGAGTTCCTGGGCTACCTGCGGGACCACCCCGGGTGCCGGGTGGCGGACCTCGCCGCCGAGTTCGCCATCGGCGTCGGCGCGACCAGCAAGGGCGTCGACCGCCTGGAGAAGCAGGGTTGGGCCGCCCGCCGGCCCAACCCGGCCGACCGCCGCTCCTCACTGCTGGCCCTGACCGAGGACGGCGCACGGCTCGTCGAGGAGGCGGACCGCACCTTCACGGACGGCCTGACCGAACTGCTCGGAGACGCCCTGGACGGCCCCGCACTGTCAGCCGTCGCACAGGCCTTCTCCACCCTGCGGACCGCCCTCGAACGCGACCAGATCGGCACCCCCACCGGCTGACCCACCGTCCCGGTCGGGTACCTGACCGGTGTGCTCGGCACGGTCGGCTACGTCGTCCTGCTGGGCGCGTCCTCGTTCCTCCACGCCTGGGGCAAGGCCGGCAAGTACGCGCTGTTCGCGCCGTTGCTGGACGACGGTCCGCGGTTGGCCGCGAACAGTGTGCTGAGCACCAGTTTGTCGAGCGGTGTGGCGGCGCCGGTCCTGCTGGTCGGCTGTGGCCTCGCCATGATCCTCACGGCCGCCCTCGCCGCCTCGCTCCGCGGCCGGCACGCCGTGCGACGGCGGCGTCGGCGAGCGAGCGCGCCCGCGGGCCCGGCCGTTCGTACGGCCGCCGGCGTCGCGTCCGAAGGCCCCTCCGGCGCCCGGTCCGACGCCCCGTCCGGCGTCTGATCCGACGCCGCCGACCGGGAGCGGACGGTGCCGCCGACCGCTCCCGGCTGGCCGCCGTCGGGGTGACTGTCCGACGGGGCATGACAGGTCCGCGACGGCCGGACACCTAGCGTGAGGCCATGACTGCAGATCGTCCTCCCGGTGCCATCGTGCTCCCACGATTCCTTAGACACCCCAGCCCGGCACCCCTGTTTGTGCTGGCCCTCGCCCTGCTCACCCTCGTCGCGGCCATCACCCCCGCCGCGGCCGCGCGCCGGGCGGGCGGCCTGCTCGGGGTGAACCTCGTCAACAGCAGCGACCGCGACCTGACCTTCGTCAACCTCCAGATCACCGACGGGTGCGCCAACACGAACCCGCCGGCCCGACTCGCCGCCCTCGGCGGCACCGGACAGTTCAACGTGGGCGTGTGCAGGGGCTCCGACGGCGCGTCGGGGACCGTCACCTACCAGGTGGCCGGCGAGAGCCAGGGCACCGTGGTCACGCTCGGCTGGAACGTCCCGGCCCCGCTCGACGAGCCGAACACCTTCACCGAGACCGCGCCCACCGGCTACGTGGTGAGCCACGTCGGGGGCACCGACCCCTTCACCCCCGTCACCTTCACGGTCGACTGCAACTCCACCACCTGCGACGGGATCCCGGACGACTGGAAGCGCAACGGCGTCACGATCCAGCCCAGTGACGGCAGCCCCGCGCAGTTCATCGACCTCAAGGCGATGGGCGCGGACGTCAACAAGCCGGACGTCTTCGTCCAGGTCGACTGGATGGCGGACGACACCCACAGCCACGCGCTCACCAGTGACGCGATCAGGAAGGTGGTCGACGCCTTCAAGAACTCCCCGTACAACCGGCACAGCCCGACCACGGGGATCAACCTGCACGTCGACGAGGGCCCGGACAGCATCCTCGACTTCTCGAAGAACACCACCTGGGGGACGCTCAGCAGGGCGAAGAAGCAGACCGAGGCGGCCAACCTCGGGACCGTGGACGCCAGCGGGCGCTACCTCTGGGACGACTTCAACAAGATCAAGACGGCCAAGGGCGGCTTCATCAGCACCGGCCGGAGCTCGATCTTCCACTACGCGATCTCGGCCCACAACCTGCAGCCCGGCGTGACCTACAGCGGCATCGCCGCCGGGGCCCCGAGCAGCGACTTCATCGTCACCCTGGGCAGCTTCGCCAACCAGGTCGGCGACCTCAACCAGCAGGCCGGCACCCTGATGCACGAGCTGGGGCACAACCTGGGCCTGAAGCACGCCGGGAACGCCGACACGCCCAACCACCAGCCGCAGTACTTCAGCGTGATGAACTACTCCTACCAGCTCGGCGGCCTGTCGATCGGCACGACCACCGGGATCATGGACTACTCCCGGCAGGTGGGCGCGCTGAACGAGCCCACGCTGAACGAGCGCCAGTTCCCGTCCAGCACCTCGGGCTACGACGTCGCGCACTGGTGCCCGAACACCAAGCAGGGCTCGCGGTTCGTCACCGTCCAGTCCGGCGCCGGCCAGGTCGACTGGAACTGCGACGGCATGATCAGCCAGAACACCGTCGCGTTCGACACCAACAACGACACGGTGCAGACCCTGCTGCCCGGCCACGACGACTGGGGCAGCATCCAGCTGCGCGGCGGCTCGATCGCCCACTCCGGCGCGAACGGCGTCCCGGCGCCGACCGAGGAGAACGAGATGACGATGGAGGAGGCCGTCATGGAGCTGCCCCTCGACACGCTCCCGCCGGTCACCACGGCACGCACCCACCCGCACCCCGACCGGCACGGCGTCTTCCACTCGGACGTCACGGTCACCCTCGACGCCACCGACGACATCAGCGGCGTCGCCATGACCGACTACCGGGTCGACGGCGGCGAGTGGACGCCCTACACCGGGCCGTTCACGGTGAGTGGCAACGGCCGGCACCAGGTCGAGTACCGCTCGGTCGACCACGCGCAGAACGTGGAAGAGGTGAACTGCCTGGAGTTCCGGATCGACCTCGACCCGCACTCCCCGGAGCCCTGGCACGAGACCCAGGAGGGCTGACCGGTCCGGCGCGTGCTGCGCCGCCACCCGGGCCCGGGCCGCCACACGGTGGCCCGGGCCCGTGCCGTACCCGGTCGGCGCACCGGGCTGCGCGCCGGCACTCCGGCCACCCGCGCGGAGAGGCTTGGTCCGATGGCCTGTCAGGCCGACGCGTCGGCCGTGGCCGGGCGGCGTGCCGGAGCGGTTGCCGTGCGACGGGGTGGTACAGGTTGGGGCCGGGTCACAGTATGTGACTTTCAGCTACTCAGAGTGTCATCTTCTCTGGAAGGAGACTCATGTCCCTGCACCGGCTCCGCCCGGGCCGCGCCTTCGGGCTCGCGCTGGCACTGGCCGCCCTCACCCTCTCCGGCACGGGCACCGCCAGCGCTGTCGCACCGCACAACGGTGCGAACGACACGACCAGGTTCCGCCTGTTCCCCAACGCCACGTTCCTGCCGTGCCTGGCCGGCAGCGGCAGCAGTCCGCGCGTCGAGGCTGAGGTCCGCCGCGGCGAACTGAACGACACCATGGACATCCAGCTGCACGGCTTCAAGCCCGACCTCGACTTCGACCTGTTCACGGTCCAGCGCAGCAACCAGCTGGCGGACGGGAGCCCGGACCCCTCGTTCACCGGCAGCTTCGGCCTGGCCTGGTACCAGTCCGACCTCCACACCGACCACCACGGGGACGGCCGGGCCCGGATCCGCACGATCCTGCTCGACCAGATCTTCGGCTTCGACCCGGACGCGGCCCTGCCGCCCACCAACACCTTCCACGTCGGGTTCTGGTTCAACAGCCCCGCTGACGCAGCGGCCTGCGGCTTCACCGGCAGCACGCCGTTCAATGGCGAGCACAACGCCGGGCCGCTCGCCTTCATCACCCGCCCCGACGCCGTCACGGGCCTCGGCCCCCTGTGCACCGAGCCCAACACCTCGACCACCCCCGCCACCTGCAACCCCTGACCCCTCCCACGAGGTCCTCGCCCGCTCGTCCCGGACACCTTGTCGACTGCGTCCCGGCAAGCACGGCGACCGGGAGTCGGACCGGTCGGCGGCCCGTCGCCGACCGCCGGTCCGGCTCCCCGGCGCGCCCCACCCGGGTCCGCCGGCACCCCGGCGGGCGGCGGGGCGGGCCGGAGTCCGGAGCGCCACGCTCCGGATGGCATGTCCGCGGCCATAAAATCCCAGGTCAAAGCCTTGTTCGTGACGGGTTCGCCGGTCTAGCATTCCCGGCACGGCGGCCCCCACCGCAGTCGGGGCCGCCGTCCACCCACGCCTTCCGCCGCCGCGGCCGGCCGCCGATTCGACGGGCGGACAGGCCGGATCGCCCGGCCAGGACTGACACGGCTGACGGATGATCCCGATCGCCGCCAGGTGAAATGGACCCGCGTGGCCGAACGGATGCCGGTACGGTCGGGCCCGGTGCGGCCGGGCCCATGGAAGGCCTTCCCGGGAGCGTGGAACGTCACATCCTGGATCGTTCGATCGTCCAGGCGCTCAAGGCGATCAGGGGCGCGCTCGGCTGCACGCTCCACGAAGCGATCGACATCTCCGGGTTGCGTCACGAGGAACTCCGCCGTGGCCGGCCGGCCGACTTCCGGGTGAGCCGCGAGGAGTGCGGCCGCAACGTCTGCACCTGATCTGCGTGCACGGCGGGTTGCCGGTGGTGAACAGGGCCGGTGGCCTCACGGCCCTCGTGCCGGGTTCGGGTGCCTGCGGCTCACACCTTCTGCACCGTGCTCGACACCGTGAACCGCGACGGTCACAGTTCCTCGGGCCCGGCCGGGGTGGTGGCGGATCGGCGGACGGCGGACGGCGGGCGGGTCGTCAGGGGGCGTCAGCGGGCGAGCAGCCAGCCGGCCGAGGCGAGGTGGACCAGGGCCAGGACGATGCAGGTGGCGACCATCGGCCGGTTGCCCCGTCGGGCGCCGAGCACCCCGTCGCCCACCTGGGCCAGCCCCGACACCACCAGCACCGGGGGCAGCGCCGTTGCGGGACCCGTCGCCAGGACGACCAGGGTGACCAGGCTCAGTGGCAGTGCCCGGGCGGCGTAGGCGCCGAGGAAGAAGGTCCCGCCGGGGCCGAGCTGTTCGCCTGCGGCCAGTGCGAGGGACGGCCGGGCCAGGCCGACCAGGGACGAGACCCCCGACAGCAGGGCGACGGCGGCGTTGAGGCTCGTCAGCACGATCTGCATGTTCTTCTCTCCTTGAATCATTCGAGCTGTGAATCATTACGGCGATTGTATGCTTCGAGGCATGGATGAAGTCAAGAGTGGCCGGCCGGCCGACGTCGAGGGCGCCGGCATCCCCGGCACCGTGGTGTTCAAGCTCGGCACGCTCGGGACGGTCGCCGCCGACCGCTTCGCGGCCGCGGTCGGGCCGCTGGGCGTCAAGCCCAAGCACGTCGGCCTGATGGCCGCCCTCGCTCACGCGACGTCGGCGTCGCAACAGGACCTGGCCGCCCGACTCGGGGTGGTGCCCAGCCTGGTCGTCTCGCTCGCCGACCACCTCGAACACCTGGGCGCCGTCGAGCGGGTCCGCGACCCCGCCGACCGCCGCCGCCAGATCCTCACCCTCACCGACCAGGGCCGCGAACTCCTCGCCCGGTGCACCGCCACCGCGCAGACCCTCGACCGGCAGTTCACCGCCGCCCTGACGCCGGCCCAGCTCACCGCACTGCAGCAGGCCCTCGCCGTCCTCGCGGCCGAGGCAGGTCTGCCGACGACGTGAGTCGGAACGTCCTGCGCCGAACGGACCCGCTCTGCACCGTCGCGCACCTCCGTGCCGGCATCAGCGTCCAGCGGCGTGATCCGGTGACCTGCCCGCTCAACCTGACCGCCCCGAGGTCGATCTGTCCGTGCCCGTCCTCCCAGCCCGCGACCGCTTCGCAGCCCAGATCCGCCAGGCGGCCGGCCGTGGTGTCCTCGGGCAGGGGCATCAGGCCCTCGTCGCCGTCGGTGCAGAAGTGGCCGAGGTGGGTGCGCAGTTCGGGGTGGTCGATGGCGGCGTGGAGGCCCGACACGACGTGCTCGTCGCCGCGCAGCGCCGCCGGTCGCACCCAGGCGGCGTCCCGGTGGAAGCCGGTCTCGTGCAGCAGGTTGCCGTCGACGTAGGCGGCGTAGACCGCTTCGGGCTCGTACTCCCCGAGGTGACGGCCGATCAGAATGGCACGGCGCGGAGCAGGCGTGAGCCTTCCGCCCGCTACCGGAGTGCGAGCATGGCTGCGGTGACGTCGCCGACCGCGGTCTCGGGGAGCGCGGTGGCTGCCTCGTCGAGGACGAGCAGCCGTGCCCCCGGGATCGCGCGGGCGATCGCCTCGCCGTTGCCGACAGGGAAGAACCGGTTGCGGCGGCCGTGGACGACGAGCGTGGGGACGCCGATTCCGGGCAGGCGTTCGCGCCAGCGGGGTGTGCAGTCGAGGCCGGAGAACACCAGGCCCAGCTGGTTGGCCAGTTGGACCGGGGGCGCGGTGCCGGGGGTGCGGTCCCAGATGCGTGCGGCGGTGGCGCGAGCGGCCTCGGGGTCGTCGCCGAGGATCTCCGCGCCGGCCGCGGCGAACGCGGCGACCGCCTCGCGGTCGGCCCAGTCCGGCATCGGACGCGCGAACAGCCGGCTCATCACCGCCCGGTCGTGGTCGGGGAGGTCGTCGTCGGGCGGGCCGGGGGCGACCGGGCGGGTGCCGACCAGGGTCAGCGCGCGGAACGCGTCCGGATGGTCGAGCGCGGCCACCTGGGCGACCATGCCGCCGACGCCGATCCCCGCGAGGTGCGCGGGCGCCCCGCCGAGCGCGTCGGCGAGGGCCGCGGCGTCGGCGGCGAGGTCGCGCAGGGAGTAGGCGGGTGCCTGCGGATCCTCCGTCGTGGACTGCCCGCTGTCGCGCAGGTCGTAGCGCACCACACGGTGTCCGCCGGCGGCGAGGCGCTCGCAGAGCGCGTCGGGCCAGGAGAGCATCGTCGGCCCGCCCGCGAGCAGGACCAGTGGCGCGTCCCGGTCACCGAACGACTCGATGCCCAGGGCGATCCCGCGGGTGTTGACGGTGGTCATCGGGATCACCGGCTTCCTTCGTGCCCGAGGCCTCGGTCGGGTGCGTTCATGTCGCCGGTCCGGGGGGTGCCGTCGGCGAGCCCGTAGCGCAGGTACAGGGTGCCCCGGGGGCCGGCTGCCGGGGGCTCAAGGAGGGTGAGGTTGGTGGGCACCGCGCCGCCGTCGAACACCTTCTTCCCGACGCCGAGCACGATCGGGTGCACCCAGAGGTCGAGGCGGTCGAAGAGCTTCTCGCGCAGGAGGGTCTGGACGAGGTCGAGGCTTCCGACGACCTTCACCTGCTCGTGCCGGTCCCGCATCCCGCGCACCGCGGCGGGCAGGTCCGGGCCGAGGAGGGTGGAGTCGGCCCACGGGAGGTCGGGCGTGCTGCGGGAGGCCACGTACTTCGGCACCCGGTTGAACAGTTCGGCGATCTCGCCGTCCTTCTGGTGCGGCCAGTGCGCGGCGAAGATGTCGTACGTCCGCCGCCCGAGCAGCAGGGCGTCCGTGCCCTCGTACGCGGCGAGGATCTGCGCCCCGGTGACCTCGTTCAGCAGTGGCACCTGCCAGCCGCCGAACGGGAACTCCACCGGGTCCTCGTCGGGGCCGCCGGGTGCCTGACCGACGAGGTCGAGGGTGGTGAACAGCTCGATGTGGATCTGGCCCATGTCTGTACTCCCGATGAGTGGGTGGTTCCGGTCGGGATGTAGACCGGCCCGGGCGACGAAACTCATCGCTGCTCGGGCATCCGGTTTCCGCACCTGCCCACCACGGCCCCCAGGGCGGCCTCGGCCGGGCACCCGCGGACCGCCGTGCCAAGCGGACCGCTGTGCCAAGCGGACCGCCGTGCCCGGCACTCCGCCGGTCAGCCGGACGCGGGCCGCAGGTTGTCGACGATCAGGCCGAGGGCGAAGTCGAATCGGTCGTGGCCGGTGCCGGAGATCAGCTCGGCGGCGTGGCGTCGGGTCTGCGGGAACTCCTCGGCGGGCAGTGCGGTGAAGCGGTCCAGCAACTCCTCGTGGCTGAGCACCCATTCCTGGTGCTGCTGCCGGCGCCGTTGCCGCACCAGCGACTGCTCCAGCGCGTAGGCGCTGACGTAGAGGGACAGCGCGTCGCGGGCCCATCCGGCGGTCCTCGGTCCGATGCCGCCCGCGAGCAGGATCGCCAGGATTCCCTCGCCGACCCGCAGCGTTTCCAGGTTGGTCGGCACCGAGGCCAGCGCGGCGCGGGAGATCCCGGGGTACTCCAGGTACAGGTCGCGGATCTGTGCGTACACCCCGAGCAGCTGCTCGCGCCAGGCGGTCCGGTCGGGTGCGGGGAGCACGACCTGGGAGTAGAGCCTGCCGATCAGCAGGTCGTCGATGTCGTCCTTGTTGACGATGTGCGCGTACAACGACGACGGGCCGGTGCCGAGCACGGCGGCGACCCGGCGGATGGTCAGCGCGTCGTACCCCTCGGTGGCGACGACCTCCAGGGCGGCGTCGGTGATCCGTTCGACGGTGATCGGCTTCCTGCGCGGTGCCGACGCGGGCTCCGCTGCAGGTCGGGCGTGGCGAGCCGCGCGGCTCTGGCGGGGGTCGGGGGACATGCCGACCACTATACCTTGACGCGAACTAAGTTCGTTGAGTAGAACTTAGTTCGTCAGGACGAACAAAGTTCGCCCGATGTCCCGGAGGTGTGTGATGCGAGTTTCCGTTGTCGGAGCCGGTCTGGGAGGCCTGGCGCTCGCGCAGGGTCTGCGCGGAGCCGGGATCGAGGCCGAGGTGTTCGAGCGCGACCCGGGGATCGTCGCGCGGTTCCAGGGCTACCGGCTCGTGCTGGACCCGATCGGCTTCCAGGCGGTGCGCGACTGCCTGCCGGCCCGCTGGCACGCGCTGCTGGACGAGATCGTCACGGACGCCTCCGCCGACCAGCTGGTCCTGGACCCGCAGCTGAAGGAGATCGGCAGGCTCGGCGCCGGCCGGACCGGCATCGTCGTCGACCGGCAGGTGCTGCGACACCTGTTGCTGACCGGCCTCACCGTGCACACCGATGCCGCGCTCACCGGCTACGACCCGGCGGCCGACGGCACGGTCCGAGCCCGGTTCGCCCGCCGCGACCCGGCCACCGCCGACCTGCTCGTCGGCGCCGACGGCGTCACCTCCGCGGTCCGCGGGGTGCTGTCGCCGCAGACCACCCCGACCGACACCGGCGTCCGGTTCGTCATCGGCCGCACCCCGCTGACCGACGAGTTCGCCGACCTGTCCCGGGCCTACGGCTCGAAGATCACGGGCGGCGGCGTCAGCCTGCTGCTCGGCGCGATGCGCTTCCGTACCCCGCCGAAGCAGGCCGCCGAGTACCTGGCCCCCGACGTCACGCTGCCCGACATCGGCGACTACGTGCGCTGGGCCATGATCCTGCCGCCGAACGGCTCGCTCGGCGGTCTGACCGCGCAGGACGCCGTGCTGGCCAGGACGGAGGGCTGGCACCCGCAGCTGCGCGCGCTGATCGAGCAGGCCGACCCGGACAACAGCACGCTGCTGTCCATCCGGGTGGTCGAGCCCGGTGAGCGCTGGGCGTCCGGCCCGGTCACGCTGCTCGGCGACGCGATCCACGCCACCTCCCCGACCGGCGGCAACGGCGCGAACACCGCGCTGCGCGACGCCGACCTGCTGCGCCGCCGCCTGATCGAGGCCGACGAAGGCCGCCGGGACCTGCTCGACGCCGTCGGCGACTACGAGCGGCAGATGTTCGAGTACGGCGGCGAGGCCGTGCGCAGCAGTCTTGCCAAGCTGCCCGCGTTCGCCCCGGAGGCGAAGCTGTCCTGAAGCGAAGCTGTCCTGAAGCGGAGCCGTCCAGAAGCGGAGCCGTCCCGACGCGTGGTGCGGTGCGGGCGGTGCGGGCGGGCCGCCCCCGGGTGGTGATGGCATGATCGCAGCCGTTGTGCGGGTGCCGCCCCTTCCCGGTGCGGCCGGGGTCTTCGGCGGGAGAGTTGCATGAGTGCTGCACGGGTTGCTGTCGTCACCAGTGGGGTCGGCCTCGAATACGACGTGGATCTCCCGCTGATCGTGGACGCGCTGCGCTCCGGTGGGCTGTCGGCGGAGCCGGTGGTGTGGGACGCGGACGTGAACGCGGACCCCGGGGCCTGGGGCCGGTTCGACCTGGCGGTCATCCGATCGACCTGGGACTACGTGGAACGGCTCGACGAGTTCCTGGCCTGGGCGGACACCACGGCGGGCGCCACCCGGCTGTGGAACCCCGCGCCCGTGGTCCGCTGGAACAGCGACAAGCACTACCTGGGGGAGCTCGCCCGGAGCGGGGTCGCCGTCGTGCCGACCCGGTTCCTCGAACCCGGAAGCGCCTGCACCCCGGCGGACTTCGGCGGGGCGGACGGTGTGGTGGTCAAGCCGGCGGTCTCCGCGGGCGCCGTGGACACCGCGCGCTACGAGCCCGGCCGGCACGCGGAAGCCGCCCGTCACGCCCGGATGCTGCTGGAGCAGGGCCGCAGCGTGATGGTCCAGCCGTACCTGCCCCGGGTGGCCGAGGGAGAACGCGCGCTGATCTTCATCGGCGGCGCCTTCAGCCACGCGATCCGCAAGGACCCCCTGCTGACCGAGCCCGGTGTGATCGACAACGACCGGGTGCCGCACCTCGGCGTCGCACCGTACCGGCCGACCGAGGCGGAACTCCGCACCGCGTCGGCGGCACTGGCCGCGGTCCCGTCACCCGGCGCGCTGCTGTTCGCCAGGGTGGACCTGGTGCTGGACAACGCCGGGGAACCGGTCGTCCTGGAACTGGAACTCATCGAACCGAACCTGTTCCTCCGGACCGGCGCGGAAGGCCTGGGACGCCTCACCGAAGCCGTGGCAGCGCGAGCCGGAGCACAGCGGCGCTGATCCTGCGGAGGGTCGGGGAACCGGTCCTTCCGCGCCGCGGGCCCCCGGCGGCCACCACGGCACCGGCGGGTGCAACCGCATGCCCGGGCGATCGTGTCGTCTCCGGGGGACAGTGAGTCCGAGGCCGATGTCGAGGGGGCTGGGATGCGTCACGGGTGGCCGACCGACCAGGAGTTGCGGCAGATCTTCCACGAGGAACTGGAACGCGTGCTCGCGGGCGGTGGACCGCGATCCTGCACCGGGCTGGACGATGACACCGCCGAGGCGCTCTGGGCGATCGCCTCGGCGGAGCCCGCCGACCGCGAGGCGCTGGTGCCGGCCGCCTACCGGGCCTTCGCCGGGCAGCTGGACGGCAGCAACGCGGCTCGCGCGGACGAGGACCTGGAGCGCTGGTTCGAGGAGCGCGAGCAGCGGCGGCAGGGCGGGACGGGGTGAGGCACCGGACCCACCGGTCCGGCCCGCGGACAGGGCGGTGACCTGTCCGCGGACCGGAACGGTCGCGTCGGGCCGTCACGCGAAGCGCGAGCTCCGGACCGGGCCGGCCGAGCCGATGCGGTCGCGCGGGCCCGCGGCGGGCCAGCCGGTGGCGTGGGTGACGAAGGCCGTGAGGACGTCGTCACCGTCGGGCGGGGTCTGACCGTCCCCCTCCGGGGCGGTCGGAGCGGCGGCCAGGATCGCCTCGGCGAGTTCCTCGGCCGAGCGCCGGTCGGGCCCGGCCTCCTCCGGTTCGCCGTCCTCGCCGAACTGCAGGCCGGGCTCCCACGGGGCGTTCACGATCTGCCCCAGCAGGGTGGACACGTCGGCCGTGACCGCGGGCGGGTCGGTCCAGCAGGTGGCGTGCTCGAAGAGCAGCTGGCCCTCCGCCCGTTCGTGCAGCTGAGCCACCTCGGCGGGATCGCACTCGTTCAGGTCGTACGCGACCACCAGCACGTCCGGCTGCCCCGGCCGGAACGGCGCCGCCAGCACGCCGAGCAGCTGCGCCGCGGCCAGTCCGAGTGCCCGGCTGCCCCGATCGGTCAGCAGGGCGACCGACGCGGGCTTGCGGCCGGTCGCGGCCAGCACGGTGCGCAGGCGTTCCAGACCGTGGCGGCACTGGTCGAAGTCGTCCTGCAGGTAGGCCCAGCGGCCGGTCATGCCCTGGTCGTAGCCGTGCGGGGAGAGGGTGGTGAGCAGGCCACCGGTGAGCACGTGGTGCCAGCCGCGCAGGTCCCGGTCGTCGGCGGGAGGCAGGGCCGCGGCCCGCTCCAGCATCCGCCCGACCCGCTGCCCCGGGCCGACCCAGACGCCCTCGGGAGCCGACAGCGCCTCGTACACCTCGCGGGCCAGGGATATCCGGCCGGCCATCAGCGCGTTGTAGACCGTCAGGTACCGGTCGGGCCAGTCGCCGAGCCGGGCGTCGTGCTCGCGCAGCACGGCCAGTGCCTCGGTGTGCCGCTCGCAGCCCTCCAGGGCGGAGACCAGCTCCAGCAGCACCTTGCGCAGACCGGGCTGTCGGCTGCTCTGCTCCTCGGGCTTGCGGCGGAACAGGCCGGTGCGCGCCGCGGGGGCGGGCGGTGCCTGGACCAGGCGCAGCGCCTGCCGCAGCGCGGGGACGGCCACCGCGTCGATGCCGCGCTCGACGCAGGCGTAGCCGTAGGCGTAGAGCCGGTCGGCCTGCCCGGGCCCGGCCGCCAGCGCTGTCGAAGCCTCGGCCAGGTCCTCGAAGCCGGCACCCCTGGCCAACTCGGCCACCAGCGCTGCGGTCTCGGCGGGCGGGAGGCGGTCCGCGGCGGAGCGCAGCACCCGCATCGATCCCTGCGAGTCACCGGACTCGAAGAGCTTCCGGGCTTCGGACAGTTCGGTGGCCATGTGTCTCCGGGGTCGGGGTGTCAGGACCCCAGGATGATCGTCGACGGGCCGCCGCCCGGGCAACCCGGTTTCCGCCGGCGGTCCGCGACGGGCCCGCCGGCGGTCCGCCACGGGCCTTCCGGCGGTCCGCCACGGGCCTTCCGGCGGTCCGCCACAAGGACCCGGACGGTCAGCTCGTCGCGCTCCCCGCCCGGGGAGTGATGACGGGGGCCGTCCGGGAGGCGGCCCCGGAGGCGGTGAGGCTGCCGAGGAGGTTCAGCGCCTCCTCCGCCGGACTTCCGGGCGGGGCCGTGTAGATCACGAGGAGGTGGTGGGCGGCGCCGGGGACCTGGAAGGACTCGTAACCGAGCGTCAGCTCTCCGACGGCGGGGTGCCGGAAGCGCTTGGGACCGTGGGTCTTCTCGTGGACGTGGTGGGTGGCCCACAGCTTGCGGAAGGTCTCGCTGCCCAGCGACAGCTCGCCGACCAGGCGCACGAGTTCGGGGTCGTGCGGGTGACGTCCGGCGGCCATGCGCAGGATGCCGACCGTGGTGCGCGCGGCTTCGTTCCAGTCCAGGTGGATCTCGCGCGCGTCGGGGTCCAGGAAGATCCGGCGGGCCATGTTCCGTTCGCGCGGCGGGAGGTTGGGGAAGTCGGCGATCAGCGCGGCTGCCGGTCGGTTCCAGGCCAGGACGTCGTTGCGGTCGTTCATGATCATGGCGGGGACGGTCGGGACGGCCTCGACCACCTGCCGCAGGGTGGACCGCAGCCCGTCCCCCCGTCCACCGGCCGCTGACCTCGCCGCGGCACGGCGGGGCGGCCGGGCCAGGTCGTACAGATGGGCGCGCTCGGCCGGCCCGAGCCGCAGCGCCCTGCCGAGCGCGTCCAGGACCGCGTCGGAGGGCCGGTCGGCGCGCCCCTGCTCCAGGCGGACGTAGTAGTCGGTGCTCAGCCCGACGAGCTCCGCGACCTCTTCGCGGCGCAGGCCGGGCACCCGGCGCCGGCCGGTCGCCGGCAGGCCCGCGTCGGCGGGTGACACCAGGGCTCGCCGGGCGCGGAGGTAGTCGCCGAGGCTGCCGGCGATCATGATCGGGTCGGCCATGCGCCCCAGTATGGGGGGCGCCGGCTGGGGTGCACCGGCCGGAAGGTGGCCCTGTCATTCCCAGGGAACGGCGGTCTCTTCATCCGCCGATGCCGGTTGCGAACGATCGAGGGCATGTCCACACCTTCCTCTCTCGATGATCACGGGCGCGGCTACTGGCCCACGGTGGTCGCGGTCGGTTCCGCCAGCATGATGCTGCCGTTCTCCGTGACCGGGGCCGCCGTGGCCCTGCCGAGCATGGCCGCCGACCTGGGCTCCTCGGTCGGTGCCGCACAGTGGATGCTGAACGCCTTCAACATCACCTTCGCCGCGCTGCCGCTCGCGGCCGGCAGCCTCGCCGACCGGCTCGGCAGGCGCCGCGTCCTGCTGACCGGCATCGCCCTGGTCGGAGCGGTGTCCCTGCTGGTCGCACTGGCACCCTCCATGGCCGTGGCCGACGCGGCCAGGGCCGTCCAGGGGTGCGGGGCCGCGGCCGTGCTGGCCTCGGGAGCAGCGGTGCTGGCCCACTCCACGTCCGGGCGGCGCCGGCAGCTGGCCTTCGGCATCCTCGGCTCCTCCTTCGGTACGGGCCTGGCGACCGGGCCGCTGTTCGCCGGAGCGCTGGTCGAGTCGGCCGGCTGGCGGTCGGTGTTCGTCCTGGTCGCGGCGATGTCCGTCCCCGCCTGGCTGTGCGCCACCCGGGCCCCGGAATCCCGCAACCCCGTCCGGCCCGCCCTCGACGTGGCCGGGCCGGTCGCCTTCACGGCCGGGCTGGCCTGCCTGTCCTTCGCCTTCGTCCGGGCCGGATCCGCCGGTTGGAGCGCGCCGAGCACCCTGCTGCTGCTCGCGGCGGCCGTGGCGCTGGTCGCGCTGTTCGCTGCGGTCGAGGCCCGGCTGGGGGAGCGCGCGATGTTCGACGTCCGCCTGTTCCGCAGGCCCGGATTCGTCGCGGTGGTCTGCCAGCCCTTCACGGTCACCCTGGGCTTCGTCATCCTGCTGGTCTACCTGCCCGCCTACCTCCAGGGCGTCGCCGACCGCACCGCCGTGGCCGGCGGCCTGCTCCTGCTGCCGATGACCGCCCCGGTCCTGCTCCTGCCGCTCGCCGCCGGTCACCTGGCCGCACGTACCTCCGTGCGAACGGTGCTGACCTGTGCCTCCGCACTGATCGCGGTCGGATCCCTGCTCCTGGTGACCCTGCACAGCAACGGAACATGGGCGGAACTGGCGCTTCCCCTGCTGCCCTTCGGCGCCGGCGTGGGACTGGCGTTCGGGGTCATGGACAACGCCGCCGTGAGCACCGTCCCGGTCCGGAACGCCGGAGCCGCGGCAGGCATCTTCAACACGATGCGCATCACCGGCGAGTCCGTCGCCGTAGCGGGCGCCGCGGCCCTGCTCACCACGCTCACCGCCACCCGGCTCCACGGCGGCGGCCTCCCCTCCGCCTCGGCAACCCGGATCGCCGGGCGAGCCGTCCAGGGACAGGTGGCCGGCGCGCATCACGCAGCGCTGGCAGAAGGCTTGACCAGCGCCTTCCACACGCTCGGCCTCGTCCTGGCGGCCCTGTCAACGCTCGGCGCGGTCCTCACCCACCTCGCGCTCGCACCCCACCGCACTGCCGAGCAGCCGTGACGCCGCCGCAGCCCTTCGTGCCGGAGCGGCCGGGATAGGTTGCGGGCATGGTGGAGACGGGTGTGGAGAGCGTGCGGGCCGACTACGAGCGGCTGGCCCAGCGGGTCCGTAACGAACTCGCCGCGGCCGGGCTGCCGGTGGTCGCGCCCGGTCTGGCCGTCGAGGTGGCCGTCGGTGCGGAGGTCATCGTCGACATGGCGGACCACCTCTTCTGCGACGAGGGGGATCCGGAAGTCGTCGTGACCTGGAGGGTCGGCCCCCAGCTGCGGAGCAATGTCATCGACGACGCCAGGCATCAACGAGGGGTCACCGCGGCGATCCGGCAATGCGGAGAGGTCGAGGCCGCCATGGCCCACGCGATGATCGCGATCCTGTCGGCGGCCGGATTCACCGCCCGGAACCACGGCAACGACCTGAGCCCGTTCGACGTCCAGGTCCTCGCCGGTCCCCAGCCCGACCGAAGGCCGGGCTGGGCCCTCCCGGATGAGAGCCCGGTTCCGCCCGGCGGGTCCGAGGCCGGCTGACGACGGGCCGTCTGCACGGCAACCGGTTCGGGGCGGATGCCCGACTGCACGCGGCGGCGTGCTGTTTCCCGACCGCCTCACCGACGTCGAGGGCGTCACGGCCGAGGCGCGGGCGTCACGGCCGAGGCGCGGGCGTACCGGCGGTACGTGGCCAGGCTGCGCGATCCGCTGCCCCTGCGGGCGGGCCGGCCGGGCAGCGTCGGGTTCGGCGCCACGAGGCGGCCGCGCGCCGTGCGTTGATCGATGGCGGGTCGCGCGACCGCGTGGCCGGGCCCGGGTGGGTGCGGCGTTGTGGACGCACCGAGGGGCCCGGTGCGCGTGGTGTGCGCACCGGGCCCCTCGGAGGTGGTCCCGGTCGGCCCCGGATTCGGCTTGTGGCGTCCGTCGCGGGGCGGGCGGGTGACCGGCGGGTGTGGGGCCGGTCAGTAGTTGTGGTGGATCTGCCAGTAGGCCCAGGCCTGGTTGGGGCTGCCGTAGCGGCTGTTCATGTAGTCGTAGGCCCACTTGATCTGGGTGGAGGCGCTGGTCTTCCAGTCGGCGCCGGCGGAGGCCATCTTGTTGCCGGGCAGTGCCTGGCCCAGGCCGTAGGCGCCCGAGGAGGGGTTGGTCGCGGTGACGTTCCAGCCGCTCTCGTGGGAGATGATCTGGCTGAAGGAGGCGAGCTGGTCGGCGGGGACGATGCTCGCGGCCAGCTCCTGCGGCGTGGTGGCCGAGGCGGCGGTCGGGACGACGGCGGCGCCGATGACGGCGATGCCGGCGGCGGCGGTGAGCAGGGCGGCGGACTTGCGCATGCGGGTGGCGATCACGGGCATGTGGGAGTTCGACCTCAATCATGGGGGTGCCTCGTCCCGCGGCTCGGCCGGCCCGGCAGGGCCGGCGGGCGGGAGTCGACACCGGGGCGGTCACGGATGGTGACCGCCGGCGGAAGTTGCGGCAGTGGATCGGACCACCGCCGCAGCTGGCGACTCAGCCATTGTTAGCGGGCTCGGCGGCCGGGTCCAAGGGGTGCCCGCTACGACGCGGCGTCGTAGCCGAGCCGGGTGGATGTGTCCGGGGGCGGCCGGCTCGCTACCCGCCATCCAGGCAGGCAAACCTGGATATATTCGGACATTTACGTCAGTCTTCGCCGGTTTGTGCCGGGAAATGCTGGGGCTCCGGGCACAGGCACGGCAGCACGGCAAGGGCCGTGGCCGGCCGGTCCGACACCGGCGGGGGGACGGAGGGAGCGACCCACTAGGAAGGGTAGGAGATGCGTGGAGCGCGTGACAACCGTCACGGGCCACCCCGGTCCGAGACCCGGCCGGAGGGGATCCAGCTCACATCGCGGTGACGGTCGGCAACCACCCGGTGGCGCCGGCCCGCGCTCGCCGAGGCGGTGCGGGAACCGCAGGAGATCGTCCGCTGCCGGGTCGACGTCAGCCGCCCAGGCCGGAGGCGGGAAGCCGGGCTCAGGCCGGTACGGCCTATCCCCTGGCCAGGGTGTCCCGCAGCCGCACGTGCCTGAACTGGTACACGGCCCCCACCTGCTGCAGGACGCCGCGCTGGTGGGCGTCCCGGAGGAAGCGCATCAGGCGCCACGGAAGGCGGCCCCACAGGGCGTGGCGGACACGGACGACGCTGTACGCGCCCCAACGGGAGGCGAAGAGGACGCCCAGCGGGAGTGACACCACGGGCGCGGCCTGGGAGTAGGCGACGGGTAGGCCGGTGTCGGCGAACCCGACGCCGAGGTGCACGGCCGCAGTGGCCAGGACGTGGTTGACGGCCAGGATCCCGGCGAACGTGGCCGCGAGCAGGGCGAGTGAGGACCGGCGTTGCCGGCGCAGCAGACGGTGCGGGTCCATCGCCTCGGCGTCCACCTCGTGGCGGCTCTGGACCAGCTGGACGACCTGGAGGGGCAGCACGGTCAGGTTCGCCAGGCCGCCGAGGGCCAGCAGCGGCAGCGGCATTCTGCCGAATCCGTGACCGGCCCACCCCAACAGCAGCAAGGCCACGGAGCCCAACAGCGAGCCGAGCACCACGCCCCGGGGATCCATCCCGATGCCGCCGAACCGCTGCCTGTTCGAAGCGCCCAGTCTGGCGATCACGCCGCACGACATGCCGACCGTCCCGATCGATCCCCACAGGAATCCCCAGGGCACGCCCGAGCCGCCGATCAGCCGGGTGGCCGTGACGACCAGCGCGAACCCGGCGGTGACCGTCAGTCCGATGTCCACGCCGGTGACGCCCGGCGGCCGGTAACTCTCCAGGCGCCACCAGGCGAGGTCGTTGCCGCCGAGCCTGATCGACTCGCGGGCCAGGAAGGCGAGCCACCGCCGGCTCCGATCGGGGGCCCACCGCCGCCGCCACCAGGCCGGGGCGTTGCGAGCCACGGGGCCGGTGTCGAAGACGGTGGGCACCAGGTTCGAGAGGAGGTGGTCGGCAAGCCGGTCGGCCGTGGCGGTCCGGGCGAGTTCGGCCAGAGCGGCGGGCTCGCGGCCGCTTCCGGCGCGGTACACGGTTCGGGCCAGTGCGAGCAGCGCGGGGTTGGCCAGCGTCTGCGCGAGGGGCCCCTGCGGCTCGTCCTGCAGGAGGTCGAGCACGTGCCGCCAGCGTGCCTGCTGCTCGGTGCCGCCCGGCGCCGTGAGGTAGCGGCGTACCGCCTCGGGGCCGACGGGGCGGGCCTGGATCACGGTGGCGCCGGGAACGGCGAAGCCCTCGCGGTCGAGCGCGCGGTACTCGGCGGTGCGGCAGGTCAGCACCAGCGGGGTGCGGTCGTCGAGGATCCGGTTGATCCCGCTGAGCGCTGCGGCGCGCCGCGCGGCCGGCAGCTCGTCCAGACCGTCGAGCACCGGCAGGATCAGGTGGGAGTCGAGCAGCTGCGATGCCCTCTCCACGCCACGGCGCCCACGCCCGAGCGTGGGGTAGTCCTCGGTGAGCCGGCGGTGCATCCAGGTGGTCACGTGCTCGATGGCCGGGTCCCAACTGTCCAGGGCCAACAGGACGGGGACCGGCTGGTCGGGCCGGCGGTCGGTGAGCAGGCCGAGGAGCAGGAGCACGGCCGTACTGGTCTTGCCCGCACCCGCCGGGCCGAGGATCACCAGGCGACCGGGGCCCGCCAACCGGCGGAAGTGACCGGGGAGTTCGGCTCCTCGGGCCGGTTCGGCCCGGACGGTTCCGGTGGCCCCGCCGTTCTCGGTGTCCCAGTCGACGGGTATCGGCTCGCCGCCGAACAGACCGCGTATGGCCGCCTCCGCCCGCCACTGTGCGTCGACCGCGCGGGCCAGTCGACGGGCTGCTCGGGTCACGTGGTCGTCGGGTTCCACGTGGACGTGGGTGATGTGGACGTCACCGACCTCGCCCGCCTGGACGACGACCTCGGCGTTCCCCGAAAAACTGTTGTCCACCTTGCGGTCCACCACGCCCGTTCCCCCATCTGGTCGGCGCCGCTGGGCGGCATGCTCCCACAGGAGGAGCACACGGCGCCCGGTTTCGCCGAGTTCCCCACGGGGGCGGGCGGCCGACGCCTACGGTGCGACGAGCACCGCGACGCCGGTCACGCGGTCGGCGGCGAGGTCCGCGAGTGCCGTGTCCGCCTGGCGCAGGGGGTAGCGGGTCACGTGGACCGCCGGGCGGGTGCGGGCCGCCTCGGCGAGGAACGCCAGGCCGTCGGCCCGGGTGTTGGCGGTGACGCTGCGCAGCGTCCGTTCCTGGAAGAGGTGCCGCTGGTAGTTCAGGGCCGGGATGTCGCTGAGGTGGATGCCGGCGACGGAGAGCGTGCCGCCGCGGTCCAGGGCCGCGAGGGCGACCGGCACGAGTTCGCCGACCGGCGCGAAGAGGATGGCGGCGTCCAACGGCTCCGGTGGCGGGTCGAAGGAGTCACCGGCGAAACCGGCGCCGAGCTCCAGGGCCAGGCGCCGTGCGTTCGCGCCGCGGGTGAACACGTGCACGCGGGCGCCCCGGGCGAGGGCGACCTGGGCGGTCAGGTGCGCGGAGGCGCCGAATCCGTAGATGCCCAGGAGCCCGCCCGCCGGCAGCTGTGCCCGCTCCAGGGCGCGGTAGCCGATGATCCCGGCGCACAGCAGCGGAGCCAGTTCCTCGGCCGGCGGGTCCTCGGGCAGCCGGTAGGCGAACCGGGCGTCCGCGGTGACGTGTCCGGCGTAGCCGCCGTGCCGGTCCCAGCCGGTGTAGCGCGAACCGGGGCAGAGGTTCTCCCGCCCGCTCCGGCAGTAGGTGCAGCTGCCGCAGGTCCCGGCCAGCCAGGCCACCCCGGCCCGGTCCCCGACGGCGAAGCCCTCGACCGCCGGGCCGGCCGCCCGTACGCGCCCGACCACCTCGTGCCCCGGCGTGCACCGGGCCGTCCGAGGGGCGAGGTCCCCCTCGGCGAGGTGCAGGTCGGTGCGGCACACGCCGCAGGCCTCCACCTCCAGCATGATGTCGTGCGGCCCGGGGGCGACCAGCGGCCGCCGCTCCCACACCAGCGGCGCCGGGTGTGCCGGGCCGACCGGCCCGGGATGTTCCACCACCCAGCCCTCGGTCGTCCCCGGTACGGGGCCCGCCGTGTCCATCGCTGCCTCCCGCCTGTCCGCGCCTGTCCGCCGCCGTCCGTCCGGCCGGGTCGGAGCCGCCCGTGCCGAGCCCGGAGGGCGGGTGCTCATCGGTCGTCGGCGTGGCGCGGGACGTGGCCCGGAGGATCCGGCGGTCGAGGTCGATCACGAGGGCGGAGCGGCCGCTACCTCCAGCGTGCGCCGCGGACGGCGGAACCGCGTGCCGGCCGCCGGCCGCGGCGATCGCCCGGCACGGCATCAGGCGACGGCCCCGGAGGGCGCCGCTTCGCCGGGGGCCGTGGGCCGGAGCCGGGTGGTGGCCTGCCACTCGCGCGGGGACATGCCGTACGTCGTCCGGAAGGACCGGCTGAAGTGGGAGGGGCTCACGAAGCCCCAGCGGTGGGCCACCGCCGATATGGCCGGCATCGTCCTGGCCGGACGGGACAGCTCGCGTCGGCAGCGGTCCAGCCGTTCGCGCTGTACCCAGCGGCCGACCGTCGTCCCCTCGGTGCTGAACAGCTTGTGCAGGTAGCGCACCGAGATGTGATGCGCTTCGGCGATCCGGGCGGGGGAGAGGTCGGGCTCACCCAGGTGACGCAGGATGTAGTCCTCGATCCGGGCGAGCATGCCCCGAGCGGCCTCCGGAGGCTGCCGGACCGGCAGGCCCTGATGCTCGCGGACCAGCACCGCCAGCAGGTCGGCGGTGGTCAGGGCGAGCCGGTGGCCGGTGCCGGGGTCGAAGTCGGCCGCCTGGGCCGCTAGCCGGTTCAGGTAGCCGGCGATCAGCCCGGAGGTTCCCGAACTGCCGTTGAACACCGTCCCCGTGACGGCCCGCAGTTCGTCGTCCGTCACCCCGAGGGCCGCCTTGGGCAGCCGGAACGCGGTGATGCGGAAGGGTTCGGGATGCTCCCGCCGGTACGGGCGGCCCGCGTCCGAGCAGGTGAAGGCTCCCGGTTCCACCAGCACCTGCCGGTCGTCCTGGGTGAGCCGGGCGGTGCCCCGGTGCTGGAGGGTGACCGTCAGGAACTCCGCACCGCCCTGGGAGATGCGGCGCCTGTTGCGTGACACGGTCTGCGGGCCGGCCTCGACCTCGGATATCCGGAGCGGGCCGAGGCGCCGGCTGGTGATCGTCCCGACCGGGCAGGCGTCCTCGTGCGCGATGAGGTCGAGCGGGACGAACGTGCCGGACACCAGCGCGTGCCAGTGTCCGGCGCGGTCGCGGGGTGACATCGCGGGGGACGTGTGCGGGGGCAGGGTGACGAGGGTGACGGACATGAGGGCTCCGTGTGCAGTGCGGGTGGTTCTCCCACCCACTCTCAAGCCGATCGGCGCCCCGGCCATCCGTCACATGACTTGCGTCGTCACAGGCCGGGCGTCACAGGCCGGGCCCGGGGCCGGCCTCCCGCTCCACGACGTCGCGCAGCTGGCTGCGCGAGGTCACGCCGAGAGCCGGAAAGACCTGGTAGAGGTGGGTCCCGACGGTCCTGGGCGACAGGAACAGCCGCTCGCCGATCTGCCGGTTCGTCAGGCCCTGCGCCGCGAGCCGTACGATCCGCTGCCGCTGCGGGGTCAGGGAGCGCAGTGCGCTGTGCCGGGCCGTGTCGACGGTGATGCCCGCCGCCCGCAGTTCCGCCTCGGCACGCGCCGCCCAGTGGCCGGCGCCCAGACCGTCGAAGATCTCGCGGGCCTTCGTCAGGGCCGTCCGGGCCTCCGCGATCTGCCGCTGCCGCCGCAGCCACTCGCCGTACTCCAGCCAGACCTGGCCCCGTTCGAACGGCCAGCGCTGTCCGGCCGGGTCCTCCAGTGCTTCGCGGAAGTGCGCCCCGGCCGCGTCCGGTTCGGCCAGGAGCGCGGCGGCCCGGAGCAGGATCTGCCGCAGCCGCGCCGAGGCGCCCTCGCCGACCACGGCGTTCACCGCCTGCAGGGCGGCCCGTGCCTGCCCGGCGTGACCGGTGAGGACGGCGGCCGCCGCGTGGTCGGCGACCGCGTAGCACGACAGGTGGTAGTGCACCGGTGCGCCCGAGCCGTCGAAGACGGAGCTCAGGTGCAGGTGGGCGGCGTGGTGGTCGCCGAGGGCGGTGGCCGCGAGACCGGCCGCCCGGCGGGCCCGGACCACGGTGGCGAGCGCCCGGGCCGGCTCGGTGACGGCGAGCGCCGCCGAGGCGTGGCGCAGCGCCGCTTCGGGCTCGCCGGTCACGGCGCACACGGTGGCGAGGGCGGTGAGCGCCCGCGCCGAGCCGAGGTTGCGGTGTCCGGCCAGGAAGCGTTCCGCGAGCCGTTCGACGCCGAGGCGTGCGTCGGCCCACCGGCCGCAGTCGACGTTGGCCCAGGCCAGGTCCGCGGCGGTCATTCCCGCGTGGAAGTCGGCCGCGTCCTCCCACTGCGGATTGACCGTGTCGCCGAGCAGGCTCACCGCCGTCTCGGTCTCGTCCAGCAGCATGCTCAGGACACCGAGGGTGTGGGTTTCGGTCGGGATGAGGCCGGGTGCGGCAGCGGCCGAGGGAAGCAGGGCCCGTACGGCGTTCCCGTGGGTGAAGGGGTCGGTGACGCCGATGTCCCACAGGCGGTACGTCCGGCCTGCCGCGTCGGCGTCCTCCGCCGCGCGGGCCGCCAGCATCGGCCGGATCCGCTCCCGCTGGGCGGCGATGCCCGAGTGGTAGACGATCCCGGTTGCGATGGTGGACACGTCCTCGGAGAGCCCCGTGGTCGAGTCCTCCTCGCCGACGACGAGGGCGAAGGCCCGTTCCAGGCGCAGCATCAGCATGGCGACCAGCCCGTTCATGGCGCTGATCCAGCTGGTCGCGGCCGGACCGGCAGCGAGCTGCGAGGCCTGGGAGCCGAGGGCCTCGGCCCGCTCCAGGTCCCCGACCAGGATGGCGGTGTAGGCCGCGGTCGACAGGAGCCTGGTCCGTTCGCCCGCGTCCGGGTGGAGCTGGGCGGCCCGTTCCATGCCGGCCAGGGCTTCGGCGACGGCGCCCCGGCCGAACGTGCGCATGGCGGTGGCCTCCAGGGCCGCGGCGACCTCGGCGTCGGGGGACACCGTCGCCGCCGACAGCTGCCAGGCCCGCCGGTCGGGGTCTGCACCGAGCGCGGCGGCCAGTGCCAGGTGCGCGCGCCGCCGCTCGGCGAAGGGGACGGCGCCGTAGACGGCGGAACGCACCAGCGGGTGACGGAACTCGATCCGGTCCGCCCGCACGTGAACCAGCCCCGCCCGCTCGGCGGGCAGCCACACCTCCATGTCCGAGCCCGGCGGCAGGGCGGCCAGGACGTCCGACAGGGCCGCGCCCTCCGCCGCGGCCGCGATCAGCAGCGCCTCGCGGGTGGCCTGGGGCAGGCCGTCCGCCTGGGCGGCGAAGGTGCTCTCCAGCAGGTCGGTGACCGGCACCGGTCCCATCGGCGGGAGCAGGCCGTCCCGCGCCGCCTGCCGGGACAGCTCGATGAGGGCGAGGGGGTTGCCGGCGGCGGTGGCCAGCACCTGGCGGCGGGCCGGGCCGACCGGCGGCTCGGGCTGCGCACCGAGCAGCTCCTCCGCCTCGGCCGGGGACAGGGGAGCCACCACCACCTGCGGCACCGTCGAGTCCAGCCAGTCGGGCCGGTGGGTGCCGCGGGCCGCGACGAGCAGCCCGATCGACTCGCCCGCGAGCCGGCGGGCGAGGAAGCCCAGGACCTGGCAGCTTCCCTGGTCGAGCCACTGGGCGTCGTCGACGGCGAGCAGCAGGCGGCCCGTGGACGCGATCTGGGAGACGAGCGTCAGCACGGCCAGGCTCACCATCATGGGGTCCGGTGGGGCGAGGTCCTCGCCGAGCCCGAAGGCGCCGAGCAGGGCGGCCCGCTGGCGGGCCGGCAGGCCGTCGACCCCGTCTCCGAGGACGGGCAGCAGCAACTGGTGGAGGCCGGCGAAGGCGAGTTCGCTCTCGGCGACGCTGCCCCGCACCCGCAGGACGCGGGTGTGTTCGCGTTCGGCCTCCTCGACCGCGTCGTCCAGCAGCAGGGTCTTGCCCACCCCCGCCTCCCCGAGCAGCAGGACTGCGGGGGACGCCGACCGAGGGGAGAGCACGTCGGCGATGACCGCCCGCTCCTGTTGACGACCGATCACCATGGAACTCCTGAAGCAGTGTGACGACGGCGGGACCGTCGTCCGTTCGAACGAGCGGACGAGGTGCGCGAACGTCGGAGCATATCGGTCGTTCCGTCGGGCGGTCCGGTCGCGGACGGTGGTCCGCGCGACCGGTGTCAGCGTGGCGTCACGGGTGTCCGTCGGACGGGTGCCAGCTGGTCGAAGCAGTAGTAGACGGCGAGGACGGCATGGGTGGCGAGCATGGCGACGGGGCTGAGGTAGGCGATCCCGACCGTGGCCAGGTAGGCCAGGCCGCCGAGGCTGAAACGGCGCATCGCGGCGTTCACGTCGGCCCGGGGGACGGGGGTGCGCAGGGCGCGGGCGTCGCGGGTGAAGGAGAGGAACAGCAGGGTGAAGGCGAGGCCCATGGCGACCATGGTGGCCGCGTAGACGGCGGCCGCGGTGTGGGCGTCGGTGTCCTCCGCCGTGAGGTAGGTGGCGAGCAGGCGGGTGGGGAACGGGATGACGGAGACGGTGAGGAGGAGGAAGAGGTTGGCGAAGAGGGTCCGCCGGTCGACGCGGCGCGCCAGTGCGCACATGGCGTGGTGGTTGATCCAGATGATGCCGATGACGAGGAAGCTGACGAGGTAGGCGAAGTAGGAGGGCCACTGGTGGGCCAGGGCCCCGGCGAGGCTCTGGCCGTGGAGGCCGTCGGGTTCGGGGACGTTCAGGTCCAGGACGAGCAGGGTGATGGCGATGGCGAAGACGCCGTCGCTGAAGGCCTCCAGGCGGGCGGTGCTGAAGTCGGTGGTGTCCCGGCGGGACGGTTCGGGCGTGGGGGTGCTCATGGGGTCTCCGGTGAGGGTCGATGACGCCGGTCGGGGACAACTCTCCCGGTGGGGCGGGCCCGGACCCGCCGGGGTGACGTCGGCGGTGTGTCAGGCCACGTGCCACTCGCGGCGCTCGCCGCCTGGCTCAGGGCGAGGACGGCAACCTCCTGCCGACAGCAACCCCCTTCCCTTCAGGGAGCAGATGGTGACATCCACACTGCCGCCTACCGACTGTGTGCCGAGTGCGGGCGTAGGGGCAGGCGCGCTCCGCAGCGGTCCGGCAGCCCGCCGGGGCCGGGCGTCGGCCATCGCGGCCGGCCTGTTCTGCACGGCGGGCATCGCCCCGCTGGCGCTGCCCGGGGCTGCCCACGCGCAGGGAACCCGCACGGTCCAGGGCCCCACCACCACCGACTCCCGCCTCGTCGTGGCCGCGGGCGGCGGCGGGGCCGGTGAGGTCTTCGGCTCGTCATGCCCGGGAAGCCAGGGCGGGGACGCAGGCCGGCCGGGCGCGAACGGAACGTGCAACGGGGGAGCCGGCGGCGGGGCGGGAACGGCCGGCCCGGGCGGGGCCGGCGGCGTGGCCACCGGCGGTACGGACGGCGCGCCCGGCACGCTCGGAACCGGCGGCAACGGCGGTGCCGGCACCGGCGGACCCGGGCACGGCACGCCTGGTCCTCGACGTCAGGAGGTGCGCCGCCGCGGGGCGGGTCCGTCTTCTTCCGGACCCCGGGGTGCACGTCGTCACGGCCGTCTGCAGCGGCGACTCCGTCTACCAGAGCGGCAGCCCGGAGACCATCTCGGTGACGGTCTCCTGACCGCGACGGGCTCCTGCCGGACGATCCGGCAGGAGCCCTGTCGGTCCGGGAGGCGGCCGCACCCCCGTCGCGGCCGCCCGCCGTCGTGCCGGACCTACGGGTGGTAGACGACCTCCGGGAAGGCCTTCGACGGTCCGTCGAGCAGGTCGCCGCAGTGCCGGTTGCGCAGGTGGAGGTCGAAGAAGGCGCGCGGGTAGGCCTGTTGGATGAGGATGCCGCGGTCGGGGTCGAGGGTGCCGACCTGGGACTGGATCTGCTGCTCGGTCATGCCGAGGAGCTTGCCCGCCTGGGGGATCAGCGTCATGTCGTCGCCGTACGAGGTGTGCAGGGCGCCGGTGGCCTGGACGTCGAGGCGCCAGCCGCGCAGGTGGCCCCAGAAGGTCTCGACGTACGGGCTGGCCGCCCGGGTGTAGGCGGCGGTCATCAGCATGAACGGCCGGTCGATGTCGGTGGTGATGGCGGGGTTCGACTCCATCCGGCCGTCCATGGTGAGGCCGGCGCGGATGCGCGGGTCGGCGACCATGGCGAGGGCGGCGGCGGTGCCGCCCTTGGACCAGCCGGAGACACCGATGTTCCGCGCGTCCAGGCCGCCGAGCAGGCCGGTCGGCAGGGTGCGGCCGTCGACGTCGGGGTTGCGTCCGTTGGCCATGTCGACGACGCGTTCGAGGAGGAAGAGCAGGTCGGCGGCGTAGTCCTTCGGGTACAGCCCCGGGGCGACGCCGTCCCGGGTGACGACGGTCCCGTCCGGGAACTCGGTGATGCCGTCATGGGTGTGGTCGACGGTGACCACGGCGAAGCCGTGGCTGGCCAACTCCTGGACCACGACGGTGTGGTCGGCGCGGTGGCTGCCCGCGCCGTGCGAGTAGAGCACGACGGGCAACGGCCGGCCGGTCCGGTGGACGGGCGCGCCCTGGTGGCCGGACGTGAGCGGGGCGAGGGAGGGGTCGAGCGGGAAGCCGACGTCGTCGAGGAAGGCCTTCAGGGCGCCCGCGGTCATCCAGGGGGCGATCGGGTACGCGTCGGCGTGCGCTACCCGGGCCGGGTACCAGACGGTGGCCATCAGCTCGCGGAACCGTCCGGGTCTGGCGTTCGGGTCGAGCCGGGACTCGTCGCGCAGGTGCAGCGGCACCATGCCCACCGGGAAGGGGCCGGTGGGAGCGGGCAGGGTGAGCCGTGCGGGGGCGGCGGGGACGGTGCCGGTGGCTGCGGATCCGGGAGCGGCTGAGGCGGCGCGGGCGAGGCCCAGCGGTGCGACGGCGCCCAGGGCGAGGGCTGCGCCCAGCACGCGGCGGCGGGTCGGTGCGGTACGGCGTACGACCGGCACGGTGTTCCTCGGCGCGGCGTCCGTCGGAATGGTGTCCATCGGCGTGGTGTCCATGCCCGGAAGGCTGTCACGCGGGGCCGATGGGGGACATCGGCCCAGGGATTGACCGTCCGTCACCTCGCATGGGCCCACGGGTTTACATCCCCGGGCTGACGCGGAACGGATGCGGACGCCTGGTCCACCGTGGCGTCGGCCTGATCCGGGCGTCCGACAGCTCCGAAGGCCGGGACACCGCTCCGAAGGCCGGGACACCGCTCCGAAGGCCGGGACACCGCCCTGGAGACGGTCACGGGCGGGGCCTCGCCGGGGGTGCGGCCGGGGCCGTCCGGGTTCGGCGCGGGGGCAGGGGCACGAAACCGCTGGTGCGGGCGGTGTATTCGGCCCAGCCGGGCCGCTGCGCGCCCATCTGCCGTTCCAGCAGCGGTTTGCCGCTGCCGAAGGCGAGCAGCCAGGTCATGAGCACCGGGCTGAGGACGAAGGCCCAGCCGACGGGCGCGTCGGCGGCGAGCAGGAACAGGCCCCACCACACGCAGGCGTCGCCGAAGTAGTTCGGGTGGCGGGTGTACCGCCACAGACCGCCGTCCATGATCCGGCCGCGGTTGGCCGGGTCGGCCTTGAAGCGGGCGAGTTGCCGGTCCCCGACCGCCTCGAAGAACAGGCCGACCGCCCACAGTGCGGTGCCCGCCCAGGCGAGCGCACCGGGCGGGTGGGGCAGGTACTGGGCGGCCTGGACGGGCAGGGAGACGAACCAGACGAGGGCGGCCTGGAGCAGGTAGACCGTCCGCAGGGCGTACCGGGTGCGGGCCGGCCCCTCGGGGGCGCGGGCGAGCATCCGGGCGTAGCGCGGGTCCTCGGGGGCGCCGCGGGCGCGCCACCAGATGTGCCCGGACAGCCGCAGGCCCCACGCGGTGACCAGGACGGTGGCCAGCAGGCGCCGCTCGGGGTTCCCGTGACCGTCCGAGAGCGCGAAGCCGCTCAGCGCCACGGCGGTGAAGGCGAGCCCCCAGGCGACGTCCACCCCGCGGTGACGCCCGGTGCGCACCCCCGCCACGAACGCGGTGAGCATGACGGCGAGGGCGACGGCGGCGGTGACGGCGAGGTTGAGCGCGAAGGCGGCGGCGTTCACGGCAGGCTCCGGCACCGGTCGACCGGCCGGAGCGCGGACGAGCGGCCACCGGGCCGGCAGGCCCGGATGACGACGACGGCGGCGGTGCCGGTGGGGGCCGACGCCCTCACGCCGCCACCCCGTCGCGGGTGAGGAGGATCTGGTGGACGTCGAGGTAGCCGGTGCGGAACCCGGCCTCGGAGTACGCGAGGTAGAGCTCCCAGGTGCGCCGGAAGACCTCGTCGAAGCCGAGGGCCGCGACCTGCGGCGACCGTTCGGTGAAGCGTTCGCGCCACAGCCGCAGGGTCTCGGCGTAGTGCGGCCCGTACGCGTCGGACCGTACCGTCCGCAGCCGGGTGTGCCGGGTGGCGGTCTCCTCGATCGCCCGCAGGGACGGGATGAGGCCGCCGGGGAAGACGTACTTGAGGATCCAGGTGTAGGTGCGGCTGGCGGCGAGCATCCGGTCGTGGGACATGGTGATCGCCTGGAGGGCGACGCGTCCGCCGGGCGCCAGGACCCGGTCGAGGGTGGCGAAGTAGTCCGGCCAGAACGGCCGGCCCACGGCCTCGATCATCTCGACGCTGACGACGGCGTCGTACCGGCCTTCGGCGGCGCGGTAGTCGCACAGCCGGACCTGCGCCCGGTCCGCCTGCCCGGCGTCGGCGATCCGGCGCCGGGCGAGGGCGAGTTGTTCCCCGGAGAGGGTCAGGCTGACGACGCGGGCGCCGCGGGCGGCTGCGCGCAGGGCGAGTTCGCCCCACCCGGTGCCGATCTCCAGCAGCCGGGTGCCGGGGCCGACGCGGGCCAGGTCGAGCAGCCGGTCGATCTTGCGGTGCTGGGCCGCGGGCAGGCCGTCCCGGGTGGCGAGCGGTTCGTGGCCGCGGCCGGTCGGGAAGAGGGCCGAGGAGTAGGTCATCGTCGGGTCGAGGAACAGCGCGAACAGGTCGTTGGACAGGTCGTAGTGCCGGTGGATGTTGCGCCGTGCGTTCCCCGGGGTGGACAGTTCCTCGTCCGGCGGCTTCTGTACGTAGAGGCGGCGCAGCCACTGTGTGCCGGCCGGCACGAGGGTCTGCGGCGCGGCGGCGAGTCCGGTGAGCAGCGCGACCAGGTCGGGGCTGTCCCAGTCGCCGGCCTGATAGGACTCCCCGAAGCCGATCAGGCCGCTCGCGCCGACCCGGTGGAGGAAGGCCCGCGGGCGGTGCAGGCGCAGCACCGGAGCCCCGGGCGGGGCCGGCCGCGGGGTGCGGCCGCCGGGGAGCTCGACGCGCAGGCCGCGCTGCGAGGCCACCCGGCGCATCAGGCGGGCGGCGACGGCCGCGCGCAGCGGCGCGTGCGGGACCCGGGCGACGTCCGGCCAGCGCGCGGGGTCGACGGGGGTCGTCGGCGTCGCTGTCGGGGGAAGCGTGGTCGTCATGGGGTGGGCACCTCTTCCGTGGTGGGAGCGGTGGGTCCGTCGGCGGGCCGGGGCGGGCCGGCGGGCGGGCGGGGGTGGACGGGCAGGCCGCCGAGCCACAGGCGGACGCCCTGGTAGCGGATGTGCAGGCTGACGGCCCAGGTGGCGAACGGGTGGGTGAGGACGGCGCGCAGCAGGGCCGCGGGGCCCGCCGGCCGTGCGGTGCCGCGGACGGTGGCGGTGAAGGCCCGGCGGCCCCGGCGCTCCAGGTGGACCGTCAGGTGGAGCCGCTCCGCCGGTTCGGGCAGCACCATCGTGTAGCGGCCGTCGACGGGGAAGAACGGTGAGACGTAGAAGTCCTTGTCGCTCTCGCCGCGGCCGTCGGGACCGGGCGCCAGCAGGTAGCGGTGCCGGCCGCCGTAGGTGTTGTGGACCTCGGCGACCGTGCAGAGCGGACGGCCGGACCGGTCGCGGCACCAGTAGACGGTCAGCGGGTTGAACACGTGCCCCAGCGAGCGGGCCTGCGTGAGCATCAGCACCGTCCCGTCGCCGAGCCGGACGCCGCGGCCCGCGAGGAAGCGCTCCAGGTCCTGGCGGAGCGTCGGCGGCCCGCCGGCCGGGTCGAGGGCGTGGTCGCGAGGCAGGAACCGGGCCAGCGGCCGCAGCGGCCGCGGCAGGGCGGGCAGGCGGTCGAGGTCCACCAGCCACAGGTAGCCGCGGTGCCGGAACGGGCGCCTGCGGGGTGCGGTGCGCACGTGCGTCGTGACGGTGTCGTAGAGGACCGCCCCCCACGGTCCGGGCAGGGCGGCGGTCACGGCACGCTCACCCCGAGCAGTGCGTGGGCGGCCTCGACGCCGGAACGGCAGCCGTCCTCGTGGAAGCCCCAGCCGTGGTAGGCGCCGGCGAACACGGTTCGGGCGCGGGCGAGTTCGGGCCGCCGGCGCTGGGCGGCGACCGTGCGCGCGGTGTGGACCGGGTGCTCGTAGACGGTGCGGGAGACCACCAGTTCCTCGGGGATCGGCTGCTGCCGGTCCTCGTTCAGCGTGACCAGGTAGTCGGTGTCGGTGTCCAGCCGCAGCAGCCGGTTGAGGTGGTAGCTGACCCGCACCCGGTCGGACGCCGCGGTGCAGTGGGGCATCCGGTAGTTCCACGAACCGCGCGCCGGGCGCGCGGAGGGGAGGACCGTCCGGTCGCGGTGCAGCACCGTCGGGTTGACCGAGTAGGTGAAGGCACCGAGGACGGCTCGCTCGGCGTCGCTCGGGTCGGCGAGCAGCCGCAGCGCCTGGTCGGCATGGGTGGCGACCACCACCGCGTCGGCTTCGGTGCGTCGCCCGTCCGCGCAGACCACGGTGACACCGTCCGGGTGCCGGCGGACCGCACGAACGGGGGCGGACCGGTGGACGGCGGTGAGCCGCGCCGCGATCCGGTCGACGTAGGTGCGCGAGCCGCCGACGACGGTGCGCCAGGTCGGCGATCCGGTCACGGAGAGCATGCCGTGGTTGCGGAGGAACGCGAACAGGTAGCGGGCCGGGTAGTCGCCCGCGAGGTCGGGGGCGCAGGACCACACGGCGGACACCACCGGGGTCATGAAGTGGCTCACGAAGTAGGGCGAGAAACCCTCGGCGGCGAGGAAGTCCCGCAGGCTCGGATCGCCCGCCCCCGGGTCGGCGAGCAGGCGGCGGGCGAGCCGGTGGAAACGGGGCACTTCGGCGAGCATGCGCAGGTACCGGCCGCGCAGCACGACGTCGGGACGGGCGAACAGCCCGGCCGGCCCCTTGGCGCCCGCGTACTCCAGGCCGCACCCGTCGCAGCGCACGGACATGCTCATCACGCTGTCCTGGGTGCGGATGCCGAGTTCGGCGAAGAGGCGCACCAGGTACGGGTAGGTGCGCTCGTTGTGCACCAGGAACCCGGTGTCCAGCGCCACCGTCCGGCCGTCCCGGTCCGTGGCCTGCTGCGTGTGGGCGTGGCCGCCGAGGCGGCCGTCGGCCTCGAACAACACGACCTCCACCCCGGCCCGGCAGAGCTCGTGGGCCGCGGTGAGTCCGGCGACGCCGGATCCCACCACCGCCACCGTGCGCGGACGCCCGCCGGGGAGCGCGGCGGTGGACCGCGTGGTGGAGACGGTGTCGAACATGGTCACGAGAGCCCCTCCCGAGGGGGCCGCGACGCGGCCCGCATGGACGTTGCACCGGATCTTCGGAAGCGGAGCCCGGCCCGGATTGGCCCGACTTCGCGCGCACGGGACTGCAGGGGGACGGGACGTCACCGGCAGGCGGCCGCCGGGGCGGGGCCTCAGTCCGTGACGGCCTGCTCGATGAGGTCGACGGCGTCCGCGAGGGTGAAGGGGCGGGCGGCGCCGGCCGGCGGCCGGTTGCGGGCCCACCCGGGACCGGCGGCGACCACCACGGCCCCGCCGCGGGAGCCGCGTGGACCCCACACGCTGTCGCCGACCCTGCGCACCAGCTCGCGGTCCGCGGTGTGCCGGTCCTGGGACCAGATCATCACGGCCCCCGGACCGATCCGGTGGACGGCGTCCAGCAGGGCCCGGGACGGGACGGCCGCGCCCAACATCCGGAAGGGAACGGCGCGTTCGGTCAGCGCCGCGGCCGTGGCGTCGAGCGGGAGGGTGTGCAGTTCGAGGGGCGTCGCGGTCAGCAGGACGGGCCGCGCAGGCCGGGCGGTGAAGGCACCGACGGCCACGCCCCGCAGGGCGGTGGAGACGTGCCAGGACAGCAGGTGCTCGACCTCGACGTACTGCTCGCCGTCCGCCGCCCACTTGCGGCCCGCGGCACGGAGGGCCGGCATCATGACGTCCGTCCACGCGTCGACCACGCCGAGCGCTTCCAGCGCCTCCCGCAGGATCCTGGCGACCTCCGGCGCGTCGAGCCGTACCGCCGCCCGGGCCAGGCCCCGGCATTCGGGGCGCACCGTCCCGACGTGCAGGGCGCGGCTTCCGCCGGGGCCGGGACCGGTGCGTTCGCCGCCCCGGGAGCCCGCTTGCGGCGCGGGCGGCGCGAGGAGCGCGGGGAGCGTGGGCCGCAGGCCGTCCTCGGGGGCGGGGACCTCCCGCTCGGCCAGGGCCGCCCGGGCGGCCTCGCCCGGAGGGACCCCGCGTGCCGTCAGACGGCACATCGTCTCCAGGACGGCGATGTCCTGACGCCTCCAGCGGCGGTGATGCCCGGCCTCCCGGTGGGCGGGGCCGATGCCGTAGCGGCGTTCCCAGGAACGGACCGTGGTGGGGGACACGCCCAGACGCCGGGCCACGCCGCCCGTCGGGAGCCCCACGTCCTCCGCCGGGCCGGCCGGCGGTCCGGTCGGAGGGCCGGAGAGCGGGCCGGACAGCGAGTCCGGCCCTCCGGCCCGCTCCCCGCTCCGGCGTCCGGCATCGAGGGCGGCCGAGGAGGTCACCATCCTGCGATCCTCCCCACGGCGAAACCCACGCAGCACACCACCATGACGGCGATGACCAGCAGGGGAATCCAGCCCGGCCAGGCCGTGTGCAGTTCGACCGACTCCGGGGTGGAGATGCCCGCGCACGTCGACGCCTCGCACTCCGGCGTCTCGGTAGGGGGGCTCGCGGGCACGGGGCGCTCCTGCGTGGGGAGCTGCTGGTCGACGGTCATGACGTCCTCCCGCGGTCGGCGGTGGGTCCGGTCCTCGGTGGATCCCGACATCTCCATGCTGCATCCGGCGGCTCCCCGCTCCCAGTTGCAGCGTTTCCGCACCGCTCCCGGACGCGCCGGTGGGCCGGACCGCCGGAGGCCGCGGGTCGTCCCGGACGCAGCGGGCCGGACCGCGCGCTGCCTCCGGCGCTCCCGCACCGGCTCCGTGCCGGGAGCCGCCGCGGTCATCGCCCCGCCCCCACGACTCGGCCGGGCCGGGGCGACCGTCCGGCCGGACCTTCCTCCGCGCAAGGGCGGTCGCACTCCCCGGCGAAGGCGGCCCGGAGCCGGATGAGGCCGTCGCGGATCCGGGTCTTGACGGTGCCCAACGGCACGCCGATCCGGTGCGCGATCTCGCGGTGCGAGTACCCGCCGAAGTAGGCCAGCACCACGGCCTCGCGCTGCACCGAGCTCAGATCCGCCAGAGCGGACCTGACCCGCAGCCGGTCCAGCGAGCGGACCGCCTCCTCCTCCGGCGGATCGCTCCGAACCGGCTCCCGGGCCGCCACCCGGTGGTCGCGCTCGGCAGCGGCGCGGGCGGAGCGCACACGGTCCACCGCGCGGTGGTGCGTGATCGTCAGCACCCAGGCCAGCACCGACCCGCGCTCGGGCCGGTAGGCCGCCGCGGTGCGCCACACCTCCAGCAGGACCTCCTGGGCGACCTCCTCGGCGTGCGCGGGGCTGCGCAGCGTCCGCAGGGCGACGCCGTACACCGGTGCGGCGACCGCGCGGTACAGCACCTCGAACGCGCGGTCGTCGCCGTGCGCCGACAGCTCCAGGAGACGCCGCAGATCGGCAGCCGCCGGCACTTGCCTGCCGCTGGGATCCGGGTCGGTACGAGTCAGTACGAGCGAGGTCACGCCCCCACGCTGCAGCGATTCGACACCACGAGCCGAGTCGGACCGTTTGTGCATCGTTTCGGCGAGGAACCGGGAGCGCAGACGCTGCGGCACCGCTGCACCTGTGCCCGCCGACGTCGACGGCCGATCCTGCAGAGGACGCGGCGTACCCCGCGCCCGTCCGGTCGTCGAGGAGAGGAACGGAGCGGACCACGAAGCGGCACCACGAGCCGTACGACGGGCCGCGCCCGGCGGCGGCCACGCACCAGGGTTCCGAGGCCCCCGGAGGGCCGGAACGAGAGGACCGGAATGAGCGGACCGCGCCCGCACTGGCTGTTCGGCGACCAGCTCGGGCCGCACTTCCTCGCCCCGGGGGACGGCGGCCCGGACCCGGACGCCCCGGTGGTCATGATCGAGGCCCGCTCGGTGCTGCGCCGGCGGCGCTTCCACCGGGCCAAGGCCCACCTGGTGCTGTCCGCGATGCGCCACGCCGCGGACGCCCTCGGCGAGCGGGTGCGCTACGTACAGGCCGACACCTACCGGGAGGGCCTGGCACGGGCGGTCGGCCGCCGCCGGGTCACCGTGTGCCACCCGACCTCGCGCGCGGCCCTCGGCCTCGTGGACGACCTCGCCCAGGTGACGGTGCTGCCGCCGCGGGGCTTCCTCGTCCCGTTCGCCGACTTCCGCCGCTGGGCCGGCGAACCGGGCCGACGGCGCCTGCTGCTGGAGGACTTCTACCACCGGGTGCGGCGTGCCGAGCACCTGCTGCTGGAACCGGACGGCAGCCCGGCGGGCGGCCGCTGGAACCTGGACCGGGACAACCGCGAACCACCGCCCCGGGGAGTCGCCACCCTGCCGCTGCCGCCCCCCTTCGAACCCGAGGAGGACGCGATCGACGAGCGGGTCCGGGCCGACCTGGACCGCTGGGAGCGCGCCGGCGAGGTCGCCTTCGTGGGCCGGGACGGCCCGCGCCGCTTCGCCGCTACCCGCGCGGAGGCCGAGCGGGCGCTCGCGCACTTCGTGGCCCACCGGCTCGGGGACTTCGGCCGGTACGAGGACGCCATGCTCCACGCCGACCCCTGGATGGCCCACAGCGCCCTGTCCGTCCCGCTCAACCTCGGCCTGCTCGACCCGGGCGAGTGCGTGCGCGCCGCCGAGGCCGCCCACCGGGCCGGGAAGGTGCCGCTCAACAGCGCCGAGGGCTTCGTACGGCAGGTTGCCGGCTGGCGCGAGTACGTCTGGCAGCTGTACTGGCACCTCGGGGAGGAGTACCGCGACGCCAACCGGCTCGGCCACCGCGAACCGCTGCCCGCGTGGTTCCGCGACCTGGACGCCGGGGCGGTCACCGCCCGCTGCCTGGCCCGCGTCCTCGCGGAGGTCCGCGACCACGGCTGGGTGCACCACATCCCCCGGCTGATGGTGCTCGGCAACTGGGCCCTGCAGCACGGCTGGGACCCTCGGGAACTCACCGACTGGTTCCACCGCTGCTTCGTGGACGGCTACGACTGGGTGATGACCGCCAACGTCGTCGGCATGTCCCAGTTCGCCGACGGCGGACTGATCACCACCAAGCCCTACGCGGCGGGCGGCGCCTACCTGAACCGGATGAGCGACCACTGCCGTCCCTGCCGCTACCGGCCCACCGAACGCCTCGGCGACCGCGCCTGCCCGTTCACCGCCGGCTACTGGGCCTTCGTCCACCGCCACCACGACCTGCTCGCGGCCAACCACCGCACCGCGCAGGCCGCCGCCGGCCTGCGCCGACTGGACGGCCTGCCCGAACTGCTGGCCGCCGAACGGGGGCGCGGCCAGTCACCGCCGTGAGCGGGCGGCCACCGCGCCACCGGCCAGATCGGCCAGCACCTCCCGGGCGGCCCGCGCGCCCGAGGCGAGCGCCCCCTGCACCGAGCCGGTGGCCCGGTGGTCCCCGCACACGTAACGCCCCGGCGCGAACCGCGTGGCGCGGCTGAGCGGGAGCGGCGCCGGCCCGGCCGGCAGCGCCTCGGCGATCCGGTACTCCGCCAGCGGCTCCCAGGCCGAGGTGTCCGCCCCGTACAGCACGCCGGCCCGGGCCCGAGCCACCCGCTCGTCCGCGTCCGTCCCCAGGACCGAGGTCGACACCAGCGCCCGCCCGTCCGGTGAGCAGCCGGGGACGACCTCCGACAGCACCACGGTGTTCAGCACCTGCCGGCCCGCGTCCACGACCAGGGTCGGCTCGCGCAGCGGGCTGACCGGTGCCGCGTGGTAGAAGGTCGTCACCGCCCGTACCGCCGGGACCTCCAGGCCCGGCAGCAGCAGGGCGGCCTGTGCCGTCCCGGTCGCCACCACGACCGTGCGGGCCCGCAGCACCGAGCCGTCCGCGAGCACCACGCCGTCCGCCGTCACCCGCTCCACCCGGGTGCCGCGCACCAGCCGGTCCGTCGGCAACCGGGCCGCCAACTGCCGCGGCACGGCCCCGATGCCGTCCCGCGGCAGGCACAGGCTGCCGCGCAGCATGCTGCGCCACACCAGGTGGAACAGCCGGCTGGAGGTCTCCAGCCCCTCCTCCAGGAACACCCCGGCCAGGAACGGGCGGAGCACCCCGTCGACGGTGCGCCGCGACACCCCGGCCCGCCGCAGCGCACGAGCGGTGCTCGTCTCCGGCAGGCGCTTGAGCAGGGCGGCCGGCAGCACCGCGTCACCCGCGCACAGCAGCCCCAGCGCGGTCAGGTCGCGCAGCGGCAGAAGTCCGCCGCGCAACCGTCCGTCGCGCAACCGTCCGGCGGGCAGCAGATCACCGGCCGCGCCCGGGCACCTGGTCGGATCGACCACACGGCGCGCGCCCCGCCCGTCGGCCAGCAGGAACCCGGGCGTGAACGGGCGCAGCCCCAGCGCGGCGAGCTCCAGACGCCGCCTGACCTGCGGGTAGGCGGTGTTGAACACCTGGAAGCCGCGGTCGAGCCGAAAGCCCCGGACCACGTCGGTGCGCATCCGTCCGCCCACGTCGTCGCCGGCTTCCACGACCAGGACGTCCCGACCGGCCGCCGTCAGGTCGAGCGCGCAGGCCAGCCCTGCCAGGCCCGCCCCCACCACGACGACCTCCGCTGCCCCGGCCGGAGCCCGCACTGCGTGGTGTGCCATCGGTCCTCCTCCCGTGCCGCCGTACGGTCACGGGAAGTTCGGAGCCGGGTGATGAGGCGGATTGGACAGGGCGATACGGCCTTCGCGCCCGGACGTGCCGGTCCGCCGTCGGAGGGCACCCGCACCGTAAGGTCCTCACCGAGGACACGAGGAGCAGGCGTCTCGGACCACGTGTCGCGGAGCAGGCGTCGTCGGAGAAGCCCCGGCCGGCCGGGGAAGGACGAGAGAAGGGCAGGGACGTCACATGAAACAGCGCAGTCTGCGGGACCTCCGGGTGTCGGCCATCGGCCTCGGCTGCATGGGGATGTCCGCCTTCTACGGCACGGCCGACCAGGACGAGGGCATCGCGACCATCCGGCGCGCCCTGGAGCTCGGCGTCGACTTCCTCGACACCGCGCAGGTCTACGGACCGCTCACCAACGAGTCCCTGGTCGGCGAGGCCGTCCGGGGGCACCGCGACGAGTACGTGATCGCCACGAAGTTCAACTACCGGATGGACGGCGCCGTTCCGGGCGACATGTCCACGGTGGGCCCCCAGGACGGTTCCGCCGCGCACGTCCGCAGCTCCGTCCACGGTTCGCTCGCACGGCTCGGCACCGACCGCATCGACCTGTACTACCAGCACCGGGTCGACCCGGCCGTGCCCATCGAGGAGACCGTGGGCGCGCTCGGCGAACTCGTCGCCGAGGGCAAGGTGCGGCACATCGGGCTGAGCGAGGCGAGCGCGGAGACCATCCGTCGCGCCCACGCCGTCCACCCGGTCACCGCCGTCCAGAGCGAGTACTCGCTCTGGACGCGGGACGTGGAAGCCGAGGTGCTCCCGACGTGCCGGGAGCTCGGGATCGGCTTCGTGCCGTACTCTCCGCTCGGCCGCGGCTTCCTCGCGGGCCGCTTCAGCTCCCCGGACGAGCTCGACCGGGACGACTTCCGCCGCACCAACCCGCGCTTCACCGACGCCAATCTGGCGGCCAACCTCCGGCTCGCGGAGAAGGTCAAGCAGATCGCCGCGGAGAAGGAGGTCACCCCGGCCCAGCTGGCGATCGCCTGGGTCCTGGCCCGCGGCGAGGACCTCGTGCCGATCCCGGGCACCAAGCGCCGCACCTACCTGGAGCAGAACGCGGGCGCGGTCGACGTCGAGCTGACCGACGAGGACCTGGCCCGCATCGAGGCCGAGCTGCCCGAGGTGGCGGGCGAGCGCTACGACGAGGACGGGATGCGGGCGGTGAACCGCTGAACCGCTGAACCCGCCTGTCCGACCCCGGCCCGTACCTGCTCCGCACCGGCCCAGCCCCCGATGCGGCTCAGCGTGCGGGCTCGGGCTGTTCGGGGCGGGCGTCGAACGCGGCGCGGGCGCTGTGGATGAGGGCGGCGTGGTCGACGGCCCAGTCGGCGACGGCGGTGGTCAGCCGACCGATCGCGTGCCCCATCCCGGTGAGGGAGTACTCGACCCGTGGGGGGACGGTGGGGTAGACGGTCCGCTCGACCAGGCCGTCCCGCTCCAGGGACCGCAGGGTCTGGGTGAGCATCTTCTGCGTCACCCCGTCGAGTTGGCGGCGCAGTCGGCCGAACCGCAGCGGAGCGCCGGAGCGGCGCAGCGCGGCGAGGACGTACAGGGACCACTTGTTGGCCAGCACCTCCACGACGGTGCGCGAGGGGCAGTCGCGGCGGTACGTCGCGAGGAGGTCGGCCGGGTCGCGGCGCGAGACGGTATCCATGAGGTACCTGAATACCATTCAGGTACCTACTTCACAACAGATACCGCCGGTGGCCAGGATGGACACGCCGCGAGGTGCCGGGACCGGCCCGGCGCCCGCCGCCACAGACCCCGGGAGGTCCCCATGGACAGCGGTATGCGTGCGGTCGTCGTCCGCGAGTACGGAGGCCCCCGGGTACTCCGTCCGACCCGGCTGCCGGTGCCGGAGCCGGCCGTCGGCGAGGTCCTGGTCCGGATCGCGTACGCCGGCGTCAATCCCGCCGACTGGCGGATCCGCTCGGGAGAGGTGCGCCGGTTCGGGACCCCGCCGTTCACGATCGGCCTCGACCTCGCCGGCACCGTCGAGGCGATCGGCCAGGGTGCCGACCGGTTCCGCCCCGGCGACCGGGTGTTCGGGGTGACGATCCCGCCCCGGGGCTCCTACGCCCGCTACGCGGCCGTCCCCGAGTCCCAGCTGGCCGCCGCCCCTCGGCTCGGCGGCCTGGGGCACGCCGCGGCCCTCCCGGTGGCCGGCCTGACGGCGTGGCAGGCACTGGAGCGGGCCGGGGTGGAGCGGGAGGGCGGCCGGGTGCTGATCCACGCGGCGGCGGGCGGCGTCGGCCACCTGGCCGTCCAACTGGCCAAGGCGCGCGGTGCCCACGTCACCGCCACCGCCCGCAGCGCCAACCACGCGTTCCTGCGCGCACTCGGTGCCGACGAGGTCCTGGACTACACCACCACCGACTTCGCCGCCGCGCTCACCGCCGCGGACCGCCGGGTGGACGCCGTGATCGATCCGATCGGCGGCGACCACGGCCTGCGGTCACTGGAAGTGCTCCGGCCCGGCGGCGTCCTGGTCGACGTGCGCGGCACCGGCCCGGACCGCACCGCCCTGCGCGCCCGCGCCGCCCACGACGGCCGCGGACTGGTCGAGTTGGCCTTCACCCCGTCCGGCGCGGACCTGGCCTCCCTCGCCTCCCTCGTCGACCGATCCCTGCTGCGGGCCTCCGTGGCCCGCACCCTTCCCCTGGAGCAGGCCGCCGAGGCCCACCGCGACAGCGAGTCGGGCCACACCCGCGGGAAGATCATCCTGTCCGTCGGCCCCGGTGCGACGGACGCATGACGCCGGGGATGACGCCACCGGAGCGTCGGCCGTAGCCGTCGGCGCGCCCCGGGTCGCTGCCGGGACGCGGTGGTGTCAGAGGCACGGCCTACGGTGCTGCGCCGTGGACATCGACGATCTCGACTACCGGGTCCGGGCCCAGTCCGGTTGCATCCCCCCTCAGCTGGTCGCCCGGCTCCTGGAACTCGGGCGCTCCGACGTGGTGGAGTCCTGGGCCGGGCGTGGGGAGTGGTTCTGCGCGCGGGAGTGGGCGTGGCTGCTCGCTGGCGACGGCCGGCACGCGGAGGCGCTGGCGGCCCTCGCCCCGTACCCGACGGCGGGCTGGTGGCCGGCCGCCGAGGCCACGGCCGAGCTGCTGGAAGCGAGCGGCCGCTCCGACGAGGCGATCGCGGTGGTGCGGCCGCACGCGCAGGACGGCGAACGGCCCGCCCTGGGATTCCTCGCGCGTCTGCTCTCCCGGCACGGCCGCGCGGAGGAGGCGTTCACGCTGCTGCGCCCGCACATCGAGGACTGGTGCCTCGCGGAGCCGTTCGTCGACATCGCCGGGAACACCGGCCGTGACGAGGAGGCCGCGGAGCTGCTGGTCCGCCGGATCGAGGACGCCCCACGCTGCTGTGACTCCCCGTCGTGCGACGGCCGACGCAGGGTCGAGCCGTTCAACGCCGTCGGCCTGCTCGCGACGATCCGCGAACGCCAGGGCCGGGTCGACGACGCGGTGGCCCTGCTCCGTACCCGGGAGAGCACCTCGGTCAACAACCGCGACCTGCTGGCCGACCTGCTGGCCCGGCACGGTCGGATCGAGGAACTGCGCGCGTACGCGGTGACCGACCACCACGGGCACGCGACGCAGCGGCTGGCGGAGCTGTTGGAGGAGCGCGGCGACGTCGAGGGCGCGGTCGCGGTGTACCGGCAGGCCGCCGATCCGGCAGCCGAGGACCCGAACGCGGCGTACGCGCTCGCGCAGTTCCTGGTCCGGCACGGCCGGGGCGACGAGGCGATCGAGGTGATGCGTGCCCAGGCCGACGCCCGCCCCGGCGAGGACTGGATCCTCCACACCTTCGCCGAGCTGTGCCGGGAGCAGGGCCGCGCGCAGGACGGCCTGGCCCACCTCGACGACCTCAAGGCCCGCCGTGGCGGCGAGGAGGAGTGGGAACTGTTCTGGATGCGGCTGGCGCTGATCGCCGCCGACGCAGGGGTCGACGAAGCGGTCGCGCAGGCCCGGGCCCATCCCGAGGGCGGCACCTGGTACGCGGTCTCGCACGTCGCCTGGCTCCTGGCCGGCTCGGGGCGCACCGAGGAGGCCGTCGCCGTCCTCGACCGGAACGAGCCGGCCCACCGCCGCGACCTGGCTGGCCACCTCATCGACCTCGGCCGCATCGACGACGCCGTGGCCCTCCTCCGCCAGCACGACCCCCGGCCGCCCGCCCGACGGACCGGCACCTGGCACGACGAGCCCCCGTTCTGACAGGGGAGCCTGAGTACCCGGACCGTTCCGACCGGGTAGTGGAGCTCATGTGCGGTCCGGCGCGGCCCGGTGGAATCGGTCCATGGACGACATCCCCGCCGGATCCGCGCCGGACCGCCACGACCGCGACGCGTGGAAGTACCCGCTCGTCGCGGCGCTACTGCTGCCGCTCTGCCAGATCCTCTACTGCTACTTCGCACTGGTCCGCGCGGTCGCGGTCGACCAGTGCACGCCCCGGGGCGCCTGCGGGCGGGACTGGGGCTTGCAGTACGACGTCGCCCACGGCCTGATGGGCGCACAGCTGGTGCTCGTGGTGGCTGCCTCGGTCCTGCCGCCACGGATCCGGTGGGCCCTGTGGCGCTTCGTCGCCTCCGCCGTGAGCGTGATGTGCGGCCTGGCCTGCAGCGTCGTGATCCAGGACTTCGGCTGAGCCGCGCAGGGGGATCAGCGGCGAGTGGGCTGACGGCGCTCGACGAGGTCGAGGTCGCCGGTGAGGAGGTCGCTGTGGCTGATGCCGAAGTCTCCGTTGGGCAGGGCTTCTCCTCCGCCGTAGTACCGGCCCACGACGGCGTCGGGAAGAAAGGACCGCAGGCTGTGGCGCATGCTCCTGGGGTGGTCGACGGGTTCGCCCCAGCCGAGGGGAGCCTGGTCGGTGGACAGCAGGACCCAATGGTCCACCGGGACAACGGAGTCGAGGTCCGGGACCGCCCCGGTGTGGCTGTCCAGCGCGGGCACGGTCAGCCGGTCGGGGTCGAGCGGCTGGTACCACAGCAGCAGCGGCTTGGCGCGCTGCGCGTCGGCGTTGTCGAAGCAGCAGAGGACGATGGTGTGGTCGGGGAAGTGGTCGGCGTAGAAGCCCAGGAGGTCCGGGTCGAGGTCCGGCCGCCGGTGTGACGGCACCTGCTGCAGTGCGGCCGGGATCGCGGTGGGGTCGTCGGCCAGGAGCACCGTGTAGACGTCGTGCTCGAAGACCTGGACGGCCTCCGGGTCACCGCACATCCAGTCGATCCGGTCGGTCGCCACGGGGACGGGGCGAACGGCGGAAACCATGCGCTCAAGGACGTCGCCGCTGCGTCCGACGGGGAGGAACTGCCCGGGGCCGAGCCGGCTGGTGGGTACGTGCAGCAGCATGGCGTTCGGACCGCCCGCGAGGTTGACGGCGGTGTTCTGGTAGCCCAGGACGTGGATGAGGCCGTGCACGGGGTGGTGCTGCCGGCCGCAGTAGACGATCGTGCCGGAGAACGCGGCCTCACTGGTCGAGATGCACATGTCGGCAATGTAGTGCCCCTGGACGCGTGGGCAGCGGGGAGGGGCTGGTGGTTCGGCGAGGCTCGGAGGCAACACCCCCGTGGCTGCCTCCGAGCCTCGCCGGCTTGTCGGGCGGGACGGGAGTTCGTCGGGGGCTTCGGCGCCCCGGGTCTCCTGCCGCCCGTGGTCGGTCAGTTGGCGGGTTCCGCCTCCAGTTTGTCGACGACGGTCGAGGTGAGGATGGCCGTGGCGTACTCGTAGCCCTTGCCGTTGCCGACGCCCGGGGACGGGTTGCCCGCGGGCGGGAGGCCGTCGGGGCCGGCGGCCGGGAGGTCGGAGAGGAGGACCTCGCGCACGCCGAGGAAGGCGCCGGTGGTCCTGTCGAAGATCAGGGCCACGCGCATGGTGCCGTTGGTGCCGACCACCGCGACGCCGTGCCGGCCGGCCGCGTCCGTCTCGTCGGCGACGACGGCCGTGCCCGGGATCTTCGCGGCCGCCTCCATGAGCGCTCCCGCGACGGCGGGCGGCGCCGCGATGTTCTGGAAGATCATCTGGACGTCCGCGAAGGCGAACTGGTTGTACAGCTTCGGCGTCATCGTCATCCCCGACACCCGCTTGGCGCGGTCGAAGGAGAGCAGCTGCTGCAGGAGTTGCTGCGGCTCGGTGGGCAGGGAGGCCACGAACTCGTAGGTCGGGGCGTCGAAGCTCGCCGTCCGCGGGGCGCCGGGGACGGTGTCCGACAGCCTGGCGGGCCACGGGCTGCGACCGTTGCCCATGGTCGGGTCCAGGATCAGGCCGCCGGACTTGCCGTCGACCGGGAACCACGACCTGCGTTCGTGCTTGGTCTCGCGGGCGCCGTCCTGGATCTCCTTCCGGTAGACGAACTGGGCGGCCCTGGCCCCGGGGTCGGGGCTGCTCGCGGCGGCCTTCGCGGCGCGGGCGAGCACGTCGGCGGCGTCGGTCGGCCCGGGCGCGGGCGTGGTCGACGGGGTGGACGAGGTCGACGGGGTCGACGACGGAGCGGTCGACGCGGACGGGGTGGGGGTGGCGGGCGAGGCCGACAGGGTCGGCGCCGCCGGGGTGGCGTCGCCGGGGTGGCGGTCCGGGACGGCCACCACGGTGACGGCCGCCAGCGCGCCGACCGCCAGCGGGGCGGCGACCAGCCACACCCGCCTGCGCCGCGGGCGCGCTGCGTTCGTCTCGGCGGCGATCTCACTCATCAGGTGCTCCTTCAGGAACCGTTGGCGGCCGGCGGGGAGCATCTCGGGCGAGTTGTTCATCGGGTCTCCTCCTGCAACGACCGGGCGGCTTCGAAGCCGCCACCCCGTACCTGTCCGGTGGTGGGAGCGGGTTCCCGGCGTTTCGCGGGTTCGTGCAGCTCGTTCTCGGCGAGCGCGCGCAGCCGGGCCCGTGCCCGGGACAGGCGCGAGCGCACCGTGCCCACCGGGACGCCGAGCGCCTCCGCCGCCGACGCGTAGTCGAGCCCCACCCACACGCAGAGCCGGAACACCTCGCGCTCGGAACGGCGCAGCGCGGACAGTGCGCGGCGCGCGGCGGCCAGTCGGGCGCTGTCGTCGATCCGGGAGACCAGCTCGTCGGCGAAGTCCGGTACGGCCTCGCGCTCGTCCAGGCGCGACATCGCCGCCCGGTGGCGCCGGGCCGCCCGCGCGGTGTTGCGCAGCACGTTGGTGGCGATCCCGAAGACCCAGGGGCGCAGGTCGTCGTCGCCCTCGTGCAGTTTGGCGCGCAGGCGCCAGGCCTCCAGGAAGGTCAGCGACACCACGTCCTCGGCGGCCGCCCAGTCCCCCAGGGAGCGCATCGCGTACGCGTACACGGCCTGGGCGTGCGCGTCGAAGACCTCGCCGAGTGCTTCCTGGTCCCCGGCGCGCAGGCGCGCCCGTTGTGACAGTTCCATGTCCTTCCCTGTCCGCCGGCCGTGCGGAGTTCCGTGTGAGCCGCGTCACGGGTGCGCGGCGGTGCTCAGCGGCGGTACGCGGCGGTGTTCGGCGGTGCTCAGCGGCGGTACGCGGCGGTGTTCGGCGGTGTTCGGCGGCGGTCCGCGACGGTGCTCAGCGGCGGTACGCGGCGGTCGCGGTCTCGATGAAGGACCGGATCAACGGGTTGGTGTCGCTCTCGTTCCACACCGCCACCACTCGGCTCGGCGGCATGTCGATCAGCGGCACGACGGCCAGCTCCGCGGGCAGGTCGTGTCCGAGCGGGGCCAGGCCGACCGTACCGTTCCACAGCACGGCCTGCAGGCATTCCTGGACGGCGCGCACCACGGGGCCCCGGCGGGGCCTGCCGCCGTTCCAGTACGACTGCCAGGCGGGGTCGGTGCCCTGCGGGAACTGGAACCAGCGGCGGTCGTCCAGCTCGGCCAGGCGCAGCCGTTCGCGGCGGGCCAGCGGGTCGTCGGCGCGCAGGACCACGCCGACCGGGTCGGACCGTAGTTGACGGACCGTCAGGGCTGTCTCGTCGAACGGCGCCCGGGTCAGCGCGACGTCGACCAGCCCGGCGCGCAGCCCGCAGGTGGGATCGGTCAGGTCGGTGTCGCGGACGCGGATGTCGATGCCGGGGTGGCTTCGACGGTAGGCGGCGGCCAGCCGGGCCACTCCCGGGTCGGTGCCGTCGCCGAGGATGCCGACGGTGAGGGTCGCGGCGCCGGCCGCCGCGCTCACGCGCACCCGGACGCGGTCGGCGTGGTCGAGCAGGGCCCGCGCCTCGTCGAGCAGTACCGAACCCACCGCGGTGAGCGTGACCCCGGTGGGCGAGCGGGTGAACAGCAGGGCCCCGACATCGGCCTCCAACTGCTTGATGGCCCGGCTCAGCGGCGGTTGGCTCATGTGCAGTCGGGTGGCGGCCCGGCCGAAGTGGAGTTCCTCGGCGACCGCCACGAAGTAGCGCAAGGTGCGTAGCTCCACGCTGCAACGATACCCACGGGGTATCGGCTCCCCGGAACGGGTCTTGGACGCCGGCAGGACCCCGGCGGTGCACTGGTGCGCATGACCGAAGAACTGAAGTCCAGCGAACCGAAGCCCGGCGAACCGAAGCCCGGCGAGCCGCAGACCGTCCCCGCCGTGTCGGTCGTGGGGCCCGGCGACGGCGAGACGATCGCCCTGGGCACCACGCGCATGCGCGTCCTGGAGGACGGCAGCCACACCGGGCACCGCCTCGCGATCGCCGAGTCCGTCCTCGCGCCGCACACCCAGGGGCCGCCGCAGCACCGCCACGCCCGGCACGACGAGGGCTTCTACATCCTCTCCGGCACCGTGCGGTTCACCGTCGGCGACGAGGACCACGACGCCGTCGCGGGCACGCTGGTGATGGTGCCGCCCGGCACTCCGCACACCTTCGCCAACCCGACCGACCAACCCGCCGTCATGCTCAGCACCTTCACCCCCGACCTGTACGTCCAGTACTTCCGGGACCTCCAGGACGTGCTCGCCGCCGGCCGGCCGCTGACGCCGCAGGCCAATGTCGACGCGATGAGCCGCTACGCGACCGAGCCCGCCGCCGAGCCCGCCACCGACCCCGACACCGGCTCCGCCTGAAGCCGACGGTGCGGCCCGGCCCGGTCCTCGACGGCATCGACCACATCTACGCAGCCCGTGAAACGGAAACCATGAACCTCGCCTATTGGGTCGTCGCGGGACTGCTCGCGCTCTTCTACCTGTACTCGGGCTCGCTGAAGGTGATCCGCAGCCGCGACGACCTCCGGCCGATGATGGCCTGGGTCGACCGCGTGCCCCCGCCCGCCGTCAGGGCGCTCGGGACGGTCGAGATACTCGGCGCGGCCGGTCTGATCCTGCCTCCGCTGACGGGCATCGCCGTCCCGCTGGCGCCGGCCGCGGCCATCGGCTTCGTCCTCCTGCAGGCCGGGGCGATCGCCGTCCACCTGACGGGCGGGGACCGCCGGATCGCCCTGAACGCCGGGCTCACCGTGACCGCGGCCGTGACCGTCTGGCTGGCCACCGGGCAGGGGCAGTGAGCCCCCGGTCCCGGTCTCATCGGGCTTCGGTGGTGCGCTGGTCGAGAGGGGTCAGCCGGCAGCTGGTCGTTCCGGTGAGCGGGCCGAAGTCGCCGTCCGCAAGTCCGTGCGGGGCGTGGCGTCAGTCGAGAGTGAGGCGCTTGTTGAGGGCCTCGCCCGAGGGCAGGGTGTCGATGAAGTTGTGCAGGAACCGGAGCATGTCGTCGGTGTCCAGGCCCTCGCAGGCGGCGTCCATCGCGCTGTAGAGGTAGTCCTCGATCTCGGCGACCGCCGTGGCCAGCCGTTCGCCCTCGGGGGTGAGGCTGAGCCGGAGGTATCGGCGGTCCGCGGCGTCGGTGCGGCGCTCGACCAGCCCGGCCGCGACGACGCGTTCGACCAGCCGGCTGGGGTTGGTGCCGCTCTCGCACACCAGGAGCTGCCCGAGCCCGTTGAGGGTCAGGGTGCCGCGTTGCTGGAGCAGGCGCAGCACCTCGGCCTGCGACGGGGTGATGCCGTGGGGCTTGAGGGCCTGGATCAGCAGCCGGTTGCCTTCGCGTTGGGCTGCCAGGATCGCGAACCGCAGGTGTTCGGCCTTACGCATCGGCGTCCTGTCGGGTGGTCGGCTGGGTGGCGAGGAAGTCCTTGACCGCGGCGGCGTAGGTGGCCGGGTGGGAGAAGCGGAACATGTGGCCGGTGCCCGGCAGCACGACCTCCCGGGCGTCGGGGATGCCCGCGAGCATGGTCTTGGAGGCGTTCTCGCCGATCAGCACGTCGTGCGAGGGGGTCAGGATCAAGGTGGGGACCTCGACCCGGCCGAGCACGTCGACGTAGTCGGCGGTGAGCACGGCCTGCAGGCGGGCGTCGAAGGAGGCGGCCGGGGTGTTGGCGACGAACAGGTCGCGGCTGCGCGCCTCGCTCCAGGGCACCTGCCCTTCGCCGTCGAACGGGGAGGCGAGGCGGTGGGCGTGGGCCCGCAGCGTCAGCTGCCGGTAGACCGGGCCGCGGGCCTTGCCGATCGTCCGCATCAGCGCCTTCCACGGCTTCGACTCGACCGGGTTGGACGCGAATCCGCCGGACACGACCAGGGCACGCAGGCCCCGCGGGCGGCGGGTGGCGAGTGCGAGCGCGATGTTCGCGCCGAACGAGTCGCCGACCAGCACGTAGTCGTCCAGGTCCGCGATCGCGTTCTCGACGTGGTCGGCGTAGCGCTCGATGTCGTTGACGCCCTCGGGCAGGCGCAGCGTGCGCGTGGGCGCCTCGCCGTAGGGGGCGAGCTGCTCGGCGCTCCACGGAGCGCCGGAGAAGCAGGGGATGAAGACGAGGGTCGGATTCTTCTCTGCATCGTTCGCGTTCACAGCAATTACGTTACGCGACACATGTGTCGCGACACAAGTTATCCGGGTCACATCGTCGACCGGCCCGACCGGCCCGACCGGGCGGCGACCCGGCGGCCTTCCCCCGCGCGGGGGAGTCGGATGATCCGTGGGGCGGATGTGACCGGCGCGGGCGACGGCGAGTCTCGGAGAGTCAGCAATCCGGACGTACGGGGGTCACCGTGGCTGTTCCTGCGCACTCGAAGGCGATCGGCGTTCCCGCCCCGCCGACCACGGGCTCGGGGCGGAGGTCGTGGTGGCGGCGGTGGCCCGCGTGGGTGCCCGCGGCCGCCGCGGTGTGGGGCGTGTCGTACGCCGCCGTCGAGGTCACCTGGGCGGCGGCGGGCACCACCGTGCAGTGGAAGGAGCACTCCGCGTACGCGCCGGCGGTCCAGCTCTTCCTGGCCGCCCTCGCGCTGCTGGCCGGCGCCGCCTGCCTGGCCGGCACCCGAACCCTCGCCAGGTCCGGCCGGGTCGTGGTGGCGACGGCGCTGGGCATCGCGCTACCGGTGTTCGTCGTGGGGACGAACGGGCTGCCGATCTACTTCGTGACGCTCGTGACGCTCTCGGGCGTCGAGAGCGCGACCGGGCTGGCCCAGGTGCTGCTGAACACGGCCGGCGCCGCCCTCCTGCTCCTCGTCGGCCTGTCGTACCGCCGACGGCTGCGTGGGGACTGCCCGCGGTGCGGGCGGCCGCACACCGGCGCAGCCGACGGCCCGCTCGCCCGTCCGGCCGCCTCCCGAGCCCCGAGGCGGACCCGCGTCACGGTGTACCTGCTCATGTGCGGGCTCCTGCCGTGGGCGGGAACCAAGACCGTCTGGACGCTGGGCGGCAACGCGCTCGGCATCGCGGGCGAGGACTGGCGGAGGACGACGAGCGCCGACGCCTCGGGCCCGGCGAAGGCCACCGCGTCGGCGGGGATCGACGTGACCGTGCTGGCCGCGATGGTCGGGATCTTCCTGCTGCTGGGGCTGCTGTACGTGTGGGGGCAGGTGTTCCCCCGCTGGACGCTGTTCCTGGCCGGACGACGGGTGCCGCGCCTGCTGCCCCTGATTCCGGCCTGGCTGACCGGTGTCCCACTGGCGATGTACGGGGTCTTCCTCACGATCACGGCCCCGCTCATCGCCGTCGGCGCACTGCCCGCGATCAAGCCGTCCCCGCCGTTCACCTCCAGCTCGGGGGTCACCTGGTTCGTCGAGTTCGGCGGCCTGGCCTTCGGCGGTCTGGGCATCGGCCTCGTCGTGGCCGCCCGCTCCTACGCCGCCCGCACCCGTCCCGTCTGTGCCAGTGCCAGTGCCAGTGCCGGGGGCGGTGCCGGCGCCTCTGCCCCTGCGGTCAGCCCAGGGTGAACTGCCAGTACGCGGTGTCGCGGTTCCCGCCGGGTTCCGGGTTGACCTGCACCGTGACGAAGCTCCCCGCCTTGTCGGGCTTGACCCGCACCGGCACGGTGCGCTTGCCGTCCGGGGGAACGGGAGGCATCAGGACGGCCGCGGTGCCGGCCTGGTCCAGCACGGTCACGCCCCAGCCGGGGATGTCGGGGGATAGGGGCGTCCCCCCGTGGACCACGACGGGGGCGTAGCTGCTCTTGCCGGTGCCGATGCCGGTGTCCGGGGGCGTACCGCCCGGGCGCAGCTCCCCGTCCGTGTCGTTGTCGTAGGTGATGGTGAAGCTGTAGGCGTCGTCGGGTTCCCGGTGCGCCGGGCTCACGGTGACCGTCAGGTCGTCGTCGTAGCGGACGGTCTCACCGGGGCGGAGGGGCTCGGCCGCGCTTCCGGAAGTGCCTTCGAGGTGCCCGTAGCCGGTCAGGCTCTTCTCCAACCGGCCCACTGCCACGGCTCCCAGGACGGCGAGGGCGGTGAGGACGACCGCCGCGATCCCGCAGCCGGTCGCCCACCGCTGCTCTGCCGTGGCCGGAGGAGTCGTGGCGGTCGAGTTCGTGTCCGTGTCCATGCAGGTGACGATAGGAAGCAGCCGGCACGGACTCATGGGCGGATGTACTCGACCATCGGCTGAGTACTGCTGATCAGGATCCGCCCGGGGCCGGGTCAACTGGCCTTCCGGGCGGAGGGCTTGTTGTCCTTGTCGAGCCACACGACGTACTGCAGGGGCTCGTCGGCCCCGCGCCGCCGAGTTCCCGGCGCGGGGCGGCCGTGGTCAGCGGAAGTAGTGGCCCTTGCCGAGGTCCTCGACGAGGCCCGGCCCGGACGGGCGCCAGTCGAGCAGTTCGCGGGTGAGGGCGCTGGAGGCGGGCTGGTCGACGGCCAGGATCCGGCCCAGGAAGCCGAAGTCCTCGGCGGGGACGGAGGCCGTCGGCAGGCCCAGGTGTCGGCCGATCGTCTCGGCGATCTCCCGGACCGGTACGCCCTCGTCGGCGACGGCGTGCAGCACCGAGCCGGCCGGGGCCTGCTCCAGTGCGAGCCGGTACAGGCGGGCGGCGTCCCGTACGTGCACGGCAGGCCAGCGGCTGGTCCCGTCGCCGACGTAGCCGGAGACGCCCTTCTCCCGGGCCGCCGTGACCAGTTGGGCGATGAAACCGCCGTCGCCCTCGCCGTGCACGGTCCGCGGCAGTCGCACGACGGACGGGCGGACGCCGCGGGTCGCCGAGTCGAGGGCGGCCTTGGCGTTCGCGTCCCGGCCGGCGCCGGGTGAGCCCGGGGCGGAGGTGTCGTGCTCGGTCGCGACCCGTCCGGGCACCGCGGTGGTGCCGCCGGTGACGACCAGGGGCTTGCCGGAGCCTTCCAGCGCGGCGGCCAGCGTCTCGATGGCGCGGGCGTCGGTCTGCACGGAGGCGTCGAACCGGCTGAAGTCGTGGATGAACGCGAGGTGGATGACTGCGTCGCAGTCGGTCGCCCCGGCCTTGAGGGCGTCCAGGTCCTCCAGGTCACCGCGGAGCACCTCGGCTCCGGCGGCGGTGATGGCGGCGGCGGACCTGTCGGACCTGGCGAGCCCGAGGACCTCATGGCCTGCGCCGATGAGTTCGGGGACGACGGCCGAGCCGATCCAGCCTGACGCGCCCGTGACGAAAACCCGCATGGCGGTGCCTCCAGATGTGTGATGACAGGTTCTGTCATCACCCTACATGTGATGACAGGGCCTGTCATCACGTAGGATCGCGGCATGGGTCGATGGGAGCCGAACGCGCGAGGCCGGCTGGCACAGGCAGCACTGGAGCTCTACGCCGAGCAGGGATACGAGCGGACCACCGTCGGGGAGATCACCGCACGGGCCGGACTGACCGAGCGCACCTTCTACCGGCACTACACGGACAAGCGCGAAGTGCTGTTCTTCGGCACGGAGACGGTGAAGGAGCTCCTCGCCCGGTCCGTCGCCGACGCGCCGGCCGAGGCGACCGCGATGGATGCGGTGGGCGCCGCGCTCGAAGCCCTGGCGGCCCGGCTCCAGGAGAACTCCGAGCAGGTCAGGCTGCGGGACGCGATCGTGTCGGCCAACGCGGAACTGAGGGAACGCGAACTGATCAAGCTTGCCGGTCTCGCCGACGCGATGACCGACGCACTGCGCGAGCGCGGCACCCCCGAGCCGGCCGCGCGCCTGGCCGCCGAGACCGGGATCGCCCTGTTCAAGGTCGCCTTCGCGCGCTGGATCGACGGGCCGGACCAGTCGGCCCTGCCGGGCGTGCTCCGGGCCTCGACGCAGGAACTGTGGAACGTGCTCGCGGAACGCACACCCGCCTGAGCCGTCCCTCGGCGCGCGCCGCCACGGTGCCGCGTTGTCGCTGGACCGGGCGCTCGAAGTGAAGGTACGACCAACTCGCCTTCGGCATGGGCTTCGCGGACGCTCGGGACCTGCTCGACTCGTCTTCGTCAGCGACCTCGTCGGCTCGGGCGTCGAGTGGCGAACGACCAACGGGCTCAGCGACGAGGACACCCTCAAGGCTCTCAGGACGGTCCAACGGAAACTGGCCAGGACCGTGAGCGCCTACGACGGAAAGCGCCCGAGCGAGTAGCCGGGACTGCCACCTCGCCCCGACCGCTCACGACGCAACCGGGGCCGGGCCGGGCCGGGGGCCGTGGCTGGCGCGAGGGCCCCCGGCTCCCGGCCCCCGTTCTCAGCCCCTGCCGAAGTGCACCGCGGGGAAGGCGCCCGCTGCCCTGAGGGCCCCGGAGAATCCACCGGCCAGTTCGGTGAGGCGTGCCGTGGCGGCCGGGCCGAGGTGGTCGTACGGGGCGGCGTCGAGGCGGTCGGTGAGTGCCTCGGTCTCCTCGCGCAGGGCCGCGCCGGCCCGCGTGAGGTCGCCTTCCTCGTCCAGCAGGCCGCGCTCGCGCAACCGGTCCCGGGCGGCGTCCCACTGCTGCGCGGACCACCCGCGGGTCCGCATGAACAGTGCCGAAGTCGGCGCCGTGCCGGTGGCGTTGTGCAGCACCAGCGCCTCGATGCCGGACAGGCCGGCGACCGCCAGGGCGGCGAGGTGACCGTCACCCCGGTGCTCGCGCAGCAGCGTCGCGGCGTGCCACAGGGCCAGGTGCGGCTCCTCGGGTACGGGGAGGCCGGCGTTGGCGGCGTACAGCGGCCTGGCCTCCCGGCGGCAGGCTTCGGTGGCGTGCAGCGCCAGTTCGGCCGTCTCGGTCATCTCCGCGGACGTGAGGGCGTCCTTCCCGAGTAACCGCTGCAGCGTCCGGCCCGCGCCGCGCAGCCGTGCCGCGAGCACCTCCGCCGGTGTGGTCACCGTCCACGCAGCGGGGATGTGCCGCTGCACGTGCTCGTGGTTGAAGTTGTAGAACGTCGCGGTGACGGTGCCCGCGTCGACGGCCCCGAGCGGTGCCGCACGGCTCGCGAGGTAGACCATGGCTCCGCGTTCCAGCCCGAGTGCGGCGAGTTCGTCCTGCGGCTCGGGTGCGAAGTAGACCGATGCGTGCAGGGGGTTGACGGCGTTGTGGCAGCGGCGGCCCGTGCCCGCCTCGAAGGAAGTCATGCGGTGGCTCCGGTGTCGGTGGATCGGGTGCGGTGGTGCGGCCGGGTGGGCGAGGCGCATCAGGCTTCGTCCGCGGGCTCGTGGTGGGGGCAGTCGGTCAGTCCGGCCGCGGTCCGGGTGAGGTGCCGGGTCAGGACCTCGGCTGCGGTGTCGGCGTCTCGGGCGAGGGCGGCCTCCTCCAGGCGGCGGTGTTCCAGGAGGCCGTCCCGGTCGGGGTTGCGGTGCGCCGACCAGCGGCGGGCCAGTTCGCTCGCGGTCCACAGCCGGTCGAAGGTCTCCAGCAGGACGAGGTTGCCGCACCCTTCCAGCAGGGTGCGGTGGAAGAGGCGGTGGGCCTCGGCCCAGGCGCTGCTGTAGTGCTTGCCCTCCTCCGGCACGTACGCCGGGGTGCGGGCCAGGCGGTGGTGGGCGGCCCGTACGCGGGCTTCCCAGTCCACGTCGCCGCGTTCGACGGACATGCGCAGCATGACCGGTTCGATGGCCCGGCGGGCTTCCGTGATCTCCTGCCAGCGGCGGTCGGAGAAGGCCGGGACGGCGAAGCCGCGGTTGGGCAGCCGGTCGGCGAGGCCCTCGCCGACCACCCGCACGAGCGCCTCACGTACGACGGCCAGGCTCACGCCCTGCTCCTTGGCGAGCTCCTGGGGTCTGAGGGCGTCACCGGGGGCGTGGTCCCCGCGCATGATCGCGTCCCGCAGGTGTGCGTAGACCTGCTCGGAGAGCATCTGCTTGCCCGCCGGGGGCGAGCTGTGGGTCGTCTGGGTCATGGCTGCATGATAGATGATCAGATGGATAATCGATTATCAATTACATGGTCGATCCCCGGCGACCGGTGGCACCTGACGGATGTTCACGGTGGTTCCCGGGGCCCCGGGGCGAGGGGCGGCGCCACCGTGTCGGTTCCCGTCATGGGCCTGCGCAAGAAGCCACTCGGGCAAGGAAAACGCAACTTCGACAGGAAGCCGCCGGGGCGGCTACCTTCGCCTCTCCGTCGGTGGCCGCCCACGGCGCACAGGGGGTTCCTCCAGGCCGGGTCGCCCGCGACGGGCGGAGTTCGTCATGCCTGCCTCCACGAACCCTCGCTCCGTGCAGAAGCCACCGAATCGGGTCCGCACCAGGCAGCCCCAACCAAGGAGAGATGCATGTCCCGTCTTGCTCTGTACACGTTCGGCGTCCTGAAGTCACCCCTTGCCGATCCCGCACCTCTCACGCGCGAGTTCTACGACATCGGCGGGGTCGTCTACCGGAAGATCGCCCAGCACCCCGGATACCTCGGGCACGCCGAAGCGACGGACGGCGCCCCGGGAGAGTTCTTCGAGGCGGACTGGGGTGCCTGGGGAGAGTTTGCCGTACCGGCCTGGTACGACAAGGGCCGTACGGCGGACACCACCGCCCTGGCCACGACCCTCTCGGTCTGGACCGACCTGCGCTCCGCCCTCGACGCCGTCTACACCGGCCTGCACCGCGAGGCGCTGAACAGGCGTTACGACTGGTTCGAGCGGTCGGGGCACCCGAAATACGTCTTCTGGTGGGTCTCCGACGGCGCGATACCCACCTGGCGGGACGGGGTTTCCAGGCTGGAGCACCTCCACGACCACAGCCCCGCGCCGCACGCCTTCACCTTCCACCACCCGTTCGCCCCGGACGGAACTCCGGCGGGGACCAAGGGCATCGGGCCGACGAGCGATCAGGACCACTGACGCGGACGCCTGAACGACGGGTTTCGCTGTCACGCGCTTGGCACGGATGAGCCACTCACTCACTCACTCACTCACCCACCGGCCCGTACCCCGGCTGCGAGCCGGTGCCGAGCAGGCGGCCGGTGAACTCCGCGAGCCGGGAGCGGAGTTCGTCCCGGGAGGTGTGCTTCTCGCCGGCCAGGTGCTCGACCAGGTCGGCGCGGGTGGCCGCCAGGAGGGCGTGGGCGGTGAAGTCGCTCCCGGCCGCGGCGGGGGTCCGCAGCAGCAGGTCCCGGAGCATGGCGTGCCACCGGTCGTAGTGCTCCGTCCGGTAGGGGCTGTCGGCTCCGGTGCCCTCCAGTGCCAGCGCGAGGTGGCGGTTGTCGAACTTGAAGCACAGGAGGGCGTCGAGCAGGGCCGGGACGCGCTCCAGGGGCGGGGCGGCGGGCCCCAGCGGCGGCGGGCCGTGCTCGACGGCCTCCATGAGCGGCGCCAGGCGCGTCCCGTAGAGCGCCCGGATCAGGCCCGTGCGGTCGCCGAAGGCGCGGAAGAGCGTGCCCTTTCCGACGCCGGCCTCGGCGGCGATGTCGGACATGGTGACCTCCTCGGGGCTGCGGGAGGCGGTGAAGAGCCTGTCGGCGGCCGCGAGGGCGGCTGCCCGGTTGCGGACCGCGTCCTTCCGGGGCTTCCGTTCGCCCGGAGTGCCGGGTGCACCCGCGGCTTCGGGCGCGGCGGGATCCGGTGCGGACGCAGGTGCAGGCGCGGATTCGGGCATGGGCGGGCTACCTCCGATTGCAATACGGACCGGCGGTCCGTATCTTTCATTGAAGCGGACCACTGGTCCGTATCGTACGGGACGGAGACACGTATGCCCGAGACACCCATGCCGGAGAATCCCTCGCCCGAGGCGCCCATGCCCGAGAATCCCTCGCCCGTACAGTTGTTCCGCCACGGCCTTCGGCTGCTGTTGGCCGGGGACGCCCCCGGCTGGGTCGGCCTGTGGGCCGAGGACGGCGTCATGGAGTTCCCGTTCGCCCCGCCCGGGTGGCCGCGGCGGTTGGACGGGCGGGAGGCCGTCGCCGCCTACATGCGCGACTACCCCGACCACATCGAACTGCACGACTTCCCGGAGGTGCAGGTCCACCGGACGACCGACCCCGCGACCGTCGTCGTGGAGATGCGCGGGGTGGGTCGGCTCGTCCGGACCGGAGACCCCTTCGACATGTCCTACATCGCCGTCGTGACCGTCCGGGACGGGCGGTTCACCTCCTACCGCGACTACTGGAACCCCCTCGCCGTCCGGCAGCCGGGCCTGGACTTCACCGGGAGCGCCGCCTGATGACGGACACCACGACCGCCCCGGCCACCGGCACCACCGGCGCAGCCCCGGCCGTCGGGACCGTCCTGGTCACCGGCGCCACCGGCACGACCGGCAGCCGGACGGCCGCGCGGCTGCTCGCCGCCGGACACCGCGTCAGGGCGGCCAGCCGGCGGGTCGCTGAACCCTCCGGGGCGTCCGCGACCGAACCCGCCGGTGCGGAGCCGGTGCGCTTCGACTGGTACGACCCCGTCACCTTCGACGAGGCCCTGGCCGGAGCCGAGCGCGTGTACCTCGTCCCGCCCGTCGGCGAGCCCGACCCGGCCGCGGTCATGCTGCCCTTCCTGCGCCGCGCCCGCACCGCCGGGGTGCGCCGCGCAGTGCTCCTCAGCTCCTCGGCCGTGCCCGAGGGCGGGCCGGCCGTGGGCGTCGTCCACCGGGCCCTGCCGGGGCTGTTCGACGAGTGGGCGGTGCTGCGCCCCTCCTGGTTCATGCAGAACTTCACCGGCGAGCACCTGCACGCCCGCAGCATCCGCGAGGACGGCACGATCCTCACCGCGGCCGGGGCCGGCCGGATCGGCTTCGTCGATGCCGACGACATCGCCGCCGTCGCCGTGCACGCCCTCACCGGCGACCCCGCGCCCAACGCGGACCTCATCCTGACGGGCCCGGACGCACTCACCCACGACGACATCGCCGCGATCGCCGCGGAGGTCACCGGCCGTCCGGTGGTCCACCGCAGCCTGACGCACGAGGAACTGCGCGACCGCCTCGCCGCCCTGATGCCGGCGGAGTTCGCCGGGTTGCTCGCCGACATGGACCGGGCCATCGCGGAGGGGGCCGAGGACCGGACCACCGACACCGTCCGACGCGTCACCGGCCGCCCGCCGCACGGCTTCCGGCAGGTCGCCGAACGGGAGCTGCGCCCCGGCCGATGACCCGCACCGGCCCCTGGTGTCCCCGACCCGCCCGGAGGAATGGACGGCCCGGGCGGCGCTCCGGTGGCGCCGGCCGTGCCTCAGCCCGAGCCTCAGTCCGAGCGCAGCGCGTCGAAGCCGAGCAGCAGGGCGTCGAGTGCGAAGGCGAACCGTTCGGCGTCGTCCGTGCCGGTCCCCTCGGTCGCGGCGCGGATCAGCAGCGGGTACCGCTCCGCGTCGAGCGCGGCCAGCCAGTCGGCGCCACCGGCCTCGTCGGCTCCGACCACGATCCGGGCCTCCGCTGTCGCGTGGCCGATCACGAACACGGCAAGGGAGTTGAGAGCGTGCAGGGCGCGGCCGAGCGGGAAGCCGCCGGCCGTGAGCAGGTGTAGAAGGGCTTCGAGGTCGTCGAGGGTGGCCGGGGTGACGGCGGGCCGGGAGGTGGCCAGCGGGAGCACGGCCGGGTGCCGTAGCAGGCCCTCGCGCAGGGCGGTGGCGTACGCGTGCAGCGCCGTGCGCCAGTCGGCCGAGCCGTCCAGGGCGGGGGTCGCCGCCGTGAACACCTGCTCCACCAGGCCGTCCAGCAGGGCGTCCTTGTTGGGCACGTAGTGGTAGAGGGTCATCGCCTCCACGCCCAGCTCCTGGCCGAGCGAACGCATCGTCAGGCCCTTGAGCCCGTCCCGGTCGACCAGGCCGAGCGCCGCGTCGAGGATCTGCTGCCTGCTCAGCCCGACCCGCTCGCCCCGGCCGCGCCTGGGCGTCTGACGTTCCGCGATCTCTGCCATCTCCGCCGTCTCCGTCATCCGCTCCTCCGCCTCCCCGCACGGGCTTGACTTTCTTACAGCATAAGAGAACACTCGTCCCCACCGAAACTTACGACGTAAGAAACAAGCTGCCGCAGGGGGAACCACGATGTCGACCACCACTACCACCACCAACAAGCAGGTCATCCGCGACTTCGTCGCCGCGCTCAACGACCGCTCCGGCGAGGGCTGGGTGCAGCTGCTCTCCCCGTCGGTCATCGACCACAACAAGATCATCTTTGGTGAGGAGGACGCCCCCGGCGCCGCCATCGAGGGCTTCCGCCTCCAGCTGGCCGCCTTCAGCACCGAGGCCGAGGGCGACGGCTTCCACATCGAGCAGCTCATCGCCGAGGACGACGAGGTCGTCGCCCGGCTGCGGGTGGCCGGTGTGCACACGGGCCACCACGCCCGGATGCCCGAGCCGACCCACCGCCGCTGCGACGTCGAGCAGATCTGGATCTTCACCGTGCGCGCCGGCCGGATCGTCGAGATCCGCGCCGTGAGCGACCGCCTCGGCATGTTCATCCAGCTCGGCTGGGACTGGCCGACCACGGACTGACACGACCCCGGTGCCCGGCCTGCGAGCCCGAGGGGCGCGGTGCGGCATCCGGATGTCGCGGCTGGTGATCGGGTGGTGATCGGCGTGCGCTCCCGCGCCTCGATCCGGGCGACGCTGCGCGCCCGGTGGAATGACGTCCCGTGTCCGGGCACATCGTCAGGCGCTCGCGGCGGAAACCAGATGGAGCCTCCCCGACCGGTGGGGCATTCCATTCCCAGGGAGTACGCATGCCGACGGAACAGAGCACGGCAACCATGCCCCAAGTGGCCATGACACTGGCGGCGATCGCGGCGACCGCGGCCACCCCGCGTCCGTCGGGCGAGACGACGGCGGAGCAGCAGAGCAGGGCCTTCCAGGGCGTCGGCCGGCAGTTGGCCGAGCCTTCGCTCGCGACGGGGGGCGACTGGAGCCTGCAGTGGCTGGCACTGAGCCCGGACAACGCGAACATGGCGTACCTGGCCGCGAGCCGTTCCGCCAATGCGTTCGCCGTGGTGCTGCGCGGCACGGTCGCCAACGTCACCGACCTGCTGGAGGACCTCGACGTGGGCACGGTGGTGCCGTTCACCGCCGTCGGCTCGCCACACTCCCCGGTGTCCGTCTCCAAGGGCGCGATGGAGGCGTTCAACCAGGTCGTCACCATGACCTCGGCGGGCAACACCCTGGTGGAGGCGCTCGCCGAGGCCATCGCGGCGGCCGCACAGACCCCCTCCGTCTACGTGATCGGCCACAGTCTGGGCGGCTGCATCGCCACCATGGTCGCGCCCTACCTGCAGGCGCAGACCTGGCAGAACGTCACCCCGCGGTTCGGTCTCTACACCTTCGCCGCCCCGACCGCCGGGGGTTCCGACTTCGCGACGTACGTCGACTCCCTGAGCTGGGTCGCCAACGAGCGCTACTACAACACCTGGGACCTGGTGCCGCAGGCCTGGACGAACCTTGACGCCGCCAAGAAGTGGTACCCGGATCCGCCCGGCCCGGCGGCGAACGACGACGTCGACGCCGTCATCACGGCGATCGCCTCCCTGCCCGGCCCCCACGGCTACGCCCAGCCGGGCAACGCCAACCCGCTGCACCCGGACTACCAGAGCGACTACGACCCGGTCATGGTCAAGAAGTCGCTCCAGGACTTCATGGGCCAGGTCGCCTTCCAGCACGCCAACTCCACCTACCTGGGTCTGCTCGGTGCCCCCGACGTGCTGCCGGGCCCGGTGGTGCGGGCCATCTCCGCCAATGTCGGCGAGGGCGGCAGCGCGGTCGTCGTCGCCGGTACCGGGTTCGGCCCGGGCACGGCGGTCGACTTCGGCACGGTCCCGTGCCAGGACCCGGTCGTCAGCAGCGACGGCACCGCGGTCAGCGTCCCCGCACCTCCCGGTGTCGGCGTGGTCGACGTCCGGGTCACCAACGACCTCGGGACCTCGCCGGCCGTCCCCTTCGGCCAGTTCGCCTACGGCGGCCCCGCCCCGGTGATCGTCACCGGCCTGAGCGCGGACAGCGGCCGCAAGGGCGACTCCGTCACCATCACCGGCGTCAACTTCGGCTCCGACGCGAAGGTCTTCTTCGGTACGAACCCCTCCCCGTCCGTCCAGGTCATGCGCACCGGCGCGCCCAGCGAGCTCGTCGCCACCGTGCCCGCCCCGACCATCGGCATCGGCAAGCCCAGCACCATCGACGTCACCGTGCTGTCGAACGGCTACTCGTCCCCGACCGGCCCGGCGGTCGAGTTCACCTACAAGGGACTGTGAGACCGGCTTCGTGATCACCCCGCCGCCGGCGTGGCCGCCGGCGGTCCGGCCGCCGGGAGGGCCGGTTCTCCGCATCGGCCGGGCTGCGGGGTGGTGGGGCGGGCCGGATGATCCCGTACGGCGGCCCGCGTCACGAGGTCTTCGCGCGCTGCGAGTCGACCGGTGTTGGGGTGCGGGCCGCGCGGCTGACCCGCGTCGACTCAGATGAAGGTGATGACGAGCACGGTGGCCGCCAGCAGGAGGACGACCGTCAACGCCGGTGCACCGGGACGTCCGTCGGGCTCGGAGGTGATGGCGATCCAGGAGACGAGGGGGACGGCGAGCGACAGGAAGATCGCCAGCCATCCCACGACATCGGTGGGGACCCCGGCGACCATGGCTCCCCAGACCGTCGTGAACATCACGGCCAGCCAGGCCGTGGCGGTCAGCATCGCCCAGGCAGCGCGTGCGGTCCACCGCTCGACCCGGTCGGCCGCGCGGAAGTTGGTGCGGGTCGTCGTCCAGATCCGAGTCAGGTTCGTCACCGGAACATCCTGTCGAACAACACCGCCGGGCGCCACGAGCGGGCGCGGATCGCCGGAGGTGGTCGGGTGTTCGTTGCGGCGGGCACCGCAGGCGTGGCGAAGCCCCGCCGGGTTCGGCGGGGCTTCGAGCCGCGTGGGGGCGGCGGGCATCGGGGTGCGGTGCGGTGCGGTGCGTTGTGGTGCCCGGGTGGGGCCGGGCAGTCGGGCGGGTGGCCCGGGGACCGCTTCAGGTGCCGGTGGGGCCGACGGCGTCGGACGTCGGGCGTCGGACGTCAGGCGCGGGCGGCGTCGATCTTGCCCTGGAGGGCGGTGAGCAGGTCCTTGAGGATGCCGACGGTGCCCTCGTCGATCAGCTCGCCCTCGCCGTCGAAGCGCTCGTGCGAGCGGAAGGCGACCAGTTCGGGCTTGACCACGACGTCGCTGTCGGTCCAGACGAAGACCTGGCGCAGCGCCAGCTGGGCGCGGACCGAGCCGAAGTTGGTGGGCGCGGCGCCCATGATCGCGGTGGGCTTGCGGTGCAGCGGCAGGCCCTCGGTCTTGCTCCAGTCGGTGCTCAGCCAGTCCAGGGCGTTCTTCAGGACGCCGGGGATCGAGTAGTTGAACTCGGGGGTCGCGATCAGCAGTCCGTCCGCGTCGAGCACCTTGCGGCGCAGCTCCTCGACGACGGCCGGGCGCAGGCCGGGGTGGTCGAGGTCGTAGTCGTACGGCGGGATGTCGCGCAGGCCGTCGTAGATCTCGATCTCCATGCCGGCCGGGTTGAACTTCCGGGCGGCGCGCAGCAGTGCGGTGTTGTGGGAGTCGGCGCGCAGCGAGCCGGAGAGGGCGAAGACCTTGGACGCGGTCATGGCGGTGTTCCTTTGCTGGTGGGTGCGGTGGGTGCGCAGGGGTGCGGGTGGCGGCCTGCCCGGTGCGGGTCGGCTGCGGGGCCGGCGGTCGTTCCGACGCCGAGGAATCTAAACCGTTCAGTTCAATGCGTCAACCATACGGTTCAGTCTTGACTATGAACTGAATCGTGTAGTTCAGTTGCGGCATGACGACGACCCAGCTCGCCGCGGCCCAGGCCGCCCCCGTCCGTTCGACCGCCACCGTCATCGATCCCGTGCACACCTTCGAGGGCGCCGGCTTCCCCGTCCGCCGCCCGTTCCCGGTGGCCGAGCTCCCGATGCTCGACCCGTTCCTGATGGTCGACCAGACCGGTCCGCTGCTGCTCGCCCCCGGGGAGGCCAAGGGTGCCCCCGCCCACCCGCACCGCGGTTTCGAGGCGGTCTCCTACCTCATCGAGGGCTCGATGGACTGGGCCGACTCGACCGGCCGGCGCGGCACCAGCGTCGCCGGCGAGGTCGAGTGGCTCACCGCCGGCGCCGGAATCGTCCACTCCAACGAGCCGACCGCCGAACTGCTCGCCCACGGCGGTCGCCAGCACATGCTCCAGATCTGGGTGAACCTGCCCGCCCGGCTGAAGGACCTCCCGGCCCGCAGCCAGAACCAGGGGCCCGACACCATCCCGGTGGTGCACACCGAGGACGGCAGTCGGGTCAAGGTGATCGCGGGCCGCAGCCACGGCGTGGCCGGGCCGTTCGAGACCCACGTGCCGGTCCTGCTCGCGCACGCCGTGCTGCCCGCCGGCGGGCAGGTCGAGTTCACCGTGCCGGTCGGCCACAACGCCGCCGTCTACGTGCTCTCCGGCGCCGTCGAACTGCCCGACGCGCCGCTGGCGGACGGCCGGCTCGCGGTGCTGGCGCACGACGGCGAGCGGATCGCCGTCGCCGCGCCGGACGGCCCGGCCGAGGTGCTGGTCCTGGCCGGCGAGCCGATCGGCGAGCCGGTGGCCCGCGGCGGCCCGTTCGTGATGAACACTGCGGCCGAGCTGCGGCAGGCCCAACTCGACTTCTCGAACGGAAAGTTCGGGAGGATCCCGGAATGAGCCCGGGAGACACGGCAGCCGGGGCGGGCACGCTCCTGGTGGAGCCGTCGGCGGGCAGTGCCGGCCGGGGCGTACGGGGGTCGCTCCGGACCGGCCTGCTTCTCGCGGCGGTCGCCGCCCCGGGGGCGGCCGGGCTCTCCGGTCCGAGCCTCGTCCTGCCCGCCATCGCGCGGGAGGTGCACGTCGGCCTCGACTCCGCCGCCTGGCTGATGAGTGCCTACGGGCTCGGCATGATGCTCGGCACCCCCCTGCTCACCGGCACTGCCGGGCGACGCGGCCCGCGGGCGCTGCTGCTGGCCTCCGCGGGGGCGCTGCTGCTCGGCCTGCTGGTCACGCTCGCCGCCGGGGCGGCCCTCGGCCCGCTGGTCGCCGGGCGCGCTCTGACGGCGGTCGGAGCGGCCGGGTTCAACGTGGCCGCCTTCCAGATGGCCGCGCGCCAACCGGACGGACGCGCCTCCGGGGTCGTCGCGATCGGCAGCGCGGCGGGCGGTACCGCCGGGCTGTTCATCGGCGCGGCGGTGGCGGCCGGGCTGGGCTGGCGGGCCTGCCTGGTGCTGCCGGTGCTGACCCTGGCGGTGCTGCCGGCCGCCCTGCGCGGGTGCGGCGGACCGGAGCCTGCGCAGCGCGCGGGGGCGGATGCGGAGGCGGCGTGGCGCCCGTTCCTGGGCCTGGACGCCTTGGCGGTACGGAGGTTCCGGGCCGTCGCGGCGGTGATGCTGGTCCTGGCGACCGTCAACTTCGGCCTGGTGTACGCCGCGCCTCGGCGTGCTGCCGCGCTGACCGGATGGAGCGTCGTCGGGACCGGCGCCGTCGGCTCGCTCGCCACCCTGACCGGTGCACTGCTCTCCTGGTCACTGGTGCGCGCCGCGCCCCGGCTGGGCCTTCAGCGGACCACCGGCCTGCTGCTCGGCGTCTCGTTCGCCGCACTCGCGCTCGCTGCGCTCGGCCCCTGGGCACCGCTGGTGCTGCTCGGCGCCGGGGCCAGCGCCTGCGTCAACGCCGGCGGCCAGGGAATCCTGACCGGAGTCGCCGCCGAGGCGGTGGCGCCGCAGCGGCGGCCGGAGGCCATCGGGCTGTTCAACCTGGTGTTCCTGCTCGGAGCGGCGCTCGGTCCGCAGCTGGCGGCGCTCGGCGAGCGGATCGCAGGGCTGGGCCCGTAGTCCGCCGGGGGCCGGCCGGGTGCTGCCGGTTCTCCCGCACGCCGGCCGGAGCGCCGCCCGGGTCGCGTCCGGGACGGGCGCCAAGCGCCAGACGTAGGACCGAACCGTTCAGTTTCCTATACTGGCCCGTACCGTCTCCCCCGAGTACCCCGAGGAGCGCGCCGATGGCCGCCGACAGCCCCCAGCCGATCGACGAGTTCGGCATCCCGATCATCCCGAGCCCGGTCGACGCCGCCCAGCGGCGCCGGCAGGCGATCATCGACGCCGCGCTGGCCGAATTCCTCAAGGAGGGCTACTCCGCCGCCTCGATGGACGCCATCACCGCGCGGTCCGGCGTCTCGAAGGCAACCATCTACAAGCACTTCGGGAACAAGGAACGGCTCTTCCTCGCGGTGATCGGCGGCATACTGCCCACCACCTACGAAGACCTCAAGCCGTGGAACTCCACCATCGCCGAGGCCGACGACCTGCGCTCCGCGCTCATCACGCTCACCCTCGACTGGACCCGCATCCTGCTGCGCCCCGACATCATGTCGCTGCGCCGGCTGGTGATCGGCGAGATCGACCGCTTCCCGCAGCTCGGCCAGCTCTGGTACCGGGTCAGCTACGACATGAACAACGGCCCGCTGGTCGAGGCCTTCGCCGAACTGGACCGCCGCGGAGTGCTCGCGGTGGAGGATCCGGCGCTGGCCGTGCAGCAACTGGTCGCCTGCACCGTGGGCGTGCCGCAGCTGGTGCGGACGTTCAGCCCGGACGCCGAACTGGACGAGGCCGAGCTGCACCGGATGATCATCTCCGGGGTCGACCTGTTCCTGGCGCGGTACACACGGGAGCAGTGACCACGGCGACGGCGGGCCCGGCGGCCGGAGCGCCCGTCACGGTCGGAGCAGCGGCCGTCGGTACGGCGGCCGGACCGGCGTCCGGGCGGCGACGGCGCCGCCGCAGCCCGGCCACCAGCAGCAGTACCGCCGTCCACGCGCCGGTGCAGAGCACCTGGCTGCGGCTGCCCGGGTCGACCAGCATGAACACCAGCACCCCGGCCATCGCCGCCAGCGCCAGGCAGCCGCCCAGGAGCGGCAGGCCCCGCCTCGGGGCCGCCGGCTGCGGCCCGCACTCCTGCTCCGGCCCGCACTCCTGCTCCGGCCCGTGCCGCTCCCGCGCGTCCGTGTGCCGCTGCCGGCCGTGAAGCCGTAGGTGGGAGGCGGCGATCAGGATCCAGACCACCAGGATCGCCGCTCCGATCGAGTTCAGCAGGAACGGGAAGACGGTCCGTGGCCACACCAGGCTGAGCACCACCGACGCGAAGCCGAACGCGGCCGAGGCGAGCACGGCGCGGCCGGTGCCGGTCGGGGCGGTGGAGGCGCCGGGCGCGTCGGCCGAGCCGCCGACGCGTTCGGCCGGCCGGCCGCCGCGAGTGAGCAGGCGCGGGGCGTCGCCGCGGGCGGCGAGGGCGTGCAGCATTCGCGAGGAGCCGTAGATGTTGGCGTTCATCGCCGACAGCAGGGCCACCAGCACGACGGCGTTCATCAGCTGCGCCGCGCCCGGCACCCCGATCCGGCCGATCGCCGCCGCGTACGGGCCGTCGGCGACCGCGGGGTCGTCCCACGGCACCACGGCGACGATCACCGCCATCGAGCCGATGTAGAACAGCGCCACCCGCCACAGCACCGTGCGCACCGCCCGGCGCACCGCGCCCACCGGGTCCTCGCACTCGGCGGCGGCGATGGTCACCGTCTCCAGCCCGCCGTACGCGAACACCGCCGCGATGGTGCCCACCGCGACCCCGTGCCAGCCGTGCGGCAGCAGGCCGCCGTGCGCGGTCAGGTTCTCCGCGGCAGGTGTCCGGCCGGTGAGCACGGCGGCGGCGCCGAGCAGGATGAACGCGCAGATCGAGGCGACCTTCACCCCGGCGAACCAGAACTCCAGCTCGCCGAAGTGCCGCACACCCGCCAGGTTCGTCCCGGTGAACAGCGCCATGAACGCCGCCACCCACACCCAGGCCGGCACCTGCGGCAGCCATCCCGCCACGATCCGGGACGCCCCGATCGCCTCCGCGGCCACGCTCACCACCAGCAGCGCCCAGTACATCCAGCCGGCCAGCAGCCCGGCCCACGGCCCCCAGGCGCGGGTGGCGTGCGCGGCGAACGACCCGGAGCCGGGGTGGGTGGCGGACATCTCCCCGAGCATCCGCATGACCAGCACCGTGAGGACCCCGGCCACCGCGTACGACACCACGATCCCGGGCCCCGCCGCGGCGATCCCGACACCGGAGCCGACGAACAGCCCGGCTCCGATCGCACCGCCCAACGCGATCATGGCGATGTGGCGCTGTCTCAGCCCACGACTGACCGACCGGCCCTCGGACATCTCGGCTCCCCCGTTGTGAATTGACCGGGGGAGATCCTGTCCCCGACCACCCGTCATGATCAAGTCCTCGGACCGGTCCGATCGAAGCGTGGACACCCGCCGACCGGAGTGCGGGACGGCTGTCGGGGGGTGGGCGCGGGCTCGGACTCGGCCTCGACCCCGCCGTGCCGGCGGGCAATGCTCCGTACAACTGCTCGGCGTCCTCCGGCCGTTGGGGTCAGGCGTCGGGCCTGGCGGCGTGGATGGCCCTGAGTGTGTCGCAGACCTGGGCGGTGACGCTGAGCAGAACAACGGCGGCGATCAGGTAGTGGTCGTGCGGGGTCCTGGAGCTGATCAGTGCCGCGGTTGCGATGGGGGAGACCGGCGCCCAGCGCAGGTCGGGCCGCGGCAGCCGCCGGCCGGCGGAGGTGTACCGCGTCCGGAGACGAGGGCGGGGCCGGAGGCGGGGGCGGGCTTCGGCGCTGGGGGTGTTCACGGGCGCTCCTCGCGGTGTCCGGTGCGGCCGTCCCCTCGGGCGGCCTCGAAGGAGCTGTAGGAGGCTGCCCCACGAGCTACGCCGAGAAGCTGATGCAGTACGGCGTTCAGGTCATGGGTTCCTGGACCTTCTCCGGAGAGATCTTCCGTCTGGCGAAGGCCTCCGGGAGGCCGGTGCCGGCCAACAAGATCGTGACCGGGTGGTGCAGGGACGAACGGCGGCAGGTCTCCGAGGAGTCCGCCGTCGCCGGGTTCGTCCGCACGTCGTCACTGGCGGGACACGGTCCGCACGCTCGAACTCGGGGAAGGGGGAGTCCGATGACCGAACGCGGCGGCGTTCCCGGGGGAACCGACCACAACGTGTCGGACGACTACGGCGACGACGGGTTCGCGGCGCTCCTGGAGGCCTCCAGCCTGGGCGCTCCCGAGGTCCGAGCCGCTCTCGCCAGGCCCCTGCCGCCGTCGACCGTCGGGCGGGTCCATGCGGCGGCCCGGGAAGCGGCGGCCGGCTCCGGAAGCCGGCGCGTCGAGGAGTCCTCCCCTCCGGGTGACCGAGCGGGGATCGGAAAGCCGGTGTGGGCGAAGCGCGCGCCACGGCGTCCTTCGGCAGCTCCACGGGGCGTCCCGCTCGTGAGCACCACGGTCAGCTGCGAGCTGCACCTGCGCCTCATCGTGTCCGACAAGTCCTCACTGCCCGTCCCCGCGGGCCTGCGCTACGACACCGCCGACCCCTACGCCGTGCACGCGACGTTCCACACGGGCGCCGACGAGACCGTGGAGTGGGTGTTCCGCCCGGGACCTCCTCGCGGAGGGGCTGCAGCGACCCGCCGGTACCGGCGCCGTCCGGGTGTGGCCGTCGCGCAGTCACGGGCAAGGAGTGGTCTGCATCGCGCTGAGCCCGCCGGAAGGAGAAGCCCTGCTGGAGGCCCCGGCCCGGGCGCTCCGGTCGTTCCTCAAGCGGACGGAGGCCGCGGTGCCGCCCGGCACCGAACACCGTCACGTCGACTTCGAAGGGAAGCTGTCCCACATCCTCGCCGAGAACTGACCCCGACCGGTTGCCGGGATCCCGTTCGTGGATCGAGACGGTGGTCGCGGGCCCGCAGGAGCGGTGACCATGGAGGGGTGGACAGACACCCGATCGAGGTGCCGGGCGTCCTGGACGTGGGACCGACTCCGCGGACGGCGCTCGCCTGGTTGCCGCCGGCGGACCTGTGGCAGGCCGTCCAGCGGATCCGGGAGGAGCACGATCCGCAGATCCGCCGCTGGCCGCCGCACGTCAACGTGCTGTTCGGTTTCGTCCCGGAGGCGGACTTCGGGCCCGCGCTCCCGCTGCTGGGCGCCGCCGCGGCCGAGCACGACCCGTTCACCGCTCGCCTGCACGGAGTGCGTCAGTTCCGCCACCGCCACGACGCCACGGTCTGGCTCGACCCGGCGGGCGACGGCCCCGGCCCGTGGCAGGCGCTCCACGGGGCGCTGGTGGATCGCTTCCCCCGCTGCCGGGGTCGGGCGGGCGACTTCACACCCCACCTGTCCTTGGGGCGGACCCGGGACCCTCGCCGGCTCGCGCTCCGACTGGCCGCCCTCCTGGGCACCACCTCGGCACGGGTCGGCGAACTCACCCTCCTCTCCCGCCGGGGCGACGGCCCGATGCGGGCCCGGTTCACGGTCGAGCTGGGCACGGGCGAGGTCCGGGCGCTGCCGGAGCAGCCGGAGCTGCCGCAGCTGCCGCAGCTGTGACAGCTTCCGCGGCTGCCACGGCTGCCGGGTCTCGGGCCCGCGCGACCGCATCGTGGGACGCCGGGCGGGCGGGATTCACCAGGCGAGGGGGCGGCCGTGCCGGAAGAAGCCGCCGGTGGGGCCGTTGTCCGGGAGGGTGGCGGCCCAGAGGACACCGGCAGCGCCGGTGGCGACAGGAGCGCCGCCGGCGCCGCCCATGTCGGTGGCGACCCAGCCGGGGCAGACCGCGTTGACCAGGACGCCGTCGGTGCGGAGTTCTCCGGCGAGGGTGCGGGTGAGGGCGTTGAGGGCCGCCTTGGAGACGCTGTACGACGGGGTCCCGCCGCCCATCGAGGTGAGCGATCCGCTCTCGCTGGAGACGTTGACGATCCGCGGGTGGGCGGAGCGGCGGAGCAGCGGAACGAACGCCTGGGCCACCTGCCACGCGCCGTACAGGTTGGTCTCCATGGTGCGGCGGACCTCGCCGAGGTCGACGGAGACGGCGCGGCGCCCGGTGTCGTAGTTGGTCGCGGCGTTGTTGACCAGGACGTCGAGGCGGCCGAACTCGGCCTCGACGGAGCGGGCGAGTTCGCGGACGCCGGCCGCGTCGGTGACGTCGAGGGTGCGGGGCAGGACGGTACCGCGCCCGCCGGGGCTGCGGGAGAGGTCGGCGGCGGCGTCCTCGGCGGCCTTCGGGTCGCGGGCGCAGAGCAGCACGGTGTGCCCGAGTTCGGCGAGTTGGCGTGCGGTTTCGCGGCCGATGCCGCGGTTGGCGCCGGTGACGAGGGAGATCGGTGCGGGGTTGCCGGTGGTGTCCATGGCCGGTCCCTTCCCCGCCGGAGGCGGATCATCCCCGGGGCGGATCATCCCGGGGGCGGATCGTCCCGGGGGCCGGACCCGGTTGGTCCGCCCCAACCTGACGACCGGCACCGCGAGTTCGACCCGAGGGGTCGATCAGGTGCTCGGGATCGGCGATCGATGAAGGCTCCGGCTCTGGAGAACCGCCGAGGGATCAGGCAGTATTCGACACGGCGAATGGCTTCCTGCCGGGGAGGGGAGCGGGTGGCGCCGGTGGGAACACGCCGGCAGGCCACCGACCCGCCCGGTGCGCCTCCCGACCGAAGGCCCTTGCAGCCCTTCCAGGAAACGACGCAGCCCATCGCGGGCGCCCCGAGCCATCGGGTGCGCCCGGCCCGGAGCAACCAGGAGCACGGTGTGACGACGCTGGACGGCCGTGAGGTCTACACACGGCGCGATCTGATGGACAGGTACGGGATGACCCTGTCCCCGTTGGAGAAGTGGCACCGCAACCGCAGCCTGACCGGCCACCCCGAGGCCGTCGGCACGGTCGGCCGCGAACTGGTCTGGGACCGCGAGGAGTGGGACCGCTGGTACCGGGAGCGGGGAGACACCCGAGACCTGGAATCACGCGCCGAGCTGGCTGCCAGGCACGGTCTGGCCCGCGGGACCCTCGACCGGATGTGGTCCCTGCGCGAGGAGAACGGCCACCCCGAACCGGTCAAGAACATACGGCAGACGACCTACTGGGACGCCGACGAATGGGACGCGTGGTACGCCGACTACCGCCGGCGCGCCCAGCGCAGGGAACTCGACGTCGACCGCTCCGGCAACCCCGACGACCTCGTCACCCTCTCCCAGGCCGCCCGCATCCTCGGCGTCGAGCCCACCAGCATCACCCACTACCCCAAGAAGCCCCCGCGGAACTGGCCGCAGCCCGCCCAGGAGGAGCAACTCCCCAGTGGGTTCATGCGCCGCCGGTACCGCCGGGCGGACATCTGGCACTACGCGGACAACCGCACCCTCGCCGGCCCCCGACGGCCACGGCGCCAGGGCACGCAGCCCGGCGACCCGTCCCCGACGGCCGGACAGGAGACGGGGAACCCCGGACAGCCCGACGCGAGGACGACTTCCTGAACTCTGCAACGGGACACCGGAATCGGTGCGAGGGCCGCGGTAGGGCCGGGACCGCCTTCCCCGGCGCTACTCGGTGGCGAGACCGAGCGCGGCCCGGACGGCCGCTGCCTGCTCATGCGCTCCGTGGCTGCGCGCCTCCGTCACGTACTGCTGGGCGCTGGTGCCGTCGGAGGCGGTCCGCAGCGCCGCCAGTGCCGGGAGCATCCGGGCGAGTTCGGCCTTCAGGTCCGCTGCCGGCTGCCGGACCTGGTCGCTCCAGGGGGTCGAATCCAGCGCTGTGAGCTCCGCGTCGAGGGCGCTCGACAAGCGGTACTCCCACGGTCGTGCGATCGTCGGATCCGCGTTGGCGGCCATCTTGCCGGGCGGGGCGGCCAGTTCGCCCTCCACGCGGTCCGCGACCCGGAGGTAGGCGACCTGCTCCGCTGTCAGGTTCGTCCCGTCCCGGCGCAGCGAGCCCGTCTGCTCGCCGTTGTCGTCGGCGAGCCAGCAGACGATCCGGTGCCCCGAGCCGTCCCAGGCCCGCGCGTCCGGCAGGTACTCATGGACGCGCACGGAACGGGGGACAGCCCAGGTGTCCATCGCGTAGTCGTTCCGCCGCGGTTCGCAGGCAGCGGTCGCCTCGCGCTGGAGCGGGTACGGTCCCGGGTAGAAGGAGTCGTCCGCGGTCACCACGGCGAAGACCTCGCCGACGTGAGGCTGCGCGCAGGGCACCGGTCGTACGGTGGTGCGGTTCGAGGCGTCGAGGGTTGCGAAGCAGTCACCGGTACGCAGGCCGAACACGCTCAGCGTGCCGGAGGGGACGGCGGGGTGCCCGGCCGCGCCGGAGGGGTCGGCGGCACGCTCGGTCGACGGCGGTACGGGGGGAGCGGTTCGTCCGGTCAGCAGCGGGACGACGGAGTACCCCGCCAGGCCCAGCCCGGCACCGACCGCAAACAGCAGTGCCCACAGCCCGGACAGGGCGATACCGGCGATCGCCAGGCCGCGCCCCCGCTGGCCGCGCCGGGGGATGGCGCGAAGGGCCGCGATGCCGAAGCCGAGCCCCACGGCCCAGAGGAAGCACGCGACACCGAAGACGCCGGCCACCAGCGAGGTGATCGCGTAGCCGTTCCACCCGCCTGCGCGCGGCGCGGCGCCCTTGTCCGGGCCCGGGCCCGGACCGGGGCCAGAGGGCGGATCCGTCGCCGGTGCGGGACCGCTCTGCTGCGGACGGCCGTCGTCCGGCTGGTCGCTGGCGCTCGGCATCGGCTGATCTCCCCCTGGTACGCCGCGCAGCGGCCCGTGATCTTCGACGGCTGCGTGAATATAGCCGACCGCTGGCCGACCGCCCGCGCACACGGCCTGCCTGAAGCGGATCAGGGAGCGAGATCAGGGAGCGGGAGCCCGCCCGACCTCGTGCTCGGCGCGGGCACGGGACGCGAGGCGATCGGCGAACTCGACGACGAGGTCGCGCAGTTCGTCCGGGCGCTCGATGACGAACGGCCGGTCGAGTGCGGCGAGTGTCGGCGGCAGCCAGTCGAGCCGCTCCGCCCGCAGCTCGACGCGCAGCCAGCGCTCGGTTGCCGGGTCCTCGCCCGTCGCGGGCCCGTACTCCGCCAGGGTCGCGACGCTGGCGGGAAGACGGGCGCGGATCTGCTCGACGGTCCCGTGGATCCGCAAGGTCACCTCGTGCCGGTACTCGGCCGTGGCGAACCCCGACAACACCCGCTGTGCCGGATCGGGACCCGGCGGTGCTTCGAACGCGCCGGGCAGGGTCCGCGCGTCCGCGATGCGGTCGAGCCGGAAGGTCCGGTCCTCGCCGATCCGGACGTCCGTGCCCGTGACGTACCACCGGCCCTCATGGTTGACGATCCCGTACGCGTGCAGCGTGCGCTCGCTGCGCCGTCCGTCGCGGTCGGTGTAACGGATCGACACCGGGCGGCGGTTGCTGACCGCATCGGCGAGGGTGAGCAGGACGTCGGCGTCCGGGTTGTCCGAATCGCCTGGCTGGTCCGTGAAGGCGAGGGAATCCAGGAGTGCGTCGAGCCGGCGGGCGGTGTGCCTGGGCAGCACCCGCCGGATCTTGGCCGAAGCCGTCTCGTTCGCCGTGCGGTGCGTCGTCATCAGCCCGGCCCGGCGGCCGGCGACCAGGCCGAGCAGCACGGCCAGGGCCTCGTCGTCGCTGAGCATGAGCGGGGGCAGCCGGTACCCGGGGGCGAGCCGGTACCCGCCGTACCGGCCGCGCACCGATTCCACGGGCACGTCCAGATCGATCAGCTGGTCCACGTACCGCCGCACGGTGCGTCCTTCGACGCCGAGCCGGTCGGCGAGTTCCGCGACCGTACGGGTGCCGCCCGACTGCAGCAGCTCCAGGAGTGTCAGCACGCGGCCGGTGGGTCGGGACATGCGCACAACATAGCGCGAATGCAGCGCCGAAAGAGGACCGGTTCTGTCCACTATTTCTCCTAGCCTGCGACGTGCACGCCTTCAGCACAGCCAAGGAGATCCCCATGGAATTCGTCTCGATCCGCATCATCACCAGCGACGTAGCGCGCCTCGTGGAGTTCTATGAACGGGCCACGGGGGCGCAGGCGGCGTGGGCCACCGAGGACTTCGCCGAACTCAAGACCGCGGGCGCCACCCTCGCGATAGCCGGCACCCGCACCGTCCCGCTGTTCGCCCCGGGCTCCGCCCGCCCGGCGGACAACCACAGCGTGATCACCGAGTTCCTCGTCGACGACGTCGACCGCGTCCACCGGGACCTGACCGGCTTCGTCACCGACGTCGTCGCCGGGCCCACCACGATGCCCTGGGGCAACCGGTCGCTGCTGGTCCGCGACCCCGACGGCAACCTCGTCAACTTCTTCACCCCCGTCACCCCGGCGGCCAAGGAGAAGTTCGCACGCTGACGCTGCTTGTGCCCGCCGCCCCGCGCCACCACCGTGACGCGACATGCGGCGGGCCGCCGCAATGTCGATGGGCGGCCCGCTGCCGTCGTCCCGCCGTCCGGCTGCACCCCACGGCGGCCGTCGGACCGGTACGGCCGGTCGCTTCCCGTGGCCCCAAGGCTCCGTGCCCGCCGGTCCCCGTGGATGATGACGCGGTGACGAACATCAGCGACACCCACGTGAAGGTCTACTTCCGGATGGAGATCGACGAGGACGGCTGGCCGCCCGCAAGCGTGGAGAGCCTGTGGGCCGTGGACCTCGGCGACGGAACGGTGCGCCTCGACAACACCCCGTGGTTCGTCCGTGGCATCGCGAGCGGCGATGTCATTCGCGTCGACGTCGACGAAGACGGCCTGCGCTGGGCCGGGGAGACCGTTCACCCCTCCGAGAACTGCACCATCCGTTTGATCGTCCGGAAGGACGGAGGATCCGCTGCGGCCCGGCAGACCGTGCTGGAGACCTTCCACCGGCTCGGCACCACGGGCGAAGGCATCGAACAGTTCAGGATGGTCGCACTGAAGGTGCCGCCGGAAGCGGACATCCAGCAGATTCGCAAGCTGCTCGAACACGGCGAGGCGAAGGGCTGGTGGCACTGGGAAGAGGGCTGCGTCACGGCCGCCTGGGAAGCCGGCGCCGACACCGAGGGCGAGTGAGCGCCGCCCCGTCGATCGGCTGATCGAAAAGGCCTACTGGCTCATGGCTCAGTCCCACCACAGCACGACGAGCAGACCCCTCCGGGCCGCCTCCGCGTAGAAGTCACACAGCGCACCGAAGTGGCCCAGCAGGTACTCCGTCGGATCGCCGATGAACCCGTAGCCGAGCGTGGACCCCGCGCCGCTGTCCAGGACCGACCGGAGGACCGCCTGCATGTCGATCCCTTCGAGCAGCGCCGACACCTCGGCAACTGCCTCCGGAACGAGGGCAGTCGGAGCGGAGTTGCTGAAGAAGGCGATCGCGTGCGGGCCCGCGTCGAGGAAGTCCAGATCGATGCCGCCGTCACCATCGGTCGCGCGCTTGAGCGCCTCCAGGCGGACGGCGTCGAGCCCCGTCAGTTCGCAGGCACGCTCCAGCATGGAGGGCGCCCAGTCCAAATCCAGACAGTCCACGGACGGCGGATCCCAGTGATGGTTTCCGTCGGGCGATGCCGCGGCTGACCGGCGGCAGGCGGCGAGGTACTCCGCCGTGACTCGGGCAAGTTGCTGGGTGACGGCCATGACGGCAGTATCCCGACACTGTCCACCGGATTTGCCGCCACTTCCTCGGGACCGGCTCGGAGGACTCCGCTGCTTGATCAAGGGCTGTCCTGCAAGGATCGCGTCGCAGCGGGCCGGCTCCGTCAGCCGGAGTGCAGCGCGGCATGATGGCCCGACTTCGCCCTGCCGGGAGATCGCTTGGCCCGGGCCGGCGCGGCGCTGGCCGGGCCTGTGCACCAAGCGATCCCCCCGGGTCGGCGCCGGGAACCGCGCCGCTGAAGTGGGGCGCCCTCTGCGCCCGCGGTCGGCCTCGACTTCTCTCGCGTCCGGCCGCGTGGCCGTCGGCCTGCCCGGCCAGGATCCGGCTGGGCACGCAGGCAGCTGATCACACTGGTGACACTCCGGCTAGTGAGCAGGTACCTTGCGGGAGGACAGAGAGAAGAGTTCCCATGGACTCCCGGATCATCCGCATCCGACACAAACTCGCCAAGGCGCCCTACGCTGTGCTGCGAAGCCATTCCTTCGGGGAAGAGAAGCACCGGTTCCGTCTCGAACCCCCACTGCCGGACGCGAAGGTCGCCGAGTTCGAGACCGACCACCACATCGAACTGCCGGATTCCTACCGCAGTTTCCTGACCGCACTGGGCGGGGGCGGAACATCGCCTTTCTACGGCCTGCTGCCGTTGCAGTCATGCCGCCTGTTCACGATGGACCCCCGAGGCGAGCGCGGCCGCCCCCGGGGGTTCACGTTCGCAGACCGCCGGCCTCACCGAGGTGACCTGTTCCTGCACATCATCGAGGCAGGGTGCACCGACCTGGTGCTTCTCGGTATCACCGGTCCCCTGACGGGCCGTGTCGTCAGCGGAAACGCTGACGGCTTCCGGGGCCCCAACGTCTCGTCGGCCACTGACTTCCTGGCCTGGTACGAACGCTGGCTCGACCACATGCTCGCTGGGCGCGACAACCGTGACCTGGAACTGACCTCACCGGCCCTGCGGGCGCCGATCGACCACATCCTTCGACAGCACCGGAACCGCACCCGAAGGGTCCATGCCGCATAGAACCCCGGCGTCACTTCGATCACGCGAACGATCATGGAGTAGCCCATGGGTGCGCTACCGCGATGTCCCATGTGTGTCAGGACCGACAAACGCAGCCATCCGCCGCTCGGAGCGCGACCGGATGACACCCGGCATCGTCGCCACGGCCATGAGCGCGTGGTCCGCCCGAGTCCACGGGACCAAGCGACGCCGGAAGCCATGGGAGGCCGAAGTCACCTGCCCCTGCTGCGGCGAACGATGGGCCCGCGACAAGCTCGAAGAGGCTGTCTTCATGCTTCCGCCCCGGGCCTCAGGCGAACTACGAGCGCGGGTCGACGATCTGGACGCGGAGTTGCTGCAGCGAACCCATCACGAACCACAGGCGTCATCCGAACTGGCCTGGTGGCACCGCAGGTTCTTAATGACGGTTCGACACCGTCCCGCGAGGCCCCCCACTTGGCCACGTCCACGGCCACGTGCTCCTGCACCGGCAGCTGAGAAACGTAGGACGTCCGAACCTGGCGGGGTGCGGACGTCGGCTTCGCGGAACTCCGTTACGCCCCGGCCTGCCGCAGGGCCGAGGCGCAGTTCCACGTCGACTCCACCTTCACGGCCCACCACTTGGGCCGGAACGCGAACGTCCCGCAACAACAAGGCCGCCCGCCGCCCCGGACGGCAGGCCGTCTCTTCCTCTGCTCACAGCGGAGCGAAAACTCCGTGCCCTCTCGCGTCGGGCCGAGCAGAATCGCCGTATGACGCACATGCGGGCGTTCCGGGATGCGATCACCAACTGGGCGGCGGGAGGGCCGGGTGGGCCCGCGGACGAGTTGGCCGGGCGACTGCGGGTAAGGACGGCGGTGCTGCTGGAGGGGCCGAGTGATGTCGCGGCCGTCGAGGTGCTGGCCGCGCGCCACGGCCGAGACCCGGAGTCCCGGGGCGTGTGCGTCGTTTCGATGGGCGGGGCGATGAACGTCGGCCGGTTCGCCGGCCTGCTCGGGCCGACGGGGCTGGGCCTGCGCCTCGTCGGGCTGTGCGACGAGGGCGAACAGGGCTTCTACCAACGCGGCTTCGAACGGGCCGGCGAGCCGCTGGACGGCATCTTCGTCTGTGCGGCGGACCTGGAGGACGAACTCATCCGCGCGCTGGGCGTGCCACGGGTCGAGGAGATCGTCCGGGCCGAGGGCGACCTCCCGGCCTGGCGCATCTTCGTCCGCCAGCCTGCCCAGCAGGACCGGCCGGCGCACCGGCAGATGCGCCGCTTCCTGGGCACGAAGAAGGGCCGCAAGATCCGCTACGGCCGTCTCCTGACCGAGGCCCTCGACCCGGACCGCGTCCCCGCCCCCCTCCAGGCTCTGCTCCGACACCTTTGACGGCAGTGGATCGTCAGGGGGCCGGTGGGCCCCGGCCGGGGGAGGGGCCGGGGCCCTCGGTGGTGGTGGGTCCGTCGGTTGTGCTGTGGCGGTCCGATCGGGGGTTCACGGTCACGACGATGCTTCCGGTGCTGCCGCTGTCGTCCTGGTGGACCGAGTCGCCACTGCCCTCCCGCCCCCGCCCCCGCCGGTGTTCGGTGTCGATTCCGGACTGTCGAAACTGATCGATCCTGGCCTGGCTCACCTGATCATCATCACGGCCACGAGCGTCCAGCGCCCTCAGGTACGGATGCTGGCCCGATCCTTGCGGACACCCCGGGCGCGGCACGGGCGGGGCGTCGTGTTCTGCCGGGTCCCTGACCGCTCCAGATTTTGCGTGCATCGAGCACGCTTTTTCGCTACAGTCATAAGCGTGCTTCAGGCACGTATCTTTGCTCGACCCACAGCGGGACACCCCCGCACCCAACCCAAGGAATCCCCGTGACCCACACCGACGTCCGCGCCGCCCTCACCGACCTGCTCCTCACCCCCGGCCTCGACCTCGACGAAGCCGCCGACCGGCACTTCGCCCCCGACTACCGCCAGCGCACCGACGGCGAGTGGGCCGACCGCGCCGAGTTCCTCGACCACATCGCCCACCTGCGCACCGTCGTCGCCGACGGCTCCGTCGAGGTCCACGACGAACTCACCGCCGGCAACCGCTACGCCGACCGCCACACCATGACCGTCGTCAAGACCGACGGAACCACCGTCCGCATGGAGGTCTACCTCTTCGGCGAGTTCGCCCCCGACGGCCGCTTCCGCCGCATAGAGGAGACCACCCTCATGCTCCAGGGCACCGACGGCGACCGAAACCTCGGCAGCGCCCGCTGAACCACCCCGACAACGGCCGGGCACCACGCCCGGTGCCCGGCCCGCCGTCGTACCGGCGCATCGTTCGAAAGCCCGCTCGAAAAGTGAGAGGAAGTGGTTGTCATGCTCGACGTGCTCATCGCCGGGGCAGGCCCGGTGGGGCTCTGGCTCGCCGCGGAGTTGCGCCTGCACGGGGTGGAGGTGACCGTCGTGGAACGCCGGGCGGCACCGGACGGACGGTCGCGCGCAATCGGCATGCAGGCCGGCACGCTGGACACCTTCGCCACCCGCGGCCTCGCGGAGCGGTTCATCGAACGCGGCACCCCGGTGCCGACCGGCCACTTCGGCGCGGCGACCACCCGGCTGTACTTCTCCACGACCGGGGCGGTGCACCCCTTCATGCTGGCTCTCGGCCAGTCCGTCACCGAACAGCTCCTGGAGGAGCACGCGGTCGCCGTGGGCGCCCGGGTGCTGCGCGGGGAGGAGGTCGTCTCGCTCACGCAGGGGCCGGACGCCGTCGAGGTGGTGATCCGGGCCGACGGCACCCACCGGACCGTGCGGGCCCGCTGGGTCGTGGGGTGCGACGGCACCCGCAGCGCCGTGCGCCAGGCCGCCGGCATCGACTTCCCCGGTCAGGACACCACCATGACCGGGTGGCTCGCCGACGTCGAACTCGACGATCCGCCCACCGGGCCGCTCTCCGCCACCGGGCCGGCCGGCTCGTTCCTGGCGGCGCCGATCGGCGACGGCGTCCACCGCCTGGCGGGCCTCTCCACGGCCACCATGCACCACGGCACCGGCGAACCGCTGACCCTGGACGAGGTGCGCGAGCAGACCCGCGCACTGCTGGGACGGGACCTGGGCATCCGCAACCCCCGGTGGCTCTCGCGCTACGGCAACGCCACCCGCCAGGCCGCGCGGTACCGGGCCGGACGGGTGCTGGTGGCCGGGGACGCGGCGCACATGTTCTTCCCGGCCGGCGGGCAGGGCATGAACCTCGGCATCCAGGACGCCACCAACCTGGGCTGGAAGCTGGCCGCCACCCTCCAGGGCCGGGCGCCCGACGGACTGCTCGACAGCTACGAAACGGAGCGCAGGCCGGCCGGCCGCGCCGTCATCGACAACACCCGCGCGCAGCTCGCCCTGTTCGCGGCGGCGAACCCGGAGCAGATCGCCCTGCGCGAGGTCTGGTCCGCCGCACTCACCGAACCACGCACCAATCACCAGTGGGCCCGCCGGATCGCCGGCTTCGACGACCCGATACCGGCCGACACCGAGCCCGGCGGGCACCCGCTGAACGGCACCCGGCTGGCCGGCCTCGCTCTGAACACCCCGGCCGGTGCGCCCACCGCCCACCCGTTGATGCACCACGGCCGACCGCTGCTGCTGGACCTCGGCGGGACTCGGACGCCGTGCCCGACGGACGGCCTGGAGCAGCGAGCAGGAACCGTCAACACCGAAGCAGCGCAAGCAATCTGGCGGGACGTCACTGCGGTGCTCATCCGGCCGGACGCCCGGATCGCCTGGGCCAGCACCGACACCGACCCGCAGCGCCGGGCCGCGGACTGCCTGGCCACCCTGCGCACCCTGTGTCGCTGAATGCCGAGCGAACCCCGTGTCCTGTCGCACTGAAGCCCGCGGATTCCCAGCCGGTCTCATCCGAGCTGTCGGATTCCACCGCTTCGCGCTCCGAGGGGGCGAGCACTGCCTCGGTGAGGCTCTCCTCTCGTGGCTCGGCAGCGATTCCAGTCTGATCACGGCAGTGGGTGAGGGCGTAGGCCTCGACGTCGTGGGCGCCGGTGGCGGGGTCGGCGCTGGAGCGCACCGGGCGGCGTACGCCGATGGTGGTCAGCTGGGTCAGGGCGTGGCCGAGCATCGAGGGCAGGCCGTTGGTCGTGTCGATCGGCGCGAGCACCCATCCTCGTGGGCCGTGGTGCTCAGGAGGGTGCGGTGTCGTGTTCCGCCGGGACGACGACCACCGGGAGGCGGGCGTGGTGGACGACTTCGGTACTGGTCGAGCCGAGGGCGAGGCGTCCCCACGCGCCGGACCCCCGGGAGCCGACCACGAGCAGGCCGGCGTCCTTGCTCGCCGCGAGGAGGACCTCCGCCGGGCGGCCGGGTTCGCAGACGATCTCCACCTCCAGGGGCGGTCCGCCGAGCTGCTCCTGCAGTTCCCTGACGGAGTCGGCCACGGCCTGCGTGACGAGATCGCGCTGCTGCGGGATGGGGCCGGCGTCGGGGTCGGCAGCGGCCGTCCATTCGAAGCCGGAGTGCCGGGTGGGAGTGTACTCGTACGCGCAGACGGCACGCAGGCCGGTGGCGCGCAGTCGGGCCTCGCGGAGCGCGAAGGCCACGGCCCGCTTGGCTTGGGGTGAACCGTCCGTGCCGACCACGATCGGGCCGGCCGGGTGGGGAGCAGCTGGATCGGCCATGGGTGACCTCCATGGAGTGGGCGGGGGCTTGCGCAGCGCCGTCGCGATCCGTACGGCGGCACGTGATCGGTGGTCCGCCGCCGGTGCACTTCTCAGCCTGCCCCTGTCCGTCCGTGGGCACCATCGCAGGTGTGCCGCGGGGGTGGTGCTCGTGGCGAGCTGCCGGACCCGGGGGGTGGCTTGCACCAGTCCCTCAGCGGAGGTGTCCAGGGACCGGCGCGGCTCTCCGGGCTCATCGGGCATCTCCAGCCGCGACACCGCCGACCACGCCCCTGCATGCCGGCGTCCGCTACCACCACGAGAACGGACCTCGCCGCTGCGGCTGCCCTTCGCTGACGGCAGGGTCACCAGGGTCCGGGGCCGGACTGTGGCCGTCGGGCCGCCGCTCCAGCGGGCGGGCCTGTCAGGGCTGCTCCGGTACGGTGACCCGGCCGCGCGCCTGCCCGCTGCGGGCGGGCGGTGGTGTCAACATGGTCGCGCGACGTGCGACACGTGAAAGGGGCGGCCGCCGATGGTGTCGGACGAGGCCGTGATCGGTTGCCCCGGCGTGCTGGTGATCGGTACGCGGGGAGCTGCCGGCCCCGGCGAGGTCCTTGTGAGGATCAGGGGCGGTTCGGAGAGCTTCCTCGCCTGGTCGGAGGAGCCCCTGCCCGTGGGAACGTCCGTCCTGGTGATCGAATCGCGTGGTTCTCGCCAGGTCGATGTCATGGAGTGGACCGACCCCACCGGCAGTCCGGGGTCCGACCTTGCCGACGGGCTTCGCTGAGGAGGCGACCAGGATGTTCGGTTACCGCGTTCCCGCCCCCGACCAGGCGATGTTGATCTCCGGCGGAAGACGGGGCCTTTCGGGAGCGCCGTTCCGCGTGGTGACCGGGCACGGGGCGTTCGTGCTGCAGATCTTCCGCAAGGTCCGCTTCCTGACCCTGGCGATGTGCGAGGCCGAGGTCGCCGAAACCTGCGTCACCAAGCAGGGCATCGCACTGACGGCGCGGGCGGTGATCGCCTTCAAAGTCGGCAACGACACTGAGAGCATCGTCAACGCCGGCCAGCGCTTCCTCTCCGACCAGGACCAGATGTCCGTGCTGACCGGCCGGATCTTCGCCGGGCACCTGCGCGCCATTATCGGCTCGATGACGGTCGAGGAGATCGTCACCGAGCGGCAGAAGCTCGCGACCGAGGTGCTCGACACCTCGAAGGCCGAGATGGCGAAGATCGGCCTGATCGTCGATTCGCTCCAGATCCAGTCGATCGACGACGGTGACACCGGCTACATCGCCGCGATGTCGGCCCCGCACCGGGCGGCCATCCAGCGCCAGGCGCAGATCGCCCAGGCACAGGCGACGCAGGCCGCGGTGGAGGCGGAGCAGGAGTCCGCCCGGAAGCAGGCCGAGTACGCCCGGGAGACGGCGGTCGTGAAGGCGCAGTTCACCGCCGAAGTGGACCGGGCCCAGGCCCAGGCCGCCCAGGCCGGCCCCCTGGCGCTGGCCCACGCGCAGCAGGAGGTGCTGGCGGCGCAGACCGATCTGGCGCAGCGCGCGGCCGAACTGCGCCAGCAGCAGCTGATCGCCGAGGTCGTGAAGCCGGCCGAAGCCGAGGCCGAGCGGATCAGGGTCCTGGCGTCGGCCGAGGCGGAGCGGATGAAGATCCAGGCCGAGGCGGCGGCATCGTACGACCGGGTGGCGCTGGACCGGATGCTGATCGACCAGCTGCCGCAGATCGTCAAGGAAGCGGCCGGCGGGCTGGCGGGTGCCAATGTCAACGTCCTCAGCGGCGCCGACGGCTTGGGTGAGATCGCCGCCGGCCTGGTCGGCCAGGGCATGACGATCCTGGAATCGGTCCGCAGGGGCTTGGGCGCACCGGAGGGCCGCGCCGAACAGGACGGTGAGCCGACGGGCCGTGCAGCGTCCGACGGCGGGCCCGCCGCCCTCGACTGACGGTGACGCCGTCCCGAAGCCCGTCGTGCGTACTGTCATTCGACGGCCACGCCCAATCGCGGTCCTCCCGGAGGATCCGGGGCCGCGGCCGTGACCCCGGCGCCCGCGGAGGTGCAGGAGTCGTCTGGGGATTGTGGCCGGTTCCGGCTCTCAGTGCGCGGTGCACTGTCGACAGCAGCGGGTGACTGTGTGGATGCTGCTTGTCGTTGTCATATGCGGAATCCGATCGGCCAGAGGGCGACGCAGCGGGCCGTCCCGCACAACCGCAGCGCACAACCGCAGCGCACGGGACGGCCTGTCCGACCGAACGTCAGCGAAAGGACCATCCCATGGACGCCACCACGCTCATCGCACGGAACGACTACCGGCTGTTCAAGCAGGGACGCCTGGCTGTCATCGACACCCAGAAGAGCAACGCTGTCACCTTCGACGGGAAGCTCGCAGACCACGGCACCTATCGCAACCTCCCGGAGGACTTCAAGCTGGGCATCGACGCCGCCACGTTCTTCGGTTACAGCGACTACCGCCTGTTCCGCGGCGACCAGCTCGTGGTCATCGACACCGAGAACGGCAACCAGATCAGCTACCAGGGCGCCATCGCGGGCCACGGCACCTACAGCAACATCCCCGAGGACTTCAAGCGGGGCATCGACGCCACCACGCTCATCGGACGGAACGACTACCGGCTCTTCAAGGGCGACCAGCTGGTCGTCATCGACACCGAGAACGGCAACCGGGTCACCTACTACGGCCCCATCGCCGACCACGGCACCTACAGCAACGTCCCGCAGGACTTCAGGCGGGGCATCGACGCCGCCACGTTCTTCGGTTACAGCGACTACCGCCTCTTCCGCGGCGACCAGCTCGTGGTCATCGACACCCAGAACGGCAACTCGCTGTCCTACCAGGGCGCCATCGCCGACCACGGCACCTACCAGAACCTGTCGTCGTTCTGGACCAGCTGACAGCACCGGGCCCGAGCCCGGGCCAGGCGCGTCTGACGGGCGGCGCCGGCACGGTCGTGCCGGCGCCGCCTCTCATGGAGTGCGCGGTGTACGGGCTGCTCGCCTCGCCTCGGTCCGCCGGGTGGCGCCGCTGCGCCCGGCTACCGCCGTCGGTCCGTCAGCGCCTCGGACGACGCGTCCCACGGGTGCGGCACCGGTGGGAGGGACGAGGGTGCGTCCGCGCCGTCCTGCCGGAGCGAGACCGTGCGCGTGGGCGCGGGGATCGAGATGCCCTCCGTCCGGTACCGGCGGTGCAGGCGCTTGATGAACTCGTGCTTGATCCGGTACTGGTCGCTGAACTCGCCGACGCCCAGGATGACCGTGAAGTTGATCCTGGAGTCCGCGAAGGTGTGGAAGCGGACGGCGGCCGCGTGGTCGGGCACGCCGCCGCTGATGTCGGCCATCACGCTGTCGACGACGTCGAGGGTGACCCGCTCCACGTGCTCCAGGTCGCTGTCGTAGCCGACCCCGACCTGGACCAGGATCGACAGCTTCTGCTCGGGCTGGGAGTAGTTCGTCATGTTCGTCCGCGCCAGGCGGCCGTTGGGGATGATCACCAGGTTGTTCGACAGGTTGCGCACCACGCTGTTGCGCCAGTTGATGTCGACGACGTACCCCTCCTCCCCGCTGGTGAGCCGGATGTAGTCACCCGGCTGGACCGTCTTCGAGGCGAGGATGTGCACACCCGCGAAGAGGTTGGCGAGGGTGTCCTGCAACGCCAGCGCGACTGCGAGACCGCCCACGCCGAGGGCGGTGACCAGCGGGGCGATGGACACCCCGAGGGTCTCCAGGGCCACGAGGACGCCCATCGACAGCACCACGATCCGGGTGATGTTGACGAAGATCGACGCGGACGCCGCGACGCCGGTCCGGGACGCGGCCACCGACTGCACCAGCCCGGCCACGACCCGGGCCGCGCTGAACGTTGCGATGACGATGAGCACGGCCGTCAGCGACTGGTCGACCAGTCCCCCGATCCGCGCGGTGAGCGGCAGGGCCGAAGCGGCCACCGCGACCCCGGCGATCACGGCAGCCCAGGGGACGATGGTGCGCAGTGCGTCGACGATGATGTCGTCCCCGCTCCACTTCGTCCTGCTCGCGTGCTTGCCCAGCCACTTCATCAGGGTCCTCAGCACCAGGCCGGCGACACAACCGGAGGTCAGCGCGATGCCGGCCACCACCCAGTCGTGCAGGACCAGGTCCCGGGTCACCGTCCCGCCCCCGCGGCGTGGAGGTCGATGGAACGGGCCGTCGCCGGCCGCTGTATGTGCTGTTTGGTCACCTTGTCGCCTGTCGGGTCGTGTTGTGCGCAGCCACGTCGGAACGGATGTGCGCATTCCGAACGGACTGCCATCCTGCCCCATGGCCCGGCCGTCACCACAGCCGGACCTCGGCGTTCCGTCCGCTCGGCAGGCAGGCCGTCACCTTCCGGTGAGGAGCACGCCGGTGGCGGCCGTCCCGGTGATCGGCGTCAGTCCCGGTCGGCCGGCGAGCGCCCGGCCGTGCCGGCGGTCAGCCGCCAGAGACCGGCCACCTCGTAGTAGATGCCGTTCACCACTTGCAACAGCACCAGCGTGACCGGCCAGAGCAGCGCGCCGAGGCCGGGTACCACGTCCACCGGCAGGGTGTAGGCCATCACGACCCGCACGGCGGCGTCGAGCAGCATCGCCACACCCCAGATCGCCGTCGAGACCCGCCAGATCCGGCGGAAGGCCGGCTCGCGTTCCCACAGCACGTCCCAGGAGGTGCCGTCGGAGCGGAACCGACCCTCCAGCAGGGGGCGGCCGCCGTGGAAGAGCAGCGGGCGCCTGGCCCTGATCGAGACCAGGAACCAGAGCCCGGCCACGGCGGTCAGCCAACCGTCCTTGGCCAGCAGGAACCGGGGACTGCCGCTGACCAGCGCGGCCGCAACGCCGAGCAGCATGGTTCCGGCGATGAAACCCGCCATGCCCTCCAGGCTGCGGGTGCGCAGCCACTGCACCGCCGTGGTGAGCGCGGGCAGGAAGGCGCCCGCCAGCAGCGCGACGAAGACACTGACGCCGGCGGCGCGCAGACCGTAGTACAGGGCGATCGGGACGACGACGTCCCACGCGACACCGAGCAGCAGACGTCGGCCGCTCGGCCGCGGCGGCGGCTCGGGGGCCGTCACCGCCGGCACCTCCTGGGTGTCATGGTGTCCTCCGGATCGAGAGAAGGGCCGGGATGGTGATCTCACGGACACAGCCGTCCACGCTCAGGCGAGGCGGCTGCGTTCCTCGCAGCTCCAGAGGCTCACGGGGGTTCACGGGGTTCGGACCGAACGCCTCACGAGCGACCGTGATCCCGGTGCCCTGGGACCGGCCCGACCCGCCGGATGCGGGTCACCCGGGCTACGGGGTCGAGATCGCTCATGCCCGCACATCCTTGCGCTGCCACGACGCCCACGCAACAGCCCTCGACTCGAACTCAGTACCAGGACCAGGCGACCTGACAGCCGCGAGGCGTCCTGATGCCTTCCACCCCGGGCACCTCGAAAGGGCGAGGAGGTCACACCTCGATGCTGCCCCGCCCCGGACCACCAAGCGGTGCCCCGGGGCGGGGCTCTCGATGGCGTCGTACATGGGAAGCGGCAAGGCGGTCGGCTCCGGCAGGATGACGGCGTGAACTGCTTCTTCCGTCGTCAGCAGCCCCTCTCGCAGCCCCTTTCGTAGCTTTCTCCGGGCAAGGATGCTCTGGAAGGTGTGCGGCGGGCGGTCTTCGGGGCACGGGCTCGGGAAGAGGGTGCACTTGAGGAGTTGACCGCTGTGCTGCCGGCGGTCGGCTCGGCCGGACATCCCGAGGATTCGCTCGAAGCGCTGGGCGTGCTGACGGAGCGTCCGGCTCTGCTGGTCAACCGGCGCCGGTGCGGCGCCTTCGCCCACGGTCAACTACGCGCGTCGCTGCTGGCCTCGCACGTCGCCGGGACCAGCGCCGCGCCCTGCCCGGTGACGCTCGATCCGCGCAGGGCTGCTCCTCGATCAATTACCGGGCTTCACCCGCAGGGGGGCCAGGGAGTCCAGCACGCGCTTCGCCATGGCCTCCGGGAGCGGGCCGTACATGAGGTTCTCGCCGGCGGCCTGGCCCGTCGTGCTCAGTCCGTGGGCCAGGAAGTTCGTCAGGACGGCGGTGCCGGCGAAGGCGCGGTCGGCTCCGCCGTGGTCGCAGAAGCCGATGTAGCCGACGTCGACGATGGGGTAGCTGCCCGAGCCGGGCTTCGTGTAGTCGATCGTGACCGTCACGTTGGTGCCCGTGCCCTGCACCGAGCCCCCGGCGGCCATCAAGCCGGCGGAGCGGGGGGTGAGTTCCACCGCCTGGGAGCTGCCGGACTTCACCTTGGCCTTCTGGAGGGCGCCGGCGTCCGGGAGCGGCACGAAGGACATCGACCACTGGCCCCCGGCGACATAGGCGGGCAGGTCGGACGCGTTCGTGCCGGACGCGGGGCGCGACTTGTCGGGCCACGTCCGGCCGGGCTGGTACGGGAAGTCGGCGGGCGCCGCCTTGGCGAGGTACTGGGTGAAGATGGCGGTGGCCGCCGACTCGTTGCTCGGGATCCGCGCGTCGATCGGCGAGTCCGGCAGGTTCCAGATCGGGTTGAGGGCCTTGATCGCCGGGTCGTTCCACTTGGTGATCTTGCCGGTGAAGATCTTGGCGAGCGTCGGGGCGTCGAACTCCAGCCCCTTCAACCCGGGCGCGTTGTAGACCACGGCGATCGGCAGCACGGTGACCGGGATCTGGGAGGCGTAGCCGGTGGGGCAGTGGCGGCCGACGACGGCCCGCTGATCGGCCGTCATCGGGGAATCCAGGGCGACGCCGTCGGACTTGAAGGTCGCGTACTGGTCCATCACGGTGCCGCTCGCGGGGCCGTTGAAGGTGATCGCGGCACCCGGGCACTCCTTGGCGTAATCCGCCTGCCACTGCTTGACGAGGGCGACCTGCAGTCCGTCCGCGCCGACCGCCTGCTTGCCGTCGGGGCCGCAGGCGGAGGCGGCGGTCGGAGCCGTCGCCGTCACCGAGGAGGACGGGCCGGGCTTCGAGCCGTGGGACCCGGGCTCGTCCGGGACGCGGTTCTGCCAGGCGAGGAAGCCCAGGGTGCCCGCCGTGGCAACGACCACCGCGGACACCGCCGAGCCGATCAGCACACCCTTGCGCCTCCGCGGGCGCGGGGCGGCGTCGGCGAGGGACGGGCGGGTGGAGGGGGTTGCCAGGTGCGAGGGAGCCGCCATGTACGAGGGGACGGCCGGTGGGACCGGGCCCGTCGGCACTGCCGCCCCGGCCGGCGGAGCGGCCGGCGGCGTGGTCACCGCCGCGGGCGGAGCCGCCAGGACCGTCGGCGTCGGCGTCACCGGACCTGCGGCCGTCGGCGTCGGCGTCACCAGCCCGGTCCGGAACTGAACCGTCCGTTCCCGCTCGACCTGCGCAGCAAGCCCCAACAGCTGCTCCACCGTGGGACGTTGCTCCGGGTCCTTCGTCAGGCAGGCAACGACGAGCGGACGCAGCTCCGCCGCGAGCCCGGCCAGGTCCGGCTCCTCGTACACCACCCGGAACCCCACCGCGTGCGAGGAGTCCGCGCCGAACGGCCCGCGCCCGGTGGCCGCGAAGGCGAGCACCGAGCCCAGCGCGAACACGTCCGTGGCCGCCGTCGCCGTACCGCTGCGGTACTGCTCGGGCGCCATGAACGGCGGGGTTCCGACGGCCACTCCGGTGCTGGTCAGCTGGGTCTCGCCGGCTGCCTTGGCGATGCCGAAGTCGATGACGCGCGGGCCGTCCTCGGCAAGCAGCACGTTGCCGGGCTTGAGGTCGCGGTGGACCAGCCCGACGCGGTGGATCTCCCGCAGCGCCTCGGCGAGCCCGGCGGCCAGCCTGCGCACCTCGGGCGGCGTCAACGGGCCCTGGCCGGCGACCCGTTCTCCCAGCGAGGGACCGGCGATGAAGAGCGTCGCCAGCCAGGGCGCCGGCGCGTCGGCGTCCGCGTCGAGCACGGGTGCGGTGAACGCCCCGCTGACCTTGCGCGCGGCCGTGACCTCCTGCCGGAACCGGGCCCGGAACTCGGCGTCCGCGGCCAGCTCGGGCCGGATCACCTTCACCGCCACCTGGCGCCCGGACACCGACCGGGCGCGGTACACCACGCCCATCCCGCCCGCGCCGAGCCTGCCCTCCAGGAGGTACCCGCCGATCTCTCGCGGATCGTTCTCCAGCAAGGTCACGTTCCGACCCCTCCCCCAGGCATGAGCGGCCACCCGGCCGACCGGCCCAGCCTAGTGGGGCACCTGTTCACGAACCGACGGCAGCCCTCGGAAACCGCAGGTCCATCCGCTGCGCGACCCCGTCGAGGCCGGACTTCTCTCGCCGCTGGGTGCCGGTCTCATCCCTTGATCGGTGCGGCCGACCTGGCGGCCTGCTCGATCTTCGCGCAGTAGGCTGCCCGGGCTTCAGCGTCGATCTGCTTCTCGTGTTCGGCGCGCAACCCGGTCCGGCCGTCGAGGCCCTCGCGCAGGATGTCGGCGTGCCCGGCGTGCCGGACGGACTCGCTGAGGACATGGACCATGACGGCGAACAGGTTGGTGTTCGGATATGGCTCCGACCACCACGGCACGTGGCCGGGGGTGTCAAGGGGAAGCTCGTTGATCGTCGCGTCCGAGTGCTCCCATGTGCGCTGGTAGAACCCGATGATCTGATCGCGGGTCTCGTCCTCGGTGGCCCACAGATCGCTGCCCGCGGAGTGGTCCTGCCACCGGGGCAGCGGTTCCGGGGACGGGCGGTCGAAGACCTCGCCGAAGTACCTGGCCTCGACGGTGGCCACGTGTTTCACCAGGCCGAGGAGGTTGGTCCCGGTCGCTGTCAAAGGCCGGCGGGCGTCGTATTCGGACAAGCCGTCGAGTTTCCAGAGCAGCGCCTTGCGGTCCCGCCGGAGTCTCCCGTGCAGGTTGTCCTTCGCGAAGTCATCGATCATGCGGCATGAGCCTGCCACGGGCTGCTCGTGCTCTCAAGATCCCGTACGTGGCACTGCGCATGCGGGCTCCTGCGCAGGCCCGCGGCGCCGCCGCTCAGTGCGTCGGCGCCGGTCTCCGCCGGGCGGGCAGGACGCGGTTGCGCAGCGGCAGCAGCCCGGCGAGTTCGGCGCTGGGCTCGACACCCAGCTGCTCACGCAGGGCGGTCCGGCACGTCTCGTACTGCCGTACGGCCTCTCCCACGTTGCCCTCGGCCAGGTGCGCCCGGATCACCGCCCGGTGCGAGCTCTCCCGCAGCGGCTCGGCCAGGACCGCGACCAAGGCGGCGTCGACCGCCTCCACGTGGCGCTTCTGACGGCTCATCCGGGCGGAGAGGGTCTCCAGGGCGTGCAGCCGGACCTGCCGGACCCGCTCCCGTTCCACCACCAGCCAGTTCTCGTACCAGTTCGGCAGCAGGTCCTGGGTGAACAGCGCCAGCGGCGGCTCGACGGCCTCCACGCCGTCGCGCAGTGCCAGTGCGGCGGTGAGCATCCGTTGGACGTCGACCCGGACGGTCGCGGCGAGCGCCAGCACCTCGCTGCGCGTCTCGACGAGCTGCTGACCGGCGGAGAGCCGCCACAGCGCGGTGCGCAGCCGCCCGGCCGCCGCGGCCTCGTGCGGCAAGATCCTCGATGGACTCGGCAAGGTGAGCCGTCGGCCATGCCGGGTCCTGGTTCCCCAGTGAGACCCGCAGCGCAACACGACTGCGGAAGGCTCCGGCACCCCAGAACTCCAGGTCAACGCCCTCCAGCGGACCGGCAGGGCTTAGCGCCAGTTTCCGTTCCGATGTTTCAAGCCCCGAGAGGCCCGCGAGTTCGCGGAAACTGAAGGTCTTTTCGCGGGAACCCGAGGATGGACGGTCGTGTTCTCGTGGGTTCGGCTTCCGGGTTCAGGCGAACACGCGGGGCAGGTGCTGAGCGGGCCCGCCCCTGAGTGCCTTCCCTGGAAACGGTCCTGACACCGTAGGAGTCATGAGAGCAGAAGGAACGACACCGGAACCGGAAACCTCTATGCAGAGTGGGCTCACATCTCTGGGTGAGGTAGCGTGCCGTTATCGAGCGGATGAGATACCCCCGGAAGATCTGCCGATGATCGCTGCTGAGGCGCTCGCAGCCGGACTGGACACCCCGATATTGTGCGAGCTCGCCGGTTGGCCTCGCAACGCGGATGCCCGCGACGTTCGTGACGCGTTCGAGCAAGCACTTGCCGAGTCCGGGATCCGGTTGCCGGATCGGGGCCTGGCGCGGCGCCACGCTCTGCGCCGGATGGCGGCGAGATTCATCGATCGAGAGATAACTCCCGCTGACCTGGCGACGGACGATCGGTGGGAGACGGATGTCGAGACCGCGGCGGAGCAATCGTTCGTGGCGCTGATCCCGCAGTGCGATTGCTGCATCGAGTACACGTCGGGGCTTGACCAGCAGACCTGGGCGGCCCAGCTGCGGAACGCTGCCCTCGCCCTGACATCGTCTCCGCCGATCAGCCGCGGATGCTGACCGTCCCTGGCGTGCTCATCCTCAGCAAAGGCGTGGACCGTTAAGCGGATTTCACTGAGCCTCTTTCATCCTCTGCTGGAGGGTGTTTGTGCGCGCAGAGAACACTTCGGCGGCGCTGCCGGACAAGCATCGTTTGTACGGACCCGTAACTTCTACGTGCAAGGGGCCTGTCTGCAACTGACGGTCCCGCGCGCTGTATCAAGGGAGTGAGTCATGAGTTCTCAGGTGAAGGCATTCGGGTTCGGCATGCCGTGGGAGTCGCTGTACGGGTACAGTCAGGCCACTCAGGTCGGTGACACGGTTTATGTGTCGGGGCAGCTTTCTCATGACCGTCACGGCAACTTCGTGGGTGCCGGCGACTTCGAACTGCAGGTCCGCACCACGCTGGAGAATCTGGACCTGGTGCTGAGGCAATTCGGGGCCGAGCGTGGCCAGATAGCGGAGACCACGGTTCTGGTGAGGAACCTGCGGGAGAACTTCGACACGACAGCACGCCTCCACGCCGAGTACTTCGGGGAGCACCGGCCCGCCAGCACGGTCATGGGCGTTTCCGACTTGGCACTGCCGGACCAACTCGTGGAGATCGGCGCGCTCGTGCGTCTCGATGTGAAGCCCTAGGTGAGGAGGCCGGCCTGATTCCTTCAGTGAACCTCTTGCATCCTGAATAGTTGCAGGTCAGCAGCGTGTGGGACGGCTTGGACGATGGTGCTGACAAGGCGGGTGGAGCATCTGGCTCGTCGTAGCAGCCGCCCGGCTTTCAACTGGGCGAAGGCGCGTTCGCCGGGGGGCCCAGGTCCCACTTGATGTCGCCCAGGTCGAGCCCACACGCCTCGCTCACCCGCAGGCCGACCTGGGACATCAACTTCGAGGCGGTGTAGTTCCGTGCGGTCGGGGTGCGACACCTCCGGGGCGGCCCGTGCCCGCGACGCGCTGCCCGGTTGAGGCAGCGGGTGGTGACGTCGGCCGGGCTCGTTCGTCGGTCCGGCAACCTGCCCTGCGCAGGACCGCGGTGCGCGCACGGCCCCCGAACCCTGCGTCGCCCCAGTACGGGTTTGCCGGCGCCACGTGACGCACCGGGCTGCGTCAGGGCACGGGGACGGCGCCTCGCGTCACGCGGAAGCCCGCACCGTGGTGCGGCGCCGGGCGTCCGGGCGGACTGCCGGCGTGGGTGCTGGTTCCGGTTGCGGGGGTGCCGTGGGGCCCGAGGGTGGCCAGGGTCCGTGGGTGAGCTGGTGGCGGAGGGTTTCGAGGCGGGCCAGGCAGGCGTCGATCGCGGCGGTGGTGGCGCTGCCCTGTTGCCGGACGCGGTGTTCGACGGCGGTGAGCCGGTCTTCGATGTGCTGCCAGGGGTCGTGGGAGGGCGAGGCGGTGGGGTCAGGTGCGTCGTTGGTCGCTGTCATGGCGCAGGCGTTCGGTGCGGTGGGTGAGGTCGTCGAGGCGGGTGGCGAGGTCGCCGTGGCCGGTGCCGAGGTGGGGGCGCATGGCGGCGAGGGGTTCTATCAGGTCCGCGGGGTCGGGGGCGCCGAGGGCGGTGGTGAGTGCGGTCAGTGCGGGACCGGCGCGGCGGCTGAGTCCGGGGGCGGCGGCGATGCGGGCGGCGAGGACGCGCAGGTCGGCGGCGTTGTCGCGGGCCCAGGCAGTGACGGCGCGGTCGGCGGCGCGACGGTCGCGGACGGCTTTGACGCGTTCGGCACCGGTATCGCCCTGCGTCGTGCCGCCGGCGGGCTTGAGGCGCAGGTAGCGGTTCTCGGCGGCCTGGCGGCTGGCGACGCCCATGGGCCGGGCGAGGTCGGCCCAGGTGGCACCGGCCTCCCGGGCGGACTCCACCAGCCCGGCTTCCCAGCCCGCCAGCTCGCTGCGCAGTTCGCGCAGCAGCACCAGGGCGGCCAGAGCGGGCTCGGGGCCCTCCTGTGCGTCAGGGGCCGGAGGCCCGGGCGCGGATCCCCGGGCGGCGCGGACGGCGTCATCGATGGCGGCCAGTGCCGCCACGGCCGCCAGGAACGACGCCGGCTCATCCGGCCGGGGACGACTGGCGACGACTCTTCGGGACTCCTCACTCATACGGTCACTCTACCGGCGACGCGCCCACTTGTCATCGGATGGATGACGAGCTACAAAGGATGTCAGACGAAGCGCACTGGCACCCATCGATCAGTGGAGGTGTTTCGCGATGCTGCTGCGCACTGACCCGTTCCGCGAGCTGGACCGTCTGACCCAGCAGTTCCTGGGCAACACGGGAACCTGGTCGCGTCCGGCTCCGATGCCGCTGGACGCCTACCGGGCCGGCGAGGAGTACGTCATCTGCTTCGACCTGCCGGGGGTGGACCCGGAGGCGATCGACATCGACGTCGAGCGGAACATGGTGACCGTCAAGGCCGAGCGCCGACCGCGTCACCAGGGCGAGGACGTGAAGTGGGAGCTGTCCGAGCGCCCGCTCGGCGTGTTCTCCCGTCAGGTCATGCTCTCCGACACCCTCGACCCCGCCGGGATCACCGCCGACTACGACGCCGGCGTGCTGACCCTGAAGATCCCGGTCGCCGAGAAGGCCAAGCCCCGCAAGATCGAGGTCGGCCACAGCGGCGACCGCAAGCAGATCCGGGCCTGACCCGGTTCCCGGTGCCGTTCCGGCCGCCTCCGATCTCCCCCCTCGATCGACGAGGCGGCCGGAACACCCGCCGGACCGCAGCGACGGTGAACGCCATGAACGGCAGGAGCAACCGACCCTTCATCGTGCGGGCGAACGGCGAGATCGACGTCGACACCGCCCCCGCCCTGCACCGTGCGCTGGCCGCCGCGCTCGGATCGCACCGGGAGGTGGTGCTGGATCTGTCGGAGGTGACGTTCATGGACTGCGCGGGCCTGGGCGCGCTCGTCCGGGCCCGCAACCAGGCCGACCACAGCGGCGGGCGCCTGGTCCTGCACGGGGCCGGCCGCGAGGTCGTCCGGCTGCTCAAGCTCACCGGCCTGCACCGGCGCCTGGCCGTGGAGCGGGCACCGGCCGCGCCGGCCCACGGGATGAGCCGGACCACTGAATCGGCCGGCCCCGGGACGAAGGGAGAAGCGTGGTGACTCTGCGATGGGAGGCGTTCCTGGACGCCGTCCGGGAACGCGGCGAGTACGACACGGCCGAGCAGGCCGAGCGGGCGGCGCGCGTGGTCCTGGCCCTGCTCGGCGCCCACCTGGTCGGCGCCGTACGGGCCGACTTGGCCGCGCGCCTGCCCGAGACCATGTCCCTGGTCCTGCTCAACCCGCTGCAGGCCGCCGAACCGCTCACACCCGAGCGTTTCGTGCGCGCGACGGCCGCCTGGATCGAAGGCGCCACCGAGAGCACGGCCCTGTGGGACATCGGAGCGGTCCTGTCCACCGCGGCCGACGCCGCCGGAGACGACCTCACCGAGCGCGTCCTGCTCCAACTGCCGCCCGGCTACGACGTCCTGTTCGGCCGACCCCGACCCGGCAACCGACCCTGACACCCACCCGTCCTGCCGCTCGCCCGGCCGGCCCCGATCCGGAAGGCCACCGTCATGACCCGGTACCGCCTCCTGCTCCGCCAGGTCCGCGACCTCGGCCGCTACACCTCCGACCAGGAAGCCGAACGCGTCCTCACCGCCGTCCTGGCCGTCCTCGGCTCCCAGCTCACCGGCGACGAACGCTGCGACCTCGCCCGGGCCCTGCCCGAACGCGCCCGCACCGTCTTCGCCGGCCAGATCCCCCTGCCCCGGCCGGTTGCCGCACCGGCTCTCGTCGAAGCCGTCGCCCGCACCCTCAACACCAGCCTCGCGGGTGCCCGCTGGGACGTCTCCTCCGTCCTGGCCGCGCTCGTCACCCTGGCCGGCGACGACCTCACCGATCGCATCCTCGCCCGCCTGCCCCGCGGCTATGCGCTCCTGTTCGGCCGAGCCAACCTCGCCACCGCCGCATGACCTCGTCACCGCGTGAGCGCGGAATGCAGTCCGGCACGTCCCAGGCGCCGAATGATCCATCCGCGCAATGGACATGACGCTACGTCAGGACGAGATCCCGCTTCGGAGTCGTCGCACGGCGCCGGCTGAGGCTGGATGGTGGGGACCGTGGCGGCAAGTCCCCGGTGCGGCGTGCAACGTGTAGCGGCACGGCTGTGCAGCATGCGTCCGGGGTGCTGCCGAACCACGCGCCGGACGAGCTGAGGGCGTTGCTGGTCTCCGGTCGGCCCGGCATCCGACTGCCGGCGCTGTGGCGGCGGAAACCGAGCCTGTCTTGCTGTCTGACAGGCTTGCGGCTCGATCATCTGTCCTCCGGTGGCGCGGAGTCAAGGTGCGGTTCAGGCCGCCTCGAACAGGCCTGCCGGTTCACGCTCGACTCGACGGGCGCCGTGGCCTGGCCCGACCCCCGCATGAGCCCGGTTCCGGCGTGGCGGGTCGAAGTGCAGGACTTCCTCGCCCGCAACCCCGAGCTCTGCGACCCGGCCCGGGCCGCAGCCACCGACGCCGAGCTGGACGCCCGTGCCGCTCACGAAGCCGATTCCGGGTACGGCGGCGTTCCGGACCTGGTGTGCGCTCCTGCGGGCGTCCGGATCGAGGAGGGTTACACGTTCTACGGTCACCGTGCGGCTCTGTACGCCTACCGCGCGGCCGCCTGCGGTGACCGCACCCCGGTCGAAGCCGGGCTCTGGCTGCGGACCAGCGATGCCGGACGGAGCAGCTGGGAGGGTGCCAAGGTCGTGGGAGCGAGTCTCGCCGACGCCCCCGACTGCGTGTTGAACCACCTCGCCGAGAGGTTCTGCGGTGCCGCGGCCGACGACGGCGTGGTCCTCACCGGACTGGCGGCCTACCTGCGGCAACTGCGGGCCGAGGAAAGGACGGCGGTCGACGACACGCTGGCCGCCACCGGGGAGGAACTGAAGCGTGTGGAGGAATTGCTCAAGGACGTCCGCCTGGTCCGGAACACCGTCCTGACCCGGGTCCTCAGCCGGACCGACGGCCGGGACGACGAGGCGATCGCGCGCCTCGCCGCGATGTCCCCCGTGGCCGTGGCCGAGTGGCGCGAGCGGCTGACCGCCGACGGGAACGTCCGGTCGGAGGAGTGAGGGCCTGCCCGGACGTCCTGCGCACGGGCGGGCGGCCTGCGCACGGGCGGCCCGGCGGCGTCGCGAGCGGCCGGTCGAGGGGTGGCCCCGCCCTCATGACAGGGCGGCCAGCGCCTGCGCGGCGAGCATCCGTTCCAGGGCCAGGAGGGCGCGCGGGGCGTGCCGGGTGTCGATGCGTACGGTGTAGATGAAGCGCGTCAGCTCCGGGTCGACGAGGGGGCGTGCCACGACCCGCGGACTTCCCGGGGGCAGGGCCAGCCGGGGCATGACGGCCACGCACAGGCCGGCGGCCACGAAGCCGAGCACGGTGTTGAAGTCGTCGCCGTCGTATTCCAGGCGGGCCTGGAAGCCCGGGGTCTTGGCCATCTGAGCGAGCAGTTCCAGGCGCAGCGCGGCCTCCGGCGCGGCGATCCACGTCTCGGACGCGAGGTCTGCCAGGTCGATGACGTCCCGCTGGGCGAGGTGGTGGTCGGCAGGGAGGACGGCCACGACCGGGTCCCGGGCGACCAGCGTTCGGCGCAGGGTCCGGGGCGGTGGCATCGGGATGAAGTCGTAGTCGTAGCTGAGGGCGAGGTCCATGTCGCCCCGCTTGAGCCGGCTGTACCCGGCGTCCGGTTCCAGCTGGGAGAGGCTGACCCGGACGTCGGGATAGGTCGCGTGGAGCTCTGCCAGCGCCTGCGGGACGATCCCGGCGGCGGAGGAGGCGAAGGCGCCGAGCCTGATCCGTCCGGCGGTGCCCGCGCGTAGGGCGTCGAGTTCCAGGGACGCCGCCGCGAGGGCGCCCCGGACGCGTTGTTCGGCGTCGAGGAGGACGGCGCCGGCCGGGGTGGCGCGCACCGGGCGGCGCTCGATCACGATGAGGCCGGCGCGGCGTTCGAGCTCGGCGATCTGCTGCGAGACGGCGGGCGCGCTGTAGCCCAGCTCGCGTGCTGCGGCGTTGAAGGAGCCGTGGCGGACCACGGCTTCGAGGGTGGCGAGCAGCCGGGGGTCGAGTCTCTGCACGGCGTTAAGGCTCACTTATCTGTAGCGAAGATGTCTTTTCTTGTGCTTAAGCGTGAACGGCAGCAGGATTCTTGCTCGCGGCCCGGATGTGCAACCCCGGGTCCCGCGGCCCACCCCCGCCGTCGCCGGGCGCGTCCGTGCGCCCGTGGGGCCGTGCGCCTGCTCCGCAGCCCGCCTGCACCGCCTCCGTCGGGCGAGCTGCGGCGGAGGCGGTAGGCCGACGATCGACCCCCACCCGAAAGGAAGTGGTATGCCCAAACCGCTGATCGGCCTCACCACCTACCTCGCCCACGCGCAGTGGGGGAGTGGGAGTTGCCCGCGGCGCTGCTGCCCGCGGCGTACATCAGCTGCGTCCAGGCGGCGGGCGGTCGGGTGGTCCTGCTGCCCCCCGACGCGCCGGAGGCCGCGTTCGATGTCGTCGCCGGTCTGGACGGGCTGGTCCTGACCGGTGGCGAGGACCTTGATCCCGCGTTGTACGGGGCGCAGCCGCATCCGTGCACGGGGCCGCCGGTGCGCGAGCGCGACCGTTGGGAGTGGGCCGTGCTGGCCGAGGCCCTCGCGCGTGACCTCCCGGTGCTCGGAGTGTGCCGGGGCATGCAGCTGATGAACGTGCACGCGGGCGGCACCCTGATCCAGCACCTTCCCGAGACGGTGGGCCACCACGGACACAACCTGCACGGCGGTCACTTCTCCCCCCATGCCGTCACCACGGTGCCGGGGACGCGGATCGGTGCGCTCCTCCCGGGGACCCGCCAGGTCGCCACGCACCATCACCAGGCGGTGGATTCCCTCGGGGCCGGTCTGGCCGTGGGGGCGCGTACGGCGGACGGTACCGTCGAGGCGATCGAGAGCACCCGGCACCGCTTCGCGGTCGGCGTGCAGTGGCACCCCGAAATGGCCTTCGACTCGGCGGTGGTGCACGCCCTGGTGGCCGCGGCCGGGTCCACGCCGACCCCGGTCCCGAACGGTGCCGGCGAGCGGAAGGTGCGGGTGCGGCGCAGTGCGCCCGTCACCGGCACGACTCCGGTGTCTTGACACCGGAGCGCTTCGCCCCCCAGGATCAGCCCCGTGAACCTGTCAGACAGCCAGACAGGTGGAGCGGTCCCGCGGCGCGTCAGCGCGATGGAAGCGGTGTTCGGCCACCTGCGCAGCGCCATCGAGCGCGGTCATTACGCCGTCGGGGACAAGCTCCCCTCGGAAGCAGAGCTGTGCCGGACGCTGGAGGTCAGCAGGCCCGTCCTCCGGGAGGCGCTCCGTGCCCTGCAGACCATGGGCCTGACCGTCTCGAAGACCGGCAAGGGCACCTTCGTCGTGGCGAGCACGGTCGAGGACCCCACCTTCGGCGACTACGCCGCCAGCGACCTGCTGGAGGTGCGCCGGCACGTCGAGATCCCGGTCGCCGGGTACGCGGCGCTGCGCCGGACCCCGGAGGACCTGGACCACCTCGGCCACCTGCTCGACCGGATGGAGCGGGAGACCGACACCACCGCCTGGGTCGCCCTGGACACCGTGTTCCACCTGGCGGTGGCCGAGGCCTCCGGCAACCCGGTGTTCCGCCGGGTGATCGAGGAGATCCGTGACGCACTGGCGCGTCAGTCGACCTTCCTCAACGAACTCGGCGGCCGGCGCGAGCAGTCCAACTGCGAGCACCGGGCCATCGTCGAGGCCCTGATCGACGGTTCCGAGCCCGACGCCGTCGAGGCGATGTCCCACCACCTCCACCGCGTGGAGGCCACCCTCACCGACATCGTGCGCCCCGAGCGGGCGGACACCTCAAGAGAAGGCAGAGCCGAGGCGTGAGCGAGCAGTTCCTCAAAGACGAGAAACGCCCCACGACCCGTCACGTCGACGCCGGCGACACCGGCTACAGCAAGTCCCTGAAAGCCCGGCACGTCAACATGATCGCCATCGGCGGTGCCATCGGCACCGGGCTGTTCCTCGGCGCGGGCGGACGGCTCGCCGACGCCGGGCCCTCCCTGTTCGTCGCGTACGCCGTCTGCGGCGTCTTCGCGTTCCTCGTCGTGCGCGCACTCGGCGAGCTCGTCCTGTACCGCCCGTCCTCCGGCGCCTTCGTCTCGTACGCCCGGGAGTTCATGGGGGAGAAGGGCGCCTACACCGCCGGCTGGATGTACTTCCTGAACTGGGCGACCACCGGCATCGCCGACATCACCGCCGTTGCCACCTACACCCACTACTGGCACCTGTTCTCCGACGTCCCGCAGTGGGTGATCGCGCTCATAGCCCTGGCCGTCGTCCTCACCGTGAACCTCATCTCGGTGCGGATCTTCGGCGAACTGGAGTTCTGGTTCGCCATCGTCAAGGTCAGTGCCCTGGTCGTCTTCATGGCCATCGGGATCTTCCTGCTCGTCACCCGGCACCCCGTCGACGGCGCCGTCCCCGGCCCGTCCCTGATCACCGACAACGGCGGGATCTTCCCCAACGGCCTGCTGCCGATGCTGCTGATCATCCAGGGCGTCGTCTTCGCCTACGCCTCCGTCGAACTGGTCGGCGTGACGGCCGGGGAGACCGAGAAGCCCGAGGAGATCATGCCGAAGGCGATCAACTCGATCATGTGGCGCGTGGGCCTGTTCTACGTGGGCTCGGTCGTCCTGCTCTCGATGCTGATGCCGTGGAACGCGTACACCTCCGGCCAGAGCCCCTTCGTGACGGTGCTCTCCCACATCGGTGTCCCGGCCGCGGGCAGCGTCATGAACCTGGTCGTCCTGACCGCGGCGATGTCCTCGCTCAACTCGGGCCTCTACTCCACCGGCCGCATCCTGCGCTCCATGGCCGTCAACGGATCGGCACCCCGCTTCACCGCCCGGATGAGCCGCACCCAGGTGCCCTACGGCGGCATCCTGCTCACCAGCGGCATGTGCGTCCTCGGCGTCGGCCTCAACTTCGTCGTCCCCGCCGACGCGTTCGAGATCGTGCTCAACCTCGCGGCGATCGGCATCATCGCCACCTGGGGCATGATCATGGTCTGCCACCTCCTGTTCTGGCGGAAGACCACGACCGGCGAGCTGACCCGCCCCGGCTACCGACTGCCCGGCTCGCCCTGGACCGAACTCGTGACGCTGGCCTTCCTCGCCACCGTCCTGGTCCTGATGTACGCCGACGGCGGCGCCGGACGCACCACCGTGTTGTGCGTGCCGCTCATCGCCGCCGCACTCGTCGCCGGCTGGTACGCCGTCCGCGGGCGCACCGCGCGCGTCGCTGCCGGCACCGACGACTGAATCCGGGCGGCCCGGGGGGGGATCCGCGGACCTACCGCGCACCCGTCCGGGCCGGCCCGCTTCCGTCAGGCACACAGGTCAGCAGCCCCAAGCCATCACGATCGAGGCAGTCATGCTCACCAGTCCCCCCGCGGACGCGCCCGCGATCCGCGAGCCCCGCCACGCACCCGTCGCCCACGTCACCCGAGGCGGCGTGGTCGAGAGCACCCACTACGGTTCCGTCATCGTCCTCGGCAGCGGCGGTGACGTCCGGTACCACCTCGGCGACGCGGATGCCGCCTGCTACCCGCGCTCCGCCCTCAAGCCCGTCCAGGCCGTCGCCATGGTCCGCGCCGGACTGCCCCTCGACGGCGCACTGCTCGCCCTCGCGATGGGCAGTCACTCCGGCGAGGAACGCCACCTCGCCGGAACCCGGCGGATCCTGGCGCTCGCCGGCCTCACCGAGGACGACCTGCGCAACGTCCCGGACCTGCCGTACGACCCGGCCGTCCGCGACGCCTGGATCCGGCAGGACCGCCCGCCCTCCCGGATCGCCCAGAACTGCTCCGGCAAGCACGCCGCGATGCTCCACCTCTGCAAGCTCAACGGATGGCCGCTGCACGACTACGACGCCCCCGGGCACCCGCTCCAGCGGATGATCGCCGAGGTCGTGGAGGACCTCACCGGCCAGCGCATCGCCCACGTCACGGTGGACGGCTGCGGCACCCCGCTCTTCGCCGTCTCCCTCCACGGCCTGGCCCGCGCCGCTGCGCGCATCGCCACCGGCGAGCCCGGGACACCGGAGTTCCGGGTCGCGGACGCACTGCGCAGCCACCCGGAAATGGCCTCAGGGGCGGGGCGGGACGTGGCCCGGCTGATGCACGCGGTACCCGGGCTGCTCGCCAAGGACGGCTTCGAGGGCGTCCAGATCGCCGCGCTGCCGGACGGCCGCGCCGTCGCCCTGAAGATCGCCGACGGGGCGAACCGCGCGCGCGTCCCGGTAACGGCCGCCGCCCTTGCCCTGGCAGGAGTCGACCCGCGGCTGCTGACCGGGTTCGCGGGGGAGTCGGCAGCCGGCGGGGGCCGACCCGTCGGTGGCGTGCGACCGGTCGCCGCGCTGGACCCGTCGGCCCTGCTCGCCCCCGCGTGACCCGGCCCACCACCACGAGAAGAGGACCCGCACACCCATGACCGCCGCCACCCGCAGTGAGCACGACCTGCTCGGGGACCGCGACGTCCCCGCCGACGCCTACTGGGGCGTCCACACCCTGCGCGCCACCGAGAACTTCCCCATCACCGGCACCCCCATCTCCGCCTACCCGCACCTGATCGACGCACTGGCCGCGGTGAAGGAGGCCGCCGCCCTCGCCAACGAGGAGCTCGGCCTGCTGGAGCCCGCGAAGGCGGAGGCGATCGTCGCCGCCTGCCGCGAGATCCGAGCCGGGAAGCTGCACGACCAGTTCGTCGTGGACGTCATCCAGGGCGGCGCCGGCACCTCCACCAACATGAACGCCAACGAGGTGCTCGCCAACCGGGCGCTGGAACTGCTGGGGCACGCCAAGGGCGAGTACTCGCACCTGCACCCCAACGAGGACGTCAACCTCGGCCAGTCCACCAACGACGTCTACCCGACCGCCGTCCGGATCGCGACGGTGGCCGCCGTGCACGGCCTGCTCGACGCGATGGCCGTCCTCCAGGACGCGTTCGCCCACAAGGCCGCCGAGTTCCGCGACGTCCTGAAGATGGGCCGCACCCAGCTGCAGGACGCCGTGCCGATGACGCTCGGCCAGGAGTTCTCCGCCTTCGCCGTCATGCTCGACGAGGACCGCAGCCGGCTCGCGGAAGCCGCCGAGCTGATCCACGAGATCAACCTCGGCGCGACCGCGATCGGCACCGGCCTCAACGCCCCCGCCGGATACGCCGAATCCGCCCGACGCCACCTCGCCGACATCACCGGACTGCCCCTGGTCACCGCAGCCAACCTCGTCGAAGCCACCCAGGACTGCGGCGCGTTCGTCCAGATGTCCGGCGTCCTCAAGCGCATCGCCGTCAAGCTCTCCAAGACCTGCAACGACCTGCGACTGCTGTCCTCCGGGCCGCGCGCGGGCCTCGGCGAAATCAACCTGCCGCCGGTCCAGGCCGGTTCGAGCATCATGCCGGGCAAGGTCAACCCGGTCATCCCCGAGGTCGTCAACCAGGTCGCCTTCGAGGTGATCGGCAACGACGTCGCGATCACCATGGCAGCCGAGGCGGGCCAGCTCCAGCTCAACGCCTTCGAACCGATCATCCTGCACTCGCTGTCGGAGTCGATCACCCACCTGCGGGCCGCCTGCCACACCCTCGCCGAGCGCTGCGTCGTCGGCATCACCGCCAACACCGAGGTGCTGCGCGCGACCGTCGAGAACTCCATCGGGCTGGTGACCGCCCTCAACCCGCACATCGGCTACACGGCCGCCACCGACATCGCCAAGGAGGCCCTCGCCGGCGGCCGGGGTGTCGCCGAACTCGTGCTGGAGCGGGGGCTGCTCCCGGCCGAGCGGCTCGCGGCCCTGCTGCGGCCCGAGGTCATCGCCGGCAGCGGCGCGGCCGCGGTCTGAACCCGTCGGAGTGGGACGGCCCGTCGCCGCCCCACTCCGGCGCCGGGTGCCGGAGCAACTGCCACACCACCCTCCGCGGTGCCGGACGTGCGGTCTTCGGCCTCTGTTCGGACCAGCATGCGAACCAGGATGCGAATTCCTCCGCGTCAGGGAACACGGAGGTGGTGATCTGCCCGGTCAGCCAGCCGTGGAGGAACTCGGCCGCGCCGCTCCAGCGGCCTGGCGGCCGTCCTCTCGGCCGCTGCCCCGGGCTGCCGGGATTCCGTGGCGAACGACCGATTTGTGATCACGGTTCGGTGACCTTCGGACCCAGGGGGGATCGATGGCCCGTTCCTGGTGTTCGAGGGCGGTAGATTTCCCCGGCACGCTTTCTTGATCACCACGGGGGATTCACCATTTCCACTCAGTCCGCCGAGCTGCCCGACGCCACCGCGCCCGCGGAGACCGCCTCCGCGGCCCCGATCCAGGGGGAACCCGGGTACGGCGAGGGACAGCTCACCTGCGCCGTCTGCGGCTCCGTCCCGGCTGTGAACGCCACGGTCCGCGGGCACCAGGGCTTCGTCATCGTGATGCGCTACCTCAAGCGACGGGGCCCGTTCTGCCGCAACTGCGGCATCGCCACCCACCGGGAGATGACCTCCGACACCCTCTGGCAAGGCTGGTGGGGCATCCCGTCGTTGATCGTCAATCCGATCGTCATGCTGTTCAACATCCCGCAGCGAATGAAGATCAACAAGCTGGCGGAGCCGGTGCCCGGAGCCCCCGGCACGCCGATGGACACCGGCAAGCCGGTCTACCTGCGCCCCACGATCGTCGGCCTGCTGATCCCGGCGGTCCTGATCACGCTGATCTTCGCCCTGTTGAAGGACGACCCCGAGTTCGCCAAGGCCGGCGACTGCATCCACAACAGCAGCCCGCTCGCCATGTCCGGCCTGAACGACAACAACCCGGACGTCAAGGTGGTCTCCTGCTCCGACCCGCAGGCGGACGCCCGCATCGTGGGCCGGGCCGAGAACACCACCGACGGTGAGACGGAGTGCCGCAAGTACCCCGACGCCGACAGCTACTTCACGTACAAGCGGGGGAGCGACAAGTACCTGCTGTGCCTGACGAGCCTCAAGCCGAGGCCGAAGCTGACCTTCCCCCCGGCGGGCTGACCGGTCTGACCACGCCCGTCAGCCGGCGGCCGTAGCCTGGTGTTTGCCGTTGAACGAAGGGGGTCACGTGACAGGCCGTACAGCCGGAGCAGAGGCGGGGATGAAGGGGATCACGTTCCCTGCCTGGCGCGGAGAGCACTACGTGACCCTGGCTGAACTGCTGGTCCGGCTCGGCGGCTTCGGTCTGGACCTGAAGTGGCGGGTCGAATGCGACGAGATCGTCGATCCTCGCTGTGTCGAGATGGAGAGACGGTCCGCCGAAGGCGGGATGGACACGTTGATGCTGTTGTCGCTGACGACGCCGTTCCTCCAGCTGATCGACGCCGAAGCACGTGGCTTCGCCGGGGACGAGTTGGTGGTCATCCTGGCCGAGGTGGACAGCTCGTTCTGGGACGTCCGGGCTGTCGACGAGCGCGTACTCGGCGAGCTCCGTCGCTGCTGTCCGGGGGCAACGGACCTCTGAGGGGACGAGCTTGGTCGACCCGACCGGTTGCGGGCTGCGGCGCCGAGCCGACTGTCTTCGATGCGGCGGGAGGCTGGGAGCTCTGGCGGGTCAGGTCAGGAACTCGGTGAGCCCGTGTCGATGACGATCATCTTTTCCAGCGTGTACCCGTCCAGGTCCGGATGGTGCCATTGCCGGCCGGCGCGGATGCGGTGGAAGCGGAAGGTCCCGTTGGTGGTGCCTGCGCTGACGATGCATCGGATCTGCAGTGGAGGTTCGGTCGAGCGGCCGAGGTGGCAGATGTGCAGGGCCAGCGTGAGGCCCTGGGTCAGTAGTAGCCGTTGACCGGCCTCGGCGATGACGGGCTCACCGTCAGCCAGGACGCCGACGGTCACGGGCACGAAGTCCTCAAGGTGGAAGCTGTTGACGCTGCACTCCCACGCGGTGAGGTCGATGAAGCCTCCGGGCCCGGTGTCGCGCAGGTGGCGGGCGGTGTCGGTCAGCACCGCGGCGTCTCCGTGGAGGGCGATGCCGTTGGCTATGAGATCACGGAGGCCGGCTGCCAGTTCCTGCGGTGGCCGGGTCGCTGCGAGTTCGGTCCCTGGGCCGAGGAGGGCTGCTGCCGCATCGTTCATCTGCACTGTGAGCACGGGGGAAAGGATCCCTCACAGGCACGGGGGGATGGCAGGCAGGGCGCTTCCACGGTCCTGGTGCCGGGTGAGTTCGCCTGTCTCGCTACCGTCAGTTCCCCGTGTTGTCCGGTCGAACGGTGACCTCAGGCGGGTGCCTGCTCGTCGGGGGTGCGGCGGGCCGTGGTGCCGCAGCAGGTGTGTGCACAACGCCGGCCGCTCCCGGATGGCCGCCGCGTTCCTGACCCATCTCGGCCGCGGCCGGGTCGTGGGCGACGTGCGCCCCGTCCGCGACCGGATCGAGCAGCGCATCCGCCACCTGCTCACCGGACTCTGCATCGAGCCCACCGCCTGACCGCCTCCGACGTCGGCCGTGGTCCGCCGCGCAGTGCGGAGTCGTCCCACGGCCTTCGCGCTGGTCGAGTGCGCTGGTCAGCCCTGGTGTGCCGGGAGCTTGAGCAGGTCGCGCATCGTGGCGGAGGGCATGTAGCAGCGGAGCAGGGAGAGGCCGATCCGGGGCAGATCGGCCTCGTCGCGGTAGAGGAGGAACATGGGTTCGTGGCGGGGCTGGAACTTCGCCTTGAAGGCGTGGAGCGAGCGGAAGCCGTAGTACGGCTCCATGGTGGCGCCCAGTTGGTCGAGGATCCGGTCGAGCACGGTGGGGGCCCCGGTGGTGTCGGTGCGGGCGAGTGGGGCGCCGGAGAGGGACAGGAAGCGGGCGCCGTCCTCGCGGAGGGTCAGGCAGCTGGAGGCGATCATGAACTCGACGACGGGCCGGAAGCCGTCGCGGCGGCGCATCATGTCGAGTGTCCAGCCGTGCGGGCTCCCGTCGCCGTCGTAGACCGGCATCCAGGACGTGACGCCGTGGATGTGGTCGTCGCCGTCCGTCGCGAGGCCGACCCGCATCCGCGGGTCCAGCGCCTCCTCCACCCCGCCGAGGGTGAAGCCCATCTCCGGCAGGCCCTTGTCGCCGACCCACTCCTCGGAGATCGCGCGGACCTGGGACTGGACCGGGCGGGGCTGTTCCGCGAGGGCGACGAGCCGGTACTCCACGCCGTCCTTCTTGGCCCGGTTCAGCGCGGTGCGCACGTCCTGCCAGGCCTTGCCGCGGAACTCCAGGTCGGGCAGGTCGATGATGGTGTCCTCGGCCACCTGGACGGAGCGCCAGCCCAGTCGACCGGTCGCCCCGGCGGCCTGCCCGGTGGCGGAGAACAGGCAGGGGACCAGTCCGGAGCGGTCGCACATGTCGGCGAAGCGGGCGATGGTGCGGGCACGGGTCGGCTCGGCGCCCACCGGGTCGCCGAGGGCGACGGCGACGCCGGCGTGCACCCGGTAGGCGAGGTAGCCCTCGTCCTCGTCGTCGGGGAAGAAGTAGGAGTTGTCACGCCAGGTGGTCATCCAGGAGAGGTTGCCGCCGCCGTGACGCAGCAGAAGGTCGGTGGCGCGCTCCTGGGGATCGGTGTCCGCGGTCCGGTCGAGAGCGCCCGCGGGGTGCGGGCGGGTGGCCGGGGCGTGCCCTCGTTCCCCGCGGCGCGGGCGTCTGGCCCGGAACGCCTCCCGGCCGGCGAGCAGGACGACGGCTTCGGCAGTCCACAGGACGGCCGCGGGCACGAAGACCGCCGCCCCCGTGACCGTGACCTCGGCGCCCACGATGTGGGCGACGACGTAGGCCACCGCCACGAACAGGCCCAGCAGGACGTTGGCCAGGCAGAGCGCCATGCTCCAGCGCCAGGCGGCCCGGCGCCCGCCGCGCAGCCCGTTGACCAGCAGGGCGATCAGCACCAGGGAGATCAGGAGTTGCCAGCCCGAGCCGCCCTGGCCCTCGGTGTTCCCGAGCGGACCGCGGCTCGGCGACAGCCAGACCACCGTCTGGATCGCCGCGATGACGATCAGCCCGGTGACCGCCAGCAGCCGCCACTCACGCCGGCTGAGCCGGCCCGAGGTCGGGGCCGCGCCGGGCACCTTCAGCCAGTGGGTCGCGATCAGCGCGCCCGTGACGGCGATCGCGTGCTCCACCTCGACGAGGCCGCCCACGTACAGCAGCCACACGACGACGTACGTGAGCAGGCCCATCCGCAGGCGTTGCCGCCACGGCGAGGGCAAGGCGGCGGAGGCCAGTGCTCCGGCGCACAGCGCGCCCGCGGAGAGGCCGACGTCGACGGCGCGCGCCTGCTCCTGGGCCCAGGCCCAGTCCGCGTGGCGCAGCACCAGGAACAGCAGGGCCGTCAGCAGCACTGCGCCGAGCTGGCCGACGATCGTCGCCGTCGAGGCCCACCGGGTGCCGAGGCGGGCCTCGGCGAGCCCGACGAGCAGCACGATCCCGAGGGTGACGAGCAGGTAGTCGGCGGGGGTCGCGCACAGCAGCGACCCGGTGACCAGCGTCCACCAGCGGCCGGCCTCGAACGAGGGCAGACCGTACGCCACGTCCGGGTACCAGGAGCGGTCGGACAGTGAGTGCCACAGGCCACCGAGGCTCAGACCCACCAGCAGGATGACCACGGCCGTTCCGGTGGTGAAGGGCAGCCGCCGAGCCGTCGAAGCCATCGCGGTCACTGCTGATCCGGTACGCCGCCACCGCGGGCTCGTGTCTGCGGGCACCTCGTACCTCCGTGCCGATGGTCCCGCCGGGGCTGGAGCGCGACCGGCAGCCCTTCACACAGCGTAGACCAATCCGGTTGGCCCAGCCCGGCGGGCGCCGCGCGCCGACATCGGCTACCGACGGTACGGACCGCGTCGCCCCGGTCACGGATCGGAGTGACGGGGGCAGCGAGCCGGGACAGGCGGCTCGTGCGGATCTTCCTGGACTGGTGGGGCGGCCGGCTGGTCCGGTAGGCGTCGAGTCTGACGATGTTGATCGCGGTGGCGGAGAAGGCGTGTTGGAGGCCGGCCTTGGGCAGCCCGCGGTAGCGGGCCTGCCGCAGGCCGGTGACGTCGAGGGCCTGGCCGATCGTGCCCTCGACTCCCGAGCGTAGGGCGTACTTGGCCTGCAAGGTGTCGGTCTTCTCCCACGGCCCGGGCCCCCGCGCAGGAGGCCCGGAGCCGGAAGTGCCAAGGCCAAGCTCGCCGAACAGCTGGTCCGGCAGGTGCGCTGACGAGTCACGGGCCGTCAGGGCACAGGTGGGTGTGGTCGGTCGCGTGGGCGCTGTACAGCGTCGGAACGTCCGGGTTGTCGACGGTGGTGAAGATGAAGTCGACTGTCACGCCGGGGAGTTCGGCAATAGTGGTCTGCATGGTGAACTGCGGGAGGGAGTGCGCCTCGCGGCGCCGTTCCCAGTGCACGTCGGCGGCGGCAAAGGCGGCCGAGAGCTCCGGGAAGCCGGGTGGACCCGGGAAGTCGCCGTACGCACCGGGCTCACCGACAGGGAGGGTGACGGTGTCGTACCACGTCCGGACGGACACCCGGTTGACGATCCAGCACCGGCAGACGTCGACCGACATGCACCCGTACTGGAACCACTGCGGCCACGGCAGGTGGTCGGCCTCGCGGCCCGACTGCTGGGGCTCTCCCCGAGCGGCGACCGGGAACGGCCCGAGCGGCCGAAAGCCCCCGAAATCCCCGGTTGCGCCGAACTGCGTCAGAAGGTCCAACAAGTCCACCGTCTCCATGCGTTCATGATGCCACCCGGGGTATCGTGCGAACTTCCGAGCGAAGAGAGCGGAAAGGTCCCAGCGAACAGACTCCGCTGTTCAGCTTGCTGGCGTGATCCGTTCCCGTTCCGCTTCCTTGTCGTGTGGCCGGTGGGGTGATGCGCATGTCGATGCGGCCTCAGGAACTGCCTGAGATCCCGGAGCTGACAGCGGCGGTGGCGGGCGCGGCGTCCTGCTCGCCGACCGTCCAGTGCTTCGACACCGAGGACAAGGAGGGCGCCCTCCCCTCCACGTCCTTCCCACCCCTGACCAGCGCCCAGGACCGCCAGGCCGTGCAGCGTCGAGAACACCAGCCGCCCCGCGGCCTGCTCGTCGTCGGTGCCGAGGTGGCGCGGAAATGGGTCGCCCGGTCGGGTGCGGTCGGGGCATGATCCACGCCTGTGACGATGTCGAACCACTCCCTGGTACGGGCGGCCGCCCGCAACAACGCCGAATGGTGTGCGGTGATGAGCCGATCGCACGGTTCGGTGGGCGCCTTCGAGGAGGAGGCGTGGGCTGCCGCGAGCCGCACACCCCTCTACTACCCCGACGCGGTGACGCTGCTGCCCGGGGCGGACGCGGCCGCGTTGGTCGCCAGGATCGACAACGCGGCCCCCGGGGCGTCGGTCAAGGACAGCTTCGCCGACCTCGATCTGACCGAGGCCGGCTTCCGGGTGCTGTTCGACGCGCAGTGGGTCCACCGCCCGGCGGGCGCGCCCATCACTGCGTCGGACCTCGCCTGGGAGGTGGTGGACAGCGCCGACGCCCTGCGCGCCTGGGCGCTCGCCTGGGACGACGGAGCCGGCGACGCGCACCTCTTCCGGCCCGAACTGCTCGACGACCCGGCCACCTTCGTGATCGCCGGACGGTCTCCCGACGGCCGGGTGGTGGCCGGTGCGGTGGCGAGCCGCAGCGACCGGGTGGTGGGCATCTCCAATGTCTTCGCCCTGGACGGGGGCGTCGACGCGGCCTGGCCGGTCGTGCTGGAGGCGGTCCACCGGCTGTTCCCCGCCCTGCCCCTGGTCGGTTACGAGGGTGACGACGATCTGGTGGCCGCCCTGCGGCACGGCTTCGAGGCGGTCGGTCCGCTGCGGGTCTGGATCGGTTCGGGCCGCGCCTGACCGCTGGGTTGCGCCTGACCGCGGGGCCGGGCCTGACCGCCGGGCCGGGCCTGAACGTCGGGCCGGGCCTGAACGTCGGGCCGCGGTCCCGTCCGGCCCCTGTCCCTCGATGCGGACCCGCCGTCGCACGAGCTCTGCTCGGGAGGTCCGACCGGCACGAGCTGTCCTGACGTGCGATCAGGCATGCGGAGCGGCCCTGTCCGCCGCCAGGCGGGTGAGCCACTCGCGCAGCAGGTGCTGCTCGGCCTCGCTCAGGACGTCGGCGTCGCTCAGGACGTCGGGGTCGTCGGGGAGAGCGGCGCGCAGCGCGCGGGCCGCCGCGGCGGGGCCGGCCTCCGCGGCGGGGACCGTCGGTTCGGCGCGGGTGACGGCGGCGACCATGGTCTCGCGGAGAGCGGTCAGCAGCGCCGGGTTGCGGCGTTCGGCCGGGGTGGAGTGCCAGGTGGTGACCGCGCCTCGGCCGGTGGCCTGGATGATCTGGGCGGCCAGCTCCTCGTCGACCCGCAGCCACCCCCCGGCCGCCAGTCGGCGCACCCGGCCGTGGAGGATTTCCAGGCCCGCGCGGTGTGCCGTGTCGGCCTCCCGGCCGGTGGCCCTGTCCATGACCGCGAACAGCTCGGGGCGGGAGATCCCGAACTCCACCACCACGTCCCAGCCGCGGCGCAGGTCCTCCACCGCGTTCCGCGGATCGGGGTCGAGCTGCGCCCGCTTGCTCTCCAGGAACTGCGCGTAGCCGTGCTCGGCGACAGCCTCAAGCAGCCCCTCCTTGTCGCCGAAGAGGCGGTAGATCGCGGGCGGTTGCATCCCGGCCGCGGCGGCGACCGCGCGGGTGCTCATCGCGTCCGGGCCGCCGTTCTCCAGTAGCTCGACGGCCGCCTCGACGATGCGGCGACGAGGGCTGTCGGTGGTGTCACGCGTAGACATGGATCGATGGTATCGGAGGTTTGATTCCACCGATATTCCGGTGTTACTGTCAAAATGATTCCACTGGAAACACCGTTGGGGGAACCAATGATCATCGTGACCGGAGCCACCGGAAAGCTCGGCCGCCGCACCGTCGAACGCCTCCTGGAACGCGTCCCCGCCGACCGCGTCGGCGTCAGCGTCCGCGACCCTCGCAAGGCCCAGGACCTCGCCGACCGCGGCGTTCGTGTCCGGCGGGGCAGCTTCGACGACCCCGCCTCGCTCGTGCACGCCTTCGAAGGGGCCGAGCAGGTGCTCCTCGTCTCCCTCGACCGCACGGCCGAGGAGTGCGTCAGCGGCCATCGCACCGCCATCGACGCAGCCGTGAAGGCCGGCGTCGGCCGCATCCTCTACACCAGCCAGACGGGCGCCGCCCACGACTCCCGATTCCAGGCATGCCGCGACCACGCCCGGACCGAGGACCTGCTGCGCGCCACCGGTCTGCCGTGGACCGCGCTGCGCAACGGCTTCTACACGGCCAGCGCCTTGCTGTTCCTGGAGTCCGCCCGCCACACCGGCGACATCGCCCTCCCCGCCGACGGTCCCGTCGCCTGGACCGGCCACAACGACCTCGCCGAGGCCACCGCGGCGATCCTCACCGCGGAGGAGGGCCGCTTCGAGGGGCCCACCCCGCCGCTCACCGGCGCGGCGACGCTCGACTTCAGCGCCATCGCCGAGATCGCGTCCCGGGCCGCCGGACGGTCCTTCGCCCGTACCGTCGTCCCCGACGACGCCTTCCGCGAGCAGGCACTGGCGCACGGCGCCCCGGCCCCGCTGGCCGACCTGATGGTGAGCATCTTCGCAGCAGCGCGGAACGGCGAGTTCTCCGCCGTCGACCCGACGCTGGCCGAGCTGATCGGGCGAGAGCCCGCCACCTTCGGCGCCCTGCTGACGCGTGCCTGGGCCGAATAGATCCCGAGGGAGCCGACGATGTCCACGCGTCCGCCGCGGGTGATGTCGGCGGGGGCCGGAAGACCGCCTCCTGTTGGCGAAGTCGAGGGGCGGTCTTCCGGGGTTTCCTCAGGGTGTGGGGAGCGTAGCCCCCGCCACTGACACTGCCACGTGACGTCCTGGTGCCGGACGATCCGCGCCGGCTCCAGGTCCGTGAACAGGCCGGGCGCCCCGAACCGGGCAGCCGGGCTGCGCCTGTGCCGGTTGGCCATCAGATGGGCGGGTAACCCGCAGTTATGGGCACTGGCACCGACATGACAGGCGGTGACGGCCTGCTCACCCCGGATGCGGGCGGCCGTCCGACCATCGGCGTCGAGGAGGAGTACCTGCTGCTCGACCCGGACAGCGGTCTGCCGCTGCCGCACGTCGACGCGGTGCAGGAGGAGGCCGGACTGCACCCCGCCGTGCACCGCACCGAGCTGCAGAACGAGCTGCTCCAGGCGCAGGTGGAGGTGGCCACCCCGGTCTGCCGGGACCTCGCCGAGGTCGGCGGCCATCTGCTGCGCCTGCGGCACGCGCTCGCGGCCGCCGCCGAGACGGCCGGCTGCCGGCTCGCCGCGTGCGGCACCGCCCCGTACGCCCCCTCCACGCCCCCGGCGATCGTCGACGCCCCGCGCTACCGCGCCATCAGGCAGAACATGTCGCGGCTGGCCGACGAGGCGCTCATCAACGGCATGCACGTGCACGTGGCCGTGCCCGACCCGCAGACGGGTGTCGAGGTGCTGAACCGCCTCCGGCCCTGGCTGCCGGTGCTGACTGCGCTGTCGGCCAACTCGCCGCTGTGGTACGGCTCCGACACCGGCTACGCGAGTTGGCGCACGGTGGTCTTCAGCCGCTGGCCGATCAGCGGGATCCCGCCGTACTTCACCGACGCGGAGGACTACGAGCGCCGCATCGGCCACCTGCTGGATGCCCGGCTGATCCGCGACCGGGGCCAGCTGTACTGGCAGGCCCGGCTCTCGGCGAAGTTCCCCACCGTCGAACTGCGCGCGATGGACGTCCAGTTGCGCGCCGACGAGGCGGTGATGCTGGCCGGGCTGGTGCGCGCGCTGGTCGTCACGGCGATGCGGGACGCGGCCGCCGGACGTCCCGCGCCGGAGCGGACGCCGGAGAGCCTGGACGGCGCGGGGTGGCACGCCGCCCGGTACGGAATGGACGGCACCCTGCACGATCCGGCGACGGGACTGTCCCGGCCGACCGGCGAACTCGTCGCCTCCATGCTGGCCGCGCTCGGTCCGGTCATGGACGAACTGGGTGACACCCGTGCGGTGGTCCCGCTGGTCGAGCGCCTGCTGGACGAGGGCAACGGCGCCGAACGCCAGCGTCGGCACCTGGCGGAACACGGGCGCTCCGGACTGATAGCGATGATCGCGGCGGAGAGCGCGGCGGCCTGAGCCCGGTGGCCGGAGCGTGACGGCGCGGCGACGTCCGGCCGCCCACCCTGGCCACCGGCGTGTCGCTCGTCCCGCCGAGCCGAACGGGTGTACCCGTACGGCTGGTCGGACCGGAGGGGTTGTCGCGACCAACCCCGCACCAGCACGGTGAAGGCAGGCCACCAGTGGGGGGAAGCGCAACCCGAGCAAGGAGTTCCTTCCCATGTCACGCAGGACGATCCTCGTCGTCGTCTCCGCCACCGTCCTGACCGCGGCTGCGGCTGCGGCTCCGTTCTGCTTCGCCGGCACCTCGGTCACGCTGCCGTTGGGCACCGGCGGCGCGGAGTGCGAGCTCGCCTGGAAGAAGGACGGCGTCACCTTCAGGGCCCTCACGCCCGGGAGCAGCCCGACGGCGTTTCGGCTGGTCGACGCGACCGGCACCGCCACCATCGACCTGGCCTCGGTCGGGAACCCCGTCGCGTTGGCGAACTCGGTCTACATCCGCGCGACGACGAAGGGCGGCTTCGCCCTCACCGACGCCGCCGGTCACTACGTCCAGATCTCGAACAGCGACGGCAGTCTCACCGGCGACACCACCTTCGTCGTCCAGACGACCGTGGATCCTGCCGGCACCCGCATGCCGGTCCTGAACGTCGCCGCCCGACCGAAGATCACCCCCGACGTGCGCTCCGTCGTCCCACCGCGGGTGAACCTGGACCTCTCCGACGCGCGCCTTTCGGTCCAACCCGAGTTCGCCGACGCCGTCAACGCGGCTTTCGGAGCCGGCTCCGTCGCACCCGGAGACCTTCTCGCCACGTGCGGTGGCACCGTCACGGCCTGAACGTCGCCTCCCGGGCGGGGTCGGAAAGTGTGGGGACCGCCGGCCGGGTCCGTGAGTTCCGGGCAGCGGCGAGGAAGGCCGCGTGGGCGACGACGCGGTCGATGCGCTGAGGACAGTAGGGCTCCTTCCCCGTCCACCGGTAGCAGTCGCAGACCCCGCCGGATTCCTGCCAGCGGGCGAGCCAGCGGGCGGCGCGGGCGAGGGCGGGGGCGGTGTCGGGAGTGCGGTGGGTCCGGAGGGCGAGGACGGCGTACCCGGTCTCGCCGGCGGTGGCGTGCTGGTGGGCGCCCCAGCCGCCGTCGGGTCGTTGGGCGCCCAGGAGGGCTTCGGCGCCACGCCGGGCGGCGGTGCCGGAGGGCAGGGCGAACATGACCTGGGCGGTGGTGTAGATCCAGGAGGTGTGCCACTTGTCGCCGCTCCAGCGGCCGTCCGCGTCCTGGCGCTCGCGCAGGAAGCGGTGGGCGGGGCCGGTGGGCCCGGCCGGGTCGGCGTGCGTCCGGGCGTGGAGGGCGTGGGCGGTGGTGGTCAGCGAGGGCTGGAGTTCGCCCGGGTAGGTGCGGTAGTGGTCGTCGTGGCGGAAGCGTTCGACCACGGCGGGGTCGCTGGGGCGGCCCGCGAGGGCGAGCGTGAGGTTCGCGGTGGCGGTGATGTCCCCGTCCGGCATGAAGTGCTCGCTCATGCCCAGGCCTGCGGGGGTGTGCGCCGCCTGGAGGACGTCGAGCTGGCGGGCGCACGAGGTCGCGAGGTGCGGGTGGTCGAGCAGGCCGGCCAGGGCCAGGGCGTGCAGGGCCCAGGTCCGTTCGAAGACGTCGATGGGCCAGACCGTGGGCAGGAGGGGCGGCCGGTTGGCGGTGGCCCGCGCGAGATAGGCGTGCAGGGTGTCGGCCGGGGCCTGGCGTCCGAGGTGGTGCACGGCGGCCGGGGCCCGGCGTTCGAGGTGGTGGAGGGCGGCCGCGGTGGCGGCCGGGCTGTGGCCGACGCCTCCGCTGCCGTCGACCGGTGGCGGAGGCGTGGCGCGGCCCCAGCCCTCCCAGGAGTGGACGGCCGCGGTGCCGGCGGCGTGCGGTGCGCCTTGAGCGATCAGCTTCCGACGCCGCTTGCCCAGGACGCGCAGCGCGTCGTACGGGGCGGTGGGCAGCGTGGGATGGGCGGTGCGGGCTTCGGCGAGGAGCGGAGGCAGGAGCAGTTCCAGCCCGACCGGGATGTCCTGGGGTACCGGTCCGTTCCATACCTGCGCGGCGTGCCGGTGCAGGAAGGCGATGCCGCCTTCGGTGGCCGGCCGGTCGGCGGGGTGGGGGGTGAGGGCGAGGACGGCCGCGAGCGTGGGAAGGTCGCGGGCGTGGGGGGTCAGCGGGTCGCCCCAGCCGCCGTCGGGCTGCTGCCGGGTGGTGAGCCAGTGGAGCATCTCGCCGGTGCGGGGGCGGTGCGGCAGGAGGGCCGCGGTGCGGGCGGTGTCGTAGACGGCGGGGGTGATGGCTCCGCCGCCGGCGCCGAGGTCGTCGACGAGGGCCCGCAGCCGGTGCAGGGCGTGGTCGTGGGCGGAGCCGCGGGCGCTCACGAGCCGGTTCCTCCGTCGGGGGCGGACTGCTGGCGGGAGGCGACCTGGTAGCGGGGGGTGGCGAGGTGCCAGGCGACGGCGTCCGCGGCGAGGCGTTCCACGTCGGCCAGGTGGGCGGCGAGCGCCGGGTGATCCAGGCCCAGGCGCGGCAGGGCCGCCTTGAGCTGCTGGTAGGCGGCCAGTTCCTTCGCGGCGGCGCGGGCGGTGGCGTCGACGCCCTGTTGCAGGGTCAGGCCCTTCTCGGCGCGCAGGACGAGCACGGTGTTGAGGGGGTGCCTCTCCCCGCGCAGTTCCTTGGCCAGGGAGTGCACGTCATTGGCCAGGACGTGGAAGTTGACCATCATGGCGCCCAGGGCCTCGACCACGGGGTGGCCCAGCAGGTGCGCGGGTACGGGCCGCTCGTGGATGAGCGGGTACAGCTCGTGCAGCGGGCGCACGCCCAGGACGACGGGCCGCAGGTGCCGGTACTCGGCCAGCGTGGGTGAGCGCCGGTGGCGTTGGAGGTCCGCCTCCCACAGGTGGGCGCCCAGGTAGTCGCTCAGTGCGGTGCGGAAGCGCCCGGTGTGCTCGGGCAGGCGGAAGGCGCGCAGGTCCCGGGCGAGGCGGGCGGTCAGCCGGGTGAGCGGCAGGTCGTCCGAGGTGACGGGCTCCCCGTCGAAGGCGGCCAGGACGCGGTCGTAGACGCGGGTGAGGGCGGCGGGGTCCTGGCGGGTGATCCAGTCCTCGTGCAGGCAGAACTGGGCGTAGTAGAGCATGGCCAGGCGCAGTCCGTGACGGGAGGTACCGGGGTAGAGCCGGCCGGTGAGGGGCCCGAGGCCGATGTCGGCGAGCCTGCGTCGCAGCCGGGCCGGGGCGTCGATGCCGTCCAGGAGTGCCAGGACGTCGTTCTCGGCCGTCTCGGCGTGCGGGTGCGGCTGGGCACCGAAGGTGGAGGGGAACGGACAGGGGATGTCCGGGAGGACGGGGAGGTCCTCGGTCATCGGCTCGGTTCCCCGGGAGTCCCGGCTCCTTGGGGTGGCGCCGCTCACCGGGCGTTCGCCCGCAACTGCAGGCCACGCGGCATCAGGAGGGCGCGGGGCCGCGGCGACGCCCTGGTGGAGGGGGTCAGTTGCCAGTTCCGGGTGATGACGGCGAGCCCGGTCACGACGCTCTCCACGCCCTGGCGGTCGCCGATGCACTTGCGGGCCCCGGCCCCGAAGGGGAGGAAGGCGGTACGGTCGGGCGGGCTGTCGCGCCAGCGCTCCGGGTCGAAGAGCTCGGGCCGGGGGTGGAGCTCGGGACGGCGGTGCAGGAGGTAGGGGCTGAGGGCGACGGCGGTGCCCGCGGGCAGCCGGGCGCCGCCGAGGTCCGTGCTCTCCTCCACCGAGCGGGTCAGGAGCCAGGCCGGCGGGTAGAGCCGCAGAGCCTCGGTCACCACGGCCCGGGTCAGGACGAGGCGGGGCAGGTGTTCCGGTGCGCAAGCGGTGTCGCCCACGACGGCATCGCACTCTGCACGCACACCCTCGGCGACCGCCGGATGCTCGGCCAGAAGGTGCAGCGACCAGGCCAGGGTGACGGCATTGGCCTCCACGCCCGCGTGCAGGAAGACCTGAACCTGGTCGACGATCTCCGTGTCGGACAACGTCTGCGCGCCGTGGCCGCCGGCCTCGGAGCCGGCGACGCCCAGGAGAGCGGAGAGCAGGTCCCCGTGGTCGCGCCGCTCCGCACGGCGGGCGCGGAGGATCGCGGCGACCTCGCGGCGAAGCCCGGCCGCGGCGTCCCGGTAGCGCCGGTTGGCAGGCAGCGGTAGCCGGTTGACGAGAGCGGGGCTGAAAGCGCGTCGGAAGATCCCGTCATCGAGGACGGCGAGCATTCGGCGGATCCGCTCGCCGGTGGCATCGGGCAGCGAGGTGCTGAACAGGCTCCCCAGGATGCCGCGGGTCGCGAACGCCACGGACTGGGCGATGACGTCGAGAACCTGCCCGTCGCGCCAGGACCCGGTCGTCTCCTGCGCGGCACTGACCGCTGCGGCGACGACGTTGGGCAGCCGGTCGGAGTGGAAGGACGGCTGGCACAGACGCCGCTGGCGCCGGTGGTCGCGGTGCGGGCACGTGACGAGCCCGTTGCCGAGGACCTCGCGGACCCGCTCGTACAGCGGACCGCCCTTGTCGAAGGTCCGGTCGTCCAGGAAGACCTGGCGGACCAGCTGCGGGTCGCAGACCAGGACCAGGGTGCTCGGCCCCAACCGCAGTCGCAGCAACGGCCGGTGACGGGGCAGTCCGTCCAGGAAGGCCAGCGGATCCCGCACCATGGCCGGGGTGTGCCCCAGCACCGGCCGGGCCCCCGGCGCCAACCGGATCGAAGCGAGCTCGGAGCGGACGTCGAACGCCATCACAGACCTTCCACCGAGGTGCGCGGGCGGCAAGCCTCCCGCGCACCCGCCCCCGACACGGGTGACGCCACTCCGTGCGTCACCCGTGCGAGTGAGGGTGCGGCGGGCTCGTCGCAGGTGGCCACCGGCCTCCCCGAGCGGCCGGGCCCCGCGCCGGCCGGCAGCCGGCCTGCGTCACACCCTGGTTGACCGGCGGTCAGGGACCGCTCCGGTCCGCTGCACGGCAAGGGCGGGGGAACGGGAGCGGGACGGCCGCCGTGCCCCTCACCAGGGCACTGCGCCGGCGTCCTCGAAGAACTGGCCGGTCGGGCCGCCGTCGGGCAGTGTTGCGAGCTTGACGGCAATCGCCGCGCCCTCTTCGGGGGTTCGCACCCCGCGGAAGCCGTTGAGGTCGGTCGCGACGTAGCCGGGGCAGCCGACGTTGATCAGGATGTTCGTACCGCTCAGCTCCCGGACGTACTGGAGTGTGACGGCGTTCAGGAACGTCTTCGACGGCGAGTACGCCGCTGCCACCGGGCCGATCGCCTGCTCGCCGTCGGCTCCGGACTGCCGGGTGAGGGAGCCGACGCTGCTGGACATGTTCACGATCCGCGGTGAGGCGGAGCGGTGCAGCAGCGGCAGCATCGCGTTGGTGACGCGGATGACGCCGATCACGTTGGTCTCCACGACTGTTCGGATCGTGGCGGGATCGACGCGGGTGGGTTCCTGCGGCATGCCGCCGGTGATGGCGGCGTTGTTGACGAGTACGTCGAGGTGCCCGGCACGGTCCTCGATCAGCCGTGCGGCAGCGGTCACGCTCGCGTCGTCGGTCACGTCCAGGGGCACGCCGAACGCGTCGACGCCGGCCGCGCGCAGTCGGTCCACCGCGGCCTGACGGCGCTGAGTGTCGCGGGCGCCGACGCCGACGCTCCAGCCGAGGGCGCCCAGGCCCGTGGCGATCTCGTAGCCGATTCCCTTGTTCGCGCCGGTCACCAGCGCGATCGTTCGTTCGCTCATGGGAACCATGCTGCTCCCGACCCCGGTCCGTGGTCCAAGACCGATCGGGTGGACACCGATACCGTCCGGGTATTGATCCGGGGTAGCGTGACCGCATGGAGACGCGGGAACTGCGGTACTTCGTCGCTGTCGCCGAGGAGCTGCACTTCGGGCGTGCCGCCCAGCGCCTCGGCATCGCACAGCCACCCCTGTCACGGGCGATCCAGCAGCTCGAACGGCGGCTCGGGGTACTGCTTCTGGACCGGACCAGCCGAACCGTCGCGCTGACCGAGGCCGGCGCGGTGCTGCTGGTCGAGGGCCGGGCGGCCCTGGGAGCGGTCGAGGCCGCCGAACGCCGGACCCGTCGCGCGGCCCTTTCCGCGACCGACGGCCCCGGCCTGATCCTGGTCACGAAGGCCAGCGCGTCCCGTGAACTGCTGGCGAACCTGCTCGACGCGTACGCCGCCGAACCCGGTGCGGTGCCCGTGGAGGTCATCCTGTGCGGACCGGCCGAGCAGGGGCGCTTCCTGCGCCAGGGCCAGGCCGATGTGGCGCTGCTGCACCGGCCGTTCGACTCGACGGCCGGGCTCCACGTCGAGGAGCTCGGCACGGAGGGCCAGGTGGTGGTCCTGCCGGCCGGGCATCCGCTCACCGCCCGGGCCCATGTGCACATGGCCGACATCACCGGGCTCCCGGGTCTGCCCCTGCCCCGTTGGCCCGACCCCGACGGCACCTACCCGCCCGGGCCCGGCCCCCAGGTCCGCGACCACGCACAGTTGTTGCAGCTCGTCGCGCTCGGCCGGGCCTGCTCGGTCGCACCGGAGTCGTGCCGGTCCCAACTGCACGATGACCTCGCTGCCGTGCCCGTGCTGGACGCGCCGAAGGTCACCACCGTGATCGCCTGGCCGCCGCACAGCCGGTCCAGGGCCGTCGCCGACCTCGTCCGGACCGCGACACGCCTCCAGTAGCACCACCGTCCGGTCGCTGATCCCCTGAAGACGATGCCGTCGGCATGACGGCCACCCCGCTCGCCGGGAGCCGGGGAGTCCCGGCGACATCCGGCTGTTCGCCCCTCGGCCGGGAATCGGCCGCTGGGGACCGTCTTCAAGCCCCCGTCGTCCGCCCGGAGGGCGGCGGGGCGGCGTTGGGGTGCGTGCATCGCAAGGCCGAGGATGGGGGCACCTCCCGGCCACTGGGGGAGCGTCGCCCCGCAGGCGGGGGTTTGAGGACGGTCCCTAGGGACGGGCGCCGCTCCAGGGGTCCCCCGGGACCCAGTTGCCGTGGAGGCCGAGGGGGATCCGCACCGGAAGGTGGACGCGGGCGACCGGCTCGCCCGTGAAGTCCCGGGCGGAGAGGATCACCAGATCCGCCGCGTCGCGCTCGGGGTCGTGCACGTAAGCCATCACATATCCGTCGTCCTCGGTGACGGGCGACTCCGCGGGGACGAACACGCCCTCGCCCACGGCCCCGAACCGGCCGAACTCGTGTGCCTCGGTCGTACCGCGTACCAGGTCGTGCTTGAGCAGCGCACTGCTGAACCCCTCGATCGGCCGCGGGTCGCCCGGACCGGTGGGCGGTGCGTAGAGCTCGACCGCGGCCGAGTACCCGTATCGGTGAGGGCGTCCGACGCAGAGGGAGTTGACCCGGGGAAACTCCTGGATGCGGTCGTCCAGCCGCTCTTCCCGGACCTTTCCGGCGACCAGGTCGACCCGCCAGCGGTCCAGGGTGGGACGGCTGGTGCCGAAGTCCCTGATGTTGAAGCCCTCGGGGTGCAGGACGATGTCGATGACCACGTCCGTGCCGTCCTCGTACGCGTTGAGCGTGTGCCCCACCAGGCTGGGGGCGACCTCGAACCAGCGCACCTCGCCGCCCGTTCGTGGCATCACACCCACCCGTGCCTGGTGGGATTCGTCCCAGACGAAGGGGACTCCGGTCGGCAGGTGAGCGGCGCTGAAGACCACCGGGGCGTCGAAGAGGACCACATGGTGTTCGGTCAGCGCGAAGTCGTGCATGTAGGGATTTCCGGGCGTACGGATCAGCGTGGTCCGCACCACCGTGCCGGATTCGTTCATCACGATGTGCTGGACGTGAGGCGAGCCGTACAGGAAGGCGAGCGAGTGCAGCTCCCGGGTGTGCGGGTCGAAGACGGAATGGGCATTGGAGCTGTAGCCCTCAGGAGTCGCTCCGAGATCGCAGGGGCCCACCGTGTCGAGGTCGTAGCCGAGTTCGTACGGGCGTATCCCGCCCTCCAACAGGGCGAACGTGCGGCCCGCGAGCCCCGCGACCTGGACGTTCGGCGCCATGTCCAGCCGCTCGTCGACGGGAGTCCCACGCCGTGGTTCCCCCAGCCGGTCGGCGACGGCCGATGAGCGCACCCAGCGGTTGCGGTACCATTCGGCACGGCCGTCGCGGATGCGGACGCCGTGCACCATGCCGGCACCGAGCGTCCAGATGTGGGCGGCGGGGTCCTCGATGCCGAGCGGGTTGGGGCCGTTCCGCAGATAGCGGCCGTTGAGGTGGGCCGGGATCCGGCCGGTGACCGGCAGGTCTAACGCAGTGACCTCCTCGGTGACCGGCGCGAAACTCCCCGACAGATAGCGGTTGATCGTCATGACGTCCGTCCTTGTCCCTGCTCGTCGGCGAGGAACGCCTGTCCCACCGCCGCCATCAGTGTGGTGAAGCGGCGAGCCGCGGCCTCCGGCGGGAAGTGGCCGGCGATCTCCAGGCTCACCGCCCCATGTGCCGCCGCCCAGAGAAGCTTCGAGATCTCGTGCGCGTCTCCCGGCCCGAACACGCCGGAATCGATGCATGCCTGAACGGCCGCCACGGAGGCGTCGAAGGCGCTCTCGGCCGCGCCCAGGGCTTCGGCACTCGGCCGGAAGCCGGGCATCGCCTGCTCGAACATCGCCCGGTAGTAGGCCGGTTCGGCCAGTGCGTGTGCACGGTAGGCGGCCGCGAGGTCGTTGAGGTGGGTCAACGGGTCTGGTGCCCGGGGGACTTGCTGCTGCACTCGCCGCAGGCGGGCGAACCCCTCCCGGTACAGCGCGTCGACCAGCCCTTCCTTGCCGCCGAACATGGTGTACAGGACCTTGGTCGAGGCGCCGATCCCGGTCGAGATCCGCCGCATCGTCAGCGCGGCGGGCCCCTCCGTGACCAGCAGGTCGATGGCGTGGTCGAGGATCACGGTGCGTACGGCTGCTTGGCCGGCGCGTTGAGCGTCCTGGTAGGGCGAGTTCACGGTAACACTGTAGCTCATGGGTAACGTTGTTACCCGCGCCTGGCCGGACAGGTCGGTGGTGACGGTGACGATCTCGCTGCCGGTCCCGGGCCCGGCCGGGTGGTGTGGATCTCGGTCGGGCCCGGTGTGGATCTTGGTTCGGGGTGGTCCCGCCCGACACCTACCGATTGGTACGTGTCACGATGCCGGGCACACCGCACGCAGCCGGCAGCGACGGGCCGGAGCGGCCGTGCCGTTTCCGGTGCACGCGCGAGTCGGCCTGCCCTCACCGGGAGGAACGCTGATGACCGACGAGGACCTGCCGACGCACCTGTGTCGTCTGGGACTGACGCGCCGTGAAGCGGAGGCCTACGCGGCGCTGCTCGCCGTCCGGTCCGGCGACGGCGACCAGCCGCCCCGGAATCCGGCCCGGAACCCGGGGCGTGACCGGGAAGCCCTCGGGGACCGTGGCCCGGACGGGGACCCGGCACTCGACGAGGATCTCGCACAGCTGCGCAGACTGGGCCTGGTCACCGTCTCGGAGACCGGGGGGCGTCGGCACGTGCCCGTAGAGCCCACCGTCGCGCTGGAGTTCCTGGCGCACAGCCGTGCCGCGGAGCTCCGCGAGGCCCAGCAGGCCGCCGTCAACGCCTATGGCGGGTACCGGCGTTCGGTCAGTCCCCAACCGACCGAGAACCTGGTCGAGGTCGTCACCGGCGACTCCATCGTGGAGCGCATCGAGACCATCGAAGCGGCCGCCGAGAGCGAGGTCCTGCGCTTCGACTCGCCGCCCTACCACACGAACCGGGCGGCCAACCCGATCCAGATCGAGAACCTCCGGCAGGGCGTGGCGTACCGGGTCGTGTACTCCAGGTCCGCCGTCCAGGACGCCGCCTACTACGCCGTCAACATCAAGCCGTGCATAGCCGCCGGGGAACAGGCCCGGATCCTGCCCACCGTCCCGGTGAAGCTCACCATCTTCGACGGCAGACTGGCCATCGTGTCGATGTCGTTCGTCGAGGCGGAGGTCAACGACTCCCTGCTGCTGGTCCGCCCGTCGAGCCTGTTGTCCGCGCTCACGGGGCTGTTCGAGGCGTCCTGGCGGACCGCGTTGCCGATGCACCTGAGCGGCCGCGTGCCGTCGGCACTCGCCCCGATCCACCGGCGCATCATCGAGCTGCTCGCCACCGGGGTCACCGACGAGACCATCGCCGAACTGCTGGGTGTCAGCCGCCGCACCCTCTCGCGCCACCTCGAACAGCTCAACTCCCGCGCCGGATCGGTCACCCGCTTCCAGATGGCGCTGCACGCGGCGCGCAACGGCTGGATCTGACCAGGTCGGGAGCGGTTCCGGTGGGTGTTCGCCCGCGCTCGCCGCGCGACCGGCCGTATCCGACCTTTGTGGCCACAACGCGCCAATGGCGGCAAGTGGCGCCTGGCGGAGCATTTCTGACGGTATTTCTAATGCCCACGGACCCCCACCGGCCGGAGCTCGAATCCTCCGCACCGTGCGGTGGGTGGGCCCGTTCCCCGGGATTCGATCGTACCCACGACCGGGCCGGGTGAACGGCTTCGCCCGGCACCACCACTTCCCTGACCCCACAGCAGGAGAACGTCCATGCTCCAGAAGTTCGCCCCCGGCGCCCGCATGGCGGTCGACGTCGCCGCGCTCGTCCCGGCCGAGGCCCAGGCCTCCACCACCTCGCTGCCCGGCGAGAAGCCGTGGGAGCCCGACGTGAGCGGCGTCGCGAAGAACCTCCCGTCGTACCTCGACGGGACGCACTGACGCCCTCCGGGGGCACCGTGGCCGGTCCGTTCGCCGACCGTGCCCCGCGGGCCGGGCGCGGCGGGGCCTCTGCTGACCGGTCGTAGAGGCCCGGGCCTCCGTCGTCGCGATCACGCCCCTACTTCACAACGCCCCGGGGCCGCGCAACCCGACGCGCCGTACCGCCACCCGGGCCGCGCACGCCGTCCCGTCTGCCGTCCCGCCCGCCGTCCCACCCGCGCGCCGCAGGCCGGATGAGCCCGACCGTCATGGATCCGCTCGGACGGCGACAGCCTCCGCGTCGTCGGCCGGCACGCGTCCCCCGTCCACGTTCCCGAACCGGCGAACCCTCGCCGCACTCCCCCAAGGGGTTACCGTGTCCCTGTACCGCACCCGTCGCACCCGCCGTCACGCCCGCAGGACGAAGCCGACGGCCGTGATCGTCGCGGCCACCGTCGTCGCCGCCGCGGCCGCCGCCGTGGTGATCAGCCCGGCGAACGCCGCCCCGCACGCCTCCGACGGGGCGCCGACGGCTGCAGAACCCATAGCCGGCCGCTACCTGGTGGTGTTCAAGGACGGCGCGGTGGCGTCCTCGGACGTCCCCCGGGGAGCCGCCGCAGAAGCCGGCCGGGCGGCCACCGGCCAAGGTGCGCAGGCCGCGCAGACGTCGGCCGCCTCCGTCGCCGGCCGGCTGGCGAACGCCCATGGCGGCTCCGTCCGCACCGTCTTCGGCACGGCGCTGCAGGGCTACGTCGCCGAGATGACACCGGCCCAGGCGAAGTCGGTGGCGTCGGACCCGGCGGTCGAGTCCGTGGAGCAGGACAGCGTCCGGCACTCGGGGTCGGCTCCGGAAGCCACCCGGGCGTCCTCGGTGGCCAGTTGGGGACTGGACCGGATCGACCAGCGCAACCTGCCGCTGGACAACAGCTACACCGCGCCGAACACCGCCTCCAACGTCACCGTCTACCTGGTCGACAGCGGACTGCGCACCACGCACACCCAGTTCGGCGGGCGGGCCGTCATCGGGGTGGACCTGGTCGGCGACGGCCGCAACGGCGCCGACTGCATCGGGCACGGCACCCACGTCGCGGGCACCATCGGCGGCAGCGACTACGGCGTGGCCAAGGGCGTGAAGCTGGTCTCCGTCCGCGTCACCCCCTGCAACGACTCCATCCCCACCTCGGCCATCGTGTCCGCCGCCGACTGGATCACCGAGCACGCCGTCAAGCCGGCCGTGGTCAACATGAGCATCAACGGCGGCGTCAGCGCCGCCGAGGACAAGGCGATCCGCAACTCCATCGCCTCCGGGGTCACCTGGGTGGTCTCCTCCGGCAACGGCAACGCCGACGCGTGCAGGAACTCGCCCGGTGACATCGGCGAGGCCATCGTGGTGAACAACTCCACCTCCGACGACCAGCGCCGCTCGGACTCCGACTGGGGCACGTGCACCGACCTGTTCGCCCCCGGCACCGGCATCACCTCGGCCTGGAACACCGGCGACAACGACAGCCACAAGCTGACGGGCACCTCGATGGCGGCACCGCACGTGACCGGCGCCGCCGCCCTCTACCTGTCGGCCCACCCCACGGCCACCCCCGCCCAGGTCCAGGACGCACTGATCAAGGCCGCCACCCCCGGCAAGATCGGCAACGCCGGGACCGGCACCCCCAACCGGCTCCTCTACGTCGGCGGGCTGGGAAACGCCGCCAGGTAGCCGGAGCCGTCGATGACCACGGCTCGGGGCCCCTGAAGCAACCGCCCCCGCCGTAGCCCGGGCCGGAACCGGCAATCCGGGTGTCCCGTTCCCCGTCCGTCCAGGGCGCAGGGACACGACGCTCCGGTACCGGCCGCCTTCCCACCTCCCCAGACAGGAGACACACATGTCCGCCGTCACCCCCCGTCGTCACCGCCGTTCCCGGAAGAAGCTCCTGCTCGCCGTCGCCCTGCCGACGGCCCTGGCGGCGGGCACCGCCGCCGCCACGGTGAGCACCGGTTCCGCCTCCGCGGCGGTGGCCGTGCCCAAGCCGGACCACGTCGTCGTCGTCATGATGGAGAACCACGCCTACAAGCAGATCATCGGCAGCACGGACGCGCCGTACCTGAACTCGCTCGCGACGGGCGGCGCGGTCCTCAAGGCCTCCTACGGCATCACCCACCCCAGCCAGCCCAACTACTTCGCCGTCTTCTCCGGCAGCACCCAGGGCATCACCAGCGACGACTGCTACAAGGTCGGCTCCATGTCAGCCGCCAACCTGGCATCCGAGCTGACCGCGGCCGGGAAGACCTGGGGCAGCTACAACGAGTCGCTGCCCAGCGAGGGCTCCACCACCTGCAAGAGCGGCAACTACGCCCAGAAGCACAACCCCTGGTTCGCGTTCAAGAACGTGCCGACCAGCACCGGCCACACCTTCGGCCAGTTCCCCACGGACTTCACCAAGCTGCCGACGGTCTCCTTCGTCACCCCCAACCTCTGCAGCGACATGCACAACTGCTCGGTGGGCACCGGCGACAGCTGGATCAAGAACAACCTCGGCGCGTACGCCTCCTGGGCCAAGACCCACAACAGCCTGCTGGTCATCACCTACGACGAGGACGACAAGCAGAGCGGCAACCAGATCCCCACCGTGCTGTACGGACAGCCCGTCAAGGCCGGCAGCGCGCCGACCGCCAAGTACAACCACTACGACATGCTCCGCACCCTGGAGGACCTCGCCGGGGTCGGCAAGCACGCCGGCAAGGCCGCCGACGCCACCGACATCGCCGGCGTCTGGAGCTGACGCGTGTACCTCGCGGACAGCCGCCGCCCCGCGGCGTCCGCCGCCGCCCCGGCCCCCGGGCCGGGGCGGTCCGCGCGGATCGCCCCCACCGTCCTGGCCCTCGGCACGGTCAGCCTGATCACCGACGTCTCCTCCGAGATGGTCACCGCCGTCCTTCCGCTCTACCTCGTCACCGCGCTCGGCGTCACCCCGCTCGGCTTCGGCCTGCTGGACGGCGTCTTCAACGGCGCCTCCGCCGTCCTGCGGCTGCTCGGCGGCTTCCTCGGCGACCGCGGCGGCGGACGCCACAAGGCCGTCGCCGCCGCCGGCTACGGCCTCTCCGCGCTCTGCCGCCCCGCGCTCCTCCTCGTCCGCACGGCGCCGCTGATCGGCCTCGTCCTCGCCGTCGACCGGGTGGGCAAGGGACTGCGCACCGCGCCCCGCGACGCCATGATCTCCCTCGCCACCCCGCCCGAGCACCGCGGCCGCGCCTTCGGCGTCCACCGGGCGATGGACACCGTCGGCGCCCTGAGCGGCCCCCTCCTCGCGTTCCTCCTCCTGCGCGGCGCCCCCGGCGGTTTCCACGCCGTGTTCCTCGTCAGCTCGTACGTCGCCGCCCTCGGCGTGCTGGTCCTGGTCCTCCTCGTCCCCGGCCGCAGCCTGCGCCCGGCGCCGCGGGCCGTCGTGGCACGGCTGCGCCTGCGCGAGCTGCTCCGCCTCCCGGCGCTGCGCAGGATCACCGCGGGCGCCGCCCTCCTCGGCCTCGCCACGGTCAGCGACTCCTTCGTCTACCTGCTGCTCCAGCGCCGACTCGACCTCCCCGCCTCCTGGTTCCCGCTGCTGCCGCTCGGGACCGCCGCCGTCTACCTGCTGGCCGCCGTCCCGGTCGGTGCGTTCGCCGACCGGATCGGGCGTCGGCGCCTGTTCGTCCTGGGGCACGGCGCCCTGCTGGCCGGCTACGGCCTGCTGCTCGCCCGGCCGGGCGGCGGCGCGGTCCTCGCCGTCGTCGTCCTCGCCCTGCACGGCCTCTTCTACGCCGCCACGGACGGCGTCCTGGCCGCTGCCGCGGCGAGCGCCGTACCCGCAGGACGGCGCGGCGCGGGCCTCGCCCTGGTCGGCACCGGTCAGGCGGCCGGCCGCTTCGCCTGCTCGATCGCGGTCGGCGCGCTCTGGAGCCGCTGGGGCGACACCGTCGCCCTGACCGCGATGGCCGCGGCCCTCACCGCCGCCGTCGCGGTCGCCACCCGCCTGGTGGGCCGGGCCGCCGAGGGCGGGGCGCATCCGGCCGACTGACCACCCGCCCTGCTCCTCGTCCGCCTCTTGCCCGCCCCGCCCACCTTCCGCCCGTTCGCCGGTTGCCCGTCGAAGAACCCTGTCGAAGAGGACCCGTACATGACTTTCGGCCGCCGTCTCCTCGTCTTGTGCACCGCCGCCGCCGTCCTCGCAGCGGTCGGCGTGTGGACCGTCCTGCACGCCGGTGACCAGGCCCGGGGCGCGGGCCGGACGGGCGACGGGCCGCCGGCCCGGGCGGGCGCCGTCAGCCTGGGCCCGCACGGCGACGGGGCCCGGCTGGTGTTCCGCAGCATGACCTGGGGCACCCAGCGCGACCACCTCGCCGCGGTCCCCCTCGGCGATCCCCGGGGCACCCGGACGGTGGCGACGCCCGCTTGCCTGCGCTTCCACGCCGCCGCCGGTACCGGGATCTGCCTCCAGGCCGTCCACGGCGTCCTGGCGGACACCTACCGCGCGGTCGTCCTCGACGCCGACCTGCACGAGCGCCGCCACTACGACCTCGCCGGCATCCCCACCCGGTCGCGGGTGGCCCCCTCGGGCAACCTCGTCGCCTGGACGGTCTTCGTCGGCGGCGACTCCTACGCCGGCACCGACTTCTCCACCCGGACCTCGATCCTGGACACCCGGACCTGGACCCTCCAGGAGGACCTGGAGACCTACGCCGTCACCCTGGACGGAAAGCCCTACCGGGCCGCCGACACCAACATCTGGGGCGTCACCTTCGCCGACGACGAGCACTTCTACGCCACCCTCGCCACGGGCGGACGGACCCACCTGGTGGCGGGGGACGCCGTCCGGCACACCCTCACCGCACTGCACGACAACGTCGAGTGCCCGTCCCTGTCGCCGGACGGCACCCGCGTCGCCTACAAGAAGCGCGTCCCCGGCCTGAGCGACGACGCGCCCTGGCGGCTCTACGTCCTCGACTTGACGACCATGGCCGAGACCGCGACCGCCGAGGACCGCTCCCTCGACGACCAGGCCCTGTGGCTCGACGACCGCACACTCACCTACTCCCTCCCCAGCGACGACGGCAGCGACCTGTGGACCGTCCCCGCCGACGGCACCGGCACCCCGACCGTGCTCGCCCCCGCAGCCCTCGCCCCCGCCGTCGTGCGGTGACGAACCGACCGGAGCCGCCGCCACCCGATGCGCGCCGTCCGTGCCCTGCGTGGCGGGGCGCCGGGTTCCGGGCCCCTACTGCCCGGTAGACATGCCGTCATCACGCCTTCACAGCCGGTAGTCTGGCGCCCCGGCGAAGCGAGGGCGGACCGTCTCCGGCACCCAAGGGGATTGGTACGCCCAGGACTTCAGCCATGACCCGAGGAGATGACACACACGTGACCGGTCACCACTCACATGCCGGCGAGGGCTTCGACGCCCCGGCGCCGGAGAGCGCGTACGCCGCTGCGCTGGGGCCGGTGGCCGAGGACGCGGCGGTGACCCGGCTGCGGACCGCGCTCAGGCACGACGGCGAGTACCCGCGGGCCTCCCTGGAACGGGAGTTCCGGCTGCGCCGGGCCGCTCTGGCCGACCGCCTGGCCCTGCGCAGCGGTGACGAGAGCGACGCCACCGAGGCCGCGCGCACCGCGTACGAGCTGCTCGCCTTCGACCTGGCCGACGGGCGGTTCGTCCTGGGCCCGGCCGGGCCCGCCTTGTCCACGTGGGAGGCATCGGCCCGGCCGTACGTGCGCCAGGAGTACGAGCGGTGGGCGGAACTGACCGACGGAGGCCGCGACGCCACCCTGAGGGGACCGGGCGGCAGCTGACCCCCGGCCCGCCGTCCGGCCGCGGGCCGCGCCCGGTCAGGCCGGTGGCCCGCCCCGGTCGCGAGCCGGCCTGCCCGGTTCGCCGGGCGGCGGCTGCGCCCCACCCCCTGTCTCGGCTCCGTTCGGCCCGTCCGAGGTGTGCACGGTGAACCGGAAGGCCAAGCGGACACTCCGCGCTCGCACGCGAACCGGCTTCGGCCCCCTCGGGGCCACGCCGGTTCCTGGCGGTGCGTCGGGCTACGGGTCGACGGTGATGCCGAAGGTGGAGGTGGTGTTCCGGATGTTCACGTCGTTGTCGTTCTCCACCAGGTGGTTGAAGGCGACCGAGCCGACCGCCGGCCCCTGGCCCGACCCGGGCATCGGGCCGGCCCAGATGCCGTAGCCGGACTTCCCGGTGCCGTAGGCGTCGTTGCAGGCGTGCGCCCCGGTGATGGTGGTGTTGGTGAAGACGGTGTCCGTCACCGGGTTGAGCGCGGCACCGCCGACGCAGTCGCGCATGCTCAATCAGGGTGCTGACACTTCTGATCAGGGTGCTGACACTGGGGGCACAGCTCGTGGCGGCCCTCGGGTGTGATCACGGTGCCCCAGCTGAGGCATTCTTCGCAGCCGCGGGCCCGGTCGATGTTCGCGCGGACGGTAGGAGCATGGGGGTGGGCTCCATGGGTCATGGGTGATTTTCCTCTGTAGAGCGCTATCACTTGCGCCCAGTTTGCCATGGTTCGTATAGATATGTGGCATGGGTCGTCGGTGCTTGTGATCTGCCCGCGCTACAAGACACCGGTCCACGGCAAGCGCACGGTGCGCCCGGGGTGCGGGCGGGTGTCCGGACGTCGTGCGGGGCTGGGATCCCTGCCCTGGCGGGTCCGCCGCCCCCCCTGTCGGGCGACCTGTGGGTCTCCATGTTTCCGGTGCACCTCCGGCTTGTACGCTTGTTCGCCTGGAAGGTCTGCGGTTTTTGGAGGGAGGCCCCGGTGCGCGTCCGCCGGTGGATATGTGTGGTCGCGGGAGCCGTCGCGCTGAGCAGCCCGACGGTCGCCTACGCCCGCGGTGGGGGTGGCGGTCACGGGTTCGGTGGTGGCGGCGGTGGCGGGGGCAGCCACGGCGGTGGCGGTGGCGGCTTCCACGGGTCCGGTGGTGGCTCCGGAGTCGGCTTCGGGACCGGTTTCGTGGCCGGTAGCGGCGGGCTCGTCGCCGTGCTGGTGATCGTGGCCGTGATCCTGCTGATCCTGTGGCTCAGGTCCCGGCGCCGCAAGGCGGCGTTTGCGGGCGGCCTGAACACGGTCTCGGACCGTACGGCGCACCGTGCGGACGAGCAGGCGCGCGAGCGCTCCGCCCAGGTCTCGGCCCGGGTCGATGCCATCGCCGACACCGATGCGACCTTCGACCGCGCGGCGCTGGAGCAGCGCGCGGTGTGGCTGTACGGGACGGCCCAGCGGGCGTGGACCGGACACGACCACGCGACGCTGCAGCGGATCCTGTCCCCGGTGCTCTACGTCAAGTGGTCCGAGGAACTGCGCGACTACGAGTCGCGTGGCGAGGTCAACGTCGTGGAGATCATCGACGGTCCGGTCGTCGAGCTGGTCGACGTCGCCAACCGGGCGGGCGAGGTGAACGACACCGTCACCTTCCGGATCACCGCGACGCTGCGCGACTACGTGCGCCGTGGCGACGGCCGGCAGGCCGTGCGCAAGGACGGCTCGACGCGCCCCGTCGAGTACTGGACGCTGCGCAAGAGCACGGCCGGCGAGTGGATCGTGTCCTCGATCGAGCAGGCCGCCGAGGGAGCGCACCACCTGAGCAACGCCATCGAGACCGACGGCTGGGACCAGAAGGAGGTCGCCCGGGACGCGGTGCTTGAGGTCGCGCAGAAGAGCACGGTCACCGGGGCGAGCGACATCCTCTCCCTCACCAACATCTCGTGGAGCACGGACGCCGACCGTGCCGCCGGCGATCTGAGTGTCCTCGACGGCCGGTTCGACAGAGCGGTTCTGGAGGTCGCCGTCGAGCGGTTCCTTGAGGAATGGGTCATGAACGACGGCAGCCTCGACTTCACCTCCGTCCGCACGGCCCGCCGGACCGTCCTGCGCGAGGCCACCGTCACGTCGGTCACGGTGCGCTCGCTGGTCTCACGCGACCCGGTCGTCTTCCGGGTCGCGGTCGACGCGCAGGGCGTCTACTACGAAGTCGACCGACGCACCGAAGAGGTGCTGCGCGGTGACGCGCACAAGCGCAGGCCGATCGCCTTCACCTTCGACCTGCGGCTGGACGACACCTCGGCCAAGGCCTGGACCGTGATCGACGCCGACACGCAGTAACCACACCCCACCGCCGCCACCCCCGCCATCGCCCGTTGGTTCAGCATCCTTCCCCGACCGTGGCGACGGTCTCGGTCCGGTACGCGCGCAGGCCCCGGCTCTCGTAGTTGCGCAGCGCGTTCGGGTGGTCCTCGGTGTCGGTGTGCAGCCAGACCCGCCGCACGGCCCCGGCGTCGAGCGGCTCGGTGGCCCACGCCTGGCGCAGCGCGAGCGTCAGCGCGTAGCCGCCGAGCCCGCGCCCGACGTACTCCGGGACGAGCCCGAACGTGGTGATCTCCACCTCGCCGCCCGGATGCGGCTCCAGGTTGGCGACCCCGGCGGGCTCGCCCTCGTACGTCAGCAGCCAGTACCGGCGCCGGGGATGCTCGGCGAGGTGCGCCGCCCAGTCGGCAGCGGTACGGGCGGTACTGCGCCAGCCGTGCGGCGCCCCGACCCGCGCCTGCACGGCCTGCACCTCCGGGGACGCCCCGTCGGCCGGGACGAGGCCCAGTGCATCCACGGCCGGCGACGGCCGCAGCCGGCCCGGGTCGGTCATTTCCAGGTACGTGACGGTCTTCTCCATGCCGGTGACACTACGGTCCCACCCCGCCACGCCCACCACCGGGCCGCAGCCGAAGCACCCCGCCCCCGCCCTGCCGGGCCCCCGGACCCTGTCCCGCCAACCTCCGCCGCCCGCAGGCGCGTTGCGGCTCCCCGGCCGCGGCCGGTGCCATGAGCGATCATTGGCCACGGCCACTGCCGGCCGACCAGGAGAGACGACCCGATGGACGAGGACGCCAGCCTGCGCCGTTTCGGCCTCCGCCCCGACCGCACGCACCTCGGCGAGATCCGCGCACTGCTCGGCGAGCACACGGCACGCGAGAAGCACGCCCAGGGCGAGGGCGACCGGCTTCGATCTTGCCCTAGGGTGGCGCCATGGACGAGCGCGAGGAGTGCGTCGAGTACGCGGTGCCGGTCCTGCCGAGCCGGGACCTGGGGGAGACGTCGGAGTTCTACGCCCGCCTGGGCTTCGAGGTGCGTGGGCGCTGGGGCGGAGAGGACGGCTACCTGATCGTTGTCCGGGGCACGCTCGAACTGCACTTCCGCCACGATCCCGACGTGGACCCGCTGGCCACGGCCGGCAGCTGCTACCTGCAGGTCCGTGACGCGGACGCGCTCCACCGGGACTGGGCACGGCTCGGCGTGCCCACCGAACGGGCCACCGGCAGCCGGCTGACGGCGCCCGTCGACACCGCCTACCGGATGCGGGAGTTCGCGCTGGTCGACCGCAGTGGCAACCTGCTGCGCATCGGCAGCCCGGGCAGGCAGCGCTGAGGCCAACGGCATTCGCGACCACGTGAAAGGCACCGCACGCCGGGTCCGCGCTTCCTGCGTCGATGCGTCGCGTGCGGCGGCGAGCGGGCCGCGATCCCGCCGGTCCTTTGGCCGCTGCCCGCCCGTCGAGCGGCCGACGCGGTGGCGGCGCCCTCGTTTCGGCTACCCGTACGCCTCGTGGACGCGAGGACGGACGAACGCGAGCACACCGGCGGCGACGAGGGCCCCCAGCGGCAGGTTGACGGCGAAGGCCCAGCGCCACGACAGGTGGGTGGTCAGGTAACCGCCGAGCAGGGGTAGGCCCGAGGGCGGCGGTGCCGCCGATGGTGGAGCCCCAGACGGCGAAGGCCTGCGCGCGTTGCCGCCCCCGGAAGCCGGCGTTGATCAGCGCCAGCGATGTCGGGAGCATCATCGCGCCGCCCGCGCCCTGGACCAGGCGGGCGCCGATCAGGGCGGGGCCGCCGGTGGCCGTCGCGGCGGCGAGGCCGGCGGCGGTGAAGACGGCGGTTCCGGTCAGGAAGACCCGGCGGCGCCCGAGGCGGTCGCCGGTGCGCCCGGCCAGGAGCAGGAGGGCGGCGAAGACGAGGGTGTAGGTCTCCTGCACCCACTGGGCGTCGCTGGAGGTGATGTGCCGGTCGTCGACGATGCTGGGGATGGCCACGTTGACGATCGTGGAGCCGACGATGATCAGGGCCACGCCGAGGCTGATCGCCACGAGACCCCACCAGCGGCGCGGACCGGCGGCCGTGGCGCCGGCCGGGTCGGACGTGTTCGCTCGGGCGGTGCTGCTCATCGTCACTCCTCGCTGGCAGGTCGGTGGTCCGACGGGAGGGAGGTGGGGTGGTGCGGGCGACGGTGTCCGCGGCCCGCACCCGGCGGAGTCCGGGGGCCGGTCAGGTGCCGTCCTCGGGGGCGGGGGGCCGGGCTTCGGGCCGGCCCGGCCACCAGAAGCGGCGGCCGGTCAGCAGGACGAGTGCGGGGACGAGGACGGTGCGCACGAGGAGGGTGTCGAGGAGGACGCCGAGGCCGACGATGACGCCGATCTGGGTCAGGGTGACGAGCGGCAGGACGCCGAGGACGGCGAACACCGCGGCGAGCAGGATGCCGGCGCTGGTAATGACCCCGCCGGTGGAGGCGAGGGCGCGCAGCACGGCGGTGCGGGTGTCGTCGCCGGCGACGGTGTCCTCGCGGGTGCGGGCGATCAGGAAGATGTTGTAGTCGACGCCGAGGGCGACGAGGAACAGGAAGGACAGCAGGGGGACGCCGGTGTCCAGGGCGGGGAAGTCGTAGAGGGTCCGGAAGACCGTCCAGCTCGCACCGAGGGCGGCGAAGTAGGACAGGATGACGGTGGCTACCAGCAGCAGTGGCGCCACGACCGCGCGCAGCAGGGCGACGAGGACGAGCAGGACGATCGCGAGGACCAGGGGGACCACGACGCGGGTGTCGTGGGCGTTGGCCCGCGCGGTGTCGTAGGCCTCGGCGGTGGGGCCGCCGACGAGGGCGCCGCTGCCGGGCACGTCGGCGACGGTGCGGCGGAGCTGCTCGATGGCGCGGTCGGAGGCGGCGGTGCCGGGGGCGGCGTCGAGGACGACGTCGGCGCGCGCCCACCGGTCGGTGTGCGGTCCGGGGCTGACGGAGGAGACACCGGGGACCCGGCGGGCTGCTTCGGCGACCTGGTCGCTGCCGGCGGTGCCGGAGACCAGGGTGAGCGGGTCGACGGCGCCGGCGGGCTGGACGGCGGCCAGTGTCCGCTGGCCGAGGACGGCTTCGGGGGTCCTGCGGAAGGAGTCGGACCGGGCCAGCCCGGTCTTGAGGCCGAGGGTTCCGGATGCCAGGACGAGCAGGACGGCGGTTCCTGCCACTGCGACCCGGGCGGGGCGCCCGGCGACGCCCTGGCCGATGCGCGACCACACGCCGCGGCGGTCGGCGGTCACCGGGGCGCCGACCTCGGGGACCAGCGGCCAGAACAACCACCGGCCCGGCAGGACGAGGGCGGCCGGCAGGACGACCAGGCCGAACAGCATGGCGGTCAGGATGCCGACGGCGCCGGCGAGGCCGAGGCCGCGGTTGCCGGTGAGTTCGGCGGCGAGCAGGGTGAGCAGGCTGAGGACGACGGTGGTGCCGCTGGCGAGGACCGCGGGGGCGGTGCCGCGCCAGGCGCGGGCCATCGCGGTGAACCGGTCGTCGGTGAGGTGGAGTTCGTCGCGGTAGCGGGAGACGAGCAGCAGGGCGTAGTCGGTACCGGCGCCGAAGACGAGGACGGACAGGATCCCGGCGGCGGAGGCGTCGACCTGGACGCCGGCGTGCGGGGCGACGGCGCCGACGAGGACGGCGGCCGTGCGGTCCCCGAGCCCGACGACGAGGAGCGGGACGAGCCACAGGATCGGGCTGCGGTAGGTGACCAGGAGCAGGACGGCGACCACGGAGGCGGTGGCGATCAGCAGGGTGGTGTCGGCGCCCGTGAAGACCTTGCCGATGTCGGCGCGGACCGCGGGGGCTCCGGTGACCTCGGCCTGGAGCGGTGCGGGCAGGTCCTGGGACGCGGTGAGGCGGATGCGGTCGACGGAGGCGGTGTTGTCGCCGTCGCCGGCCCCCGTGGGCAGCAGGACGGCCACGGTGGCCACCGTGCCCTCGATCGTCTGCGGGCGGGAGGCGTCGGGTGCGACGCCCAGCGGTGCGAGGGTCGCGGCCCGTCCGGCGATCACGGCCTGCTGGGCTTCGGTCAGGGGGCTGCCGTCGGTGTTGCTGTAGACGACGATCGCGGGTGCGACTGCTCCGGAGGGAAAGGTCCTGACGATCTCGGCGACCTTGGCGGACTGCGAGGACGCCGGCAGGGAGGCGCCGGTGGCCTGGGTGGTGGTGGCGTCGGAGGGGCCGAGCATGAAGGCGGCACCGAGGCCGACCACGGTCAGCAGGAGAACCAGCCAGGCTGTGCGGCGCCCGCGGCGGGCTCGGGATCCGGGGACTCGGGACCCGGGGAAGGGTGTGGAGTCCGCGGGGCGCCGCCCGGAGAGGCGGGTCAGGGCAGGGGACACGACAGGCACCCTCTAAAGTCGTTAAGTAGCTTAGTGATTTCTACCGTGTCAGAATTGCCGTCATGGCGCAACACCAGTCATTCGGACCCGAGGCGCGATCGGATGGCGCAGCCCCCGAAGCGGAAGTGCCGCAGGGAGACGAACTCTCGGGTGCGCTCCGCGAGGTCCTGACGTTGACCCAGCTGGCCCGTGCAGCGCTCGCCGAGCGTCTCGGCATGCCGCTCACCAACGTGGAAGCCGTCGAGCACGTCATCATGGCGAAGGGCTCCGGAGCCCCGATCGGCCCGGTCGAGCTGTCCCGTCGCCTCGGGGTGACGAGCGCGGCCGGCACCCAGTCGGTCAACCGGCTCGTCGCCGAAGGGCACATGACCCGCGCGCCGCACCCGGCGGACCGCCGCCGGCAGGTCCTGGACGTGACCGACAGCGGCTTCGGCCACGTCATGGGCGAACTCGCCCCGCTGCTGAGTCTCCTGGTCCACGCCGCGGACGACCTCGACCGGACCGAACGCGCCGCGGCGCGGCGCTACCTGGAGCAGGTCGCTGCTGCCTACCGCGTCTATCTGGCGGCCGGCACCGAGCACCAACCCCCGACCGGGCCGACCGGCCCGACCGGCCCGACCGGGTCCCCGCGCGCCGAGGGCGCCGGGCCGTGACAGCCCGGTGCCGTGGCCGGCGCAGATGTCGGCCCGCCTCCGAACGCGGCGCCGGCACGGCCCCGACCGCATGGCGGTCCCGGGACTGAGCGGACGCCAGGACGGCGAGCACGTCGTCCGGTTCACGGACGGCGATGCCGGGCGGAAGCCGTACGAGGCCGAACCGGGTGCGGGCCGCGGCCTCTCCCGAGCCCGTTGCCGGCGGCCCTCCCGCCGGCCGGGGCCGCGTGCCCCGCGGGCGGCTGCGGGGACAGCGCCGCAGTGAGGCGGTCGAGCATGTCGGTGTCGGCGACGGCGTCCAGGATCGCCAGCAGCACATCGAGCAGAGGACCGTTGCCCGCCGCCACCGCCCGGCAGATCAGATCCACCAGGTCGGTTGAGCCCGGCCGGCGGGAGCGGGCGACACTCACGGGATACCTGCCGCGCGGTTCACCGGGCCGATGGCGCCCGGCGCGCGTCCGACCCGCACGCACCGGGCACGGCGCCGTGGGTCACCGCTGTGCCAGCACCCGGGGAAGCCGCTCGGCGACCGCGTCCGCGAGACGCTCGAACTCGGCCCGCAGGAACGGCGCCGCGAGGCGAGCCAGGCCGTGAAAGCGCAGCGACGCGCGGTAGACCACCAGTGTGCGGCCGTCCGAGGCGCGGACCGTGATGTCGTCCGTGGCCGTGACGGTACGGTTGTGTCCGACGAAGACCAGCCGGTCGGGCCGGTACTCCTCCAGGCGGTAGCCCAGGTCGGTCTGCCGCCCTCGAAACCGCGAGGTGTTGCGCCAGCTCGCCCCCGCCACGAGCGGACCGGGGTCCAGGCGCACGCAGGCCACGGTGCCCGGATCCCACTCCACCGTGTTGCCGAAGTCCGCCAGGTACCCCACCACCTCCCCGGCAGGGCGCCCGACCATCATGCTGCGCTCCACGCTGATCATCAGCTCGCCTTTCCGTAGTGGCCCGCGGCGTCTGCGGGCCGCCGCCCTCCTGTTCGATGCGGACGCCTCCGCGGATGGGCTGCCGTGGCCGAGCACGCGGGACACCGGCGGCCCCGGCGTGCCCTCTTCTGGCGGTGCGGAGGCCGTGGGCTCGCGCCCGGGCCGTCACGGGCCTTGGACGTTCTCACGGGCCTTGGACGTTCTCACGGATCTCGGGACGTTCTCACCGGGAGGCGTCCACAGGTCCGGGTCGTGCCGGCGCCGGGCCGCGGCCAGGTGCGGGCCCTCACGCCAGGACCGGGGCAGGCGCAGGGCCGCCTGTCGGAGCAGCCTGGCCTGCGCCGTCACCAGGGGGTCCGTGGCCGGGCAGACGGGCAGGCCGTACATGCGGCGCGCCCACGGCGGCAGCAGGCCCACCGCACAGCCGACCAGCGCCGCCCAGGCCGGACGAAGCGGGCCGGCGAGACGGGCCCAACCGTGCAGGGGCGGCAGCACGGCGAACCGCATCGCCTCCCGAGCGGCCGGTGTCACCCGCAGCAGCGGGCGCACCGACACCATGTAGGCGTCCAGGTCCCTCACGCCGGTGGGAACCGGGAAGTCCTGCGGAACGCCGACGAGGTGGGCCACCCGCGCCTGCTCGGCGAGATAGCGGTCCGCTTCGGCCTCGCCGAGGGCCAGCCCGCTGCGCCGCGCCACGGTCAGGAACGAGCCGACCTCCGCGCAGTGGACCCAGGTCAGCAGCTCCGGGTCGTCGGCCCGGTAGGACCGGCCGGTTTCCGGGTCGGTCCCGCGCACGTGTTCGTGGATCAGCCGAACCCGCTGGACGGCCTCGCGGACTTCGCCGCCGTTGCCGTAGGTCACCGCGCCGACGAAATGTGCCGTCCGGTAGAGCCGGCCCCACGGGTCCTCGCGGAACGCCGAGTGCTGCGCCACCGCGGCCATGGCGAGGGGGTGCAGTGCCTGCAGGAGCAGGGCCCGTAGGCCGCCCAGGACCATGGGCGGGTCGGCGTGCACGGTCCAGGACACCGAGTCGGGTGTGAACAGTCCCGCTGCGGGGACCACCGTCGGGCCGGAAGACCTGCCGTTCATCGCGGGCCCCGCAGTGCCGTGCGCATCCCGGGCCCTTGCCGAGGCGGCAGGGTGTCGGCCCGCGCGCAGCGCGCTCATGCCGGGCGCCCGGGGAGTCCGGCGGGCTCGGTCGGTCGGGCGAGGGCGGGTGCACTGCCGTGGTCGGCGGGACACGGGTGGCGGTGACGCCAGTAGGGGTTGTCCAGCGGCAGCTTGCCACTGACGCGGCCGTACATGCCGAAGGTGGCGATCACCAGCCCCATCGCGAAGCTGAAGAGCACGTTCGGGATGCGGAAGGCCAGGATGTTGGCCGAGGAGTCCAGCAGCGCGAGGTTGACGAAGCCGCTGAGGACGAACAACGAGCCCACGGTGATGTTGACCGTGGAGGCCACGGTGCCGCCGATCAGCGCGCCGGCGATCAGCACCACCGCCGTCACCACCGACACCAGGCTGAGCAGGCCGTTGCTGGAGAGGCCGGCGATCCGCTCGCCGCTGGTGCTGAAGAACGCCGGCCCGTCCGCGAGCCCCAGGCAGCCGAAGACCAGTAGCGCCATGCCGCACAGTCCGGCGCCGGCACGGTAGACCTGGGAGAGGTGGTGGTCGACCGGACGTTCGTCCTGCAGTTTCATGGTCCGCTCCGTTCCGGGTGATCCTTTGAGCGCCGTGCGGCCCTCACCCGCAGCTTCGGACGCAGCGGTCGTCGGCCGCATTCGCAGCGGTGCCGCAGCGTTTCACCCCGGCAGACGCGGGCGGTATCCGGTACGGAGCCCGTCCGTCTCGACCGGGCTCAGTACGACCGGCACGGCGGCCCACGGCCCCGCAGCCCGCTATCCCTCCTGCCTGCCTGACCCGAACCGGAGCCCGGAAACGTGCGACTGCTCCTCACCTCTGACACCCACGTTCCCACCCGGGCGCGCTCGTTGCCCGCTCCTCTGCTGCGCGCCATCGACGGGGCCGACGTGGTGTTCCACGCCGGGGACTGGATCGACACCGCCACCCTTGACCTGTTCGAGGCCCGGGCCCGGCGGCTGATCGCCGTCCACGGCAACAACGACGGACCGGAACTGCGCAGACGGCTGCCCGAGGTGGCCCGTGTCGAACTGGCGGGCCTGCGTTTCGCGCTCGTGCACGAGACGGGCCCCGCCCGGGGACGCGAACAGCGGTGCCACTCGCGCTTCCCGGACGCGGACGTCCTGGTCTTCGGTCACAGCCACATCCCGTGGGACAGTCGCGCCCAGGGCGGACTGCGGCTGCTCAACCCCGGCTCGCCGACGGACCGGCGCCGCGAGCCCTTCGCCACCTACCTCACCGCCCGCGCAGAGGGCGGCCGACTCGACGTACGCCTCCACCGGCTTCCACCGCGCTCCTGAAAGGGCCGTGCACCGGATCACGGGAACGCCGACGACAGCGGGCGACGACCGGCCGCGCATGACGGAAGTCCGCTACGCGGCCTCCTGCCCGTGCCCGGTCTGGCAGCCGCTGCGGGCGGGGCGAAGAGGCGTGCAGCCTGACGGTGATCCAGTCGGCCGTAGCCCGCAGGCGGGGAGCGGCGCGCGCGGGCCGGCGTCGGCAATCTGCCGTATCGCGGTCGAGTGACGTCCGGAACAGCTTCGGTACGGACCGGGACGTGTACCGACCGCCGGGTGAAGCTCGCGTGCCGGCGGTGATCGCCCTGGCAGGCGGGGGCGTTGACAGGGTGTGGGCTTAGCCTGGCGCTGTGATGAGTCGAAATCGAACCTCCCGTACCGGCGCAGCCGTCCTCGTGGCCGCCGGTCTCGTGTTCCTCACCGGCTGCGGTGGCGGTGGCGGTGGCGGTGCCAGTGCCAGCAGTAGCAGTAGTGACAGCAAGGCGAGGCAAGTCGGCTGGTACCGCACGGTCGGCGACCTCTGTGCGGTGATGGGCGATCCGGGCCTGCCGGGACAGCTGAGGCGCTCCATACCGGTGACGAGCGAGGGGATCGAGAGCGACCCGTCCACGACGCTCAGCTGCAGCTACGACGCCGGTCCGGCAACGGAGGACTGGCGGGTGACCGTCGATGCGGTGGTCTTCGAGGCGGCCCACGGCTGCCACTGGCTGGAGGTCGACGCGGACATCGCCAAGTCCCCGCTCGGCGGCCCCAAGCCGACCGAGACGCGGAAGTTCGAGATGACCGACGGCGGTGGGCTCGGCCAGGAGGGCTACCAGTCGGCGGTCCGGCACCCGCTCACCGACACCATCCCCGGGCCGGTCGACCAACTGTCCTTCAAGTCGGCCGTCTGCGACGGCAATCTGAACCTGACGGTCGACATCGACTACGGCGCGGGCTCGGGGATGTCCGCGGACTACCCGGGCGCGCTCGACAAGGCGGAGGAGGCGTCGCGGAAGAAGGCCGCCGAACTCCTCAAGGGGGCGCGGGAGAAGCTGTACGAGCGTGCGATGAGCCCACAGCCGACGGCTTCGTGACAGGCGCGCGCCGGTGCCCCGGGTGTCGCCGCACCCGGGGCCCGAGAACCGGAGTTCAGCTGCGGTACCGACGGGCCGGGAACACCCCGAGGACGCAGGCCACGCAGGCCGCCGCCGTCGCCGCCGCGATGCGGGGGAGCGTGCGGGTGCCTGTCGCCGAGGGAGTGCCGGCGTTCCCCGCCTCGCCCCGGCCCGCCTCCACGCATTCCCGTACCCGGCTCATCACCGCATCGGCGTTGCCCACCTGTCGCGTCGGCACCGTCCGGGCGGCGCTCGTGGTCCGTGCACCGGTGGTCGTCACCACCGGTACCAGCGGCGTCGGCCGCCGGCATCGTCGACGGTGCGGACCACGAAGCCGAGGAGCCACACCGCCAGGACGAACAGAGCCACCCACCACAACACCTTCAGCGCGAACCCGAGGCCGAAGAGCACGACGGCGAGCAGCAGTACGAGCAGAAGAGCACCCATGGATCGGTCATCTCCTTCGTCTGTTGTCTGTTCTCTGTTGAGGACGTACATGCTGCTGACCCGATCGGCGGGATGTATGCCTCGGAAGCGGCCTGCGAATCCGGACGATGCCCGGAACCCGCCCGCCCACCGGCTGCTCCGGGGCGGGGCTCCGGCGCCCGAAGGACACCCGCCTCGCCCTGGAGGACGCCGGGAGTACCGGTCGAGAGGAGGGAGTGTCGGCGCAGGCTGCGGCTCGGTGCGGTTTCTTGTTGGCGGACGCGTCAGCGGGGTAAAGATCGCACAGGCCCTGCGGCAGATCGCGTGGGCGGAGGAGCGGAGGAACCGTGGCAGACAGCCGTTTCAGTGAGACCATCGCCCAGTTGGAGGCGGAGCTTCCCGGGATCGAGGCCCGGCGGCGGCGCCTGGAGGACGAGCTGACCGCCGCCGTGGCGCGTGAGAACGCCGTACGCGGCGCCATCCAGAGCTTGCAGGCCCTGGGCGGACTGCCGGCCTCGCAGGACCTCACGCCGGTGGGCGGCATTCGGGCAGAGGCGGACGCCATCATTGGGGACCAGCCGCAGCATTTGGCGGCTGAAACCGGGGCGGCGCCGGACGGGGGCGGGGAGCAGGCCGAGAAGACCGACACGGGCACGGACACGGTCACGAAGACGGCGAAGAAGGCCACCGTCAAGAAGGCGGCGCCCGCGAAGAAGACCACCGCGAAGAAGGCGGCGCCCGCGAGGAAAGCCACCGCGAAGAAGGCCGCGGCCGAGAAGACCGCCGGCGGCGCGCGGCCGCGCACCGCGGTGAAGAAGACGGCCGCGACCCGGAACACCAGGCCGGTGCGGACCGGCGCGGAGCCGGGTCCCGAGGTGAGCGAAACGGCTGCTTCCGTGCCGGGGCGGCGAACGACCGGTGCCACCTCCGAGACCGTGCTGGCCGTGCTGGCCGACGCCCAGGAAGCTCTGCGCGCCCGGGAGGTGACCGCCCGGCTGGGAATCGAGGAGTCGGAGGACAACGTGAAGGCGGTGCGCACCATGTTGGAGCGCCTGGCCAAGGCCGGCCGGGCGCAGCGCCCGGGCCGTGGACTGTACGCGCAACTGGAGGGCTGACCCGCGGGCCCAGCCGTGCCGACGGCCGTTCGCGCATCCGAGATGCCGGGAGGCCGCCCCTGTGGGCGGCGGCCTCGTGTGCCGTCCCGGGGCCTCGGTGTCCGCCCGGTCGGGGGCGTCCTCGCTGTGCGGGCCGGCAAGCGGGCGGCCGAGCGGCCAGTGCCCAGCGTTGCCGGGTGATCGTGGGGAGCGGAAAATGGGCATGGGAAGTGTGCCTTGGGAAGGATCTTCCGATGACATGGCGAATCGAGGGGACGTATTTCGAGAACTGCAATTGCAACATGGTGTGCCCTTGCTCCACCTCCGGCTTGTCGGCTCCGGCGGACTACGACCGCTGCCATGTGCTCCTGGCCTTCCACATCGGTTCCGGTCAGGTCGATGACGTCGACGTGAGCGGCCTGACGGTCGCCGTAGTGGCCGACACCCCGCAGCTCATGAGCGAGGGCAACTGGCGCATGGGCATGTTCATGGACGAGACGGCCTCGCCCGAGCAGGCCGAGGCGCTCGGGGCGGTCTTCTCCGGTCGGCGAGGTGGCCCGATGGAGGGGCTCAGCCCGCTGGTCGGCGAGATGCTCGGTATGGAGGTCGCCCGGATCGACTACGTCGATGACGGCCGGCGCCACCGGGTGAGGATCGGCAACGCGGTCGACATGGAAGTCGAGGACTTCGTCTCACCTCTGGACGAGACCGGAAAGGGCGTCAGGGTCAGCGGGGTGGGCTTCCCGGCGGACACCCTCGCGGCCGGGGTCGCTACCAGGTCGCGGGTGAACGCTTTCGGTCTCGTGTTCGAAAACGAAGGGAAGAACGCCTTCTCGGCGCCGTTCTCCTGGGCGGCCTGAACGTCGCCACCGCCTGCTCGACGGCGTAGCCCCGGGCGAGTCGGCCTGGACGCCCGCTCCGGCCGGCACCGTGTTCCTGGAGAAGACCCGGCGGCATGGCAAGGCGCTCATGGGGCAACCGGCAGCCCTGGCCGGGCCGTTCTCAGTCCGAGTTCGGGACTGCCGGTGAACAGGCCGGACTGCGGCGTGACGTCGAGTGCGCGAAGGTGCGACGGTAGGCGGTGGGGGTGGTGTCCAGTGCGCGCCGGAAGTGCAGCCGCAGGTTGGCTGCCGTGCCCAGCCCGCAGTCCCGCGCCACCTGCTCGACCGAGCGGTCCGTGGTTTCCAGCAGCTCCCGCGCCCTGCCGAGCCGGGCGTTGAGCATCCACTGCAACGGGGTCGTGCCCGTCTCCTCGGTGAAGCGGCGCATGAAGGTGCGCTGCGAGAGGCCCGCGTGCCGGGCGAGCACGCGCAGTGTGAGCGGCTCGCCGAGCCGCTGCAGGGCCCATCCGCGGGTACCGGACAGCGACGCCTCACCGGCTACCGCGACGGGAGCCGGCACGTACTGGGCCTGCCCGCCGTCTCGGTGTGGGGCGGCGACCAGGCCGCGGGCGATCTGGTTGGCCACCTCCGCACCCAGGTCGCGGCGCACGATGTGCAGGCACAGGTCGATGCCGCAGCACACCCCGGCCGAGGTGAGCACGTCGCCCTCGTCGACGTAGAGCACGTCGCGGTCGACGGTGACGGCCGGGAAGCTCTGTTCGAACTCGTCGATGTGCTTCCAATGGGTCGTGGCGTGCAGTCCGTCCAGGACGCCCGCCGCGGCCAGCGCGAAGGCGCCCGTGCAGATCGACACCACGCGCTTGCCCCGCTCGCGGGCTCCGGACAGTGCGTCGAGCACGGCGTCCGGCAACGGGAGGATCGGGTCGAATCCCGGCACGATCACGGTGTCGGCGGTGCGCACCTGCTCCAGCCCCCCGTCGGCGACCAGGGCGAAACCCGCGCTGGTGACCACCTTCGCCTCCAGCGCGCACAGGTCCATCACGTAGGCGGTTTCCGGCCGGGTGGTGAAGATCTGCGCCGGGATCGCCAGGTCGAGTGGGGTGACCCCGTCCAGCGCCAGGACCGCGACTCGATGCACTGTCATGGCAAGATCCTATCGAAGATGGGAAATTTTGCCTCTCACCAGGTCAGGACGGTCGCGGCCAAGCTGAAGACATGACCGCACCTACCCACGAGGCGACCGACGGCCTGATCGCGCTGCCCGGCACACCGCTTGCCGACGCCGTCATGAACCTCATCCGACCGGTGGAAACGCCATCCGTCTTCAACCACAGCATCCGCAGCTACCTGTTCGCCCGGCTGGTTGCCGGCCGCCTCGGCCTGGCCGTCGGCCACGACTACCAGGACGACCTGTTGTTCGCCGCGTGCGCGATGCACGACCTCGGCGTGGCGTCGGACGGCCCGCACAGCCAGCGGTTCGAGGTCGAAGGTGCCGACCGGGCCGCCGCGTTCCTCACCGACCGCGGCGTACCCGCGACCGATGCCGACCAGGTCTGGCAGGCCATCGCCCTCCACACCTCCCCGGGTATCGCGGAACGCCGCGGCACTCTGTGCGTGCTCGTCCGCGAAGGCGTCGCACTCGACTTCGGCGGCCCACTGGGCGCCGACCACGTCGACGCCGTCACCGACGAGCAGGCCGACGCCGTGCACGCCGCCTATCCACGGCTGGACATGATCCGCTCGCTCACCGACGCGATCGTCGCGCAGGCCGCGAAGAACCCGAAGAACGCACCCCGGTACACCAGCCCCGGCGAATTCCTCCGGGAACGCGAGACCTTCGGCCGGACCCAGCTGGAGCACGCCTGCCGTTCGTCCCGCTGGGCCAACTGATTCCAGGACTCCACGACCCCGTCAACCGAGAGCAAGGAAGCACTGCACATGACCGTCCACACCGTCGCGGTTCCCGAGGACAACCCGGTCTTCGGGCGAACCACCAGCGCCTTCGCAAGCTTCGGCTATTCCGCCGCAGTCCGCGCGCACGGCCTCCTGTTCATCGCCGGAACGATCGGTCGCCGAGCCGACGGAACCATCCCGGACACCATCGAGGAGCAGACCGAGATCGCCATCCGGAAGATCGAGGAGATCCTTCGACTGGAGAACCTCGACACGTCCGCCCTCGTCGACGTCACCAGCTACCACGTCGACATCCGCCGGCACCTGCCCGGCTTCGTCGAGGCCAAACAGCGCCTCGTCAAGGCGCCCTACCCGACCTGGACGATCATCGGGGTCAGCGGTCTCGCCAGCCCGGGACTTCTCGTCGAGATCCGCGCGACCGCCGCGTATCCCGACGCGTCCCGGTAGACCTCCACTCCTGGGCCCGCTTCCGGGCCCAGGAGCCCTCACGACAGAAGTGAGGTTCGTTCCTGCACAAACGGGCCTTCGCAGCGGCCGGATGTCCCCTCGATCCAGCGGCTCCCGGCTGCTGTCGGCCGGACCTGCGCGCTCACCCGCGGAGCCGCACCGGCAGGCGCGTCAGCCCCCGCAGCATGGTGCTCGGCCGCCACACGAGGTCGGCCGGGTCGGCGTCGAGGGTGAGACCGGGGTGTCGCTCGATCAGGGTGCGGAGCGCGATGGCGGCTTCGACGCGGGCGAGCGGCGCGCCGAGGCAGTGGTGGATCCCGTGGCCGAACGCGAGGTGCCCGGCGGGTGCGCGGTGGAGGTCGAACCGGTCCGGGTCGGGGAAGTGGCGCGGGTCGCGCGAGGCCGCCGCGAGGGAGACCAGGACGCTGTCACCTGCCGGGACGGTGGTGTCGCCGATCCGCACCGCTTCGGTGGCGAAGCGGAACGCGGTGGACTCCACCGGGCCGTCGTGGCGGAGCGTCTCCTCGATGGCGGCGTCGACGAGGCCGGGATCGGCGCGTACGGCGGCGAACTGCTCGGGGTGGGCGAGCAGGGCGAGGACCGTGCCCGAGATGAGGTTCACGGTGGTCTCGTGGCCCGCGACGAGGAGGAGGAACGCCATCCCGAGCAGTTCCTCGGCGGACAGTCCGTCGGCCGGCGCGGAGACGAGCGCACTGAGCAGGTCCCCGCGCGGGTCGCTCCGGCGTTCCTCGATGAGCGCGGTGAGGCGGTCGGTCATGGCACCGACCGCGGCGCCGGCGGCCTCGGCGGAGCTGGGCGCGACCAGCTCGGTCGACCAGGCGTGGAAGCCGTCGCGGTCCGTCTCCGGTACGCCGAGCAGTTCGCAGATGACGGTCATCGGCAGCGGCAGTGCGTACGAGGAGATGAGGTCGAGGGAGCCCGCGGCGGCGGGCAGCGCCCCGAGCAGCGTGTCGGCGATCTCCCGGATGCGCGGGCGCAGCGCCCGGATCCGGCAGGCCGTGAACTCCCGGGCGACCAGCCCGCGCAACCGGGTGTGCCGGGGCGCGTCGCTCTGGAGCATGTTGACGCCGATGGCGTGGCCGCCGTCGTCGGCCCACGAGGAGGAGTACCGGATGTCGTTGCTGAGCCGGGGATCGGTGAGCGCGGCCCGGGCCTCGTCACGCGCGACGACCAGCCACGCCTCGCCGGACCCCGGGACGAGCACCCGGTGCACCGGCCCCTTCGCGCGGAGCGCCGCGTAGACGGGGTACGGGTCGGTGGTGACGTCGAGGCCCGCGGGGGCCAGGTCCTGGAGCGTCGGAGCAGGCATGTGTGTGTCCCCTCTGAAACCGGGGAGGTATCCCCGGATGTGGGTCGACCCTATCAAAACGGGGATGCATCCCCATTTCTGACGGGTGACTGGATCCGACGGCGCCCGCAGCGCCGCTCATGCCGCCGCCCTTCGCCAGTGGCCAGGCCCGTCACGAAGGGACGGGCCCCCGGCGTGGGCCTTCGCAGGATCACTCCGGTGATGCGCTGTCGGTCGGGCCCTTGGATCTCTGCACGGATGCACTGCAGGCCACCATCCGTGGCGCCCACGACTGGCACCACGCCTCCACCCGGTACCGCGGGTAGCGGGTGGCGTCACAGCTGGGCGTCCTTCGTGGCCTCCGAACGGGACCGGACCTGCGTCGCGGTTTCACGAGGTGGTGAGCGTGGCCAGGGCGTCCTGGGCGCAGGCGGTGGCGGCGGCTTCGGCGTCGGCGGGCGGGATGTCCTTCAGGGTGAACCCGGACAGGGTGTGCGCTTCGTAGCGGACGGTGATGAGCGCGTTGCGCTGGAGCACCACGAGGTCGACGTGGCCGAAGCCGCTCACGGTGGTGTAGAGGATGGTTGCCTTCTCCCCCAGGCCGGGAACGGCGTGGTCGTCGGTGATCTTCATGCCGGCGGTGGCCGCCAAGGTCCGGTCGCTGGACAGTGTTTGCTGGTAGATGCGGTCGGCGAGCGGGGACAGCGTGACCACGACCTGCATCGTGGTCAGGCCGGAGGTCCTGCTGTCCCAGCCTCCGGTCGCGGACGCCGCGCCCTCGACGGGCTTCTGCTCGGTGCAGGCGGCTCCCTTCGCGTAGCGGTCGACCGTCTCGGGGCGCAGGAGCGCGCAGCCCGCGACGACCGTGGTGTAGGGCGCCGTGGCCGGGGTCGCCGGGCCGGAGGACGCGGGCGTGGCCGTGGCGGTCGGCGTGGTCGCGGCGGTCGTTGTCGGGGTGACGAGGTTGGCCACCAGGCCCAGGACGAGCGCTGCGGTGCCCGCGCCGGCCGTGATGCCGCCGAGCAGCCAGGTCCACCGACGGGTGGGTCCGGCCGGGCGGAGGTCCGCCGGGTCGGGGAGGGTGGCGGGAGTGGCCTGTGCCGGCAGGGGCCGTGTGTTCGGGAGGGTCGGCAGCGGCTGCGTTGCGGGTGGGGTGTCCTCGATCTCGGCCATCTCGTGATGAACCTTTCGGGGCCTGTCAGCCGGCTGACAGGTGATAGGCGGTCAGGGTGGGCCCGTAGCCGAGCAGTAGGAGCGAGTCCTGGGTGAGGGTCTGTGGGGCCCCCGGCTGCCGGGCGAAGGTCTGGTGCCACTGCGGGGTGCCGGCGGCGCTGGTGAGGGACTGCAGGGTGATTCCGCCGACGGCGGTGGGCGCGGTGACGAGGACCGAACCTCCGGTAGCGCCCCGTACGGTGGCGGCGCCCTGCGCCGACGGCCAGGTCCACGTGGTGCGCCCGGTGTGCAGGTCGACGCCGGACACGCCCTGCGGGCCGCCGGTCACGACGACGGCGGCGTCGTCCGCGCACCCGGTGACGGCGCCGGTGTGCGAGCCGATCCACAGGCGGGCGCCCGCGGTGTCGAAGGCCGCGGTCACGGTCCGGCCGTCGGTGGCCGTCGTCGCGGCCACGGGCAGGCAGGTCACCACGCCCTGGCGGAGCGAGAGCGAACCCAGGTACGCACCGGTGAACATGGTCGCGGAGGCGGGTGGAAGACCGCTGGGCGCGCTCCAGTTGCTGGTTCCGTTCTGGCCGTCCACGGCGGCGAGGGCGAGATCGGGGGTCAGGGCGTAGAGCCGGCTCCCGCCCGGCGGCGCGTACAGGTCCTGGGCGTCGAGCGACCAGCGTGGGCGTCCGGTCGCGCTGTCGAGTGCCACGAAGCGGAAGGCACCGCCGACGGCCCGGTCCAGGTCTCCGAGGAGCGTGACGATCAGCAACCCCGCCGAGGGCATGCCCTGGATGCGGTAGGAGGTGCCCAGCGCCGTACCGCTCCACAGCCGGCGCCCTCCGGCGGCGTCGTAGCCGTGCAGTGCTCCGTCGGGTCCGGTGACCAGCAGCAGGCCCGGCAGCGGCAGGGCGACGGACTGCGCACCGGGAACCGTGTCGGACGAGCGCCAGAGCGTGGCACCTGTGCGGGCGTCACGTGCCTGCACCACGCCGCCCGGGTCCACGGACCACACCCGGCCGCCGTCGCCGACCGGGAGCGTCCCGGCCTCCGTGGTGCTGTTCCACAGCACCCGTCCGTCGGAGCGGTCGTAGCCGACGGTCCCCGTGCGGTCCGCACACACCACCGCCGCCGGGCCGCAGCCGACCGGCGCCATGCCGGCCCGGGGAAGGGCCACCGACCAAGCCGTCGGGGGCGCCCCCGACGTGCCCGGCCACAGCGCGCGGGTGACACCGCCCGCAGCGGCGGTGGCGAGCAGTGCTCCGCCGAGGACGAGCAGCCGGCGCCGGGTGCCGTTCGGATCGCTCAGCACCCGGGCCAGTTCGCGCTCGCGTCGGCGTACGGTCCGCTCCGCCTCTCCCAGCCAGTCGGTGCCGACCGCCGGTCCGTACCGGAAGGCCTCGGTGAGCTCGGCCGGTGCGGGCCGCCGGGCCGGATCGCGGTCCAGACAGCGCACCAGCAGTCCCGTCAGCTCCGGTGGCACCCCGTCCAGGTCCGGAGGCTCCTCGGAGGCCCGGTAGATCAACACCGCGGGCGGTCCCTCGCCGAAGGGCGCGCGGCCGGTCGCGGCGAAGGCCAGCACGGCGCCGAGTGAGAACAGGTCGCTGGCGGGGGTGAGGTTTAGCCCTGCCGCGTGTTCGGGAGACATGAACCCGGGGGTGCCGATGATCTGGCTGTTCGCGGTGGGCAGTGCGTCGGCCGTCGGCTTGCTGATGCCGAAGTCGATGACCCGCGGTCCGTCCCGGGCGACCAGGATGTTCGAGGGCTTCAGGTCCCGGTGGATGATCCGGGCGCGGTGGATCGCGGCGAGCGCCTCCACCAGTCCCGCTCCCAGGGTCTGCAGCGCGGGCCCGGCGAGCGCGCCGTGCCGCGCCACGGCCTGGTGCAGGGACGGGCCGGCGACGAACTCGGTGGCCAGCCAGGGCACTTCCGCTTCGGTGTCGGCGTCCACCACGGCCACGGTGTAGGCCCCGTTGACCGATCTGGCCGCTGCCACCTCCTGGGCGAACCTGCGCCGGAACTCGACGTCGGTCGCGTACTGCTGCTGCACGGTCTTGACCGCGACGGGGCGTCCGCTGCCGGTGGCGGCCAGGTAGACCGCGCCCATGCCCCCCGCGCCGAGGTTTCGCAGGATGCGGTACGGGCCGACGCTCTGTGCGCTCATGCGCCACCGACCCGGAAGGCGCGCAGCGTGGTGGCGGAAGCGCAGTAGAGCGTCCTGCCGTCGGCCGCGGTGGTCCACCGGCCCTCGTCGGAGGCCGGCCGCACCGTCCAGCGGACCGCGCCACTGGCGGCGTCGAGGACGACGGCTCCGAACGGCCCCCGGGACAGCGGGACACCGAAGAAACCGTCCCCTGCGGACGGCGTCCGGAAGGCACCGTCCCCGCCCGGATCGGTCACCGCCGCGACGGTGGAGTGCCACAACCCCTTGCCGGTCGTGACGTCCAGGCAGTAGGCCGTGCCCAGGGCCCCGGACAGCAGCAGTCTGCCGGTGCCGAGTGCACAGCCGAAGACCGCCTGCGGAACCGGGGGAGCCGTCCAGCGCTGTCGCCCGGTGGCCGGGTCCAGGGCCAGGACCGACTGGCCGTTGACCACCACCAGAAGGTCGCCGGCACGCATCAACCGTGAGGGCACCGAGGCGCTCCCGGCCGTGAGGCCGGCGGCCTGCCACTGGGAGGCGCCGGTTCGCACGTCCACCGCGTGCAGGACGTCCCCGTCCCGGTAGTAGCACCTGCCGTCGGCGACCAGGCCCATCGAGCTGCCGGAACCGCTGAGCAGGGACTCCATGTGGCGGGCCATGCCCACCGCCATGTCCTGGGCGACCTCGTGTTGCCACAGCACCTCCCCGCTGCCCAGGTCGGCCCCGACGACGACTCCGCCGCCGGTGTCGGACGTCTGCCGGGCCGTCACCACGGTCCGGCCGTCCGCGCCGAAGACCCGCAGGCTCATCGCGGCGTACATGTGCTGCTCGGGCGGCACGGCGAGCGGGATCCGGTGGTCCTCGGCCGCAGCGTTCAACCACACCAGGCTCGTGAAGTCCGTGGACGTCCCGTAGAGCAGCCCGTTCTGCGCCTGGAACATCTGGACCTCCTGCCGGGACCACGCCGGACGCCCCGTCGAGCCGTCGAGGCCGGTCGCGCCCAGCCCCTCGCTCCACCACACCGGCGTTGCCCCGAGGACGGACAGCTGATGGCCGACCGTCACACCGCTGAACGGCCGGTCCCACAGCGGGGCCGGAGCGTCGGGCGAGGGGCTCGCGCCACCGGTGTCGGCTCCCCACGCGTCCACGGGCTTGCCGACCGTCGCCGTCCCGGCGGCCACCCGTACCCGACGGGTGAGCAGCAGCGGCACGCCGACGGCCGCGGCCGCACCCGCGCCGAGCCCGGCACCGAGGCCGAACAGACCGCGACGGCTGAGCGACTGCCACGTCCGCACCGGCAGCGCGGGCGGGTCGGCGGGCGGCGCGGCCAGGTCGGTCCCGGCCTGCCGCTCCCGGGCCTCAAGGTCGGCCAGCAGTCCCGGACTCAGCAGTGCCGCCGGATCGGCCGGAGCCAGCGCGGCCAGCACGGCCGCCGCGACGGGCCGCCGGGCGGGGTCCTTGTCCAGGCACGCGGCCACCAGGGGGCCCAGCGCGGCGGGCACTCCGCAGAGGTCGGGCCACTCGTACACCACTCGCCGGTTGATCTGCGCGGGCTCACCGGTGCCGAACGGGGTACGGCCGGTGAGCGCGTACACCAGCAGGCAGCCGAGCGAGAACACGTCCGACGCGGCGTGGGTGACGGACGCGGAGACGATGCGCTCGGGCGCGATGTATCCGGGCGTGCCGCACACCATGCCGGTCCGGGTCAGGTGAACGGCGTCGAACGCACGGCTGATCCCGAAGTCGATGACGCGAGGGCCGTCCCGCGCGATCAGCACATTGCCCGGCTTGAGGTCACGGTGCACCACTCCCACTGCGTGGATCGCGGCCAGCGCCTCCGCCAGGGCGGCCCCCAACGCCCGTGCACCCGCCTCACCGAGCGGCCCGAACCGCATGACCACCTCGCCGAGCGACGGCGCGGGCAGGTACGCCGTGGCCATCCAGGGCCGGGAGCCGCGCGGCTGCGCATCCACCACGGGCGGCGTGTGGAACCCCGTCACCCGCCTGGCGGCCTCCACCTCCTGCCGGAACCGGTCCCGGAACTGCGGATCCTCGGCGTACTCGGGCCGGATGACCTTCACCGCGAGCAGCCTCAGCCCGGGCGAGCGGGCGAGGTACACCATCCCCATGCCGCCCTCGCCCAACGGCCGCAGTAACTGATGGGGGCCCACGAACACGGCCGGCTGCGCCTTCATGCCTCCGGTGCCACCTTTGGCAGCCACCAAGCCTCCCCCAGTGCGACACCGCCGTCACGGACGGACCGACAGACAGAGTGACACGTACGACGCACCCGGCGAATCCCTTCCCCACTATTGGGGACGCCCATCCGCCGACCAGGCGGACCGGAGGCGCCCGACTCGCCGCTCGACAAGCCGGGATGAGAGCCACGCGCTCCGGAGGGGCGAGGACGGCGAACCGGCGAACCGGTTCAGCGGGACTCGCCACGACAGGACACCGACGGCGACCGCCCCCGCCGGCGACAGTCCCCGACGGCGACCGCTCAGCCGGCGCAGCTGTAGCCGAAGGTGGTCGATCCGCTGAGCCGCTGGGGGGCCAGGACCTCGACGGTGGCGGTCGCGCGCAGGGTGCCCGGGCCGTCGAAGGTCCAGCGCAGCACCAGGTCCACCCGGCGCTCGCCGGACTGCACCGGCTGCACGAGTTCGCCGGAGGCCGTCCCGTCGCTGCGCAGCCAGCGGTAGCGGATGGTGCCGGGGTTGCCGTTCGTGGTGACCGACGCGGTGAGGACGGCCGTCCCACCGCAGGTCGGTCCGGCCGCCGGGGCGGCGGTGACGGAGACACCGGTGAGGCCGAGCGGCGGATCGACGTGGCAGCGGGTGAGCAGCACGGCCAGCAGGACGAGCAGGACGGCGGCCCAGACCAGCCAGCCGAAGGCCCGGCGTCGACGGGCCGGCGGTACCGGCCCGCCGGTCGACGCCGTTCCGCGCCACGCCGCGGCGGCCTGCGGAGGCACGCCGGGGCCGATGCGGCGCAGCTCCGGCGCGGGCGTGGGAGGCGCGGCAGGTGCGGGAGGTGGAGGTGCGGCAGGTACGGGGGCCGGAGGGGCGGTGGCGGGGGCGGAGTCCCAGACGGTGGGGTCGAGGAAGGTGGCGCTCTCGTGGTCGTCCGGGGCGGGTCCGCCTCGGCCGAACGGTGCGGTGCGGCCGGGCGCGCCCGGTGAGAGGCGCTCGGTCGGGTCCTGGTCGGGTGAGGATCCGGACGGTGGCACGGGGAGACCTCCTGGGACGGTGGCGTGCGGATCAGCCGGGCTCGTGGCAGGACGGGGAGTACAGCTCCCGGTAGGCCGTCGGGGTGCTCCCGGCCGCCGGTGTGGTGGACACCCGGACGCCCCACTGGAGACGGCTGTCGCCGGTGCCGAACTGGTGGCGGACGGTCAGCGTGGCGCGACCGGTGCCGAGTTTCACGATGTCGGTGGCGACGGTCTCGCTCGGGAACGCGGGGGCCGAATTGTGCGTCCAGCTGAGGACGAGCGTGGCGCCCGGCGGCCCGGAGGTGACCACGGTGACGGTGGCCTGGAGGCCGTAGCCGCCGTCGCAGGCGATCGAGTCGACGTTCACCGACGCCACCCGGACCGGCGGCGGGGTGGTGGTGGGCGGCGTGCTGGCCGGGGGTGTGGTGGGCGGCGTGGAGCGGCTCGGAGGGGGGCTGGCCGGGGCGGTCCGGGGCGGTGGCGGCGGGGGCGCGACGGTCGTGGGATCGGTGGGCGCACGTGACGGCGTGGGGGCGGGCCGCCCGCTGAGGCTGGGGCCGGGGCCGGGGCCCGTCGTGGGGGTGGGGCCGTGCGCCGGGTCGTTGGCGGGCGGGCCGGAGGGGGAGGGCGTGGGGGAGAGGGTCGGCGAGAGCGAGAGCGAGGGCGAGGGCGACGACGAGCGCGAGGGTGAGGGCCGCCCGGAGGGGAAGGGCGTCGGGCCGGGCGGCGGGGCGCTCGACCGGGTCGGGTCCAGGGAGGTGGTGATCCAGGGCATCGGACTGCCCGTCAGCGTCCGCGTGCCCCGGTCGGTGACGCCGGCCAGCGCGACCCCTCCGATGACGGCCAGCGCCAGGCCGCCGGCTACCGCGCCCACCGTCAGTCGGGCCCGTCTTCGCAGGAGCGGTCGCCGTACGGCGGTGGGAGCGGTGGGAGCCGAGGGGCCGGCGGGGGCGACGACGGCTCCTACGAGCCGGGTGTGCGCGAGCGCCGTCGTCCCGGCGGGCGCGGGGCCGCCGGCGCTCCGGGGCAGCAGCAGGGCCAGCAGGGCGACCAACGCGGCGAGGTCCTCGTGGCCGCGCTCCTCCCACCGCTCGCCGTAACCGGCCGTCGCGGCCCGGTCGAGCAGCCGAACGAACTCGGCCGCGCCCGCCGGCCGGTCCTGCGGCCGTTTGGCGAGCCCGGCCAGGACCAGCGGGCGGACGTGGTCGGGCACCAGCTCGTCGGGGATCCGGGACTCCTGGTGCTGCACGGCGAGCGCGCCGATCGTCCGCCCGGTGAAGGGCCGCTCGCCGGTCAGGCACTCGAAGAAGGTGACGGTGGCCGCGTAGACGTCGGCGGCGGGCGAGGCCGGGGCGCCGGCCCACTGCTCGGGCGCCAGGTAGGCGGGAGTGCCGGAGACGTCGCGGTCGGATCCGCGGGGGACGGCGATGCCGAAGTCGACCAGCTTGGAGGTGCCGTCGGTGGCGACCAGGACGTTGGCGGGTTTGTAGTCCCGGTGCACCAGCCCGGCCGCGTGGGCGGCTGCCAGCCCCAGGAGGGAGCCCTTGAGGACGACCAGCGCCGCCTCGGGCGTGGTCGCCCCCTCCTCCTTGAGCAGCGTGCGCAGCGAGACGCCGTCGACCAGCTCCATCACCAGGGCCGCGTGCGGACCGCCCTCGACGTACTCGTAGAGCCGGGTGACGTACGGGGAGTCGAGCCGGGCCAGCGTTTGCGCCTCGGTGCGCAGGGCGGGGCCGGCGGCCGCGTCGTGCAGGTACTTGATGGCGACGGGCGTGCCGGTGAGGTCGTGGTGGGCGAGCACCACGCGACCGGCGGCTCCCGCGCCGAGCTCCCGCAGGTGGGTGTAGTCCGGCAGCTGCCAGTCGCCGGGTTCCCGTACCGCCTCGTCGTCCATCGCCGACCCCCACGCCTCGTCCCGTCCGGTGGCCGCCGACCGGACCGCGGCCGCTACGACCGACGCGGCCGCGCAGGCCCGGGGTTCCCCCCTGCGGCGCCGTCCGAACCGCCGGTGCGGCGGGGCGGGCACCGGCGGGGACGTTCCCGCAGGCAGACCGCCTTACCCGAGCGGCCGGCGATCGGAAACACACAGGCGCACGGGGGAGTTGTGCGCCGCCGTGGCCCGCGCCGGGGGCGGCGCCGCCGCACCCCGGGCCGGTGACCGGCCGCACCCCCGGCCGCGCGCCGGTGCGGCGTGCGGCCGAGCCGTGTTCCTTCCCGTGGAGCACCGCCTGCCGTCGTCCGTCGCGGTGCAGCTGGGCTGCCTCGGACCGCTCCGGAGACTTGTCCAGGCTGCCGTGTTGTCAGGCGCGCGTAACGGCCGCAGACGGGTGTGATGTCGCCCGGCCGGCCGGGGTGGACCACCCGTAGTGCCGACTCCCGGTGGTGCGCGTGCCGGACCCCGCTTCTCCTGGAAGGGCACTCGGCAGCCGACGGCCGGCCGCCCACCCGAGGAGGAGCGATGGCGGCGACCCCACCCGAGCCCGGCGCAGGCGAGCCCGGCCCGGGCGAATCCGCCGACGGCGAGGAGCACGCGGGTCCGCCTGAACAGCCCCTGACACCTCCTCCTGCCCCCGACCGTCCCGCGCCACCGTCTGAACCCGGACGGCCCGCGCCCTCGGAGGCCGGGGACGCGGACGAGCTCACCCGGCTGCACGAGCGGATCGCCGTGCTGGAGGCCGCCCCGAAGAAGCGGGAGCACCACCGCTGGCGGACCTCCGGTGCGGTGCTGCTGATCGTGATCGCCTCCCTGCTGTCCCTGCTGTCCGTGCTGGCGGTCTGGACGTCCGACTTCGTCGGCAACACCGACCGCTACGTCCAGACCATGGCACCGCTGGCCACAGATCCCGACGTCCAGCAGGCCGTCACCAACCGCGTCACCACCGTCGTGCTCGACCAGATCGACGTCAACGCCCTGGTCAAGCAGCTCTCCGACGCCGCCGCCGAACAGGGCGTGCCGCAGAACGCCGCCAACCTGATCAACAACCTGAGCGGGCCGATCAAGAGCGGCCTCACCCAGCTGGTCAGCACCGTCGTCAACAAGGTCGTCACCAGCGACCAGTTCGCCACCCTGTGGGTCGACGCCAACCGGCTCATCCACACCGCCCTCGACAAGGCACTGACCGGCAAGGGCGGCGGCGCAGTCGTCCTGGAGAACAACCAGGTCTCCATCGACATCGCACCGATCGTCGCCAAGGCGAAGGACGAACTCGTCAACGCCGGCTTCGCCCCGGCCGCCAAGATCCCCGATGTCCACACCAACTTCGTGGTGTTCCAGTCCAAGGACATCGGCAAGGTCAGGACGTACTTCCGGCTGCTGGAGATCATGGGGGCCTGGCTGCCGGTCGTCACCGTGCTGATCGCGGCGGGCGGCGTGTTCCTGGCCGTCAACCGGCGCCGCGCGCTGATCGGCGCCGCCGTCGGGGTGGCGCTGGCGATGCTGCTGCTCGGCCTCGTGCTGACAGTCTTCCGCTCGTTCTACCTCGACCATCTGCCCCCGGGCGCCAACCAGGCGGCCGCGGGCACGTTCTACGACACCCTGATCCGTTTCATGCGGGCCGGCATCCGGGCGGTCGGCGCGGTCGCCGTGGTCACCGCCGTCGGCGCCTTCCTGATCGGCCCGTCCCGGCCCGCCGTCGCCGTCCGTACGGCCTGCCGGCGTATCCTCGGCTCGCTGCGCGACGCGCTGTACTCGCTCGGCATGAAGCTCGGCCCGGTCGGGCCCTTCGTGCACCGCTTCAAGCGTTGGATCGGCGCGGCGATCCTGGTGATCGCCGCCGTGGTCCTGGCCACCTGGTCCTACCCGACCTGGGCCGTGGTGCTGTGGATCACCTTCTTCGTGGCCCTCGGCTTCGCCGTCCGGGAAGTCCTCGACACCGGCCCCGGCGGCGACCGCGCACCACCCCCGGCAGCCCCCGGCGCACCGCCGCCCGCCCACGCCTGACCGCCCGCCCCACCGGGCTCGGGCCCGCCGGCCTCTCCGTGACCGCCTCCAGCCCGCGCAGCGGGTCAGGCCTCTGCCCGGCGCCGGTACGGGCGCCGCAGGTACCAGACCGTGCCGACCAGGGCGGAGATCGTGGCCGGCACGATCGCGAGCAGCGGGTACCGGCTGCCGGCGAGTTCGGCGTCGTTCACGACCGCTTGACTGACGGATATGGCTCACGGACCTGCTACCCCGGCTGCCGAGGCCGGTGCAGCGGATCGCCCGCAGCTCGCTTGACGCCATCGCACGCCAGCACGTCCTGGTGCTGCTGCTCGGCGTGCTCCTGCTGTTCGCCTGGCGGCCGCTCCAACTGCACGGCTGGGGCTGGGTCGCCCCCACCACCATCGCGCTCGGGCTGGTGATCGGCCAGACCAGGTCCGCCAACGGCGGCCACCGGCCCGAGGGGGTGCTTCGCCACGCCGTCCCGGTGTTCGCGGCCGGCCTCTTCCTGCTCTGGGCAGTCGCCCTGATTGCGGCCCGGATCGGCCGCAGCGACGCCGAGGCCGACGCCCGAACCATCGAGGACCGGACGGAGGTGGTGGTGTTCAGCACCAAGAGCCTCAAACTCAGTCCCCACCGATCACTCCACGAGCAGTGCCTCGGCGCCGAGGTCGACACCCTCTACCACTGTCGCTACGAGGGCCTGCGCCTGCTGGTCACGCGAGGCGGCCGCTACGATCTGCTCCCACTGGACTGGCAACACGACTACGACCCGGTCTACGTCCTTCAGGAGAGCGCCGACCTTCGCGTCGAACTGCTCCCGGGCACCCGATAGCAAGCGAGCGGGGCCTGGCCGCTGCCGGCCGGCCGGGAAGGTGGGCCGGTCGGCCGACCGGCTAGGAGGGCGGTGCGCCGGTCCCGTCCGGATCGGCCGCCAGCGATTCCCAGAACGTGACGTAGCTCTGCTCGTGGGCGATGCCGAGCGTGATCAGCCGGGTGCGGGCCGGGGTGTCCGGGGCGTCGGGATCGAGGCGGTCGCGAAGCTCCTGGTAGGTGTCCCGCGATCGCCGGTGCTGCGCTGCCTGGGCCGCGGCGAGCTCCGCGACCTGGCCCGGCGCGCCCAGGTCGGCGAAGGTCAGCTTGAGCAGGGCGGGATTCCGGGTCTCCGGCTCGGGCGTCGCGGGGTCGGCGAGCCAGTCCCGGAGCGCACGTCGGCCGGCGTCGGTGAGGTGGAACACCCGGCGCCGACGGCCGTGATCCTCCGCTGCCTCGTGCAGCAGCCCCAGCTCGGCCAGGCGGGGCGGGTCGCGGTAGAGCTGCGCGTGCGGGATGGGCCAGTAGTGGCCGACGGACCCCTCGACCTTGGCCTTCAGGTCGTACGGCGTCATCGGCCCGTTCCGGGCGATCAGCCCGAGCACGACGAGCTGCGACGGCGTCAGGTCCTTCGCCATGGCGTTTCCCCTCTCATTCTACCAATTGACACCATATCACTGAGACCGTTACCGTCATGGCATTGCAATCATATCAATGAGACTATGGAATCGTGGAGTCGTGATGCGCCTGCACCCCGAGATAGCCGATGTCCTGGACGGTGTCCCGCCCTTCGACCCGCTGGCCGACCCGGCGGCCACCCGGGCCTACCTGCGGTCACTGCTTGCCGCGAAGCCCCCGGCGAACGACCGACGCATCGCCGTGCACCACACCGCGATCCCGGGCCCGGCCGGCGACCTCACCGTCCGCATCTACCGGCCGACCGAGGCGACGGGCGCGCGCCCCGGCATCCTCTACTTCCACGGCGGCGCCTTCATCTCCGGCGACCTCGACACCGGCGACGGCAACTGCCGCGACCTCTGCCTGGCTGCGGGCGCGGTCGTCGTCTCCGTCGACTACCGCCTGGCCCCCGAACACCCCTACCCCGCCGCCTTCGACGACTGCTACGCGGCCCTGTGCTGGACCGCCGAAACCACCGCCCACCTGGGCGTGGACCCCACCCGCCTCGCCGTCGCCGGCCGTTCCGCCGGCGGCGCACTCGCGGCGGCCGTCGCCCTCGCCGCCCGCGACCAAGGCGGCCCCGCCCTCGCCTACCAACTCCTGCTCGTCCCGGCCCTCGACGACCGCTGCGCCCACCCCTCCGTCGACGAGTGCACCGACAACCGGATCGTCGACGGCCGCGTCGTGCGCAACATGTGGAAGCCCTACCTGGCCTCCGCCGAGGCCGACCCCTACGCCGCCCCCGCCCGCGCCGAGGACCTCAGCGCCCTCCCGCCCGCCTACCTGGAGATCTGCCAGGCCGACGCCCTCCGCGACGAGGCCCTCAGCTACGCGAACCGCCTGATCGCGGCCGGAATCCACACCGAACTCCACGTAGTCCCCGGCGCCTTCCACCTCTTCGAGGGCTACGCCCCGACCAGCCGTCTGGCCCGCCGTGCCACAGCCACTTGGACGTCCGCGGTAGCGGCAGCGCTGACCTGAACCATCGACGTCGGTGGGGTCTGTGTCGGAGCGCGTCGAGCGCGCGGCCGGCGATCCGGCGAGCACGGCCGATGACCGCCGGGGAGGGCCCGTGACGCAAAGTACCGCCCGTCAGGTGCGAAGCGCGGACGACGGAATCGCTTGGCCGCCGTGGCCGCCGCAGCCGTTCTCGGCGGCGGGTTCGCCATCGACGCATGGATGAACCAGAGCCCGGAAACGAAGGTCTATGACGGCCCTGTGGCCGGCCACCCGCTGCTGGTCGGCTCCGGCGGCCAGGCCCTGACACTCAACATCGGCTCGGTGCGAGAAGCAACCCGAGCTCGTGGTAAGCGAGTTCACCAAAGCGGTGAAGGGGTGGTCGCGTGGACATGGGGGTGACGCGGCCGACGGCGCCGACTACGCCGACGTTCCGCCCGTGGCCAGCGCGGTTCGCGCGAGAGCGCGCAGCCAGGCGTGGGCGTGGTCGGTGTCGTAGCGCTGATGCCAAGACAGGTATATCGGTGCCGACGGTAGTTCGAACGGGATCGGGAGTACGACCAGGCCCAGGTCGGCGACCGCTGACCGCGTGGTGGCTTCGGGGACGCTGACCACCAGATCGGAGCTGCGCGCGAACTCCAGCGCCGCCGCTTCGGTGGGCGCGGTCGCGACCACGCGGCGGGTGAGGCCGAACCGGGCGAGGGCGCCGTCGAGGGCATTGCTGAGGTTTCCACGTCGGGAGACGGTGACGTGCTCAGCGGCGGCGTACTGCTGTGCGGTGATGGTTCCGATGCGGGTGAGGGGGTGCCCTTGCCTCACGGCGATGACCAGGGGGGTCTCGCCCATCTTCTCGGCACGGACGTCCGGTGCGCTCGGACGGTTGGCGTTCGCCTCCAGGTCGACCTCGCCGCGCCGCAACTCGGGGGTGTCGGTGCTCGATTCCGCGACGAAACGCAATCGCACCCCCGGCGCCTGTCCGCGCACCGCCGCGAGCAGCGCGGGGCCGCTCAAGGCGACCAGGGAATCGTGCCAGCGGAGTGTGAAGGTGCGCTCCAACGTCGCCAGGTCGAGTTCACGGCTCGGTGCCAGCACCCCCTGGACCTGCTGGAGAAGCTCGTGCACCTGCTCCCGGACGGCGATCGCGTACGGCGTCGGTGTCATTGTCCGGCCCGTGCGCACCAGGATCTGATCCCCGGTCGAGTGCCGGATCCGGCCCAGACTCCGGCTCATCGCGGGGGCGGTGACGTGCAGGCGTGCGGCCGCACCAGCCACGCTGCCCTCCTCCAGCAGCGCGTCGAGCGCGGTGAGCAGGTTCAAATCCAATTGCATGTGAGTAATCCTAGCCGTGCTTTACATGCATTTGAAGTTAATCAAGGGGCTGTATACCTTCGAGACCAGAGCGCTGAACAGAGCGCACAGTTCGGCCCGAACGGCCTCATCTCCTGCTACTCGAAAGGGAGTTCACCATGTCCGAAATGCTTCAGACCACTGATGTCGCCGCCTCCGACGCCGACCTGCTCGGCCAGACCGCGATCGCCGTGCGTGCGGCCGGCTCCGCGCTGCGCGGGCGCTTCGGCGAGGTGGTCCGCTACCAGACCCGCGAAGAGCTGATGCGCGCGCTCGCCGCCAACGACGACGCGGCCCTCGACATCCTGCGCCCCCGCCTCACGCGCCTGCGTCCGCAGGCCGGGTGGGTGGAGGACGAGCTGGACGGCGGGGCGCTGCCGCCCGGCGAATGGTGGGTCGTGGATCCGGCCGAAGGCAACGTCAACCACCTGCACGCCCTGCCGGAGTGGGCGGTGACCGCCACCCTCGTGCGTGAGAACCAGCCGGTGTTCACTGCGGTCCACCTGCCGTTGACCGGCGAGACCTACACCGCCCTCACCGGCGCGGGCGCCCACCTCGACGGCCGACCGCTGCGCGTCTCCCGGACCGCGGACCTCGGCCTGAGCATCGTGGCCACCAGCCAGGCCCGGCCGGACGAGGACGAGGAGGTCGTGCGGCGCGTCGGCTCCTCGATCACCGCGATGCTCCTCGACGCGCTCGTCGTCCGCACCGCCGTGCCCGCAACCCTGCACCTCCTGAACGTGGCCGCCGGGCGGATGGACGCCTTCTGGCAGTTCGCAGGCGCCCGCGCGGACCTGCTCCCCGGCGTGCTGCTCGTCACCGAGGCCGGCGGGCGGATCTCCGACGCCCAGGGCCGTCCCTGGACCCCGCAGAGCGAGAGCCTCCTGGCCGCCGCGCCCGGCGTCCATGCCGAGGCCGTCGCCACGCTCTCGCGCTGACCGCGCATCACGACTCACCCGTACGGAAGGACCACCTCGTCATGACCACGATCGCAGTTCTCGGAAACGGCCGCGTCGGCGGCAGTCTGGCCACAGCCCTCACCCGGGCAGGGCATGAGGTGACAGTGGCGGACCGCGCGCCGGGCGCCGCCGCCGACGCTGCCCGGAGAGCCCGGATCGTCATCAACGCCACCCCGGGCGCCGGCTCGCTGGACCGGCTCGTCGCCCTGCGCGAGGAACTGCGCGCCAAGATCCTCGTCGACGTCTCCAACGCCACCACCGACGGACCGGACGGACTGCCCGCCCACCTGATCTATCCCGGCTCAAGCCTCGCCGAACAACTCCAGGAAGCGCTCCCGGAGACGCACGTCGTCAAGACGCTCAACACCATGCTCTTCCCGGTGATGACCGCGCCGGCCACGCTCACCCAGGCGCCCGACGTCTTCCTCTCCGGCGACGACCCGCAGGCCAAGCAGACCGTCCGTGAACTGCTCACCGACCTCGGCTGGCGCGAAGAGTGGATCAACGATCTCGGCGGGATCCAGACCGCCCGCGCCACGGAGGCCGCGATCCTCTTCGTACCGCACGTCATCCGCTCCAGCGGATTCGCGCCCTTCGCGATCTCGATCGCCCGCTGACCGTCGAGCTCCACCAGCCTGAAGTGCCCGGAGTCGGCGCGTGGAACACCGGGGCTGACCGGGTGTCTCCCGTTCGCCCGGACGTACCGCCGGCCGCGCGTGCTCGTTGACCGTGTCGGACGGGAGGTCCAGGGCGCCGACGTCCTGCCGGGGATGTGGACGTTCCGGATCGTGGAGGCCTACGACGACGGCCACCACCAGCGGTTCACCGACGTCGCCCGCCGAGTCCGCGAGGCCTTGGCGGGCGACCGTGACCACATCGCCGAGGCGGAGATGAAGCAGCACCGCGAGACCACCTGACCGCCGCCCCGCCGGTCCGGGCGAGGACGTCGTCGACACCTTGGGCGTTCTCGCACCAGCGGCCGGCGGCCGGGCCGGCCTCACGGCGTGCACCCGTCCCGGCGCCGGTCGTACCGGTCGGACGGGCCGTCGCCGACGGGTGTGGGGGGTCAGGCACGGCGGCGGCGCAGGCCGCGCAGGGTGGCCCGGGCGGGGAGCCAGGTGCCGATGGCGGCGAGGGAGGCGGTGCCGACGAGGACCGCGGCGAGGCCGGCGGCCGGTACCGTCACCCCGGCGGTGCCGCGGGTGATGCCCTGGGCGTAGGTGGTGAGCACCGCGGTGGCGATCGCGAGGCCGATCGCGGTGGCGATGACCACGGACGTCGCGGCCTCCCAGCCGAGCATCCTGCGGATCTGGCGGCGGGTCGCGCCGGTGAGCCCGAGCGCGGCGAACTCCTGCCGGCGGTCGGCGATGCTCACGGCCAGGGTGTTGAGGACGGCGATGGCGACGAAGGCGATGATCAGCCCGAGGGTGACATAGCCGATCTGGGCGCTGACCCGGTTCTGCGAGGCCTGTGCGGCGGCGCGGTCCAGCACTCCCAGCCCGGGCTCCGCGTGCAGGGCGGCGGTCAGGGACTGCCGGGTGGCGCCGGCCGGGCCGTCGCCGCGCACCAGCACTTCGCTGTCGAGCGGCACGTCCACGTGGGCGGCGACCAGCGGGTGCGCGAGGGTGAGGTCACCGAAGCCGAGGCCGCGGCTGTAGAGGGCGACGACCGTCACCTCGGCCGGGCTGCCATCGGCGAGCACCAGGTGGACCTGCTGGCCCAGTCGGTAGCCCAGTCCGTCGGCGGCCGCCGCCGTGCCGTCCGTCAGCCGGCCGATGTCGCCGGCGGTGACGCCGAGGTCGAGGGTGTCGGAGAGGCGCTCGGGCGTGACCGCCTGGACACTGCGCTTGGTCAGCCCGTCGCGGACCTGGGTGTGGAGCACCCGGGTCACGGTCCGGACGCCCGGGGCCGCGGCCAGCGCCTGGGCGGCGGTGCCCGGCACGCGCGGTCCCACGACGAAGTCGGCGACGTTGCCGCGGTCGCGCTGCGCGCCGGCCGCACCGTCGACGGTGGTCTGGGTGAACAGGATGGTGCAGGCCATCGCGACCAGCAGGGTGAGCGGGGTGACGACCGAAGCCAGCCGGTGCGCCCCGGCCCGCAGGTTGTGGGCGGCGAGGTAGCCGCCGACCCGGGACACCCGCAGCGACGGGCCGAGGATTCCGACGCCGCCCCTGACCACCAGGGGGCCGAGCAGGGCGAGCGCCGTGCACCAGAGCAGGACGGCGATGAAGCAGACCGGGGTCGAGGCCTGGTCGGAGTGCAGGACGGTGAGCAGGGACGTGAGGACGACGGCGCCGGCGGCGGCGAGGACGCCGGAGACGATCCGCGGCCAGGCCAGGCGCAGCGGTTTGAGCTCGGCCTCGCCGAGGGCTTCGACCGGCTTGATGGCGGTGGCGCGCCGGGCCGAGATGCGGGCGGCTGCCCACCCGGTCAGCAGGGCACAGGCCGCGGCCGCCACGGCGGGGAAGGGGGAGAGGACGACGGGCAGGTTCGCCGGGATGACGTCCAGGGCCACGAAGCGGCCGTGCAGCCAGCCGCCCAGCGGTAGACCGGCGACGGCGCCCAGGGTTCCGGCCGGCAGACCGATCGCCAGCGCCTCGCCTCCGATCATCTTGCGGACCTGCCGACCGGTGGCGGCCACGGCCCGCAGGACGGCGATCTCGCGCTGCCGTCCCTGGATCGACAGGCCGAAGGTGCCGACGACGACCAACAGGGCCACCAGCAGCGAGGTGCCGGCCAGGACGGCGCCCATGCTGACCAGGCGGACCTGCGCGTTGGCGGCGTCGGGGAACTCCACCCTGCCGCGGTCGTCGCCGGTGCGGACCACGGGGGCCGGGACGCTCCGGCTGCCGGCGAGCAGTGCCCGGACGTCGTCGGCCGCCGACGGGGACGCCGGGAAGACGCCGATCGCGCCGACCAGGCCTTCGTGGCCGGCGAGGCCGCGGGCCCGCTCGGGGGAGAAGAAGACGGCGGCCTGGCTCTCGAACCGCTCGGCGGTGACGCCGACCACGCGGACGGTCAGGGTGCCCGAGGCCGTACGGGCGGCGGTGGTGGACCCGGTGGACAGGTGGGCCCGGGTGGCGGTGCCGGCGTCGATGACGACCTCGTCCGGGCCGGTGGGTGCGCGGCCGGTGGCGAGGGTGAGCCCGGCCAGCGGCGCGGACTCCCAGCCGTGGCCCCAGGAGCCGCCGGTGGGCCCGCCGGGCAGCAGCACCGGGAAGGTCACTTCGGTGGCGACGGACCGAACCGACGGCAGGGCGGCGATGCGCTCGGCCAGCGGGGCCGGCACCCACGCGTGGTCGGCGATCGGCTTGCTCTTCTCCTTGGTCTTTCCCTTGCCGCCGCCCTGCACGGTGTGCACGTCCTGGTCCCCCGAGACGACGATCGGTGCGGCCGCGTAGCGTTCGGGGCGCACGGTGCCGGTGAGGCCGGTGGCCAGGAGGGTCCCGCACCCGCAGACGAGGGCGGCCGCGCAGAAGAGGGCGACGAAGGCGCCCGCGAATCCGGCCGTGCGGTGCCGGAGGGTGGTGAGGGCGAGGCTCAGCATCATCGGTTCCACGCTCCCAGGCGGATCATGCGGTCGGCGACCTCGGTGGGGGTCGGTCCGGACAGGGTGTCGACGATTCGGCCGTCGGCCAGGAAGAGGACCTCGTCGGCGTAGGACGCGGCGACGGGGTCGTGGGTGACCATGACGATGCTCTGGCCCAGCTCGTCGACGGTCTGGCGCAGCAGTGTCAGCACCTCACGGGCCGTCATGGTGTCCAGGGCGCCGGTGGGTTCGTCGGCGAACACCACCTCCGGGTCGGAGATCAGCGCCCGGGCGATCGCCACCCGCTGCTGCTGGCCGCCGGACAGCTGTCCGGGCCGGTGCCCGGCGCGCTCCTGCAGCCCCACCCGGCGCAGGAGCCCGGCCAGGCGTCCGGCGTCGGCACGCCGGCCGGCCAGCCGCAGCGGCAGGGTGACGTTCTGCTCGACGGTCAGGGAGGAGACCAGGTTGAAGGACTGGAACACGAACCCGGCACGCTCGCGCCGCAGTTCGGTCAGCTTGGTCTCGTTCAGCCGGGACAGGTCGGTGTCGCCGAGACGGACCGTGCCGGAGCTCGGGCGGTCCAGGCCGGCCGCGCAGTGCAGGAAGGTGCTCTTGCCCGAACCGGACGGCCCCATCACGGCGGTGAAGCCGCCCCTGGGAAGCCGCACCGTCACCTCGCGCAGGGCCGCGACCGCGCCCCGCCCCTTGCCGTAGACCTTGCTCACGGCGTCCAGAGTGATTGCCTCGTTCATGTCCCCAAGCCTGCCGATCTGCGAACTCCCGTCCCAGGGGCGCGATCACGAGGCACCCGTGACGTCATCACGGGTAGGGTCGGGACATGATCAGACTCCTGCTGGCGGAGGACCAGCACGTGGTGCGCGGCGCGCTGGTGGCACTCCTGGAACTGGAGCCCGACTTCGAGGTCGTCGCGCAGGCGGACTCGGCCGACGACGTGGTGCCCCGTGCGATGGTCTTCATGCCCGACGTGGCGGTGCTCGACATCGAGATGCCGGGCCTGACGGACGGTCTGCAGGCCGCCGCGGCGCTGAAGGAGAAGCTTCCGCACTGCCGCACGCTGATGTTGACGTCGGTCGGCCGCCCCGGACTGCTCCGCCGCTCCCTGGCCGCGAAGGTCGACGGTTTCCTGCTGAAGACCGTCCCGCCGGCGGACCTCGTCGCGGCAATCCGGCAGGTCGCCGGGGGCGGCCGGGTACTGGACCCGTCGCTGGCCGTGGTCGCGTGGGACCTCGCGGACAATCCGCTCACGCCGCGCGAGAACGACGTGCTGCGGGAGCTGGCCGGGGGCGCCGAGCCGGCCGAGATCGCCGCGCGGCTGCACCTGTCCACCGGGACGGTCCGCAACGTGCTCACCGCGGTCGTCACCAAGCTGAACGCCCGCAACCGGACGGACGCAGTGCGCATCGCCCGCGAGGCGGGCTGGCTGGATTCGTAGGCGCGGCGCGCCGGCTGCCGGGTGTGCGGGCCGCCCGGCAGCCGGGCGCGGAGAGGGACGGTCGGCCGCCGGCGTGTGCCGCGCCGGCGGTCAGTGCAGCGGCAGTTCGGCCCGCAGCACGTACCAGCCGTCGTCCGCGCCGGCGCTCAGCGTGCCGCCCGCCTCGGTCAGGCGCACGGTCAGGCCGCCGATCCCGGAGCCGGGCGGGGTGACGCCCGCCCGGACGCCGTCGTTCTCCACCTCCAGGCGCACCGACCCTCCGGTGACGGTGGTGGCGATCCGGGCGTGGCGGGCGGAGCTGTGCCGCAGGATGTTGGTCACGGCCTCGCGCAGGGCCACGCTCAGCACGGTTCCCGCCTCGTCCGGCACCGGGTCGTCATCCACCTCCACCGCGATGGCGGCCGCCTCCAGGACCGCTGCCGCGGAAGCCAGTTCGGCGGCGAAGGACAGCCGGGGGCTGTCGTCGGCCACCGCACCCAGCTCGGCCCGCCCGCGCGCGGCCAGCCGCGCGATGTCGGCCAGTTCGGCCCGGCAGCGGTCAGCGGCGGCGTCGGCCGCGCCGGCGTCCGCGGTGCCCGCACCGGCCCCGACGGCCTCCGTACCGGCCCCGACGGCGGCCCCGGCGACGACCGCGGCGTCCGCCAGGCGCCGGGCCAGCTCGGCCTTGAGCAGGATCGCGGCCAGCCCGTGCCCCAGCAGGTCGTGCAGGTCCCGGGCCGCCCGCAGGCGCTCGGTGACGATGGCGGCGCGGGCCAGGCCGGCCCCCGCCCGCTGCAACTCCCGGACCAACCGCACCAGGCGGAGCACCGCGAAGACCACCACACAGGTGATCGCCACGTTGACGGCGGCCGGCCCACCCCCGCCGATCACCCCGGCGGCGATGGCCAGGGCGGCCGCCAGGCCCGCGCCCGCGCGCAGCGGCAGCGCGATCAGCAGCGAGCCGGCCAGGATGCCCGCCGCACCGATCCAGTTCCGGCCCAGCCAGGGCAGCGGCGCGAGGGCGAGGACGGCCGAGACGAGCAGGGCCGGGCGTGCGTGCCGCGTGGCGTCCTGGATCGAGAAGCGGACCTGGAAGGCGCAGAACGCCAGCGCGCAGGCCACGCCGAGCCCGAGGCCGGACGGCGACGCCGGGAAGAACAGCAGCGCCTTGCCGCAGAAGGCGGCGAGCAGGAAGTAGTAGAGGCCGAGCGCGGCACGCAGCTCGGGCGGATCGGCGGCAGCCACCGGCGCGGGCGTGGCGGCGACCACCGCCTCGACGGCGAAGCGCCCGTCCGGCTCCAGACCCGCCGTCAGCCGGCCGCCGACAGCGCGGACCCGTTCCGCGAGGCCGTCCAGGACGTCCGCGCCCAGCGCCGCCGTCGGCACGCCGTCGCTGACCACGCGCAGGACCGTCCGCCCGGTCCGCTCACCGGTGATGACCTCGCACCGGCGGGCATCGCCGACCCGGACGACCGCCGTGACCGCCTCGCGCAGCACGGTCGCGAGCACCGTCCCGGAGGGACCGAGCGGTTCGCGGTGCCCGATGCGGATGTCGGCCGCGATGCCCGCGGAGGCGAGCAGGGCCCGGGCGCTCGCCGCCTCTGGGGCGAGCGAGAGGCTGCGCAGTTCGGCGGTCGTGGCGCGGGCCGCCGCCAGCGTCGCGCGGGCACCGTCGATCAGCTCCTCCAGTACGGAAGGGTCGGCTCGTACGGCCAGGCCGTGGATCCGCGCCAGGCCCGCGGACAGTTCGCTGCGCAGGCTCGACGCGATGCGCAGCCGCTCATCGGTGACCGCCGAGGCGGCCAGCGTGAGCCTGGCCGTGTGGACGCGGTCCGCCAGCAGCGCGAGCGTGGTGACGGCGTACAGCATGACGCCGCCGAGCGCGACCGTCAGCAGCAGGTCGGCCGTGTCGCGGACGCCGCCGGACCGTGCCCCGCCGGCCAGGACGGCACCCGTCGCGAACAGGGGGAGCCACAGGCGGCGACGCTCCAGCAGCAGCGAGGCCACGGGCAGACAGAGCACGCCGATCGAGACGCCGAGCGGTCCGACCGCGAGGAAGCCGACCGCCGACTCCACGCCCGTCCATCCCGCCCACCCCGGCCGTCCCGCCCACCCCGGCCGTCCCGCCCACCCCGGCCGTCCCGCCCACCCCGGAGCTGCTCCGGGAGCCCCGTCGGGAGCGGGCCGGATGTGCCGCAGCTGCAACGCGGCCAGCATCAGACAGGCCGCCGTGACGGCGGCCCCGGCGACCGGCTCGGCCGGCAGGCGCTCCAGCCCCTTCAGCAGGTGCACCGCCACCAGCGCGACAGCCACCGCGACCACCAACGCCCGCGCCCGCCACAGCGGGACGTCCCTCCCCCGTCTCCCCAGCACCGGAGCATCGTACGCACCGGCCGGATCCGGCGGGACCGCGGCCCGTCGCGCCTGCCGGAACCCCGCTGGGCACCCGCTCGGGAATCGGCTCTTGACAGGACAACACGGTGCGGTGCCCGGTCACGGCGAGCCGTGGGGCGAGGGCCGGCGAGCGCGGCCTGGCCGGCCGCGGGACGCGGTGCCGCGGGTCGGTTCAGCGTCCCTTCGGGGCGAGTAGGGCGGCGATCAGTTCCCGGCGGCTGCTCACGCCGAACCGGGCGAACACCGCCGTCAGGTGCTCCTGCACGGTGTACCCGGAGACGTGCAGCCGGGCCACGATCTCCCGGGTGGAGCACCCTTGCAGTACCAGGGCGGTGACCCGGCTCTGGGCCGGGGTGAGGCCGTGAGCAGCCAGCAGCAGGGAGCCGAGTTCGGCAGCGGGCGCCGGCTCGACCACCACCCCGATCTGCTCCCCCGCCCGCCCCCGCAGCCGGGTGGCATGCACGGTCAGCCACTGCCCGTCGGCGGTGCGCAGCCTGACCGAGCCGGGCCGATGCGCGGCCTCCGGCGACGCGTCGGGTGCCCGGGCCAGCCGGACTGCCACCGAGTAGATCGGCATCGGCAGGCCCTGGATCTCGGGCCCTTCGAGCCGGGCGAGCCACTGTTCGGCGTCCGGGCTGATCGAGACCGGCGAGAGCCCCTGGTCGAGCACGATCACGCCGGGACCGCCCGCAGTTGCGGCCCCGTCGCCGGTCAGTGCCTGGTGCACGACGTCACGGCGAAGGCCTTCGGCCAGGTGCGGGGCGAGCCTGCGCACGACGTCCAGGTCGGTGGCGGAGAAGCCGGTTTCCGCGTCCGCCCGGTGCAGGCAGAGCACGCCCCAGCACTCGTGCCCGACGACCAGGGCGGCCCGGAGCTCGTCGCCGAGCCCCAGGCCGGCCATGATCTCGCGGTAGCGGGCACTGACGGTGCGCTCGCCCCGGGTGGCCCGGTCCAGCGACATCACCGGCTCCGGGCCCCGGGCCAGCGCGGCGAACTTGTTGACGTCCGCGCGGCCGAACTCGTTGTCGAGGAAGAGCGGGGTGGCACCGGCCAGCGGATCCTGGGCGACAGCCGAGGTGAAGAGCAGGGTCGCCGGGTCCACCGAGGCGAAGAACGCGGCCTCCACCGGCAGGATGCCCGGTAGGCGGCGCAGCACCTCGGTGGTCAGGGCGGGCTTGTCCAGGTCGGCGTAGCAGCTGTCGATCAGCCGCTCGACGTGTCGCGCCCGCAAGGCGGCGGCCATGGCACTCACGCTACGCCGCCGCCCGGTCCGGCACGAGCCCGAGCTGGCTCAGCAGCCCCAGCTCGTCCAGCCGGCCCCACCGTTCGGCGATCCGGCCGTCCCGCAGCCGGAAGACGTTGATGCCCTTGAGCACCAACGTGCGGCCGTCACCGGGGACGCCCATCACCTCACCGTGCTGGGTGCCGGAGGCGGTGAAGAGTTCCACCACCACGTCGCCCTCACCGACCAGGCGCCCGAGGTCGGAGTGCCAGTCAGGGCATGCCTGCCGGAAGAGCGCCCCTGCGGCGCGCATGCCCTCCCGGTCCGCGCCGACGCCGATGGGCGGGTCGTGGTTGACGAAGTCCTCCGTGAGGTACGCGTCGACGGCTGAGAGGTCGCCCCGGGTGAACAGCGCGTCGATGAATGCGGTCACTGTCTGCTTGTTCTGTTCGATGGTGTTCATACGGCCAGCCTCGGCCTGCGGGTCCAGAATCGGAACCCCACTTTTCTGGGGTCCGCTCGTCCGAGGTCCGAACCCGCGCGGTACCTGGTGTTGGCCAGTTGTGTCGAGTGTCCGGCCGGTCGTGCTGAGTGCGGATCAGGGCGGGGAGGGGTCGCGGCAAGGGTGTACCGGCGCCGGTGGCGGACCGTCCGGGGGTGAACGGACGACGGACGACGGACGCCCGCGGTCCGGGGGAGCGCGGGCGTCCTGGGTACCTCAGCGGTGCCGTGTCAGCGGCGGGCGCTCCGACGGCGGGCGATCACCAGCGCGCCGCCGCCGACGGCGAGCAGCGCGGCCCCGCCGGCGCCGTAGACGATCATCTGGCTGCTGTTGCCGCCCGTGCTGGCCAGGGTGCTGGCCGGCGTGGTGGAGACCGGACTGGCGGTCGGCTTTCCGACCGGGCCGGTCGTGTCCGACGGGGCGGACGGCGCGGGCACGGCCGGGGCGGTCGACGGGGTGGTGCCGGACGGCGTCCCGGTGGTGGACGGCGCCGACGGCTTGGCGGTGGTGGAGGGCGAGGCGGTGGCCGTCGCGGTGGCGGTGGCCGAGGGCGTCGTCGTGGCGGTGGGCGTCCCGGTCGGGTGGGGGGTCGCGGTGGCCGTGGGCGACGCCGAGGAGGTCGGCACCGGGACGGTCGGCGTGCCGGTCGGGGTCGGCGCGCAGGCCTTGCCGCCGTTCCAGGCCGAGATCAGGTTGTCCGGGAAGACGCCGTCCGGGTACCTCGGCGCGGGGTTGGCGATGCCGTCGAACTTCTTGTCGCCGTTGTACAGGTCGATCTGGCCGTAGCACTTCGGCAGGTGGGCGGAGACGTCCAGGGTCGCCTGGCGGTTCCCGCTGCGCAGCGTCGTGGTCGCCCAGCCGAGGAAGGTCTGCTTGCCCGAGGAGGCCCAGGTCGGCCCCTGGGTGTCGTAGGAGGCCAGCGAGACCCGGTAGTCGCAGCCGTCCGCGACGTCGCCGGCCAGGCGGACCTGGATGACGCCGTGCGGCTGGGACATCCGGCCGTCGGAGATCCAGCTCTTGCCGCCGTCGACGGAGAACTCGACGCCGACGGTGCCGCATCCGTGCTGGGCCTGGGCCTGGGCGGTGCCGGCGGTGAGCAGCGGAGCGCCGACGGCTATGCCGAGGGCGGCGAGGACCGGAAGGTTCCGGCGCAGGAGTTGGTGCACGGGGAAGCTCCCTAGGGTTGTACACGGTTCGGGTGGGACTCACCGCTCCTGCGGTGGCGATCCGGACGGACCGTCACCGGCACTGAGCGGACGTGAAACCGTGACCGTACCCGATGGCCCGTCGGCCCCGGCCCCCGGGGCGTGAACGTGGCGGCGAGTCAGCCGTACTCCCGCTCACCCGGTCGTGCCGTGGCCCGCTCGGCATCACCATCGGCTACCAGCTGATGCGCCGGCCCGAACCGCACCCGACCCGGGCCACCGGCAGCACCGCCGCCCTGATCTCCGCCACCAAGGACGTGACCGCCAGCCGGTTCCCGGCCCTGGTGCCGCACGCCGACACCGTCACCGTCTACGACAACCTCGACGCCGGCTCCGTCGTCCTTCCGCCACCGGCCGGGGCTCCCCGGGCCGCGTCTCGGCCGGGGCTGCCCGATCCGGGGGCTACCCCACCGTAAACAGAACCGAGGTTCTGCTAACGTTCCCTCACAAGCAGAACAGCGATTCTTTTTGTGGAGGTGTGGTGCCTCGGCTCACCGACGCGCGCAAGGAACTCCGGCGTACTCAGATCGCTGAGGCCGCCGTGCGCTGCTTCAGCCGCAACGGCCTGGACCGGACCTCGATCGCCGACATCACCGCCGAGTCGGGCCTGTCGACCGGCTCGATCTACGCGCACTACCGCAACAAGGCTGACCTGGTCCGCGCCACCGCCCGCCAGATGCTTGCCAAGCGCGCCGACGTCCTCGCCGCGTACGCGGCCGGCGACGCCCCGCCCGACCCCGACGAACTGCTCCGGCGCCTGATCGCCGCAATCAATCCCGCCGAGGCCCGGGTCGGCGTGCAGACCTGGGGCGAGGCGACCACCGACCCCGCCATCCACGACATCGTCGTCGACGCTACCGACCGGATGCGCGCGATGCTGCACGACTGCGTCACGGCCTGGCTCGTGAAGGTCGAGCACCGGGAGCCGGCCCGGGCCCGAGAACACGCCACCCCGATCGCCCACCAGGTCATGGCGCGCTACCAGGCCGAACTGCTCTACACCGCCCTGCGAACACCGGCCGAGGAGCCAGCATCATGACCGCCACGACCGCATCGATCGCCGCCCGCACCGTCTTCCGGATCGGCTACGGCGCACTGCAGCTTGAGCGCCTGCACGACCGTCGCGACGAAGCCGTCGCCCTGCTGCGCCGCGCGGTCGAGCTGGGCGTCGACCACGTGGACACCGCCGAGTTCTACGGCTTCGGATTCGCCAACGACGTGATCCGCGAGGCACTGCGCCCCGAGGACGACGTCCTGGTCGTCACCAAGGTGGGAGCCGACCCCAACCCCGGCGGACACCTGCCGCTGCGTCTGGCACAGCGGCCCGAGCAGCTGCGCGCCAGCGTCGAGGACAACCTGCGCAGCCTAGGCGTCGACCGGCTCGCGGTCGTCAACCTGCGCCGCCTGGACACCGGCCCGGGGCTGCGCCCCGAGGGTGACCAGGTCGTCGACCTCGACGACCAGCTCGCGGTGATGACCGCCCTGCGCGACGAGGGCAAGATCGGCGCGATCGGCCTGAGCAGCGTCACCCTCGACGGCCTTCGCCGCGCCCTGCCCGCCGGCGTCGTCTGCGTCCAGAACGCCTACAGTCTCGTCTCACGCGACGACGAGGACGTGCTGCGGCTGTGCACGGCCGAGGGCATCGCCTGGGTGCCGTTCTTCCCTCTCGGCGGGGCCTTCCCCGGCCTGCCCAAGGCGACCGAGGAGCCGGCGGTGCACGCCGTGGCTGCGTCGCTGGGCGTCACGCCCTCCCAGGTCGGCCTCGCCTGGCTGCTGCACCACGCCCCGAACGTGCTGCTCATCCCCGGCACCGCCGACACCGCCCACCTGGAGGCCAACACCGCGGTCAGCGGGATCACCCTCGACGCCGCGACCCTCGCCACCCTCGACGGCATCGAGTCCCGCTCCAACGAAGTCCCCATCGGCTGACCGGAACCGACGCGGCCCGGGCCGCTGCCACGCCCCCGCCGGCACCTGGCGAAACGTCAGGCCACGCCGGGACCCCTCTACCAGGCACCAAGGACGGATCATGAAGGCCATCATCTACCGCGACAACGGCACCCCCGACATCCTCCGCTTAGTCGATCGTGATCTGCCCGAGCCCGGCCCCGACGAGGTTCGCGTACGGGTCGCCGTGTCCGGGGTCAACCCGACCGACTGGCAGGCGCGCGCAGGAATCGGCCACCCGAAGCACTTCCCCGAGGTCACTCCGCACCTCGACGGCGCCGGCACGATCGACGCCGTCGGTGAGGGCGTCGACCAGAGCCGGGTCGGTCAGCGTGTCTGGCTGTTCATGGCCGCTGCCGGGCGGCCCACCGGCACCGCCGCCGAGTTCACCGTCGTGCCGGCCGAACAGGCCGTTCCGCTGCCCGACGAAGCCGGCTTCGACCTCGGCGCCTCACTCGGCGTCCCCGCGCTGACCGCGCACCGCGCGCTCACCGTCGCCGAGGACGGACCGCGCCGGCTCGGGCCCGGGGCCCTGGACGGGAAGGTGGTGCTCGCCGCGGGCGGGGCCGGAGCCGTCGGACACGCGGTGATCCAACTCGCCCGATGGGCCGGCGCCACCGTGATCAGCACGGTCAGCAGTCCGGAAAAGGCCCGACTGGCCACCGCCGCCGGAGCCCACCACGTGATCAACTACCGCGAGGGCGACCCGGCTGCCGCGATCCGCACGGCAGCACCGGACGGCGTCGACATCATTGCCGAGGTGGCGCTCGGCGCGAACCTCGCCCTGGACCTCGCCGTCCTGCGCACGCGCGGCACGATCTCGATCTACGCCAACGACGGCGGCAAGCCGGTCGAACTGGACGTTCTGCAGAACATGGTGCTCAACGCGCGCCTCCAGTTCCTGATCCTCTTCCTGGCCGGTCCGGAAGCACGCGCCGCGGCCGCCCAGGACGTCGCCGCCGCAGTGCGCGACGGCGCGCTGCCCGTCGGCGAGGGGAACGGTCTGCCGCTGCTCCGCTTCCCCCTGGAGCGCACCGCCGACGCGCACCGAGCGGTAGAGAGCCGTGCGGTCGGCAAAGTCCTGGTGGACATCACGGCCTGACCTCCGGTTCGGCGCGGATGCCCCGGGGGAAGCCGTGGCCTCCGTCCACAGGTCCCGCGCCCCATGCGAGGAGAAGGTCCTCGTACCCGCTGTCCGCCGGTCCCGTGCTGCCGTCCGGCCCGCCGGTCCCGGCACGCACTGTCCGGGCCGTCACCGGCGGGGTCCGCTCGGCTGCCGGTCCGGACGGTCCGGCCGCGAGCGGGCTTTCCGACGGGTTCGACGATCACCTTGCGCCGGTCGTCGGGGGAGGGGGCGCGGCGGACGTGGCCGGCCGTCCCCAGCCGGTCGACGGGGCGTGTGGTGGGGCCGGTCGTCAGACCCGTGCGCGCGCCAGTTCGACTCCGCGGTGGCAGTCGGCGTGGACCGATCCGGCTGAGTCCGCCGGGCGGCAGGGGCGGTGTTTCCGCCCTGGTGCGGACGGGCTTGTCCGCTCACGCCGGAGTCCGGGCGCGCCCGGCCCGCGCCGCCTTCGCCAGCGCGAACGCCGCCGCCGGAAGGGCGGCTCCTGCCAGCGAGCGACGCCAGACGTGTTTGCGTCCGGTCGTGCTCCCGGCCCGGGGACGGCCGGCGAACCTCCGCCACAGGCGCCAGGTCACCCACCCGGCCGGTCCGCCGGCCCATGGGCCCGCCACCAGCCGGAACGGCTTGCCCATCACCTTGGCCGCGTACACGTGGGCCTCCCTTGAACCGCCGTCGCCGTTCGTCGCTCCCGCGCGTGCCCGGACGTCGAAGGGGCAAACCACTGCTCGGCGACCCCCCGCCCCCGGTCGCCGAGCGCGGCGGCGGTCGTAACCCCGCCGCGGCCCGACCGGTCGTACGGGGCGGGGGTCAGACCTCGTGGCACGGGGGCGTCTGCCGACCCGGACGGCTCCGGCACCGGCGGGTGACCGGACGCCGACGGCAACACGGCGGGAGCCCCGCTCACCCTCGGCCAGGGGGCGTATTCGGTGGTGACCAGGGGGTCCTGGCGGTTCCGACCGGCACACCCGCGGCCGCGCGCGACAACCCGGTGATCTCAGGGGTCGGCGAGGATCCGGTGGATGAGGGTGTCGATGTCGAGGTGGAGGTGTTCGGAGCCGGGGGCGGTGATCTGCCCGCTCCAGTCGACGAAGTTCCGGACGGCGGCGGTGGGCATGCTGAGCCTGCAGGCGGGGACGTCGCCTTCGGGGTACAGGTTCACGATGACGGCGGAGAAGGCGTCGCAGGGGGAGGGGTGGACGGTGACGTCGCCCAGGCCGGCGTGGGTGTACAGGCCGTCGGCGAGCAGGCTGCGGGCGAAGACCCAGGTGATCGGGTCCGGCGTGTCGATGTGGAGGTCGAGGTAGGCGGCGTACGGGTCTTCGATGTGATGGCGCAGTCGGACCGTCACTGGGGCGAGTACCCCCCGGTCGACGTGTGCCTGCCCGATGCAGCACACGGCGCACGACGGCCCGGTGAACCGGCGTTCGGGGCCGCGGCCCTGGGGCAGGGGGATCACGCGCGCACTCCCGGCTGCCTCCGGCGGCACGCCGCGCCAGGTACCCCGGCCCCCGCCGCAGGGCCTCGTCCGCCCGCGTTCCGGGGGATCCGGGTGTGCCCCCGCCCGGGCCAGGTGGGCGGGCGGTGTGCTGCGTCGGGCTGGGGAGTTCGGTCATCGGTCCTTGGCATATGCGAAGAACGATGATCACGGCGGACCGGTGGCGCGGCGTTCACCGGGGGAGGCGACCCCCCGACGCCGGGTTGACCGGCTTTCACCCCATCGAGTGCCGGGTGGACCGGGACCGGCCGGTGGCCGTCGCGAGCGTGCAGTACTGGCAGCCCTCCAAGGACTGCTCGTGGAGGGTGGTGGCGCGGCTTCTCGTTGGCGGACGCGGCGGCGGGGTAAAGATCCCCCAGGCCCTGCGGCAGATCGCGTGGGCGGAGGAGCGGAGGAACCGTGGCAGACAGCCGTTTCAGTGAGACCATCGCCCAGTTGGAGGCGGAGCTTCCCGGGATCGAGGCCCGGCGGCGGCGCCTGGAGGACGAGCTGACCGCCGCCGTGGCGCGCGAGAACGCCGTACGCGGCGCCATCCAGAGCCTGCAGGCCCTGGGCGGACTGCCGGCCTCGCAGGACCTCACGCCGGTGGGCGGCATTCGGGCAGAGGCGGACGCCATCATTGGGGACCAGCCGCAGCATTTGGCGGCTGAAACCGGGGCGGCGCCGGACGGGGGCCGGGAGCAGGCCGAGAAGACCGACACGGGCACGGACACGGTCACGAAGACGGCGAAGAAGGCCACCGTCAAGAAGGCGCCGCCCGCGAAGAAGACCACCGCGAAGAAGGCGGCGCCCGCGAGGAAAGCCACCGCGAAGAAGGCCGCGGCCGAGAAGACCGCCGGCGGCGCGCGGCCGCGCACCACGGTGAAGAAGACGGCCGCGACCCGGAACACCAGGCCGGTGCGGACCGGCGCGGAGCCGGGTCCCGAGGTGAGCGAAACGGCTGCTTCCGTGCCGGGGCGGCGAACGACCGGTGCCACGTCCGAGACCGTGCTGGCCGTGCTGGCCGACGCCCAGGAAGCTCTGCGCGCCCGGGAGGTGACCGCCCGGCTGGGAATCGAGGAGTCGGAGGACAACGTGAAGGCGGTGCGCACCATGTTGGAGCGCCTGGCCAAGGCCGGCCGGGCGCAGCGCCCGGGCCGTGGCCTGTACGCGCAACTGGAGGGCTGACCCGCGGGCCCAGCCGTGCCGACGGCCGTTCGCGCATCCGAGATGCCGGGAGGCCGCCCCTGTGGGCGGCGGCCTCGTGTGCCGTCCCGGGGCCTCGGCAGCCTAGGAACGGGGAGCAACGGGCGGGCCCGTCCCTGGTCAGAGACCCCGTACAACCGGTGTGCTCAAGTGTTCGGTCACTGCCTCCATCGGGGCCGGCGCGTGGGTTCAGTAGACGTCCGCGAGGCGGCACGGCCCGTGGACGGACGGGCAGAGCTCGGCCGGGTGGTCCGGGTCCTCCCGCGGCGGAAGCTCGACCACCGACGAATCGGGGTCGGGCGTCGGCTCGACGGCGTAGCGGTACTGGACGACGGTGATCGCCCTGCCCGCGCCGAGGTCGACCGTCCGCTGGTGCAACGGCCCGAACCGGCTCCCCCCGCCCTGCAGCACGACCTGCCCGGTGTCGACGGGGAAGACCGTGAAGTAGGAGGGCTGCCGCAGGCCGCCGATCGTCGACGGGCTCTGCCCGGAGGTGTAGGACGCGATCGAGCCGTAGGAGAGTCCCGTGGTCAGGTTGCCGTTGACGCGGCTGATCGAGGCGAGGCACAGGTAGGAGTCGTCTCTCAACCACATCACGTCCGCCCGGTCGTGGGCGTCCTCGCTGCGGTCGAGCACCGCGAGGTTCGCCAGGGTGGGGGCGGGGCAGGGCTGTGGCGGGTCCTTGGCCAGCTGGTCCACGATCCACTGCGCCGATGCCGGGGCGGGCTCGGGCAGCACCACGGGGTGTGCCGTCACCGTCGGGGTCGCTGTCGGGGTCGCCGCCGCGGCGGTCATCGCCGTTGCCGTGGATGCGGCTGCCCCTGTGCCGCCCTGCCCGGTGCAGGCCGCCGCCCCCAGTGCCAGCACCACCACCGCAGCCACTGCCGCGCCCCCGCGCCGTGCCGTACGCCCCATCATGCAACCCCGTCATCTCGTATGCCCCCGAAACGTTCGATCACATCCTGCCCGATCCGGCGGGGACGGCCTCCCGCCCACCGAGGGTCCAGGCAGGCCAGGCCGATCTCGTGAAGCGGTGGATGAGGTGGATGACATCCCGCACAGTGTCCTCGTCCGCCTGCACGACGAACGGACCTCCGGTGCAGGACATCAGCCGGGCGGCGGCGCCGGGTGGCGGGGCTCCGGATGGCGGGGTCGGCGTTGGGGGATTCCGAGGTGAGTGAGGACCGCGAGGACGCGGCGGTCGCCGCTGTCCTCGGGCGGGAGGCCGAGCTTCATGAAGATGTTCCCGACGTGCTTGTGCACGGCCCGTTCGGTCACCACGAGGCGGTCGGCGATCTCGGAGTTGCCGTACCCCTGCGCCATCATCGCGAGCACCTCGCGTTCGCGCTCGGTCAGCCGGGACAGTGGGTTGCTGCGGGCCGCGAGCAGCTGGCGGACCACGTCGGGGTCCAGCGCGGTGCCGCCGGCCGCGACGCGGTGCAGCGCGTCGAGGAAGTCGTCGACGCGGGCGATCCGGTCCTTGAGCAGGTACCCGACGCCGGTGCCGTCGTCGAGGAGTTCCCGGGCGTAGGTGTCCTCGACGTACTGGGACAGGACGAGGACCGGCAGGCCTGGCAGACGCTCCCGGGCACGCAGCGCGGCCCGGATGCCCTCGTCGGTGAAGGACGGCGGGAGACGGACGTCCACGATCGCCACGTCCGGCCCGTGGGTCAGGACGGCCTCCACGAAGGACCCGGCCTCCCCCGTGGTGGCGAGCACCTGGTGCCCGAGAGCCTCCAGCAGCGCGGTGAGTCCCTGGGCGAGCAGCGCGTTGTCCTCGGCGATCACGATCCGCACGGGCACTCCACGGTGATCACGGTGGGGCCGCCGGGCGGGCTCTGGACGCGCAGTGTGCCGTCGACCGCCTCGATGCGCTGCCGCATGCCGCGCAGTCCGGTGCCGCCGCGCTCGGCCGCGCCGCCGCGGCCGTCGTCGGTGATCTCCGCGCGGAGCGTGCCCCCGGTCCGGGCCAGGGTCACCGAGACCGATCCGGCCCCGGCGTGCTTGGCCGCGTTGGTGAGCGCCTCGGTGATCGCGAAGTAGACGGCCACCTCGGTCCGCGCCGGCAGGGCGCCGGGCCCTCCCGGTCCGCCGGGTCCGCCGGGTCCGCCGGGTCCGCCGGGTCCGCCGGGTCCGCCGAGGTTGCCGAGGTCGACGGTGGCGGGCACCGGGCAGCGGGCAACGACCGCGGCGACCGCACCGGCGAGGCCCCGGTCGGCGAGGACCGGCGGGTAGACGGAGCGCAGCACGTCGCGAAGCTCGGCCATCGCCTCCTCGGCGCCCTCCCGGGCCCGGGTCAACAACGGGCCCACCGCGCCGGGATCGGTGCTCAACGTCCTCTCGGCGAGGCCGAGTTGCATGGCCAGAGACACCAGTCGGGCCTGGGTGCCGTCGTGCAGGTCGCGTTCGATGCGACGCAGTTCGTCGCCGTGCGCGTCGAGCGCCCCGGTGCGGGTCCGGTCCAGCGTCGACACGCGCTCGGCGAGGACCACGGCGGCCGAGGGGGCGAGCAGCCGGCGGCTCACGGACGCCGCCAGCCGGGCGAGCAGCGGCGGGCCGTACAGGGCGAGCAGCACGCTGAGCAGGAGCTGCGGCACTCCGGCGTAGAGCGCGGATCCCCAGCTGTCGATCGGGATGTTCAGGAGCAGCCTGATCGGGTCGTCCGCCGGGAACAGCCACCACAGGCAGCCGAGCACGAGCGCGGCTGCCGGAAACAGGAAAAGCGCCGTGCCGAGCAGTCCGAGCGCGGCGTGGACGGGCACAGCGGCGGCCGCCCACCGCAGATCGCGGCCGGTCGCCGGGTCCGACAGCACCGCCACCAGGCCGCGTCCCGCGTGCGGCTCGGCCGGTGGCGTTGGCGCCGCCCACCGTCCCAGCCGGGCGCGTTCGCCATCGGCCAGCCGGCGCAGCAGCCGCAGCTCGTGCGGCAGGACGAGCAGTCCCGCACCGACCAGGCACAGGACCGCCGAGTAGATCAGGACGGGCACCAGCACGACCAGGGCCAGGGCCTGGACGAACACGGTCGCGCAGTACCCGGCGGCCCGAGCGCTACGCGCCGCGCGTGCTCGTGTGGTTGACGAGTCGTTCACACCGACCAGTCTTGCCCCTTCGCGGCCCCGGGCGCAGTGGAGCGTGCTACACCATTGATCGACGAGCCTGCGCGATCGCCCGGGCGGCCCGTGGTTCGTAGCGTCACAGCCATGAAACCGACGAGTGCTTCTGGCCACTCCCGCTCCGATCTCCCCCTCTTCCTGACGATCAGTTTCGTCGGCGCGTGGCTCGCCATGGTGCCGCTGTGGGCGGAGGGCCTGCGCCGTACCAGCGCCGGGCAGGGCACGCCCCGGATCGCGGCGCTGTGCATGATCCTGATGATGCTGGTGCCGGCGCTGACCGCGTTCGGCCTCACCGTGCGCGGACTCGGACCGCGCCGGGCCGCGCGGGTCCTCGGGCTCGCCAGGGCCAATCCGTGGCGGCACGAACTGCGGTCCGTCGCCGTCGGGTTGATGATCCCGGTGATCCTCACCGCCGCCGGTCTGGCGCTGGCCACGCTCGCGGGCCGGTACGCCCCCGCGCATCTGCCGGGGCCCGCAACGGTCGTGCCGCTGGTGCTGAGTGCGTTGCTGTCCGTACCGCTGTACTTCGGCGAGGAACTCGGCTGGCAGGGCTACCTGTTGCCGCGGCTGCTCGGCGTGGGCAGGATCCGGGGCCTGCTGCTCGGCGGCGCGATCTGGGGGGCGTGGCACGTGCCGATGACGGCGCTCGGCGGAAGCTACCCCGGCCATTCGATCCTGCTGGGCATACCCGTGGCCGTGGTCACTGCCACGCTGCTCGGAACGGTGATCGCCACGATCCGGCTGTCCACCGGGTCGGTCTGGGCGGCTGTCGCGGCACACCTGTGCCTCAACGAGTTCACACTGCCCCTCACCCGCGCAGTGTCGGGCCGCACGGTCGACCCGCTGTTTGCCGGGCCGCTGAGCATCTCGACCTGGCCGGTCACCGCACTCGCCGTACTGGGCGTCTGGCTCGCCGGCCGACGGTATGCCAGGCTGCGCGGACGCCTGCCCGCGCCGCAGGAGCAGCCCACCTCATCCCGGTAGCGCCGGCCACCGATCACCCCGTGCAGGCCGTCGGGCAGAGCGCACTGCAGCTCGCAGCGGCGATCCGTCTCCGTCGGCGCGCAGCATCAGGTTGCCGGGATCTCGTCTCCGCTCCTGCTCTGCGCGCCGACTCTCCTGCTCTTCCTCCTCTCTGACGCTCCGGTGCGGTTCAGAGGCGCAGGACGATGAGGGCGGTGTCGTCGGTGAGCCCGGCGGGTGGGACGAGGTCGGTCAGGAGGGCGTCGGCGAGGGTTTCGGGGTCGGCGTGGCGGTGGCGGGTGAGGGAGCGGGCGAGCCGGGTCAGGCCGGTGTCGATGTCCTCGCGGCGGCGTTCGATGAGGCCGTCGGTGTACAGAACGAGGACGGAGCCCTCGGTGAAGGCGGTACGGGTCTGGGGGCGGGCGACGTGTTCGGGGCGGGCACCGAGCGGGGGGTCGGTGGCCTGGTCGAGGAAGGTGACGGTGCCGTCGGGCCGGCACAGGGCGGGCGGCGGGTGGCCGGCACTGCTGTAGGTGAGCGCGTGGTCGGTCCAGTCCACGAAGACCGATACGGCGGTGGTGTTCTCCGCCCCGTCCACGGAGCGGGCGTACAGGCCGAGGACTTCCAGGGCCTGGGCGGGGCCCGAGGCGACCCGGGAGGCGGCGGACAGGGCGCTGCGCAGCTGTCCCATGACGCCGGCGGCGACGAGACCGTGGCCGACGACGTCGCCGACCGCGACGGCGACCGCGGTGCGGGCGGTGCCGGGCAGGTCTGCGAGGTCGTACCAGTCGCCGCAGACGTTGAGGGCTCCGGTCGCGGGCCGGTAGCGTACGGCGGCGCGGTGGTGCCCGAGTGGCTGGGGCGCGGGGAGCATGGCCTCCTGCAGGTGGAGGGCGACCTCGCGTTCGCGGGCGTGGGCCTGGCGCAGGCGTTCGTTGACGTCCTGGAGTTCGCGGGCGCGGGTGTAGAGCTCGGCTTCCAGGACCCGAGTGCGGTCGCCGCCGCGGTTGCCGCGGGCCTTGATGAGTTCGGTGACCTCCTCGACGCGGTGCAGCAGCAGTGCCACGGTTCCGTCCGGGGCGAGGACGGCGGTGTTGACCGGGCTCCAGTAGCGTTCCTGCCACACGCCGGGGCGCTCGGCGTCCTCGACGTCGTAGCGCTGCATGGCCATGGTGTCGCGCTCGCCGGTGGCGGCGACGCGCCGAAGCGAGGCGTGCAGGTTGCGTACCCCGGTGGCCGCCGGATCGTTGGGATTGTCGGGGAAGACATCGAACAGGTAGCGGCCGACCAGTTGATCGCGCGTGCGCCCGGACAAGGCCAGGTACGCCGCGTTGGCGCCCGCGTAGACCAGGTCGGTGGTCAGCAGGGCGACGGCGCCCGGCAGGGCCTGGAACACGGCCTGGTAGTCGATGACGGGTCCGTCCACACTTCACCTGCCGTCCCTCGCCGCTCTCCGATCAAGGAGTGCTACCAACGATAGGCACGGGCACCCGGGACGGCCCGCTCGTGCCGGCTGGGCCGTTCGGGGGCCGTTCGGCCCCGTTGCGGGGGCCCGGCTCATCCGCCGGGCCGTGGGGCGGCGGAGCACCGGACGCATGAACGGCACCGGTCCACGCCTGCCCGCGACGCTCGGGCGCGCGGACTGCATGGAACTCCTGCACGGGGGCGGCTACGGGCGGGTAGCCGTCAATGAGCAGGCCGTGCCGGTGATGGTGCCGCCGACCTGCTGCTCGCGCTTCGCTGCGCCGTTGCCCGTCTGTCGTCGGTCTGTCGTCGTGGTCCGGCTGTCGTGCGGCGTTGCCCGCTTGCCGTTGTCCGGCCCCGCTGGTCGCCGTCCGGCGCGCAGCCGGTCGTGATCAGGTGTGCCCGATCGATGGCAGCCGTGCTGCGCCCCCGGGCGGCCCAGCGGGTGAGGTCGTTGTCTGCGGCGTCAACTCCGCTGCTGTTCGGCGTAACGTACCAGCGGTCCTGGAGCGTGCTTGGGGGTGACATCAGTTGAGAGGAGACCTTTCGGTGGGGGACACACCTGCGGACTTCCTGGAGTTCGCCCATGCCCGCAGCGACCAGCTCTTCCGCACGGCATGCCTGCTCACCGGCGACCGGCACCTGGCCGAGGACCTCGTGCAGGAGACGCTCGCGAAGATGTACCGGTCATGGCGGCGGATCGACCGTTCGCAGGCACCGGTCGCCTACGCCCACACCGTGCTGGTGCGCACGTTCACCTCGTACCGCCGCCGGCGCAGCGCCCAGGAGCGTCCGGTCGGCCGGCTTCCGGAGAGTGCACAGGCCGGGGGTGGTGACCCGGAGCTGCGACTGGCCCTGCTGGACGGGCTCGCACGGCTCGCCCCTGGAGACTGGGCGGTGCTGGTGCTGCGGTACTGGGAGGACCGGTCCGTCGAGGAGACCGCGCGGATGATGCGGGTGAGCGCGGGGGTCGTACGCGCGCGCAGCCTGCGGTCGCTGCGGAGACTGCGGGCCGTACTCGGCGACGAGCTGTTCGCCGACGTGGCACACCTGTGACCGGACGTGAACTCGGTACCCCCGCCCCCTGGAAGGAGAGCACCATGAGCCCCGATCAGCAGTCCGGCCGACGCCTGCACGAGGCGATGCAGCACAGCTCCCGCGCGTTCGGCCCGCACCGTGCCGACCTCGTTCTCCGCGCCGCCGCGCGAGGCCGCCGGCTCCGCCTCGTCCGCCGGGCCCAGATCGCCGTCGGGGCCGCTGCCGTCGCCGGGGCAGCCGTTCTGGGAGCCGTGCAGCTCTCGCCGGCAACCGTGTCCGCCCCCCGCCGGCCGGTACCCCGACGCCGACTCCGACGGCCGTCCCCACGACGACAGCCGCGCCCGCCCCGCCGCGGGTGCCGTCCGCCGCCCCGCCCGCCGGCGGCCCCCGCTCGGGCCAGCTCTCGGCGCAGCTGGCGGCCTTCCTGCCCCCGGGTGAGGTCACCCGGGTCTCCGCCACCGGGGCCTTCGAGGACGGACGCGTCACGTACGGCCAGGCCGGGACGGCCATGGGTACCGTCCTCTACGACGACGGGCTCGGCCGGGCCTCCGTCGGCGTGTGGCTCGCCGACAACGCCCCGCGCACTCCGACGTGCGATGCGGGTCCGTGGCTGTCCTGCGAAATCCTCGCGGACGGCACCAGTGTCCGGGCCGAGAAGACCAGACTGACGAGCGGCTACCTGCTCTGGTCCGTGCTCGTTCTGTACGCGGACGGCCGGCAGGTCAAGGTGAACGAGTTCAACACCGACCACATCCCGGAGAACGCGACGACCGCCAGTCCCACTCGGGCCGACCCCCCACTGACCGTGGATCAGCTGCGGGCCATCGCGCTCAGCCCGCACTGGGGCCGCTGAGCCTCAGCGAGCGACGGGGACGCGGCGGTTGTTGCTCTCCCGCCGTCGCCCTCGCCGCCTCGTCGGCTGCTGCTCGCCTCCCTCGCTGTCGGCGGCACCTTCGACGGCCCGGCGAACCGCACCGGTGGCGACGCCGACCCGGTGTTCCGGCCCGGCGCCTGGCCGTGCAAGCAGGACAAGGCCCGCTCCGAGGGGAAGCTGACCGACCAGCAGACCGCCGTGCTCCTGGACGCGCAGGTTCCGGCCGCGGGGCCCCGGCCCCGGGCCCGGCGCTTCCGGGCCGCCGCCGTGCGACGGCGCCCGATCACCTCTTCTGACCCAAGCTGCACAGAACCTCCGGGCACGGATGACGAGGGCTTGGGCACTCAGATGCTGTTGGCGATGCGCTCGTGGTCCCGTTCGCCCTCGCGGGTCTGGATGCCGGCGGCGAGGAGCTTGTGGGCGAGCTCGGTGACCTCATCGCCGAACGCCGCGAACAGGCCCTCGTTCTCAACGGCGTACGCCGCATGCGGAATCGGCGGCGCGACCGCGTCGACCGCGGCCTTCGTGACGGCGATCACCTCCGGCCGGAGGCCGGCGATCCGTCGGGCGAGGGTGTCGACGAAGGAATCGAGTTCTGCGGCGGGCAGGGCGCGGTTGATCAGGCCGTACCGTTCCGCGAGCTCCGCACCCACGAGTTCGGCGCCGAGGATGAGCTCCAGCGCGCGGGCCCTTCCTGCCAGGCGCGTCATGTTCACCGTGCCGCCGCCTCCGGGGAGGATCCCCATCAAGGACTCCGGCTGCCCCTGCCCGGACTTGCCGATTGCCGCGAATCGCATGTCCAGGTACATGAAGAACTCGTTGCCCGCGCCGCGCGCGAAGCCCGCCAGCTTGCCGATGGTGACCTGCGGCAGCGAGCGGACCTCCTCGCTCATCGCCTGGAGGATGTTCAGGCCTTCCGGGACGGTCATGCCCGGCGCGGCCGCGATCGCAGCGCGAGTGGCTGCAGGCAGCGCGTCAGGGTCGGTGAGGTACGCCATGTCACCGTGCGCAACGAAGAACTCCGGGTCAGCGCTCTCGAAGACGATGACGCGGACGTCGTCGTCGTCCCGCACACGTGCGACGAATGCCCGGAGTGACGGCAGGAGGACCGCGTCCATCAGATTGAGCGGCGGGTGATCGATCGTCACTGTCGCGACCCCGTCCGAGACGTCGATCGTCAGGGCGGGAAGGTCGTCGTAGCTCATGAGGTGGCTCCATATCGCGGTGAGGGACGGTCCGTGACCGGGCCGCCGGCTGGGGCAGTGTCACGAATCTCAGCATCACGACTGACACTGAGTATCAGATTAGGAACCTGTATCCGAATAAGCAAACAAGTGTGTCGGAGTACACTCGCCCCCATGAGCGCAGCGCCAGTCGGTACCCGCGAGATCAGCCGCCACGCGGTGCGAGCAGAGCTGGCCCGCGTCGCGTTCAACCGGTTCTGCCTCACGGGCTTCGACCAGGTCACCTTCGCCGACCTCTCCGAAGCCGCCGGAGTGTCGCGGAGCACCTTCCTGCGCTACTTCGGCACCAAGGAAGACGTGGTCCTGTTCGTCTTCGACCCCGTCGGTGGCGTCATCACTGACGCGCTCGATGCCGAGCGGGCCAACCAGGACGACTGGAGCAGGCTGCGCAACGCCCTGGAGTCAGCCGTGAGGTTCCTCGTGGGCGACGTTCAGGAACTCGTGACGATCCTCGGCCTCATTGAGCAGACCCCGGCCCTGTGCGCACGCCTCCACGAGAAGCAGGCCGAATGGCGACCGGAGATCGCCGCCCGACTGCAGGAGACGACCTCCTCGACCGACGGGTCATCGGTCATCGCCACCGTTCGCGTAGCGGCGGCGCTCGAAATCCTGTGGATCGTCCTCGGGCAATGGGCTGCGAGCGACGGCCAGGAGGACCTCGGCAAGCTGCTGGACGCTGCGTTCGCCGCCTTCTCGACCCCGGCATGCCGGCAGACGGACGCTCCGTCGTAAAGGGCCGAAGCGGCGGCTTCCTCGGCGGTGCCCCGAAACGGGCATCGACGCCTAAGAGTTGACCAGATGCCCACGTGGGGGTTCCCGGGCACCGACCGCGCTCCGGGGCCGCATCTCCGCCCCGTCGCCCGATTGCGTTCGTGACGGCCCGTCGCCCGGCGGGCCGCCACGGTTCGGCGGTCCCCGGCCCCCCGGACCGGCTGCGCACCGCGCTCGCACCTCGCCGCCAAGGCCGTGCCGGTCAGCCGGCACGCGCACGAGGCGGCCGCGCTCGATCCGGACTGCCGCACGTGGCCGTTCCGCAGCACCGAGCAACCGCACGCGATCCGCGTGGCGAGCGGATCCACCCCGTCAGGCCGTCCGGCAGGGCCCGTGGGGGGAGTGGGCACCCGGGGCGGCGGCTCGACGGAGGGCGCGTGCGAGGATCACCAGCCATGGAGAACTGGGCCGATCTGACCGTCACCGAGCAGGTGCTGATGCGCCGGGCCGTCTCGGGGTACCGGACGGCGGGAGTTCCGCAGCACGTCGCGGCGGTGCTGCGCTGGTCGGGCTCGCCGCACGTCCCGGCGCTGCGCGGGCCGACGATCGAGGAGCAGCGGGCACGGGTGCCCGAGCTGGCCGCGGCGACGCTGCGGTTGGTCGGTGCGGGGTGGCTGACGGTGCGTCGCAGCAGCCCGATGGTGCAGGCGGCGGACGATCCGGTGCTGTCCGGGCCGGAGTCGGAACGGCTGTTGGCCGATCCGGTGACGTGGCTCCACGGACCGGTCGGCGACACGGTCCTGACCCTCCGGGCGTCCGGTGAGGGCCACGCCCGGTGGGAGGCGGAGGCGTACCCGCGCGGCGGCGAGGACGGGCGGATGCCGGCGGAGCTCACCGAGGAGGAGGAAGCCGTCCTGGTCTGCGGAATGGAGGCGAGCGGCTGGCTGACCGGCCCCTTCGGGATCTTCGCCGACCTTCCGGCGGAGCTGACGGCGGACGGGCGACGGGCCTTCGTGGAGGCGGAGACCGCACCGCTGGCCCGGTTCGTGGCCGACGGCACGATCGAGGTGCACCACGTGGCCCGCCCGGATTCCGACGACTTCACGGTGATCCCGCTCGATCGCCTGGTGGAGGCCTTCGGCGACCGGGAGTTGCGCTGCGACGACACCGACGAGTGGGGCATCGGCTTCACCTGCGCGCTCACCCAGTCCCTCGCGAACGCGCTGCGCTAGGTACAGAACTGCTGGACGTCGGTGACACATGGCCGGCGACTCCTCACCGCCCGTTCCCGCAGGCCTGCGCTACGACACCGCCGATTGACCGGGGCCGACCGAGCACGACCGGCCGGCCATCGGCCAGGCCGGACCGGTCGGCGTCACCGCGGGCCGCGGGCCGCGGGCCCCTGCTGTTCGCGGTTCGCCGGGCCGTGTCAGCCGGTGGTGTGCGGGGGCAGGAGGAGTTCCGCGAGCAGGCCGACGCCGGGGGCAGCGGAGAGTTGTGCGGTGCCTCCGTGGAGTTCGGCGACCCAGCGGACGATGGCGAGGCCGGTGCCGGTGCCGGTGCTCGTGGTTCCGGTGACGCGGCGTTCGAAGACCCGTTCCCGGTCCTTGGCCGGCACGCCGGGTCCGTGGTCCCGGACGGCGATGCGGCCGGCGGTGACGCTCACCTCGACCGGGGTGCCGCCGCCGTGCCGCAGCGCGTTCTCCACGAGGTTGCGGACGGCCTGGGCGAGCAGTTCGGGGTCGCCGTTGACGATGGCGGCCTCGGTGGTGACGGTGACGCGGGTGCTGTCCGGCAGTTCCTCGACGGTCTGCTCGACCAGCTGGTCGAGTCGCAGCAGGGTGAGCTCGATCTCCTGGGTGCCGGCCTCGACGCGGGCCCGGGCCAGCAGCCCGGTGACCAGCCGGCCCAGGCGGTCGACGAGGCGGACCGCCTCGTCGAGGGCGGCGGGTGCCCGGGCGGGTGAGACGGCGCCGCTTTCGATCACCAGGCGCAGGGTGGCCAGCGGGGTGCGCAGTTCGTGCGCGGCCTCGGCGAGGAACTGTTCCTGCCGGTCGAGTCCGCGCAGCGCGGGTCGCATGGCCCGCCCGGACAGGAGGTGCCCGATGGCCGCGGCGGCCAGCACCAGGGCCGTGCAGCCCAGGGCGAGCCGGCGTACCAGGCGGTCGTGCGCGGCCTGGCTTTCGGCGGGGTCGGCTCCGACCAGCACGGCGGCGCCGATCCGGTCGCCGTCCCAGACGGGGGCGGCGGCCCACTGGACCTCCCGGCCGCCGGCCTCCACGGAGACGAAGACGGTCTCCTGGTCGTGCTCGACCTGCTTCCAGATCTCGTCCAGCCCGGCCTGGTCGGGAAGAGCGGCCCGCTCGGTGGGCGCGTGTCGGACCTGGGGCCGTTCGGGCGCGGGTGCCTGGATGACGGCGAGCCGTTCCGCGCTCAGCGCCAGGTCGTCCTCCGCCAGGGCGTCGAGGTGCAGGACACCGGCGTCGTAGTAGAGGGTGCGGGCGAGGCCGTCGGCCCGCCGGCCGACGCCGTTGTCGAGGTCGTTCGTGCGGGACCGGTCATCGGTGCGTACGGCCAGGACGGAGAGGACCAGCAGACACAGAGCGGTCGTCGCGGCGAAGAGCAGGGTCGTCGCCCACCGGACGCGGTGCAGGCGCGCGACGGCGGGACTGGACGGCGTCACAGGTCCGTGGCGGGGTCGGCGAGCCGGTAGCCGACGCCGCGTACGGTCGAGATGGGATCGGGTGGGCCCAGTTTGCGGCGCAGCTGGCCGATGAGGACGTCGACGACGTTGGAGAGTGGTTCGGTCTGCTCGTCCCAGCAGCGTTCGATGAGGTCGGTGCGGGTGACCACCTCGCCGGCGCGCAGCATCAGGACCTCCAGGACCGCGAACTCCTTGGCGGTGAGGGTGAGCAGGACGCCGTCGCGTCGGACCCTGCGGCGGGGCAGGTCGAGTTCCAGGTTGCCGACGCGCAGTTCCGGCAGTCGTGCGGGCTGGGCGCGGCGGCACAGGGTGCGGACGCGGGCGTCGAGTTCGGCGAAGGCGAAGGGCTTGACGAGGTAGTCGTCGGCGCCGTGCTCGAATCCGGCCACGCGGTCGCTGACCGCGTCGAGGGCGGTGAGCAGCAGGACCGGCAGGGTGGAACCGGCCTTGCGCTGGGCGGCCAGGAGGGTGAGGGCGTCCCCGTCGGGCAGGCTGCGGTCGGCGACCAGGCAGTCGTAGGTGTTGACGGCGAGTTTGAAGTCGGCGTCGGCGAGATCGGTGGCGAAGTCGACGGCGAAGCCTGCCTCACGCAGACTCCGGGTGATCACGGGGCCGAGCTCGGGGTCGTCCTCAAGGACAAGTACTCGCATGGCGGGCGAGCCTACTGGGTCGAAAACCACACGAACGCCGGGGTGGCCGCGATCGAGGGGATGTACCCGCCCGTCGGGCGTCACTCGAACAGCGGGAGCCCGCTGACCGGCGTCCGCTCCCGGGGGCTGCTGAGCTGCATCCGCCGGCGCTGGGACGGGCCGCGGTGGACGGGGATCCGCAGGCAACGTCGGGTGCCGCGGCTTCCTCATGATCGCCTCATGCACCGACCGGCAGTCTGTGGGCATGGCAAAGATTCGTATGCGTAAGCGCTTCATCGGCATGACCGCTGCCGGCCTGGCAGCCACCGTGGTCGCCGTCTACTGTGTCCAGTCCGCGCAGGGCGCGGACACTCTCGCGGCAAGCGGTCCGCGGGCGGTGGTGCGCGTCGACCAGGTCGGCTACACGCCCGGTGAGGCCAAGCAGGCCTACCTCATGACCTCGGTCTCCGCGCCCAAGGCGACCTTCCGGGTCCTCGACGCCTCCGGGAAGGAGATCCTCAAGGGCAAGGTCGGAGCGTCCACCGGCGGCTGGAACAGCACGTACAAGGCGGTCCACACCCTGGACCTGTCCGCTCTGACCGAGCCCGGTGACTACCGGGTCGAGGTGTCCGGGCCCGTCAAGGCGGTCTCCCCGACGTTCCGCATCGCCGTGGCGGCCGACCTCTTCGGCAAGCTCATCCAGGACAACGTCCGTTTCTTCCAGGCCCAGCGCGACGGTGCCGACGTCATCCCCACGGAACTGCGGCGCAAGCCGTCCCACCTGGCGGACCGCCAGGCCGCGGTCTATGACACCCCCGCCTACGCGGAGGACGAGACGGTGCTGACCGCGCCCCTCAAGCGTGTCGCCGGCCCGGTCGACGTCTCGGGCGGCTGGAACGATGCCGGCGACTTCCTCAAGTTCACCCACACTGCCTCGTACTCCACCGCGAGTCTCCTGCTCGCGCACCGCACCGCATCCGTCGGCGGGAAGGAGCTGGCCGCCGAGGCGCGCCACGGCCTGGACTGGCTCGACAAGATGTGGGACGACACGTCGCGCACCCTCTACGTCCAGGTCGGGCTCGGCAAGGGCGACAGCGACGACGGCAGCGGCAAGATCCGCTCCGACCACGACGTGTGGCGCCTGCCGGAGGCCGACGACGCCCTCGACGTCAAGCCCGGCGACCCCGACTACCTGATCAAGCACCGGCCGGTCTTCCGCGCTGCGGCCCCCGGCAAGCCGATCAGCCCGAACCTCGCCGGACGCGTCGCCGCCACCTTCGCGCTGGCCGCCCAGCTCGACGCCGCCGAGGACCCCGAGCGGGCACACGAGGAACTTGAGAAGGCCGCACACATCTACGCCCTCGCGAACACCGACCCGGGCGACCGGCTGGTCACCGCCTTCCCCCACGGCTTCTACCCCGAGGCGTCCTGGCAGGACGACATGGAGTTCGGCGCCGCCGAACTCGCCCTCGCCGCGAAGGCCCTGGACGACAAGCGCGCGGCCGAGTGGACCAGGCAGGCCGGACACTGGGCCAAGCAGTACGTCACCTCCGACAGCCTCGGTACCCTCGGGCTCGGCGACGTCAGCGCCCTCGCCCACGCCGATCTCGCCCGCCTGCTCGACGACGGAACCGGCCGCACCGAAGTGACACGCGAGCAGCTCGCCGCCGACCTCAGGCGCCAGCTCGACGACGGAAGCTCCCGCGCCGCCCGCGACCCCTTCCGGGCCGGCGCCGTCTACACCGACTTCGACTCCGTGCCCCACACCTTCGGCCTCGCCGCCACCGCCCAGCTCTACCACCAGGTCACCGGCGACGCCCGCTACGCCGCGTTCGCCACCCAGCAGCGCAACTGGGCCCTGGGTGCCAACGCGTGGGGTTCCTCCTTCGTCATCGGTGCCGGAACCACCTTCCCGCACTGCCCCGAACACCAGGCCGCCAACCTCGCCGGCGACCTCACCGGAGACGGCGACATCCTCCTCGGCGGCGTCGTCAACGGCCCCAACGCGGCCGACAAGCTCAAGGACCTCAACTCCTTCCCCACCATGCGGGCCTGCCCGACGAACCAGAGCAACCCCTTCGCCGCCTTCGACGGCCGCGGCAGCGGCTTCATGGACCACGTCGGCGCCTGGCAGACCGTCGAATCCGCCGACGACTTCACCGCCACCGCCCTGCTCGCCTTCACCCTCGCCACCGCACCCCGGGCCGACCGCGTCAAGTCCAACTGATCGTGCAGGGGCGGCCCTGGCCGGGGTGGCGCCGCCGGCAGCCTCGCAGGGGCGGGCGGCGGCGCCCTCGGGCCCGCCGTCGGGTCAGGCCGGGCGCGGTGTTGCCTTCGCGGTGCGTTTGCCGAGCAGGCCGGCGAGCAGCATGACGAGCACGCCGGTCCCGGCGCCGCACGCCGTCCACAGCACCCGGTAGCCCTCGGTCGCGTAGTCGGACGGCTGCTGAAGGTCCACCAGGACAAGGACGCTCGCGGCAATGGCCGCACAGTAGAACGCGTAGTTCCAGAAGCGGACCGCCGCCCCGTGCATGAACAGGACGAGCGCGACCACTTCGAGCCCGCGGTCGACCGCGAACAGCCTGAGGCCGTGCTCGCTGGTGGGGATCAGCAGGAGCAACGTCGCCGCGACGGCGCCGATCACGGCGCCCAGGAGCCGCTGCGCGGCGACGAGGGTGCTCTGTTCCAGACTCGGTTTCATGGCGACCATGGCTGCGATCGGCATCCAGGAGCCGTGCGTCAGGTCCAGTCCGAACGCGAGTGCGACGGTGCCGCCGATGACCAGGGCGCGGATCACCGCGAACACGGTCATCGGCGGGGTCAGCTTCCGCCGCGAGGTGTCACCGGGGAGTTCCGCGACCGGCTGCGGCCGGTCCCGGCGCCCGTGGATCAGCCACCCGGCGAAGGTCACCAGGATCCACAGCAGCGACCCGCCTGCCCACGAGGCCGCCTGGGCCCACGGGTAGCTGGTGACGCGGGAGGCGTGGTGCAAGCCGACCGCGAGGGACGTGGCGACGATGAACCAGATGTTGAGGAGCATGGCGTTCACGAACCTCCGCACCCCGAAGGCGGCCGTCAGGCCCGCCAGCAGAGTGACCGCGAAGGCCGCCAGCGCCAGCCAGCCCCAAGCCTGACCGCCGAGGGCGAATGCCAGCGCCGTCAGTCCGGCGCCGACCAGCGAGAAGAGGGCGATGTGCCACGCACGGGTACCGAAGCTGCCTCCCGGGTCCTCCAGCGCTGCGAACAACAACCCGAACACCGCGCTGAGCAGGTACTCCTCGTGCCCGATCGCCCAGAAGACGATCAGTGGCACCAGCGCGACGTCGAGGAACATGACGGCTCGCGGCCAGTTCAGGCCCACGGGCCGGAGTTCGAAGACGTGCGACAGCCAGGTCGAGGCTCTCCCTCGGTGAGGGCGTCGTGTTTCTCGTCCGGTGGTGCCGGCCATGACTTCCTCTCTCGCCCAAGTCGTTCGGTGTTCCTTCTCAGTGGCGGAAACCGACGCGCTCGTCCTCGTGCCGACGGCCCTGCTCCGGCCGCTCGATCGCCCGGAGCATGTCGTCGGGGACCAGGTCGCGTGGAGGAACGGCGCGATGAACGCGCCCTGGACCGGGCCGCAGACCACGTCGGGCCGCTCCTCCCTGGACTGGCCCGCCGCCTTCCGCCGGTCCCGCCGGCGCCACTTCAGGGCGGGGCCGCACAGCATCGCCGCCTCGCTGGAGCCGGTGGTCGAGCAGCCGACCGGCCCCGCCGGGCAAGGGCTCGGCAGGGGCCCGTCGTGCGCCTGTCGGTGCGGCCGGGTGTCCCGGTCAGGGGCTCACCGTGACGGTGGTGGTTTCGGGGTTGCCGCTGTTGCCCTGGTAGACGGTGTCGCCGCTGTAGACGGCCGTGATGACGTGCGGGCCGGTGGACTTGAGGAAGACGACGCGCCCCGCGGCGGCGCAGTTCCGGAGGTTGAGGACCAGGCGTGCGGTGCCGAGGTCGGTGCCGGTCGTGGTGTCGGTGAACGTCACGGTGCCGGTGGGCGGGGTCGTGGCGCCCGTGTCGGCGGGGCAGACCAGGTCGTCGAGCACCACCGGCCGGCCGAGCCGGACCTGCTGGGGAATCGGGATCAGGTGCGTGTTCACCGGTTTGCCCGGGGTGAGGTAGCTGATGGTGATGCCCGCGGCCGCGCTGGTCACCGTGGGGCCGGTGCCGCCGGCGGGGACCAGGGACGAGCCGCCGCCGCCACCGCCCGCGTTCCCGGTCGGGGTGACCGAGATGTTGCCGCCGCCGCCTCCGCCGTAGTAGCCGGCGCCGCCTGCGCCCCCCGTCAGGCTGGGGCCTGGACCGCCGCCGGTGCCGCCGGTGCCGAGCGTTCCGGGGCCGCCGAACTGCTGCCCGCCGGCCCCGCCCTGAGTGGCCGTGCCTGCCCCGCCTCCGGTTCCGCCGCTGCAACCCCCGTCCGTGCCCGCCTGGCCGGCGTCGCTGCCCGGGCCTGCCGGGCACCCGAGGCTCTGCACCAGACCGGCTCCACCGCCGCCCGCGGCCACGATGAGGCGGGAGTCGGTGGTGGTGAGGGGGGTGGTGTCGGGTTGGGTGCGGATGTCGGAGGCTCCGCCTCCGCCGCCGCCGAAGTGGGTGCTGCCACCGCCGTTGAACCCGCCGGTGCACTGGGACGACGGGTAACAGGAGCCGTTGTTGGTGGCGTTGCCGCCGACTTCGACATAGAGGGTCTGTCCGCCGGACAGTCCGGTGAGCGTGCCCGAAACCTGGGCGCCCCGGCCCCCGGGCGTGTTGTTGAGACCTTCCAGGCCGCCGGCCGCGCCGATCGCCGTGACGTTCACCTGGCTGACACCGGCCGGGACGGTGAACGTCTGCTCGGCGCCGGTGAAGGCGAACGTACAGGTGGTGGTGGGGCCGGACACAGTACAGGTGCCCTGCGCATGGGCGGGCACCGACAGTGCCACCGGCGCTACGGCCGTGGCGCAGAACACGGCGGCCGCCGCAGCCGACGCCCGGCCCCTTCGCCCGGCCGAACCCGCACGATGCCCCGCAGCGGGCCGGCCGACGGCCCCCGACAGTGAGAACGTCACGCTCAACTCCAGAAGACGGAAGAAGGTCCCGGCGAGGGATCGCCTTCCGCCACTGTCGATCAAGCGACCAGCAGCAGCGGCCCATCCCGAACTGACACACTGCCGGTTCACACCGACGGTCCCCCGCCTGCGGCGCGGCCTGGGGGGTGGCTGCCGGAGGCCGTTGGTGTCGCCCGTCGCCCGTCGTCCGTTGTCCGTCGTCCGTCGTCCGTCGCCCGGAACGGACCCCCGGCGCGGGCCCCGGAGTTGGCGAGGATGCGGCTGAGCGTCAGCTCGTCGGCGTTGGCCCACACGGCCTGGCTGTAGTGGCGGCGGTTGTCGTTCAGGTGGTCCAGGACGGTCTGCGGCACGTTCCCGCCGCGCACGTAGAAGCCGATCGAGGAGACGTAGGTGCGGCTGTCGGACTTCACCGTCGTGCCGAACAGCCCGCAGATGGCCGTGCCGCCGGCGTCCTCGGTCAGGTCGGGTGCGACGGTGGTGGTCGCGGCGATCCCGAAGTTGGCCACGCCCGAGGTCATGGTCAGGCGCAGCCCCTGCGGGTATCGCCGGCAGCATGACCGCCGGTGGCTTGTCGATGGCCTTCGGCTCCACCCTTCGTGCCCCGCACGGCGGAATCCGGGTGCACCCGCTGATCGGCAGCCCGTTCCTGTACGTGGTCGCGGCGGGCACGGCGGTCACCACGGCGGCGGTGGTGGTGCTGCTCAAGGGGATGCGGAAGCCCGTCGACCGGACGGCTGCGGTCTCCGCCGTCGCCGGGAAGCAGCCGGCCGCCGTCTGACCGGCGGGCCGTGAGCTGCGTCCGGGGTGATCCGGTGAGCCGGAGTCCGGATCCGGGGCGCCCGCTCCTTCGAGCGGGCGCCCCGGAGGCCGTGTCCGCCCCGGCGGGGCGAGTGCGGCCTCGGGTCCGTCAGTGTTGCAGGGTGAGGATGCCGGGGCGCCAGGGGAGCTGGTCGTAGGGGCCGGTGGCGGTGGGGGACTTGCCCTGGTAGAGGAGCTGGAGGTTGCAGGGGTCGATGGTCATGGTCTGGTCGGGGTTGTCGCGGACGAGGTCGCCGTGGCTGATGTCGTCGGTCCAGGTGGCGCCGCTGTTGGCCCTGCCGGCGAAGGGGCTGTTCTCGCCGGCGGCCTGCGGGGTCCAGGTGCCGTTCAGGCTGGTGGCGGTGAAGGAGCGGAAGTAGCGCTGCTCGGTGGCGCCGCGGGCCTCGACGATCATCAGGTACTGGTTCTGGCCCTTGACCTTGTAGACCTGGGGTGCCTCGAAGAGGTTCTTCACGGTGTCGGTCATGACCGTGGTGTACGAGGAGCCGAAGTTGCCCGGGAAGTTCCCGATCGGCATGCTCGCCCGGTAGATGCTGCCGTTGTCGCCGGCGAAGAACAGGTACATGTTCTGGTCGTCGCCGATCAGGGTCTGGTCGATCGGGGCGACACCGCCCGGGAGGCCGCCGGTGAACAGCGGCTGCGGTGCGGACCAGCCGTTGGGGTTGGTCGGGTCACTGGAGGTGCGGTAGATGAACGGCCACTGGCCCCACTGGTAGGCGAGCACCCAGATGTTCTTCGGCGCGAAGTAGAACAGGGTGGGTGCCACCGCGTTCTGGTTCATCCCGGTCTGGGGGGCCGAGGCCATGTCCGACCAGTTGGTGAAGGGAGCGAACGCCATCGAACCGTACGAGGAGCCGTTCACGTTCGAGGCGTAGACCAGGTGCTTGCCCTGGTACACCACGTCGGTGAAGTCCTTCAGCGCGCCCCACCCGTTCGCGGGCTGCGCCAGCGCACCCGTGGACGACCAGTGGTACGTCGACGGAAGAGCACACGAGCCAGCCGGCGGCGTCGGTGCCGGAGTCGACGAACCGGACGACCTGACGTTCCAGTGCTGGTTGGTGGCGCCCCAGGAGTCCCAGATCTGGACGGGAGTGCCGTTGGCGGTCTGGTTGCCGGGGGTCTCAAGGGCTCGGCCGCTGGCGACGTTGGTCAGCGTGTACGAGCCGTCGCCGTTCCTGGCGGCCTTCCAGTGCTGGTTGGCGCCGGTGTTGGAGTCCCAGACCTGCATCCGCGTCCCGTTGGCGGTCCGGCCCCCGGGTTCGTCCAGGACCCGGCCGCTGGCGACGTTGGTCAGGGTGTAGGAGCTGTCCGTGTTCTTTGTGGCGCGCCACTGCTGGTTGGTGGCGCCGCTGGCGTCCCAGACCTGGAGTGGCGTGCCGTTGCCGTTCTGTCCCGCGGGCTCGTCGAGGACGCGACCGGAGGCCACGCCGGAGAGCGTGTAGACGGCGCCGGGGGTGATGCCGCCGTCCGGGGTGCCGCCGCCGGCGCTGCCCAGGGTGGTGAGCACCGCGTTGTGGGCGGGCTTCCCGTTGCCGTTGTCGTCGAACAGCAGCGGGTTCTCACCGGTGCGCCACGAGTCCCTGTCACGGATGCCCCACACGGTCATGCCCGTGCAGCGAGGGACGTTGAGGCAGTCCTGGACGGCGTTGGTGTACGCCGTGGTGGACGCCTGGGCGATGTCGAGTTCGGTGATCTGGACGTCCACGCCCAGCGCGGCGAAGCTGGACAAGGTGGTCTGGAAGCTGGTCGGCGGGCCGCTCGCGGCGAAGTGGCTCTGGAAGCCGACGCAGTCGATGGGTACGCCGCGGGACTTGAAGTCCTTGACCATGTCGAAGACGCCCTGGGTTTTGGCGTCGGACCAGTTCTCGATGTTGTAGTCGTTGTAGCAGAGCTTGGCCGCGGGGTCGGCGGTGCGCGCGGTGCGGAAGGCCTCCTCGATGAAGCCGTCGCCCAGCACGTTCTGGAACACCGAGTCGCGGTGCCGGCCGCTGCCGCCGTCGGCGAACGCCTCGTTGACCACGTCCCAGGCGTAGATCTTGCCCTTGTAGTGGCTCATCTCCTGGGTGATGTGGTTGGCCATCACGCTGCGCAGGGTGTTGGGGTCGGTGGTGGACTTGACCCAGTCGGGCAGCTGGGAGTGCCAGACCAGGGTGTGGCCGCGCACGCGCTGGCCGTGCGCGGAGGCGTGGCTGACGATCGAGTCGGCGGGAGCGAAGTCGAACGACCCGCGAGAGGGCTCGACGGTGTCCCACTTCATCTCGTTCTCCGGCGTGACCATGGTGAATTCCCGGTCGAGAAGGCTGGAGTACGTCGAGTCGCCGAGTCGGCCCGACGCCACCGCCGTGCCGAAGTAGCGGCCGCTGCCGGCCGCTGCCGCACCGAGTGCGGTCGGCGTGCCGGCATTCGGTGTGCGTGCGGCCTGGGCCACCAGCGGCACGGCGACACCCACGGCGGCGAGCACCACGGCGGTGGCGATCAGGCGGCGGGTTGCCGGACGGCGGCGATGAGAGCGGTTCTGATCTGGCAAAGGCTTGTCCTTCTGGCGTGATGGGCCTCGGTACCGGCCCTGGTCACCCGTCAGTTGCCGCCATGCGCGGAGAGGTTGCCGTGATCTCGGAGAATCTTTCGTCGAGCCGCCACCCGGAAGGAGCGCACCCGGAAGGAGCGCACCCGGAAGGAGCGCGAAGGCCGGGCGCACCGGTACGCCGACCGCCACCAGCGCCAACGGAATGCCCATGACCAGCCCACGCCTGCGGTTCGCCGGCGGGGCGGCGTGCGTCGTTGCCCTCATTCCCGTCCAATCGGTGGATCGACTCGACCTTGCACTGCCCGGTGGGCGCCGGGAACGGAAAGGTCGCCGGGCCGGCGCAGGTTTCTTCCCGGTGTTCTCCCGGGGCCGGCCCGGGGGCGGGCGGCGCAGGTCCCCGCCCGCCCACGGGCCGTGCCGGTCAGGACGGGTCGCCGTAGACCACGCCGCGGCCGTAGCCTCCGAAGTACACCCGGCCGTAGACGTCGGGGTCGCCGGAGATGACGTTGATGACGCTCCCGCCGAACTGGTGCTGGTCGTCGTTGATCCGGACCCAGGTCGAGCCGCCGTCGGTGGAGCGGAACAGGCCGATGACGCCCTTGACCTTCCCGCTCAGGTAGAGGGCCTGGCCCGGGCCCGGGGCACCGACCGGCCGCCCGCATCGGCCCCCACAGACCGGCCGCTCGCCGCGGCCCCCATCGACCGGGAGGTCGGCGAATGATGGCCAACGCCCTGCTGACCCGCCTGCGCGGGCAGATCCCGCTGCTGGTCACCGCGGTCCTGCTGCTGTCGATGTTCGGCGTCGGCTCGGTGCGCTACGACGGCTTCTTCTCCGGCCAGGTCGTGCTCAACCTGCTGATCGACAACGCGTTCCTGCTGGTCGTCGCGGTCGGCATGACCTTCGTGGTGCTGACCGGCGGCATCGACCTGTCGGTCGGCGCGGTGGTGGCGCTGTCCACCATGGTCTCCGCCTGGCTGGTCGAGCAGCACGGCTGGCCGCCGCTGCTGGTGATACCGCTGGTCCTGCTGATGGGCACCGCGGGCGGCTGGCTGATGGGCTGGGTCATCCACGTCTTCGAGATCCAGCCGTTCATCGTCACCCTGGCCGGCATGTTCCTGGCCCGCGGCCTGTGCTACACGATCAGCGTCGACTCGATCTCCATCACCGACCCGCAGTACACCGCCGTGGCGCAGACCCGGATCCCGCTCGGCAGCCTGTTCGTCTCGCCGAGCGCGGTCATCGCGCTGCTGGTGGTCGCCGTCGGATTCGTGGTGCTCCACCACACCCGGCTCGGCCGCAACGTGTACGCGCTCGGCGGCAGCGAGCAGTCGGCACTGCTGATGGGGCTGCCGGTCCAGCGCACCAGGACCACCGTCTACGCGATCAGCGGCTTCTGCTCGGCGCTCGGCGGCGTCCTGCTCACCTTCTACATGCTGTCCGGCTACGGCCTTCACGCGGTGGGCCTGGAACTCGACGCGATCGCCGCGGTGGTCATCGGCGGTACCCTGCTGACCGGCGGCTCCGGCTACCTGCTGGGCACCCTGCTGGGCGTTCTGGTGCTCGGGCTGATCCAGACCGTGATCAGCTTCCAGGGCACCCTCAGCTCCTGGTGGACCCGTATCGTCATCGGCGCCCTGCTGTTCGTCTTCATCGTCCTGCAACGCCTGATCACCGCCCGCCGCCCCCGACCGTGAGACGCCCTTGACCGGCGTCGCCGCCGCCCGGCCACCACGCGTGGCCGGGCGGCTGATGCTTGTGCAGGGTGTCGAAGCAGTTCGCGCTGGACGAGCGGGTACGCCGCGGCCGCCGACCCGCGGCCACTCCAGCCGCCGCGCATGCCACAGACCCGGGCCTGGAGCAGCAGCCCGACGTGCGCAACGGCTGGTGCGCCGACGTGGCGAAGGTGGGCCGGAGCAGAGAATTACTTGACATCCTCAACTGTTCAGTCCTACCGTTCACGCGTTACTTAATGATGTGAACCATCGAGTGACTCAACACTTCCTGCGAGGAGCACCACCCATGAAGGCCATCACCTACCGCAGCTACGGCGGACCGGACGTCCTGGAGTACGGGGACGTGCCCGAGCCCAAGCTCGGCCCGGACTCCGTCCTGGTCCGAGTGGCGGCGGCATCGGTCAACCCGGTCGACTGGAAGATCCAGGCCGGTTACCTCGACGCTGCGATGGACGTGGTTTTCCCCGTGATCCCGGGCTGGGACGTCGCCGGTGTCGTGGAGCGGGTCGGCGTCGGAGTCACCGAGTTCGCGCCGGGCGACGAGGTGATCGGCTACGTCCGCGAGGACATGGTGCGCCGCGGCACCTTCGCCGAGTACGTCGCCGCACCCGTACGCACCCTCGCCCGCAAGCCCGCCAACCTCGACTTCGCCCAGGCCGCCGGTCTGCCGCTGGCCGGCCTCACCGCCTACCAGGCGCTGACCCGCGCCCTGGAACTCGTGCCCGGCGAGACCGTGCTGGTCCACGCGGCCGCCGGCGGGGTCGGCTCGCTCGCCGTCCAGATCGCCGTCGCCCTCGGTGCCCGGGTGATCGGCACCGGCAGCGATCGCAACCACGACTACCTGCGCAGTCTCGGCGCCGAGCCGGTGGCCTACGGCGAGGGCCTGGCCGACCGCGTCCGCGCGCTGGCGCCGGAGGGTGTCGACGCCGTACTCGACCTGGTGGGCGGCGAAGCCCTCCGGATCTCGCCGGCGCTGCTCGCCGAGGGCGGCCGCCTCGCCTCCGTCGCCGACGGCGCCGTCCTCTCCCTCGGCGGGCGCTACGTCTTCGTGCGCCCCGACGCCGCCGACCTCACCGCCCTGACCGACCTCGCCGAGAGCGGCCGGCTCACCGTCGAGGTCGCGGCGACGTTCCCCCTGGAGCAGGCGGCCGACGCCCAGCGCCTCAACGCCGCCGGCCACACCCGCGGCAAGATCGTCGTCACCACTCCCTGACCCCCGCCCGAACCCTCCTCACCAGGACCGTCCAGCCCACCCGGAAGGACCCGCCGTGTCCCTCGTCGTGATCACCGACTGGCTCGCCGACACCGGCGCCGAGCAGCACGTCGCCGACCTGCTCCCCGCCATCACCGAGGCCGCGCTCACCGAGCCCGGCGTGCTGTCCTTCCGGGTGGTCCGCTCCCTGCGCGACCAGGGCGCCTTCGTCGTCTTCGCCGAGTACGAGGACGAGAGCGCGCTCGCCGCCCACCGGGAGAGCGCGCCCTACCGGCGACTGGTCCTCGCCGGCATCACCCCCCACCTCATCGACCGCCAGGCCGAGGCCTACGCCCTCGTCTGACGCGAGCCGCCGACCCGCTGCGCAACCCTCGGCGAGCCGCAGCGGATCCGGTCCGGCGCGCCCGAGGCCGTCGAGGTCACGGTGCTTCAGCAGGGTGAACTCGCGGGGCACCTGGACCAACATCCTGACCGGCGACCAGGTCACCGGCCCGCGCTGGGTGCGCGAACAGCACGGCTTCCACGCCCTGCCGCTGCTCGCCCGCCCGGACACCGTCATCCCGTTCGGGGCGGACGACCAGCGCCCGGTCTCCGCCCGGGCCGAGGGCGTCGAACTGCGGGTGCACGCCTTCGCCGACGGCGCCGAGCGCACCGTCGTGATCCCGGACACCGAGGGCCCCGGCGAGAGCGCCCGCTTCCGGCTGCGCCGCACCGGGGACCGCCTGCGGGTGACCACCGACAGCCCGCACCCCTGGCAGCCGCGGATCGGCGGCCCGGACGGCACGCTGCACGTCAGCCCGGCCGGCACCCGGGAGGCCGAACTGCCCTACCCGGCCTGAGCCCGGCCCCGCCGCGAGGTCACGCGCCACCGAGCCGTGGCGCGTGACCCCGGCCCCTTCCTGGACCGTCCGTCCATGCGCGATGTCTTGACGGTGTCCTGGCGGCTGGCCATAGTGATGCCCGTTGCGGCACGGGAGGTGTCCGTACCGTCATCACGCGCGCCTCTTCCCGGCCGGGATTGTTAGCGCTAACAATCGGGCTGCCCGCCCCTGGAACTGACAGGCGGCAACCCGAGCCGGGTCCGGTGGCGACGGACGTCGCCGAACCGGACCGCTCACTCCACACCCCACCCAGTGAAGGAGTTCCTCATGATCAAACCGTGGATGCACCGCCTCCGACGGGCGTTCCTGGCGGCCGGCACCACCACCGTGCTCGCCGCCGGTCTGCTCACCGCCACGGCCGGGACCTCGCAGGCGGCCACCCAGGGGCCGTGCGACCTCTACCGCGCCGGCGGCACGCCGTGCGTCGCCGCGCACAGCACCACCCGGGCCCTGTACGGCGCGTACAACGGCCCGCTGTACCAGGTCAGGCGTGCCTCCGACAACGCGACCAGGGACATCGGCCTGCTGAGCACCGGCGGATACGCCGACGCCGCCGCGCAGGACTCCTTCTGCGCCGCCACCAGCTGCGCCATCACCGTCCTCTACGACCAGTCCGGCAAGGGCAACCACCTCACCCGGGCTCCTGCCGGCGGTGCCGCCGGCGGTCCGGACAACCTCGCCAACGCCTTCGAGGCGCCGGTCACCGTCGGCGGGCACAAGGCGTACGGCGTGTACGTCGCCCCCGGGACGGGCTACCGCAACAACCACACCAACGGCATCGCCACCGGCGACCAGCCCGAGGGCATGTACGCCGTCTTCGACGGTACGCACGTCAACGGCGGTTGCTGCTTCGACTACGGCAACGCCGAGACCAACAACCTGGACACCGGCAACGGCCACATGGAGGCCCTCTACTTCGGCGACAACAAGAGCTGGGGCTCGGGCAGCGGCAACGGCCCCTGGGTCATGGCCGACCTGGAGAACGGCCTGTTCTCCGGGGTCAACCGCGGCTCCAACACCAACGACCCCAGCGTCAACGACCGGTTCCTGACCGCCATGCTCAAGGGCGGACCGAACCAGTGGGCCCTGCGCGGCGGCGACGCCCAGTCGGGCGGCCTGTCCACCTTCTACAACGGCGCGCGCCCCAACGCCACCGGCTACAACCCGATGCACAAGGAAGGCGCGATCATCCTCGGCATCGGCGGTGACAACAGCAAGTGGGCCCAAGGCACCTTCTACGAAGGGGTCATGACCCAGGGCTACCCGTCGGACGCCACCGAGAACGCGGTCCAGGCCGACATCACCGCCGCCGGCTACACCAGTGGCTCGACCGGCACCGGCACGCTGACCCCCGGCTCCCGGATCTCCCTGCGGGCCACCACCGCGCCCTGTTGCACCTCGCACTACCTCCGCCACGACGACGCCGACACCGAGGTCGTCATCTCCGACACGAACTCCTCCAGCTCGGCCATCGACAAGGCCGACGCCACCTGGATCGTCCGCGCCGGCCTGGCCGACAGCTCCTGCCTGTCCTTCGAGTCCGCGAACAACCCCGGGCGGTTCCTGCACCACTACAACTACGAGCTCTACCTGGACTTCGACAGCGGGGCCGGCTCCTTCGCCCAGGACGCCACCTTCTGCCCCACCGGAGGCAACAGCGGGAGCGGCACCTCCTTCCGGTCCGTCAACTTCCCGACGAAGTACCTCCGGCACTACGACTACACGGCCTACATAGCGGGCAACGGCGGCTCCAACAGCTGGGACAGCAGTGCCAGCTGGGCCGCCGACACCAGCTGGCTGGTCGCCCAGCCCTGGGGCTGAGCCACCGCGGCAGCACCGCCGCGCACCGGCCCGCCACCGCCCCGCCGGCGGTGGCGGGCCCGGCTCGCGCGACGGAGAAGCCCTGCCGTCCGGCACCCGCCGGCGCGACCCGGCCACCGGCCGGGTGCTGGACGGCGGAACGACGCCCGAGGCCGAGGCCCCGCTGGAGCGCATCCCGGTCTTCGTACGGGAAGGTGCCGACGTCACGGCCCGGCTGACACACGGAGGCATCCGATGACGACACGACCCCGCCCTCCGGAGGACCTCCGCGCCGTTCTCTTCGACTCGGGCGGCGTGCTGATGCAGCCGATCGGCGGCCGGTGGAACCCGCGGGCGGGCTTCGCGCAGACCGTTCTCGCCCACGTGCCTTCGATCACGTCGGAACCGTTCGCGGCAGCCGTCGCCGCGGGCGACCGACTCCTCGCCAGCTCGTCGCCCGAGCCCGCTCCCGACGACCACCACCGGCTGATGCTTCGTCACGTCGGGCTGGATCCGTCCTGGGAGCTCCTCGCCGACTTGTGCCGCGGGGTCCCGACGGCCACGCTCCTGGAGACCTAATGACCCGGTGCATGACCCGCCAGAACACCCCGCCGGCGGCCGCACCGGCGACGGCGCCGACCGGCAGCATCGGCAGCCCGGCCCACCGTGGTTCCCCCCAGGTGCGGCACGTACCTCCAGGGCGGCACCTACGTTCCATTCTGGAAAGTACTCTCGCGAGCGGTCCGCTGGATGGTCGGAAGCACCGGGTCAGCTGACCCGAAGACCCACGGCCAGTGTCAGCTCAAGGACCCGGTGTGGCGACGCCAGATCCGGAAACAGTTCCCGAAGCTGCGACATCCGGTACCGGACTGTCTGGGGATGGACGAACAACGCCGCCGCCACCTCGTCCCGCCTGCCCTGGTGCAGCAGCCACGCCCGCAGCGTCTCCTCCAGTCGCCGTCCGGTCGCGACGGGCAGGGTCCGCAATGGTGCGAGGGCTCGGGCACGCAGGTCTGCGAACGCGTCCGCGTCGGCGCTCAGGACCAGCTCGGGCAGGTGGTCCTCGGTGTCGCGGATGTCGGGGGAGAGGGAGCGCGCGCGTACGGCCCGTGTGTACGAGGCGGACGCACGGGTCCACGGCCGGGCCGGGCCGACCACGGCGGTGCGGTCGGTCAGCTGTCGCAAGAGACGTGATCGGTCGGCGTCGGGGACGAGCAGCACACCGGTGGCGTCCGGCAGATCGTCGAGGACGAGGGTGCTCGGGTCGAGCGCGCGGTAGGCGGGCCGGGCCTGGGCGGCGGGCAGCAGGACCGCGGTCAGCGAAACCGGAGGCTGCCACCCGGCCCGTTGGGCGGAGGCCAGCAGTACGTCCGGGCTCGCGTCGGCGAGGAGGTCGCGGGCCAGGTGTTCCAGGTGGCGTTCGTGGGCCCTGCCCCGGGCGGCCAGTTCGTCGGCGTGGCCCGCGGCGCTCGCGGCGGAGAGCTCGTCGATGTAGGCGAAGGTCAGCTCGGCGAACTTGGCGACCTCGGCGGCGGGCAGACCAGCGGGTACGGCACCCGCCGCCAGGCATCGCCAGGCCACACGGGCGCCGACCCGGTATGCGCTGAGCAGGGCATCCATCGAACGGCCGTCACGCACCTCGCCCCGGCCCAGCTCGTAGGCCGCGTCACCGGCGTCGCCGCCCGTGGCGTCCCCGCTCGCGAGGTCCAGGTAGTGCCCCAGGGCGGTGCGGACGGCTCGGCGGATGGTGCCGCCCATGCGGCCCGAAAGGGCGTTGGCATAGGAAGGGACCTCGTCGATGATCGCCTGGACGACCTCGTCGGCGGTGGTCTTCAGCTCGGCCCGAAGTGCGGTGACCGTCGTCTCATCCAGGGCCAGTCCGCTGGCCCTCCGGATTGCATGGCTCACGGTTTTGTTCCCTGCGAACAATTCAGTCGACCAGATTTAACGTCCTACGGTCAGGACTTTACGCCCGGAGGCGCAGCAAGCTGGAGCCATGACGAGTGCAGCCCTCCGCAGCAAGGCGTGGAAACTGCTGGAGATGGTCACGACGCCGCTGCTGCCGTCGGACTACCTGGACCTGGTCAGCCCGCTTCGAGCGGGCGCCGACCTGCGTGGGCGCATCGAGGCCGTGCACCCCGAGACGGGTGACGCCGCGACCATCGTGATCAGGCCGGGACGGGGCTGGCTCGGCCACACGGCCGGCCAGTACCTGCGGATCGGGGTCGACGTCGACGGGAGGCGCCTGTGGCGCGCCTACTCCATCACCTCACCGACGAACCGCCGGGACGGCCGCGTCACGATCACCGTGAAGGCGATCCCGGGCGGCAAGGTCAGCAACCACCTGGTCCGCAAGGCGACACCGGGCACGCTGGTCCAGCTCGACCAGCCGACCGGTGATTTCGTGCTGCCGCAGGCCAAGCCCGCCAAGGTGCTCTACCTGACGGCCGGCAGCGGCATCACGCCCGTGATGGGCATGCTGCGCGACATCGAGTTCGACGACGTCGTGATGGTCCACTGCGCGCCACAGCCGCAGGACGTGATCTTCCGCAACGAACTGCACGACCTGGTCGCGGACGAGAAGCTGCGCCTCACCGAGGTGCACACCGACACGGAAGGCAGGCTCGACATCGCCCGTCTCGACGAGCTCGTGCCCGACTGGGCCGAGCGCGAGACCTGGGCCTGCGGGCCCGCGGGCCTGCTCGACGCCGTAGAAGAGCACTGGACCGAGCACGGTGTCCGGGAGCGCCTGCACACCGAGCGCTTCCGCCCCGGCACCGTCGTCGCCGGCGACGGCGGCGGCGGCGACGGTGGCGAGGTCACGTTCAGCGCCACCGGCAAGACCGTCGACGCGGACGGCGCCACGCCGTTGCTGGACGTCGGCGAGGAGGCCGGCGTGCTCATGCCCTCCGGGTGCCGCATGGGCATCTGCTTCGGCTGCGTCACGCCGCTCAGGGCAGGCGCCGTCCGCGACCTGCGAACCGGGGAGATCACCGAGGCCGAGCCGGGCGTCCTCATCCAGACCTGCGTGTCCGCCGCGGCGGGCCCCTGCGACATCGAACGGTAGAAGCACTTTGACCGCCATCGACCCCACCGCCCACCTGACCGCGGAGCAGATCGAGGAGCTCGGCCGCGAGCTGGACGCGATCCGAGACGAGGTGATCGCCGGCCGTGGCGAGAAGGACGCCGCCTACATCCGTAAGGTCATCTCGGCGCAGCGCAAGATCGAGCTGGCCAGCAGGGGCGTGCTGCTGTTCTCGATCTTCCCGCCCGCGTGGCTGCTCGGCACCGCCGGTCTGTCCGTGGCGAAGATCATGGACAACATGGAGATCGGCCACAACGTCCTGCACGGCCAGTGGGACTGGATGCGGGACCCGAAGATCCACTCCACCACGTGGGAGTGGGACCACGTCTCGCCGTCCGATCAGTGGAAGCACTCGCACAACGAGCTGCACCACACGTACACCAACGTGATCGGCAAGGACAACGACCTCGGCTACGGCATCATGCGCGTCGACGAGGACCAGAAGTGGCACCCGTTCCACCTCGGCCAGCCGCTGTGGAACTTCGTCAACGCCTGTTTCTTCGAGTACGGCATCGCAGCGTACGATCTGGAGCTCGGCAAGAACCTGCACAAGCGCCGCCGCAAGAACCCGGAGTTCCGCGCACGGGCCAAGGCCGTGGGCCGCAAGATCCGCAAGCAGGTGCTGAAGGACTACGTGATCCACCCGCTGCTGTCGGGCCCGTCGTTCCTCACCACGCTCGCCGCCACGTTCACCGCGAACGTGGTCCGCAACATCTGGTCCCACTCGGTCATCATGTGCGGGCACTTCCCCGAGGGCGTGCAGGTCTTCGAGCGCCAGTCGATCAAGGACGAGACGCGCGGCCAGTGGTACCTGCGCCAGATGATGGGTTCGGCGAACATCAGCGGCAGCAGGGCCATGCACTTCATGACCGGCAACCTGTCGCACCAGATCGAGCACCACCTGTTCCCGGACCTGCCGAGCAACCGGTACGCCGAGGTCGCGGTGAAGGTGCGCGCGTTGTTCGAAAAGTACGAGCTGGAGTACGTCACCGGGCCGCTGCCGAAGCAGGTGTTCTCCGCGTGGCGCAAGGTCTTCCGGCTCTCGCTGCCGAACAAGAAGCCCAAGGTCAGGAGGCCGGGCCGCGAACAGGAACTCGCCGCCTGAGGCTGACCCCCGCTCGCGCGGGGCGGACACCGTGTCCTCGGCCCGGCCTCGACGCCGTCCGGCTGACCCCCGCTGTCGCGGGGGTCAGCCGCGCCGTTCCGGGCCGGAGAAGCGCAATTCGAGTTCCCCTCTCCCCCCGGTGGGCCGGCAGCGGGCGATGGCAAGATTGTCATGCTCCGTGCAAGTTCGGGATGGTTTCGAGGCTGTTCGGCTCCGGCAGAGCGGCTCGCGCCGTCGTTGCGCCCGGCGGCGATTCTCTCCATGGGCCGCGATCACCCCGGCGCCTCGACAACCGACACCTCGATCGAAGGATTCCCCCTGCAGATCGGGAGGAAGCTCCTTACCCTCACCGCCACCGCCGGCCTCGCCCTGGCCGGGGTCGCCGTGGCGGCACCGGCGAACGCCATCGGCGGAGTGGGCTGCCCGAGAACGGGCTGACGGTCACCACCAGCGGCAACGGCAACTACTGCGCCGCGGGTCCATCGGCTACAAGAACACCAGCAGCCTGTTCGGGATCGGCCAGATCGACCACGTCATCTACGAGTCGACCAACTCCTCGCCGCCCCGGCCATGAGCAGTGTTCCTGATCCTGGTGTCGCCGGAGGCCGGGGCGAGCCAGGGCGCAGCCGGATCGTCGGCCACTGTGTTCGTGAATTCCGGAACACCCCTGACAGCAGCTCGTGGCAGCTCGCGAGCGGCCACTCACGGGCCGGGCCGGGCCGGGTGGCGTGGCGGGGTGGGGCGGCACACGGCCGGACCGGGCCGGCCGCTACGGGTGGGCCTCCGGGCCCGTGCGGCCCGGTGGAACCCCGTGGAACCCGGTGTCCGACGCGGATCACGGCAGCCTACGGCGCCCCGGAAGCCCGCCCCTTCACCACGGGGTGACCCGCCCCACCCCGGCGGTCAGGCGTCCGGCTGGGTGACCGTGAGCCCCCAGTGGACGTCCGGCGCCGACGCGGCCACCCCGACGCGGAAGGAACGGCCCTGTTCGGCCGTCACCACCACCGAGCCCGTGCCGACGGCCTCGGTCGGGCAGGCCACGGTGAACTCGACCGGCGTGGTGTCGCCGTACTCCGCGGTGAACGCGACCTGCACCTCTCCCGCGCCACCGCTGCCCGCCCGACAACCGACGGTGACCGTGACGGGCGGACCCGCCGGGAATGCGCCACCGGTGACCGCCCCGCCGTCACCCATCCAGTCAGGGATCCAGAGCAGCCCCTCCTGCCCCGGGTAGGGCAGGACCTCACCCGTTCCGGGCGTCCCGACCTGTTCGGCTGCCGCGGGAGCAGCCGCCCCCGCGATCGCCGCCACCGCCGCCACCGCCGCCGCCCAGGCGAAACTCGCACGCCGCATGTTTCTCCCCCTCCTCGGTGCCGGACCACGCGGCCCGGCGTACTCGTACGATCTCATCCGGCACTGACAACCACGACTCGCTGCGGCAGGACCCCGAGCGGGCCGCCTCGCAGACACCGCGCTGCGCCGGCGCAGCCGTGACCGCCCCGACCAGCCGAAGCGGCCGCGAGCCGCTGCTGCACCGGGCCGACCCGGCCACCCTGCAGCCGCCGCCCTTGGCCCGGTGCGGGCCCGGGTTGTGAACGGTCTTCCGTGCTGACCGCTGACCGCACGAGGCCGTCTGGGTTCCGGGGGCCATGGTGGGCATGGCGCCTCTCGTGATCGCTGCGGGTCAGGGGGTTCGGGTCCTGGGACCGATGTGGGTGACCCGGGTCTGGGCTTCGAGTTCTTGTTGGAGCTTGGCATTCGTCATGGTCAGGTACTGGATGTGGGCGGCCGCGACGGCGAGTTGGGCGGTGAGTTCACGGTTGCGATGCCGGAGCTTGGCATTGCGGGCGATGAGTCTGCCCATCCCGCTGGGGGTGTGTCCGGGCGGTTCGGCAGGGGCGGAACGCTGAGCGGTGATCTCCTGGGTGATGTCGGGGTAGCGGCGGCGGAAGGTCGTGTTGCTCATGCCGAGTCGGCGGGCGAGCGCCAGGACACTCGGTCGGGTTCCGTGCTGCTGACAGTCACTCAGCATCTCGTCGAGGCGCTTGCGCACGAGTGCGATGGGCGGATCGGTAGGAACACTCATGGAGTCACCGCCGGGACGTTGTTGGCGGCGAGGAACTCCTCGATCTCGCGAGAGCGCTGGCTCAAGCGATGCCGTAGGAGTGGTGGCAGCGGAGGGCGGGCGGCGAGCCGACGTTCGATGCGAGCGAGCTCATGCTGCCAGGCGAGAATGTTCTCAGGAGTGAGGGCGACGTTTCGGCAGGCGAGAGAGAGACAGCCGCCGTGCGCTGGGAGCCCTTCGCTGCCGCCCTTTCGGGCCTTCTCGCAGAGGGCTTTCGCCGGATCATGGACGCAGGTGACGTACTCGCCGGGATAGACGGCAGGGTCATTGCGTTTCATGATTCGTAGTAGCCGGTGCTTGTCCAGGGCGATTCTCCCGTGATATCGCATGTGGTTGCCGAAGGCAGTGAGACGGGAAGCGGCTTCGTCGCTCGCTGGGCCGGCGAGGTCCGTGTGCTGATGAGCTTCGATCATCTCCATGTATCCTTCGCCCCTGGCCAGCGCCTGTTCGCTTTCGACTTCCGCGCGGAATCCGGAAGCGCTGGTGCCCGCATATCCTTCGAACATTTGGATGCTGTGGTGCCGGTATGCTAGAGCACCGGCAATCACTCCTCCGGGGTGGCGCGCGATGAACCAGGCAAGGGTTCGCCTGAATTTGCTGGTCTGGAGCCGGAGTGATTTGTCTGATGCGACGGGGATTGTGTCGTGGCGTCCGCGTGTTTCGCAGTACTCGTTCACCCATCGGACGAACGAATTGAGCTGCAGATTCGTGGCCCCGGATGTCGGAAGGGTTCGGACGGTCTCCTTCGATTTCGGGAAGTGCGGGAGGGCGGCGAACAGGTAGTCACTGTCAGGCGGCTGCAATGCCTCCAGGACAGCGATAGCACGCCCCACCGGCTCGCCGACCGTCCACGTGGCCGCCACTCCCGTGACGTCTCGTTCCCCTTTGAATGCCAAGCTGGCCACTTTCCAGCGGACTGGGTTTCCCTCGCTGTCGCGTTGAATGCGAAGGCAGCCGCGCCGCAAGTGCTTGACTTCCGAGTCTCTCATGCCGCTGAGGAACGCGACCGCCGTGTAGCAGGCGGCCTGGAGGTGCCGGGCCAGAGAGCCGAGATAGTAGAAGTCACGGTGGTGCGTTTCGATTCCGTCGACCCAAGGCCCGCCATCCAAGCGGCCTTGAGTCGAAGTAGTGAAACAGGAAGTGGGACCAACTCCGACGGCGGTCGCCGCAGCCTCAATCCTGTCCAGGTACCTCTTCAAAGAACTCTTATGGCAGTGCAGGAGACGAGCGATGTGTTTGATGTTGGGGCGGCCGTTGCACCCCGGAAGCGGAGTCCGGTTGCCGACATGCTCATCGAGCATGCGTTGAAGCGCCGCTCCGACAGAGATCTTCCTCTCCGCTGTCGGGGCGCACGGGTTTTGCCACTCGCGCCACTGCCGGTCGGCGGCCAGAATATCGGAGGAGAAGTCATCGATAAATCGCAATGCCCAGGCAAGCAGTGGTCCCAGGACGGGCTCGGGAATTCGGTCGGTGGAGTTCTCTGCAGATTCTCCCCGGCGCGATTCGTCCCAGTCAGGAATGTGCAACGGATCGAAGGGCAAGGCGTCATCGCCAAGGTGTGACCGCCATCGCCACAGGGTTCGGATGGCCGTGCGGAACATCCGTCGGTGACGGGCCGGTTCGGGGCACGACATGGTCAGGTGCTTGCGGTAGGCGTGCAAGTCGTCCACGGTCAGCAAGGACAGGGCGACGCGGTCCGTCTCCCAACGCCCGTCCAGCCAGGTCAGGAACCGCTTCATGGCGGTGAAGTGGCTGTGCAGGGTGCCGACCGCGGCGCGGTCTTCCCCGTCCGGAAGAGGCCCGGACAGCAGGTTGTAGAACAGCTTCTTCGCGGCCGGCCGGAAGCGGAGAGGGACGGCGCGGAAGTTCAGCGCCAGCACACCTTGGTGCTCTTGGAGCTGCGCGGGGCCCAGGCGCCAGTGGTCGTCGCCGAAGCGTGCGGTGCCGTCCAGCTGCAGTCCGGGCCGCAGAGGGCGGCCGTGAAGGACGTAGAGATTCCCCTGCGGCAGGGCATCCGCGTGGGACGAAGTGATGGGGACGACGGTCACGGGTGCTCCCAGGGTGCTTCGACCAGGTCCAGAAGGGCGTCGGGCAGCGGCCCCGTGCGGGCGGCGGCGACTTCGGCCGGGTCGAACTTGGTGAGGATGTCCTGCCGCACCGCCGCCCAGACCGGTCCGTAGCGCCGCCACCAGTCGTCCTGCTGCATCTCCTGGTAGCGCGTGGTCAACGCGTCCAGCAGCGACATCAGCCGGGGGAGGTGATCGTGGGTGACCAGGCAGTTGCCGCAGTGGAAGCAGTCCAGGAACGAATCACCGCAAGGTGCGTCGGTGGCCGGATGGTGATCCTTGTCCGCGCATGCGGTCCACGCTGTGTCGAGTCCACCGCCCGCGAGGTGAGCGGCTGTGCTCGTCTCCAGGCCGGCTTCTTCGAATGCGGCAGGCGATGCCGGGCCGGGGATGACGCGAGGTACCCCGCCTCGGGTTCGCGAGACGGCCTCGTGCGCTTCAAGTGCCGCCCGTTCAGCTTGGGCGAGGGCTTCCGCCATGACATCGTCGGCCCACTCCCGGGTCGCGGCATCGGCGCTGAGGTAGCTGGTGTAGAGAACCTGCGCGGTGTTGCTCTTCGCCGCCGAGGGGAGGTGGCCGCCCATCTCTCTCACTCGCCGCGCATCGGCACTGGTCTTGATCCGGTTGAAGGAGACGACGAGCGGCTGCAGCGGTGCGTTTGCGCCCGCGTCGGCGGCCACGGGCTTCGAACGGCCGGCGGCCCAGCCGGAGAGATTCACGCAGGTGCCCCCGGAGAGGTCGCGCTCGAAGGGGGCAACGTGCTCGGCGGCCCCTCTCGCGCCGATGCTGTGGCCATCGCGCCAGATGCACAATGCCGCGGACGATCCACAGAACTCGCGGCTGCGGGCGGTGAGTTCAAGCAGCAGGAGATAGAGGCCGCCCGGCGTGTGTAGTTCTCGCCCCGGCGGCCCGATCTCCCAGGTCACCCTCTCGAACCAGCGCCGACGTCCCCGCCGCCGCTTCGTGATCGTCAATTCGACGGCCCTGCCTTCGAGGAGCCGGTGTTCGGCGGGCAGCTCCTTCACCGTCTCGCCGTTGCGTTCGCTCACCGCCGCGATCAGGATCATCAGGGGCGCCAGGTCCTTGCGCGTCACGAACAACTGGGCGGCGGTGTCAAGCCGTCGCGACCCGCCCGGGACCTCACCCGTGGCCGCCATCCCGGCGAGGATCTCGCCGCGGGCGAGTTCCTCGGTGCCGAGCCGCGAGGAATCCTGCCGGATACGCAGCAGAAGCTCCTCCCCGGACCGAATGCGGCGAGCGATCCGCGCGGTGTCGGTTCGCGCCGCCGCGACCAGCCGCTCGAACTCCCCGTCCGAGTAGCCGCCAACCGCGCTGGTCACGGGCTTGTGCATCCGCCGGTTGAGTGCGTCCCAGGCGTCAGCAGGCAGGTGCTGGCGCACCGACGGCTCGACGAACAGCAGCCGCACCTCTCGCATGTCCGAGTACCGCGTTCTGGGATCCACATGCGGACGCTGGTGGAATGCCTCAATGTGATCCCGCGTCAACTGCATCGGGATGTGGGGAGACGCGGCCAGTGAGGCCAGGAACCCGGCCCACCGGGTGAGCCGCCGCCAGCAGCTTCGAGCGGAGGTGAGCGTCCGCAGACCACCGCTCGGCCCGGTGCGAAGGGCGAACGCCTCGGCGAACACCGCGTGCCAGCCCGGCATGGGCAGGCCGGCGACGTCGAACGTGTCCGTGCGGCTGTCGTCGCCCGAGAACTCAACCGTGAGCTGCCCCGGCGCCTCGGCGCGAACCCGGGCCGGCGGTTCGTAGCCGGTTCCGGGCAGGGTTGCCGGGCGGCCCGGCCCGGTGCTTCCGCGGCCATGGCGGGTCACTGCGCGGCGCCCCTCTCGCGGAAGCCGTCGGGTGGAGTGTCGTCACCCAGCACCTCGACCGGGGTGTCGCGCGGGTCCTCCCAGCTGTCGGGGACCAGGGCCATCCGGGTCTCCATCTCCAGTTCCTGCAGGGCATGGAGGTAAATCAGCGTGCTGAGAACTGTCCGGTGGCCCAGTCGGCGTCGGACCCAGTCCAGGGGGTCCCCGAAGATCCGCGTGTAGTGCAGTCTCTGCGCGGAGTTGAGGTCGGCCAGGGCCGCGATGTGCCCGCGTTGCAGCTGCTCAAGGGCGATGACCGCGAACGTGTGCCTCAATAGATGGGCATGTCCATGTAGATTAAGTCCAAGGTCAGCGCACCGCCGGTTGGCGTTGGTGAACATGTCCTTCCAGGTGGAGACCGCGATGGGCATGCCGCTCTCCCCGAGCCAGAACATCGCGGGCTCCAGCCCGTCGTCGGTCTCGATCAGCAGCCGCCGCCGTTCGGCAGGCTTCAGCCGCCGGATGTCGACCCGCTGCCCGGCGAGTGCGCCGGTGGTGCGGCGTGCGACCTGCGGAGCATGTGGATCCTCGATGACCAGAGGGCGGCGAATCCTGCGATAGCGGTCCGCTGCCCGCGCCTCCTCCACGACCAAGGCCCGGTCCGTGGCGGCATACTCGGCCAGGTCGCGCACCACTCCCGCCGGGGCGTAGATCCATCGGGCCGAGTCCCGCTTGGCGATCGCGCCCGGAAGCCAGAACCGGCGATAGTCGTCCGCTCCTCCCGAATGCGTGGGCATCTCCCATGTGGTGAGGCTGGCCTGCTCGGTCAGCCGCATGCCGGTGCGGACCATCAGATCGATGAACGCGGCATTGCGGGAAGCCCACCGGCCTCGGAAGCCAGCCCGCGGCAGGCCGTCGGCACCGTAGCCCCGCACGCCAACATCCCGCCACCGGCGGTAGGACGCGGCGGGCAGCCACTCGATCCGTTCCCCGGCCTCATCGTGGGCGTACGTCGCCGGAACCGTCACCGCCTCCGCCGACGCGCGTGGTGCCGCCACGCTGCCTGCGGGAGGAGCGCTGCGGGCACGCTGCGGGATCGGCAGCTTGGCCACGAGCCCCTGCCCCAAGGCCCACACGTAGAACTGGTTGACGTGCGAGACCTCCTGGCTCCACGTCGAGCCGGCGACCGTCGGCCCCTGTCCGTCCCGGCGGCGCCAGTAGTGGAACGCGAGGTGGTCCTCCTGCGTCGCGTCACGCCAGCCCCTCCCATTCCTGGAGGCATGCAGGAAGTTCAGGAACCGGGCGATGGCCGACGCACGGTTGGCCTGGGTGTTGAACGGTGCCTCGATGAAGTTCGCCCGATGGAAGTACGTGTTGAGCGCCAGGTCGTACTCGAATCCCGGCGACAGCAGGAACGGCGTACCGTCCGGGATGCCTGCTCTGTCCAGCCACAACTCCCAATCGTCAGGGAGGAGTTGCAGGTCCCACTTGGGCCGGTCCAGCTCAGGCAGCTCGCGCGAGCTGTAGTGGACCGACCAGGTCCCGTCCCTCAACATGTGCGGACGGTAGCGGATCCCGGTCACTGACCGGGCGTGCACAAGTCAGGAGCTGTGGGGCAGGTCGCTGACCGGCGGGCTGACCGCAGCTCACGCCAAGGTGACGTGAATGCCGCCCTCGGCAAGGACATCGAGGACCTCGGCGAACAGGTCATAGGACTGCCCGTCCGGTGTCAGTACCTGGGATAGGTGCTCGCGTGCGGTCACGGCGTCCCGCCAGAGCAGGGTTGCGGGCGCGGTGTACCCGAAGGTGCCGCCCAGGCAGTCGTCGACGGCGGCCAGGCAGCCGCCGAAGTAGCCACCCGGCCCGTTCACTGCCTCGCCGAGCGCCAGATAGAGGCCTGGTTCGTCGGTGATGTGTCGGCCGTCGAGTTCGTACGCGTGACCGGTCGGCCGATCACGGTGGATGCGTCGGCAGGCTCGCTCTCGAACGAGGTCGAGCCAGGCCCCGCGGCGCCGGGTGTCGAGGCCGACCCAGGCCCCCAGGGTGTCCGGCGGCCCGGCGAGCCACCGCTCCCAGATGGGTCGGACGAATTCGGGAACGGGCGTGAAGAGTTCCCCGTCGAGCTCCAGGTCGATCAGATCCGTCCCGGACGAGGACGGGCGCCAGGCGCTGACTCTGGCCCACAGCAGTCGATCAGTGAGCGGCTCGCCCCGGTCATCTTGTATCTCCAAGACGGCCTGCTCCAGATCCAGTGCCCGCCGGGTACCCTTCATGAGTGCCGCCCGCAGCTGATCCTCCGGGGCGAGTCCCCGCAGGACGAGCGGGGACGCCGACTGCTTGGCCGGCAGGATACGGGCGAATTCCCGACAAGAGCCCAGCCACCGGTGCCCGTCATGCACTCGGACGGGACCCCTGTATCCCTCGGGTGGGCCTTCGTACTCGTCCAGGCCGGTGAGCACGAGACTGCCTGTCCCAGGGAGTGTCCCTTGGCTTTCCGCGTCCTCCAGCAGCCAGGGGTCCAGCGCCTCGTCTTCCGGCACCAACCACACTCGGCTACCGATCCAGCCGCGCACTTCAGCTTGTGGAATCCAGCCGAACAGCTCGTACGTCCCACGCTGCGGTTCCCCGAACAGTCCTTCCGCCTCGGCGCAGACGCCCCAGGCGTGGCCGTGTTCTGTCCCAGCCAGCGTGTACCGCGTCCGCCCGCGATGGTTCTCATCCTCAAGCACGGTGGGAATCATGCCGGGACCAGGACCCCACAGCGAGCCATTTCCCCCGCAGTCGGTCACGATGCCTCAAGGCACCGCGGTCATTGACCACCCGTGCACAACCCGGGATCACACCGGCTGACCTCTCGCGGAAGGCGTCAGTGGCCCACGAGGCGGTACCGGTCGCCGCGCTCGCCGGGGCCGCCGACATCGCCGCGGGGGCACCGGCCGGGCCCGGGCCCTGGGCCGTGGAGCAGGCCGCCGAGGCCGTCGGCGCCCCGTTCGCCGAGGCCCTGGCCCTCCACCAGGCGGTCTCCGGCCGGCGCGCCGTCACCGGACTCGGCCGGCAGCCGGGCCACCCGCACCCGCTCACCGACCTCGTCGACACCACCGGAGGCGACCGTGGCCGAGCGACAGCGGAACGGTCCGGCACCCGAGGGTGCCGGACCGTCGTGGTGCGGGACGGGTCAGGCCCCCGCGCTCTCCAGCTGGAGCTGCCCCTGGTCCTCCTCGCCGGGGAGCGGGAAGAGGTCCTTGAGGTCGTTGTAGTAGCGCTTGACGCTGCGCAGGCTCACCGGCTGGTCGTCCTTGCCCCGCGCCCGGAGGTTGTAGGGGCTCTTGTAGAGGTGGCGACGGAGCTCCTCCGGCCCGGGGTGGCGCCCGTGCTCGGCGACCAAGGCGGCGAAGCCGACGGCCCACGTCAAGGGGATGCCGACAGCGAGCGCCTTGTCCGCGAGCGCGGGATCGACGGTCGGCAGGTCGTTCTCGGCCGGGTCGGCAGCGTGCTCGGTCCCTTCGGTACGGGTGGTCTCAGCAAGGGCCGCGGAGCCCTCCCGCACCGGCTCCTCGGGCCGTCCCCGACCCGCAGCACCTCCTGCAAGGTCACCGGCCCGCGAGGACCCGGGATCGGCCTGCGCAGGCACCGGGCTCTGCCGAACGAGGCGGCCCGCACCCGCAGGCGCGTCGAGGTCCGGTCCCGCAGCCGCGGGGGACTGCCCGGCCGACTCCCGCGAAGCGGCCGGCCTGCCGGACGCCGGGCCCGCAACGCCCTCGAACCGAGCCCGCAACGGCTCCGTCCGTCCTCCCACGGGGATGGGCGCTATCTCACCGTCCGCTGCAGCCGGCTCCTTGCGCGGACCGCCGATGGCCGGCAGTTGCCGGGCCGAGTCCGCCGGTGCCTCCGTCGGCTGCGGCCGGCCGGAGGCGCCTGACGCCCGCGCGGCGAAGATCCGGTCAAGGGGGCGGGTGGCGACGCCGGCAGCGGCGAGGCCGTCCTCATATGTCCACTCGATCGGCACGCCGAGCCGGTTCAGCCTCAACGGCAGGTGCGCGGCGGCGGGCAGCTTCCCGTCCGGGCCGAGCGGGGCGTCCTCCAGCAAGGTGAGGTAGGCGAGCCGGGCCTGTTCCAGGCGGACGGCCTCGTCCAGGCTGCGAATCTCCCACAACTGCATCCGCCGCCACATCGCCCAGGTCTGCCGGGGGGCGAGGAGCCATCGCGTGAGCCGGATCTTCTCGATGGTCCGGTCGGAGCCGAGGCGCGCGATCCGCGAGATCGCGTGTCTCGTCGCCTCGCTGATGATGATGAAGAGGACCGGGATGACGGCGTGCATCCCGGTGCCCAGCGGGTCGGGCCAGGACGCCGCGGCGTTGAAGGCGATCGTCGCCGCTGTCAGGCCCCAGGCGGTGGGGCGCAGCAGCGGGAAGGGGATGCGCAGCCAGGTGAGGACGAGGTCCAGGGCGAGCAGGACGAGGATGCCGACGTCCACACCGATCGGGAAGGCGTAGGCGAACCGGCCCATCCCGACGCCGAGGGCCACCCGGCGGACCGCCAGGTACGAGCCGGCCAGGCCGATCAGCGCGACGAACGTGGCGCCCAGCGCGACGAGCGTGATCAACGCCCAGTGGACCTTGGTGAGGACCGGTCGTGCCACGGCTCTCCCCTCTCTGCTTGGTGCTCGGGCGGTGCAGTTTTTCATGCGGGTCGGGCGAGGCGCACAGGACATGCCTGGTCAGCGGCCACGGGTCCCCGGTCGGGCCGTTTCGTCACTCGTCGACGCCGTGCAGACGCGGAGCGTTCTCGAAACGGCGGAAGGGCCCGGCATGGATGCCGGGCCCTTCGCGACGGCCGGTCGGCTGCCTGTACCGGCTGCCTGTACCGGGCGGATCCTCTAGCCCCGCGTGCGGTCCGCCCTGTCGTCCCAGGAGCGGTGCAGTTCCATGACGGGCATGCCGACCCAGGACGGTGTCTTCCTCCGGAAGGCCCGCGGCAGCCGCCGGCGCACGCGTCCGGGCAGCAGGGCCTGTTGCCGGCGGCAGAACGGCTCGCCGATCTCGGCCCGCAGCTGCGTGCCCTGCGGCGGGTAGGGGCAGAACTTGAACTTGCCGGTGGGCAGGCAGGTCGTGCCCGGTGCCGGCGGGTCCGAGGTGCCGGCGGTCAGCTCGGGATGCAGCGGAGCGCGGTCCCTGGTCACACAGGGCGGCAGGGTCATGCCCGGCCGGTGGGACCGCTTCAGCCGGTCCTCCACCTCGTCCGGGAACCCGTCCCGCTCGATCAGGTTGAGCATCACCAGGACGTCGGCGACGAGCCGCTGGGTGCGTCCGTCGAGATTCGTCCACCCGACCGAGGGCGGGATCCAGAGGTTGTGCTTGCGGTAGGGCTGCGAACCGTTGCTCCGGGAACCGATGTTGTCGACCACGCCCTTCTCGTCGATCCACACGAAGCGGTCAGGCTCCCGGGTCTGCAGGGCGAGGGCCACCGGGTCGCCGGCCTCGGCGACGAACGGGTGCAGGCGCGGCGCGGGCGCCCCGTCGCCTTCCCCGTCCCAGGCGGAGCCCGCCATCGACAGCCAGCGGCCCATGGTCTGCACCGCGGTCATGCCGTTCCTGCTCCCGGGCCGCTCTGCTGCACCGTTGCCGTCCTTGCCGCCGTTGCCGTCCTGACCGCTGTTGCCGCCGTTGCTGCCGCGGCCTCTCCTGCCGCCGTCCCGATGTCCGGCCGCCGCGTCGCCCTCGGACCGGGCGATGCTGTCCGGGAGTTCCCACAGGTACAGCGCCTGCAGCAGGCAGATCTGGGATTACCAGCACCGGGCCTGCCCTCGGGGTGGACGGCCCCTTCGTCGGCGAGCAGGGCCGCGTCGACGTGCAGGAGGGTGCTCTTCAGGTCGGTGGCGTAGGCGACGACGCCGCCGAGGAACGTCTGCCCGGAGCCGGGGGCGTCGGCCAAGGCGGTGGCCGGCCCGGCCTGCCGGTCGGGGTGTGCCTCGGCGTGCGGTGCCGGGCCGGGCGCTCGCGGCATCGCTCTTCGGGCTTTCAGGTTTCGAGGGCGACGCGCAAGGAGGCCAACGTGGCGTCGGCGCTGTCCGGGATGAGCATGCCCGCTTCGATACCGCTGCGCAGGTAGTCGATGACCTCGTCGTTGAGGCGTTCGCCGGGCAGGGCCGCGGGGATGCCGGGCGGGTAGGGGGTGAGCATCTCCGCGGCGATCCGGCCGGCGGCCTTCTCGACGGGTACCTGTTCCGTCGGGCCGAAGAACGCGTCGCGGGGCAGCAGCACCTGCTCCAGCCGGAGCTGTTCCGGGTCGGGGATGCGGATGCGACGCGGGGGCGTCAGGTCCTCGGCGATCGCTACGAGTTCGGTGAGTCCGTGGATGAGGCTGCCGGTGGTGGTGGTGGTGTCGTCGGCGTGGGTGAGCTGGGCGCTGATGCGGCGGTGGTCGCAGACGTGGAGGGTGATCTGGTGGTGCGAGCGCAGCCAGTCGCCGGCCTGGTAGCCGCTGGTGCCCAGCGCGGAGATGTCGATGATCACTTGGAGCGGGTCGAGGTCAGCCGCGCGGTCCGGGCCGCAGAAGTCCTCGCGGCCGTGGACGTGCAGGCCGGCCATCGCGTCGATGCGGGCGCGGACCTCGTCGGCGAGGTCGAGCGTGCGGTCGTAGAGGGTGCGGCCGTGCTGGACCATCTGTCGGCGCCAGCCGTCGAGGGCCGCGTAGACCAGGGTGGAAGGGCTGGTGGTGCCGAGCAGGTCCTCGCGCTGCTTGAGGACGGCCGCCTCGACGAGGTCGCCCTGGAGGTGGAAGACGGAGCTCTGTTCGAGGGCCGAGCCCATCTTGTGGACGGAGGTGACGCACACGTCCGCGCCCGCGTCCATGGCCCAGCGCGGCAGCCGCGGGTGGAAAGGCAGGTGCGCGCCCCACGCCTCGTCCACGATCAGCGGCTTGCCGTGCTCGTGGCACACGCCGGCGATCGCTTCCAGGTCGGCGCACGTCCCGTACGGGGTCGGGGAGGTGACCAGCGCGCCGTTGACGGTGGGGTGCAGGTCGAAGGCGGTGCGGAACGCGTCGGCAGAGGGCGGGTGGGCCAGGTGCAGGTCCGGGTCCCATTGGGGTTCGACCCAGATGGGGCGGATACCGGCGAGGATGAGTCCGGCGACGACGGCCTTGTGCGCGTCGCGGCCCACCAGGAGCTCTTCGTGCGGGCCGGCGACGGCGAGCATCGCGGCCTTCACCGAGAGGGAGCTGCCGCAGGTGGAGAAGAACGTGTGGTCTGCGCCGACGGCTTCGGCCATCAGCTCCTGGGCGTGCTGGAGGATGCCATGCGTGCCCAAGCGGTCGTCGAGGCCGCCGATGGCCAGCACGTCCGCGCGGAAGACGTCGGCGCCCAGGGCTCGAAGGACACGGGGGTCGGCGCCGCGGCCCTGTTTGTGACCAGGCGGGGTGAAGGTGGTCAGCGGGTTGGCGTGGAAGGCCGTGAGGGCTTCGAGCACCGGTGCCTGGGACTGGTCCATGCCCGCGCGTCTGCCCGCGACCCCCGGCACGAAACGGACAGTTCCGGCCGTCCCCGATCGCCGTGCCCGCTGAGCGTCCTGACCGTCGGCAAGGGAGCCGCAGCGATGTCGTCACATAGCGGCATCGCTGCGCCGCCGCGGGCCAGGGAGCGGACCTGGTCCCAGTGGAGGCAGGCGGTGAAGGCGACCGCGGTGAGCGGGAGTACGTCCAGGAGGCTGCGGATGTGCTGCTCGCGCGGGGTGACCTCCCGCTGACCGGTGGCGATTGCCCGACATCGTCCTGACGCTCCGAAGCCGGCAACGGATCACAGAGCGGCCATTGGCTTGGTGCCGGGCTCAAGAGGCAGACACCGGCCTCAGGATCGCGGGCAGACCGAGCGCGGCGACGTGCCGCTCGATCCGCCACTTGCTGACCGGGTCCACCGGCAGCTCCTCCTGCAAGTGCCGGTCCGCTTCGGCGACCGAGCTGAGGACGAAGTGCCCGATGCCTGCGGCGTGCGCGGTCTCGGCGACGTTCATGCCCCAGCGCATCCAGGTGATGCGCCACCGGGCCTACCCGGGTCCGGTGTTTCGTGACACGGCGGGTCGGGTCGGTTGCTGGGGGGATCGCCCCCAGGGGAAAGACGCCGTGCCGACCCGCCGGCCCGTCGCGGTCTGCAGCCCGCAGTGATCATCCGCGCTGTTGCTGCCGACGGCTTCGCGCCGGCGTGGCAAATCCCTTCCGCAGGTGTCGGTCCCGGGCCGTCCTGCGGCGTCCGGGTGCCTACCGCGGAACGTCCTCGGTGGTCAGGAGGTCCGTCAGCTGGGTGCGGTGCAGGGCGGCGACGGGTTCGAGCAGGTCGGGGTGGCGCAGCAGCGCGCCGGCTTCGCTGTCGCGGGCCCGGGGGATGGTGAGTCGTCTCGGGTCGCCGTGGTCCGCCTGGTCCTGGGCGCCGCTTCGGTGGTGGGCGCGGGCTGCGAGGGAGGGGTCGGCGAGCAGGCAGGCAGCCCAGCTGACGACGGTCTCGTCCACCCAGGTGCGCCAGTCGGCGCTCCCCGGGCGGTCGGCGTCGGGGTCGCAGCCGGCGAGCCAGTCGAGCCGGTCGGAGCCGCTGGGGGCGAGCAGGTGAAGCAGCTCGACGTCGAGGGCGGTGGGGTAGCGCAGTGTGGCGGCGAGGGCGGCGGCCTGCTGGGCCTGGGCCTCGGCAAGCGCTCGGTTCAGCGCGCCAGCGGGTGGCGGGTAGGCGGTGAGCAGCCAGCGGGCACAGGCGGCTATGACGGGTGTCAGGTCGGTGGACACGTCAGTCGGTCCCTCGGGGCGGGCTCGCCTGGGTCCGGTCGTCGAGCGGGTGCGAGCGCATTGGAGCGGGGCCGCGCTGCCTCGCTTCGTGGCCGTCCAGTTTAGGTGCGTGTTGCCGATGGCGGCATGACCCGGGTCACTTTTGTGGGGGCCGAGGGCGTTTCGTTCTCGTGGGCGGGTAGCTGAGCCGGCTCCTCGGGTTGCCCGGGCGGGCGGTGTGCTCCTCATCCTGCGCAGGAGCGGGCCGGTCGGCCAGGCCGTGACCAGCCGGTCCGGTCCGATGCCTGCGCGGGCGGCGCGGGCTATCCGGAGGACTGCTGGTGCAGTTGTTCAGGGGCGTGGGCGTCGGTGTCGACCGCGAACAGGCAGCCCGCGCCGGCTGCCTGGAGGAGCAGGTCGTCGGGCGGGTCGCGGCGCTCCGGCCGGCAGTTGATCTCCACCGCCGTCCCGGCATCGGCACAGGCCCTGAGCACCGTTTCGGCGTCGAAGCGTGGCTGCGGCCGGCCTCGGCCGGTGACGATACGGCCGGTGCAGCGTCCGAGTACGTCGGTGTGCGGGTTGCGGACCGCGGCCACCAAGCGGGCGGAGTGCACCGACACCACGACGACGTCGAGGCGCTCGATCAGGTGGTCGGCCTGGTCGAGCGAGCCGTCTTCCAGGATGTCTGATACCCGGCCCGCCGCCGTGCGCGGGGGCCGGGTCCGGGCTGCGGTGCCGGCCAGCCCGGACCCCGGGCAGGGTCAGGACTTGCCGCGGCCGGAGACGAAGTCGCGGGCCCGGTCGACCAGGCCCGCCCCGGGCGCGAGGATCTTGCTCGCGGTGGGGCTGCTCGGCGCGGCGGGATGCGGCCGAGTGGGGGCCATGGACTTCGCGCGGCGGATCTTGTCGCCGAGGTCGTCCAGCATCTGCGGCGTACAGGCCTGGCTGAACATGGGGAAGAGGGTGGTCTCCTCGTCCTGGATGTGGGCGGTGACCTGGTCCATGAGCTGCTGCAGCATCGGCATCATCTCCGGGTCATCGGTGCTCATCTCCTCCAGCTGCTTGAGGAGTTTCTCCACGTCCTCGTGGTCCTTGAGCTCCTTGTCGGCGAGCCGGTCGCCGTCTTCGACGTGCTCGCGCACCGCGGGGTAGAGGTACTGCTCCTCGGCGACCGAGTGCCGCACCAGCTCGATCGTGACCTCGTCCACGAGGTCGCGCAGCTGCTGTCCGCCGCCGCCCGTACCCTGGATCCGGCCGAAGATCTTTCTGACCTCCCGGTGATCGGTCATCAGCTCGTTGATGACGTTGCCGCCGTGTCCCATCGCGTATCCGCCTCTCCTGTGCTTCGAGTGCCGGCTTCGTCCCGGCCCGGCAGGCAGTGATTCCCGGGCGGGGCTTCCGAGTCGGCCGAGGACGAATTCCTCATCCGATGGGAGGCCCACGAGCGGCACGCTGGTGGCGCTCTTCGGAACTGGCTCGCCCGTGCGTGACCGGGCCGACCGACCCCCTGCTCGCATGCCCAGACGCCGCCAGGGCATGCGAGATCGCCCGCCCGGTTCCGGACACGCCGGACACTGCTGGCTGCAAGGGAACACCTCTGGCCGCTGCGGCGTGCGGCGCGTCGTCGGCTGAGTTCAGGGCAAGCGAACTGTGCGCCGCTTGCACGGGAGGGTGGCCCCACCGATCCAGGATCATCCGCTGCCCTCGCCCGGGCTCACTGGCTGGGTCCTGTGTGGGTGCGGCTGCGCGGGGTAGGAGTGAGGAAAGCCGGTTCCGTCACCGTGGCGGACCGGATGCCCGTCGGCTGTCGCCGCACTGTCCCCCCGCCCATGCGCGGGGTCGATGCCCCGGCCCACCTCTGACGGTGGAGCCTTCGGTGGGCTTGGAGCAGTGCCGTGACCCCATACCGAGAGCACACCGAATGCGTGTGTTCGGAGCCGGACCTCAGGATCGAGATCACCCGCGTGGGCAACGCCGCGGTGTGTTTGCTGGCCGGCGACCTGCACATGGACAACGAACAGCTCGTCCACGACGCCCTGACCCGGACGCTGGACCAGGCGCCGGCGCTCCTCGTCGTGGAGATGTCCGCCGTCACCCTGTTCACTTCCAGCGGCCTGAACGCCCTGCTCACCGTCCGCCGGCGGGCCGGCGCCGGCGGCGTGCCGCTGGTCCTGGCGGCGCCCAGCCCCGCGGTGCGGCGTGTCCTGCGGATCATCGAGACCGACCACGTCTTCCCCCTATGTCCGTCACTGGAGCAGGCGGTGTACCACCAGCGGCCCTCTCCGGCCGTGTAAGGCGCGTCCGGACGGGCACACGCCGTGGTTGGACCCGACCCGAACCTGCACGGAAGCTCTCATGCCCGGACCGCTTGCCACCCCGGCCTTCCACGACCGCCTGGACTTCCCGCCGGGCAACACCCGGTGCGCGCGCCGCGCTTTCGCGTTCATCCGCACGACGATGGCGCTCTGGCGACCTGACGGGGGCGGCACGGTGGTCGAGGACGCGCTGCTGGTGACCGCCGAACTGCTCTCCAACGCCGCCCATCACGCCGGCGGCCCCCTCGCCCTCGACCTGCAGCTCGACTCCGGCCGCCACATCCTGAGGATCGCCGTCACCGACGCCCTGCCCGACCCTCCCCGGGTGCGGCAGCTCCCCCCGCCGGAAGAACCCCACGGCCGCGGCCTCTACCTCATCGACCAGATCTCCACCGCCTGGGGCACCATCCCGGCCGGAGCGGGCAAGACCGTCTGGGCCGAACTCGCACTTCCGCCGGCGGACAGCCACTACCCGACCCCGCCGGACGGGCACCGGCCACCGAACAGCTGACCATTCACCTCACTCGGAAGCCAGCGAGGCGGAAGTCTGCCCAGGCGTTGGCTGCGGGCTCGAATCGTGCTGGCCTGCGATGGTCCAGGTGTACCGCCGATCGTGGACGTGGCAAGGGAGTTGGGGGATCGCCGCAGAGACGGTGCGCAAGTGGCGGCGGCGGTTCCTGGCCGAGGGGCTGGACGGTTTGGCGGACGAACCTCGGCCTGGCCGGCCACCCGCGATCGCGGTGGACGAGGTGGAAGCCGTGGTCGTGGCGACGCCGGAGGAGATCCCGAAGGACGCGACCCACTGGTCGCGAAGCTCGATGGCGGTGCGGTCCGGACTGTCGAAGTCGACCGGCGGGCGGATCTGGCGAAAGCGCCGGCGCCGATGGAGGCCCGGGCCCGGCGGCCCGCCGCCTCACGGTCACCAGTCCGCCACCGCCGGGCCGGTGACTATGAGGCGAGAACCGAGGTCGAGGCGGACCTCGCCGTAGGGCCGCACGTGGGACCAGAACAGCGGGTCAAAGCACGGCGACCGGCAGATCCGAGCAGACCGGCCCAGGTGGGCTCGGCAAGGGCGTCCTGGAGTACGAGGGTGAGTGTGAACCCAGCCGACCTCGTCGACCATGAGCATTTCAGGTCGGCCCGACAATGCCGAGGTGTGGCAAGCCGGGGCGACGCCGCACTTGCCCACGGCCACGGCCACGGCCACGGCCGCAGAGCACCGCGAGCCCGTCTGGACGGCCTGCGGTCCTGCCCGAGTCCGCCGTCGGAGGTGGTGCGGTCGAGGGAGGTCGGGGGTGCGCGGACCGCTGTCGCTCACCCGGCCGCGACGCATGCCTCTGCCTCTGACAGGTACCGCGCGACCGGACCCAGGGTCAGCATTCCGCTGGCGGCGCCAGCGTGTTCAGCGCAGGCACCCCGCAGGGCGGCCGCGGCGTGCGCGGCGATTCCGCGCTCGCCCAGGCGCACGGCCGCGCGGGCGGTCAGGCACCACATGGCCTCCTGCATGTGGTCACGCGGTGGTTCGGGCACCGCGGCGAGCGCGGTACGGGCCTGCTCGACCTGGTCCTGGGCGAGCAGCACGAGGGGCTGCGCCCAGGACCGGTACGGGCCCCAGTCGAGGTCCGGGTCCGTGGGCGCGGGCCGGTCGTGCAGCAGACGCAGCCCCAGGAGGGCGAGCGGGAACAGACCGCGGTGCAGCCCCGGCATCCCGGCCGTCCGCAGGGCGTCCTCGGCGGCGCGGTAGTGCGCTGCTGCCGCGGCGGCGCTCGGTCTGCCGGGTCGGGTGCTGCGGGCGGCCGTGGCCCGGGCCCGCAGCCACCTGGTGAGGACGGGGACGAGGGGCGCCTCGGTGGCGGCGGCGAGCCGGTCGGCTGCCTCGGCGTGCGAGGCCGCGGCGTCGAGGTCGCCGAGGGCCGAGGCGGATTGCAGGCGGACGAGTCGGCCGAGTACGGCGAAGTTCGCCAGCTCGTGCCGGGTGGACAGGTCGAGGATCTCGGCGCCGATCCTGTCCCGTACGGCCGCGAGCCCGGAGCGAGTGAAGGACTGCAGGAACACCCCGTTGAGGGCGAACGCCAGCAGGGCGGGATCGGCCAGGTCCCGTGCCAGCGACTCGGCCTGCCGTGCCGCCTGCAGCGCGCGTCCCAGCTCGGTCCCGGACAGGTCGGCGCTGCGGCTCTCGACGGCGATCGTGGCCAGGAGGCGGGCGCACAGGTCGGCGGGACCGTCGGGGCCCAGCGCCGTGAGCGTGCGCTCGGCGGCCGCGACGACGGCGCGGGACTGCTCGGGGTCGTCGGCCCGGCTCCAGATGGCGGGCACGTCGTAGGCGCCGATGATCCGGGCGGTCAGCCGGAGGTCTCCCGTGCGTTGTGCCGCCTGGATGGCGGCGAGACGGTCACGCCGCGAGCGGACGAGGGCATCGCCACCCGCGAGTGCGAGGGTGCGGGCCAGGTCCACGGTGGTGCGCGGACCCAGCCGGACACCGGGGCCACTCCACACCCCACCCACGCCTTCCAAGCGCCCGGACCTGTTGAGGATGTCCATCTCCAGACGCTGGAGTTCGGCACCAGGCTCCAACCCGAGCTGGTCGACGAGCATCGCGCGGGCGCGGCGCAGGGCAGCCAGCGCATCGGCCTGGCGACCCGCGCGGTACAGCGCTCGCGCGAGCAGCCCCCAGGCCGGCTCGCGCCACGGGTGTTCGGCAACATGAGCACCCAGTTCGGCGACGAGATCGGCCCCTTCCCCGGAGTCGAGGAGGATGCGGGCGCGCAGTTCCACCGCCTCCAACCTCCACTCCTCCAGCCGGGTCCGCTCGCGCAGTACCCATGCGGAGCCGGCCACGTCGGCGTAGGCGGGCCCGCGCCAGGCCGCGAGTGCCGCGCCGAGGCCGGTCACCGCGTCGGGGTTGCGGCGGGCACGGGCCAGGGCGTCCTGGAACCGGTGGACGTCCACGTCCTCGCGCGGCAGGCACAGCGCGTAACCGGGGCCTTCGGTGACAAGTGCGCGCGGCGGCGTGCGGGGCGGCCGCTCGGGTTCGAGGGCGCGGCGCAGCGCGGCGACGAATGTGCGCAGCGCGCCCACGGCGCGGGCCGGCGGGTCGGTCCACAGGTCGTCGACCAGGGTGTCGGTGGTGACCATCCGTCCCTCGGCGGCGACGAGCCGGGCGAGTACCTCACGATGGCGGGGTCCACCCAGGTCGACGGGGCTTCCGTCGTCGCGGAGGGCCCGCACCGCACCGAGCACGTCGATTCGCATGCCCCCATCCTCCGTGCCGGGGCCGACTGTGCCCAACCGTACTGATCGGCTGCTGATCGCCGTCGGCCAGGCTGGCCCGGTCAGTCCCCGACTCGAAAGGACCGTCGTTCATGACGCTCACTGTTCCCGGCTTCGACCGCGTCCGCCTGCCCGGTACGGGCGGTGTGGAGCTGGCCGCCGCTGTCGGCGGCAGCGGCAGCCCGGTCGTGCTGCTGCACGGTTTCCCCCAGACCCACCTGATGTGGCGGCACGTCGCCGAGCGGCTCGCCGGCGAGCACACGGTGATCTGCCCCGACCTGCGGGGCTACGGCGCCAGCGACAAGCCGGCGGCCACCGGCCCCGAGGTGTACGCCAAGCGCACCATGGCCGCCGACGTCGTGGCCCTGGCGGCGGCGCTCGGCCACGAGCAGTTCGCCCTCGTCGGCCACGACCGGGGCGCCCTGGTCGCCTTCAGGGCGGGGTTGGACCACCCTGAGGCCGTCACGCACCTGGGCGTCCTCGACGTCGTGCCGACGCTCGACATGTGGAACGTCCTGCACGGCGCGTCGGCGGCGGTCGGTTACCACCTCTTCCTCATGGCACAGCCGCCGGGTCTGCCGGAGACGATCATCGCCAACAGCGCGGACGCGTTCTTCGGCTCGTTCCTCGACGCCTGGGCCGGTGACCCGGCCGCGGTGCCGGGGGAGGTGCGTGCCGAATACCTGCGTGCGAGCGCCGCGGCGGTGACGTCGATCGTCGCTGACTACCGGGCCTCGGCGGGAATCGACGTCGTCCACGACCAGGCGGACCTGGACGCCGGGTCGCGGCTGGCCATGCCCGTGACGGTCGTCCAGCAGGACTGGGGTGCGCAGCTGGGCTACGACGCTGCCGGGGTGTGGAAGGCGTGGGCGCCGGACCTGGACCACCGGCTGACCCGGGCGGGGCACTTCATGGCCGAGGAGGCGCCCGAGGAGATCGCGGCGGCGATCCGGGGCCTGCTGGCGCGCTGATCCTCCTGTTCCCGGGCTCGCCGGCCGGGCAGCAGGCCCGGGAGCGTCGGCGATCGGCACCATGCCCGTCTCGTGCCGGGGCCAGTGGTGCTCACTCGCGCCACCGACAGCATCGACATCGGGGCTCCTGTTCACAGCGAACGCGGGGCGGGCGTGTGCTGCGGGCCGGGGACCGGGGCATGTGTAGCGTGGGGACGGTGAACGATGGCGAGGCCGTGGGCCCCCGTGAAGAGCCGTCGGATGCGGTGGGGAAGGCGAGCCTGCCGGAGCTTCGGCTGAACCTGGACGACCAGCTGGAGGGCAGCGCCCAGCACCTTCGGGCGCTGGCGCGGGCGAAGGACCGGTTGCAGGGGCTGCTGTCGGCGGTGCTGGCGATCGGCGGTGATCTCGGTCTTCCGACGGTGCTGCACCGGATCGTCACCACCGCCATGGACTTGGCCGGCGCCCGCTACGGTGCGCTCGGCGTCCTCGCCCCGTCCGGCGACCACCTGGAGCAGTTCATCACCGCCGGCCTCACCGACGAGGAACGCGCGGCCCTGGCGGGGATCGACTTCCCGCACGGCCGGGGGGGTGCTGGGGCACCTGATCCACCATCCGGAGCCGTTGCGGGTCGACGACATCCCCTCGCATCCGGCTTCGGTGGGGTTCCCGCCGGGCCATCCGCCGATGCGGACCCTGCTGGGTGTGGCGGTCACCGTCCGCGGCGAGATCTACGGCGACCTCTACCTCTCCGAGCGGTGGGACGGCCGCCCGTTCGACGAGGACGACCAGGAAGTCATGCGCGCCCTCGCCGGGGCTGCGGGCATCGCGATCGAGAACGCCCGCCTGTTCGGGTACATGCGTGACAGCGCCGAGCAGTTCCAACGCCTGCTGCTGCCCACCCTGCCGGACCTGACGCCGTTCTCCGGCGCCGCGGTCTACCGCACCGCCGCCGAGCCGGCGAGTGTCGGTGGCGACTGGTATGACGCGGTCGTCCTGCCCGACCGCGTCTGTGCGGCCGTCATCGGCGACGTGGTCGGACACGACCTGCATGCCGCCGCCGCCATGGCCCAGGCCCGCAACATGCTCCGTGCCCTCCTCTACGACCGCCGCACCCCGCCCAGCTCGGTGCTCATCCAGCTCGACCTCACCATCCACGCCATCACCGACCTGCCGGTCACGACCGCCTGCCTGGCCCGCATCGAACCCGCCGCCGACGGCTGGACCCTGCACTGGAGCACTGCCGGCCACCTGCCGCCCCTCGTCCTCAGCCCAGAAGGGGAGGCCCGGTACCTGCACGCGGAACCCGGCGTCCCGCTCGGCGTCGATCCCGACATCCACCGACCCGACCACACCGAGCTCCTGCCCGGCGGCAGCATCGTCCTGCTCTTCAGTGACGGCCTTGTCGAACACCCCGACCACGCCATCGACGAGCGCCTCGACGTCCTCGCCGGCCTCGCTGCCGCCCACGCCCGCCAGCCCCTGGACGATCTCGTCCGCACACTCGCCGACCACCACCCCAGCGACGGCCACGACGACATGGCCATCCTCGCCATCCGAACGCCGGTGCACGACTGACAGGGATGGTGTTCGTGGTGATCCCGTCGGCGGGTCTGACCCATCGACTGACGGCACGACCGCGTGGCCCCGGCAGCCTCGGCACGTGGCCGCTCACCCTTGCGCAAGATGGCGCAACGTGTTGCGTTCAAGTGTTCTGTTCGGGACGTTCCGGACTCCGCGCGGTCACGAGAAGCGCGAGATGTTCCGCTCGACCCAGTCGCGCAGGTGCGCGAGCGGGACGCACGCCTCCGCCCCGAGCGGGGTGAGGCTGTACTCGACGCGGGGCGGGACCTCGGCGTAGACCTCGCGGCTGATCAGCTCGTGGTCCTCCAGTCGACGCAGGGTCTGGGTGAGCACCTTGGGACTGATTCCCTGCAGCCGGCTGCGGAGCTCGCCGAAGCGCTGCGGGCCGCCCTCCAGGGCGCCGAGCGCCAGGGCGCTCCACTTGTTGGCGAGGAGGTCGAGCATGTCGCGGCAGGGGCAGGCGGCAGCGTACACGGACACGGGGTCGCTGCAGTCACCGGTGCGCGCGCTGGTCTTGGTCACGAGCCAATAGTACCCAAAAGGAAGCAGTATCCCTTGCAGGTAACTACTACCTTTCGCATACCTTCGCCGACGTGCCCCGGCACCGGGGCCACCCGGTGCGGAGCCGGTCACCCCCAGCAGCGAAGGAGATCACGGCATGCCAGGCCGGACGCCCGCCCCCCTGACCGTCGGCACCATCGCCCTCTCGTTCCACCGCGGCGCCGCCGCCGTCGTCCGCCGCGTCCTGGAGGCGTTCGGGCATCCCGTCTCCGTCGTGGAGGCGGCGCACGAGGAGCTGTTCCGCAGACAGGCCACGGGGGAGATCGACGTGCTGGTGTCGGCCTGGCTGCCGTCCAGCCACGAGATCTACCTGACGGGCCGTCGCGACGAGGTCCGCGTACTCTCGCCGCACTACGAGCCGTACTGCGTCTGGGCCCTGCCGCCCTACGTTCCCGCGGAGGTGGTCACCGAAGTCGCCGACCTCACCCGCCCCGGCGTGGCCGCGCGGATGACCCGGGTCATCGACGGCATCAACCCCGGGGCCGGGATCAGCCGGTTCTCGGCGCGCATGGTCGTGGAGTACGGACTCGACCGCGTCGGCTACGGCTTCGAACCCGGCACGGAGGCCGCGTTCACCGACCGGGTCGAACGCGGCCTCGCCGAGCGGGAGTGGTTCGTCATCCCGCTCTGGCGACCCCAGTACCTGAACCGCCGCCACGGGCTGAGGCAGCTGGCCGAGCCCAAGGGGCTGCTGGGCACCGTCGACGCCGCCAGTCCGGTCGTCCGCCGTGACGCGCTCGACCGGCTCCACCCCGAGGCACTCGCCCGGCTCGACGCGCTCAAGCTGGGCAACGAGGGCGTCGAGGAACTGGACGTCCTGATCAACGTCGACGGCCTGACGCCGCTCCAGGCGGCCGACCGGTACCTCGGGGCGCGACCGCACCTGCTGCCCGCAACGGCCTGACCGCCGACCTCCAACCGCCCGACGTCCGCCCCGCAACCGCCCGACCGCCGGCCCAACACCGCCCGACCGCCGGCCCAACGGCACCTGATCCACTGCACGTAGCCCCCTGATCCGCTGCAAGCACCGTCCCCGCGAACCGAGGAATCCCATGACCCGGACCATGCCCGCCGTCGCCTACCGCCAGAGCCTCCCGATCGACCACCCGCAGAGCCTGCTCGACCTCGAACTGCCCGTCCCCGAGCCCGGGCCGCGCGACCTGCTGGTCCAGGTCGAGGCCGTGGCGGTCAACCCGGTCGATCACAAGGTCCGGCAGAACGCCGATCCGGCCGGTGAGCCGCGGGTGCTGGGCTGGGACGCGGCCGGCATCGTCGTCGCCGTCGGGGCCGAGGTGGAGCTCTTCCACGTCGGCGACCAGGTGTACTACGCCGGAGCGCTGGACCGGCCCGGCGCCAACTCCCGCTACCACGCGGTCGACGAGCGGCTGGTGGGCCCCAAGCCGGTCTCGCTGTCCTTCGCCGAGGCCGCCGCCCTGCCGCTGACCTCGCTCACCGCATGGGAGGGGCTGTTCGAGCGGCTCGGACTGCAGCCCGGCGCCCCGGAGCAGACCGGCACGCTCCTGGTGACCGCGGCGGCCGGCGGCGTCGGCTCCATGGTGAGCCAGCTGGCCCGGGCGCTCACCGGCCTCACGGTCGTCGGCACCGCCTCCCGCCCGCAGAGCACGGCCTTCGCCCGCCGGATGGGCGCCCACCACGTGATCGACCACTCGAAGCCGCTCGTCCCCCAGCTCGCCGAAGCGGCCCCGGCCGGGGTGGACCACGTCTTCGGCACCACGGCCACCGACCGCAACCTCGCCGACTACGCCGAGGTGCTCAACCCCTTCGGCCGGATCTTGGCGATCGACGACTTCGACAGCCTGCCGATCGGCCTGCTCAAGGCGAAGAGCATCTCGTTCCACTGGGAGTTCATGTTCACCCGGTCGATGTTCCGGACCGCCGACCGGGTCGAGCAGCACCGCATCCTCACCGAGGTCGCCCGCCTGGTGGACGCCGGAACCCTGGTGACCACCGCCACCACCGACCTCGGGCCGGTCAACGCCGCGAACCTGCGCGAGGCACACCGCCTCCAGGAGTCCGGCACGGTGATCGGCAAGACCACCCTGACCGGATTCTGAGCCGCCAGGCCGCCCCGCAGGTGCGCCCTGCGGGCGGCCGGGGGTGTGCCGACGGAGTGTGGGCCCGGCGGCACAGCGGCAGCGCGGGGTTGTCCACGCCCATTTCTCGACAGCGGTGCTCACCGCTGCTCCCTCCCTTCGTCGGGCACTGTGCCCGCCACCAGCACATCGCCACGAACACGCCGTGGTCGGGAGGAGACACCGGGCCTCACCGGTACGCCCGCGCACCGGGCGCCCTGACGACCCGTGAGGTCACACCTCCGGGAGCGGTCCGCGCCCTGGCGCCCCGTCAGTGCAATGTGTAATGTCACACGCCATGATGCGGACCCCCGAGATCGCCCGCCGTACGTCCACGAGCGCGATGACCGTCCTCAGCGTCGCCGCCGCCCTCGCCGCCCTCCTCGGCCCGGGTGTCGGCTCGGCAGCCGCGGAGACCGGCTGCCGAGCCGACACCACGGTGGCACCCGACCAGGAGCGGGCCCGGCTCTCCGACCCCCGTACCGCCGCGCTCGTCGACGGCGGCGGGTTCGGCGACTTCGTGCGCCGCTTCCCGGCCGCCCTGTGCACCGCCCGCACCGCCGCCGAAGCACAGCACCTGGTCCAGAACTGGGGGCAGGCGCTCTGGGGCTCGGCGGTCGACCGCGCGCAGGGCCGGCGCCCCGGCGGGACGCTGCCCGCGCAGGACGACCGGCCGCTGTACTGGACCCGGGTGGCGATGACGGCCCACCTCGCGCAGTGGCAGCCCGGTTTCACCGTCGACCGGGCCGCGCTGCGCCGCGGGTTCGAGGACGCCTCCCGGGGGCTGGTCGGCAACGAGTTCCGTGGCACTCGGGGCGTGCGGCGCTACTTCGTGAGCGGCTTCGACCCGTTCGGCCTGGACACCGAGCTGCGGCGGGCCAACCCGTCGGGCTCGGCCGCCCTGCAGCTCGACGGCCGCCAGGTCACTCTGGCGGACGGCAGCCAGGCCGAGATCCGCACGGTGGTCCTGCCGGTCCGGTACGGGGACTTCGACCGGGGGGTGGTGGACCGGGCCTTCGCCCCGCGGCTGACTGCCGGGCCGGTGGCGGCCGACCTGATCACCACGGTCAGCCAGGGCTACCCCGGTCTGTTCACCCTGGAGGCCTGGGCCGGCCGGGCCCGCTCCGCCGACCCCTACCCCGACAACCTCGACGTGCTCGGCGGCGGCAGCTACGACCACCCCGCCGACCCGCCCGCTCTGGCCGCCGGTCCCGAGTTCATCCCGACCAGCCTGCCGACCGCCGCCATGACCACCGTCCAGCAGCCGTACCCCGTCCTGCTCAACACCCAGGTCGCCGAGATCCCCGTCGGTGGCACGGAGCCGGTCTCCCGGGAGGACGGCCCGACGCCGGGCTCGCGCTCGGTCGAGGGAGGCGGAGGGGGGTACCTCTCCAACGAGGTCGCCTACCGTTCCAACCTGCTCCGGCTCGCCCTGGCACCCCACACGCCCGGCGGCCACCTGCACACGCCTGTCCTGACCGGCCTGCCGGCCGACCCCGCGCAGCTGACCGGCCCCGACTTCGAGCACGCCGAGGCAAGCATCGCCGCAGAGGTGCTGGACATCCTGCGCCACACCACGCCCTGACCGGGCGCCCCGTACGAGGGCGCGTCCCGGGGCGCCGTGGTGACGGGTGGCCCGCACCAAGGCGGGACCGCGGCGGAGAGCGCCGCCCCGGCCCCGGGACGGCGCCGCGGGGCGACCCCTGCGCCTCGCGTCGCGCGGCGCGGGACGACGGCACCACCGACCGCTCCCGGCGGACCGGCCGCCGAGCGAAGGAATTGGTGTCCCGCTTTCCGGAACGACGGGCTGATGTCCGTACCCGTCGGCACCACGCACGGAGGCCCGCCATGGTCAAGATCCTCTACAAGCCGCTCGGGCTGCTCTTCGGCGCGCTCGGCGGAGTGGCCGCCGGGGCGGTGTTCCAGCGCCTGTGGGCGCTCCTGGGCCACGAGGAGGACGCGCCGTCCGCCACCGACCCCGAGCGCACCTGGAAGGAGGTGCTGACCGCAGCCGCGCTGCACGGGGCGGTCTTCGCACTGGTCAAGGCGGCGGTCGACCGGGGCGGAGCCGTCGCCACCCACCGGCTCACCGGCACCTGGCCCGGCTGAGCAAGCGTCACCGACCCGGACGGCACCCCCCGGTGGCGGTCCGCCCCGCGGACACCGATGGTCGAAGTCATGGGCACAAAGAAGTGGGCCGCCGCCGTCGTGCACAGCCTGCCCGGCGCGGTGCCCGGGACGGCCACGGCGCACGTCAGCGGGCTGGTACGCCTGAGCGGCCGCTGGGTGAGGATCCGCCCCGCCGACGACGGCGACGAGACGTGGATCTCCGCAGCTGCCGTGCAGCGCATCGTCTGGAACGCCGAAGCACCGGACTGAACCCGGGCAACACCGCCGAACAGGAGGACCAGGTGCCGCAGGGCACATCCGGCCGCGACGAAACAGCCGCAGAACGGGCCGACCGGCTCTGGGGCGAGATGCTCCAAGAGGTCCGGGTCTGCCAGACCGGTGCCCAGATCCTCTTCGGGTTCCTCATCTCGGTGGTCTTCACCCCACGGTTCGCCACGCTGCCCACCTTCGACCGCCACCTGTACGTCGCCACCGTGATGCTCGGCGCGGCCGCCACCGCCGCTCTCGTCGCCCCGACAGCGTTCCACCGAGTACTCGCCGGCCGCGGCATGAAACCGGAACTCGTCCGCGCCGCCGGGCACCTGATCACCACCGGGCTGGCCCTGCTCGCCTTGACCATCACCAGCGCCCTCCTGCTCCTGCTCCGCACCGCCCTGCACGGCTCCACCACGGCATGGGTCCTGAGCGGCGCGGTCCTGCTGTTGTTCACCACCTGCTGGCTCGTCCTGCCGTTCCTGGTCCTGCGACGCGAACACCGTGGTTCGCGGCCTGCAGCCGGGGGGAGCGGTTCCTCGACCGGCGCTGCTCCGCCCGCGCGGGCTTGACGCCAGAGGAACCGCGCCGTTCTCCTCCTCCTCCGCCTCCGGGACGGGTGACCGCGGAGCGGCCGGGCCGCCGGGCCCGCTCCCCCCGGGTCGTCAGGCCCCGACGGCCGTCGCTCACGCCGGAGCGAGCAGCAGTGCCAGTGCGTCGGCTGTCGCGGGGTGCCGGGTGAGCAGTGCCGGGCCCGCGGGCGCCTCCTCGATCGCCCAGTCGTCGTCACACCCGAACAGTTCCGCCAGGGCGTCGCAGGTGGCCGGACGCCCGGCGAGCAGTGCGGCTCCCCGGCGGGCGGACGGCCGCGTGAAGGCGGCGGGCGGGCCTGCCGGCGAACGCCACGGCGGCACCCAGGCGTCCAGGTCGGCGAGGCGGCCGGGGAAGACCCGGCCGGCCTCGCGGGTCAGCAGCGGTGCCAGCTCCGCGCCGCTGCTGCGCAGCGTGGTGATCAGGACGGGCAGCCAGGGCAGCAGAACCCGGTCCGGCAACCGGGCGAAGGCGTTGGAGACCGCCTCCACGACGACGTCGACCAGGCCGGGCACCGGTTCGAGGGCGTGCAGGAGCCCGCTGAGGTAGCCGGGACAGGAAGGCAGGAGCAGCGGGTTGTCGAGCAGTTCGTCGCAGCGTTCCCTCAGTTCCTTCCGGGAGAGCCCGCCGAGGTGGAGCTGCGCGGCCCACAGCAGGGCGGTCCTGGCGGGCTCCTGCGGGTGGGACTGGGCGACGGCGAGTTCCAGCTGGGTGCGGTCGCTGCCCAGGGACAGGGCGAGGCCCTCCATGCCGAACAGGAAGCCGAGCATGGCGGCGACCTGGCGCACCGTCGCCGTTTCGTCGGTGAACGCGGTCGGGAGCAGGGTGCAGTAGTGCGCGTAGCCGGTCTTCGCGAACTGCTCGATCCACGACGGCAGGACCGGCTCGCTGGTGCGGTAGTACGCGAGCAGCGTGCGGACCCGGCGCAGCACCTCCGGCGCGCCGTCGACGCTGCGCTCGGTGGACAGGACCTCCAGGGCGCGGGTGCCGAGCTCGTCGGCGAGGCGGCGGCTGCCGAGGTGCAGCGTGGCGTCCTCGACGGTCCGCAGGACCTCGGCGGTCGTCGCCCGCGGGGCGTTGGCCTCGCGGCGCAGACGCTGTTCGAGGACCTGCTCCAGGCTGACGCCCTCGTAGCCGAGCTCGATCAGGGCCCGCTGGTGGGTGCCGAGCGCGAGGTCCCAGGACTCCTGGACAGGCTGCTCGCCGAGCTTGCGCTCGCCCATGACCGGGCGGGCCGCACCGTGCGGGAGCAGGTGACGCAGCATCCACAGCACGTCCGAGCAGGCCTTGAGCCGCGGGTCGGACTTGATGTCCAGCAGCGCCCGCTTCACGCCTCGTGCCTGGAGGTTCAGCCCGAGCGGGGCGAGCCGGTCGTGGACGTCGCGGGCGAGCGGCGGCAGCGACTCGTAGCCGACCTGGCCGATCCGGTCGCCGCCCATCATGATCTCGACCAGACGGCGGACGTCGCGCCGGCCGGGCACGCTGTCCTTCTCGATGCAGGTGACCGCCGCGTCCAGGAAGTCGTACGGCGTCGGCCTGGCCCGGTCACGCATGCCGGCGAGCAGGATGGACGTCTCGTACACGGCGATGGCGTCGGCGGTGGAGGCGAGGTAGCCGCTGCGGCGGGCCGCGCGCACGATCTCCACGGACCAGCCGAGCAGTTCCTGCTGGTCGAGGCGGTCCAGGACCGGCGGGCGCCGCAGGAACCCCGACAGCAGGTCGGTGGTGTCCGCCGCCACCACCGGCGCCGGGGCGGCGGCCCTTCCGTGCCCGTCCCGCCCTGGCGCCGGCCTGGCCCTTGAGCCGGTACGGCTGGACACGGGTGCGCTTGAGGTTCTTCTCCCACTGGGTGGCGGCGATGGACACCGACCCGCTCTCCAGGCCGAACTGCGCCTCGATGGCCGTGTGGCTGGAGGGGATCAGGCCGTACTGCCATGCGGTCGCCGTGCGCGGCGAGACGGTGAAGGTGCCGGACGAACCGTGGACGCCGAACTCCTCGACCCGGCTGGCGGCGTGGAAGGCGCCGCAGACGTACACGCTGTCGGCCGGGTCGGCGCCGGTGGCTGCGAGGTACTCGCGGATGCGGGTCCACATGTACCGCTCGCGGTCCTCGTCGACCCGGACCCGGCCGGGGTCGCCGGGCGCCAGACGGCGGAAGAGGCTGCCGATCAGGAACATGACCTGCCGGTAGGTGTCGTGGTCCGCGTCGCCGAGCGGCAGCTCGACGTACTGGTGCCACCACTCCGACCAGTGCCTGACCTTGCCGTGGCGCAGCAGGTGCTGCTCCAGCTCGGCGAACCGGGGCCGCAGGTCGCCGAGTTCCACTCCGACCGCGTCGCCGTGCAGCGCGGCCTCCGCCTCGGCGGGGGCGGTGCCGCCCATGGCGTCCTCGCGGGGCTGCCACTGGAAGACGTGGTCCGAGGACCGGTCCACGAGGACCAGCTCGACGCCCGGGGTCTCCAGCGCGTACGCGATGGCCTGGTACTCGGCGGAGGCCTCGGTGATCGGCGCGAGGACGGACAGCGGCGCCCAGCCGGCGGGGAATCCGTCGATGTGCGTGGCGAAGGCCTGGACGGCGACCGGCAGGCGGCAGTTGCGCAGCTCGGTGAGGAGCGGCGCCATGTCCTCGCACAGCTCCAGGAACACCGTCTTCGGCTGCTTGGCGCGCAGCCGGCGGGCCATGGCAGTGGCGGAGGCGGGGGAGTGGTGGCAGACGGGGAAGATCTCCAGCGGCTCGCGCAGCGCGCGGTCGACGTCGTCCACGAGTCCGTGGAGGATGCCGTCCAGCGTTCCCGGGCCGCCCGCGAACGTGGCCGCGGCGTCCTGGAGTTGGGCGCGCAGTGCGTCGAAGGTGCCGTGCGCGGGGTGCCCGTTCTCGGCGGACACCCGGGTGGTCACGTCGTTCACGCGAGCGCCTTCAGCGTGTCGAGGCCGGCCTCCAGGAACTCCGGCCACTCGCCGCCCTCCTGCCGGCTGCGCGGGCCGACCACGCCGGTGAGGTACTTGGTGAGGATGACCGAGTCCTCGGGGGCGCGCCGGGCGAGCGAGCCGACCAGCGAGGAGCCGAGGGTACGGGCGGTCAGCGCGCGCTCGCCGAAGAAGTTGCTGTGCAGGACGGCGTCCTCCAGCACGCCGATCTGCTCGGCGGTGGACAGCGCGGACTCCAGCTTCTCGTCGTCGCTGCCGGCCGAGGCGGCGGCGTCGCGCAGGTCGCCGAAGCTGCGCAGCAGCACGTCGAGCAGGGTGGGCGGCACCTCCAGGTCGAGTTCGTGGCGGCGCAGCAGCTCCTCGGTGCGGAAGCGGACGATCTCCGCCTCGCTGGCCTTGTTGGTCACCACCGGGATGCGCACGAAGTTGAAGCGCCGCTTGAGCGCGGAGGACAGGTCGTTGACGCCCCGGTCGCGGCTGTTGGCGGTGGCGATGACCGAGAAGCCGGGCTTGGCGAACACGATGCCGTCCTCGCCGCCCAGTTCGGGCACCGACACGTACTTCTCGGAGAGGATGGAGATCAGCGCGTCCTGGACGTCGCTGGTGGAGCGGGTGAGCTCCTCGAACCGGCCGATCGTGCCGGTCTCCATCGCGGTCATGATCGGCGAAGGGATCATCGACTCCCGGGACTGGCCCTTGGCGATCACCATGGACACGTTCCAGGAGTACTTGAGGTGGTCCTCCGTGGTGCCGGCGGTGCCCTGCACCACCTGGGTGGAGTTGCGGCACACCGCGGCGGCCAGCAGCTCCGCGAGCCAGCTCTTGCCGGTACCGGGGTCGCCGATCAGCAGCAGGCCGCGGTCGGAGGCCAGGGTCACGATGGCGCGCTCGACGATGCTGCGCTCACCGAACCACTTCTGCCCGATCTCGCGGTCCAGGCCGTCGGAGCGCTCGGAGCCGAGGACGAACGTGCGGACCATCTTCGGTGACAGCCGCCAGGTGGACGGCCGGGGGCCGGTGTCGATCGACTCCAGGTAGTCCAGCTCGTCGGCGTACTTGGCCTCGGCGGGGGCGCGGAGCATGTCGGTCATCGGGGTGGGTCGCCTCTCTGTGGCGGGACAGGAATCGTCGGTAGGGGCGGCGGGTGCGTGCGCCGGACGCCGGATCAGGTGAGGAAGGTCTTGAGCTCGTGGACGAGCTTGCGCATGTGCCCGGAGATCACCGGGGTGCCCTGGTCCTTGAAACGCTCGCGGAACCAGGGGTTGACGCTGCCGCGGCCCGAGCTGGTGACCGAGCCGACCGGGATGAACTTCACCCCGGACCGGTGCACGGCGGCCATCTGCTCGAACAGCTCCTCGCCGCGCCACTCGTAGAAGTCGGAGATCCACACCACCACGGTGTTGCGCGGTTCGGCGATCTTCGGCTGGGTGAGGGCCATGGCGACAGTGCCGTCGGTGCCACCGCCGAGGTCGGTGCGCAGCAGTGTCTCGAACGGGTCGTGGACCCAGGGGGTGAGGTCGACGGCCCGCGTGTCATAGGCGATCAGGTGGACGTCGACCTTGGGCAGGCCGGCGAAGATCGAGGCCAGGATGGTGCAGTTGACCATGGAGTCGACCATCGAGCCGGACTGGTCCACCACGACGACCAGCCGTTGCGGCGTGGTCTTGCGGGCAGTCTGCCGGTAGTAGAGGCGGTCGACGTAGAGCCGCTCGTCCTCCGGGCTCCAGTTGATGAGGTTCTTGTCGATCGTGCGCTTGAGGTCGAGGTTGCGGAACACCCGCTTCGGCGGCACCGAACGGTCCAGCTCCCCGACGGTGGCCTTCTCGACCTGGGTGCGCAGCACCTCGGCGACCTCGTCGACGAACCGCCGGATCAGCGCCTTGGCGTTGGCGAGCGCGGTGCCGTCGAGGTTGCCCTTGTCGCGCAGCAACTGCTCGATCAGCGACATGCTCGGGGTGAGCCGGGCGGCGAGCGTGCTGTCCGCGAGGACCTCGCGCAGATGCATGCGCTTGACCAGGTCCGCTTCGAGGGCGGCGAGTTCGGGGCCGATCACCGGGATCAGCGCCGACGGGTCGGGGCTTCCGGCGCTGCCTGACCCGGCAGCCGGGCCGGTGGGACCGGGCCCCGTCCCGCCGGTGCGCCCGGCGCGCAGATCGCCCGGCCGCAAGCCCAGAGCCCGTTCCAGCCATCCGGCGTCGGCCTGCCAGCGGGACAGCTGTCCGGCGGTCACCGTGCCGGTGCCGGTGGCGAAGGTGTTGAGGAGGACCTTGGAGAACAGCGCCGCCCGCCACACCTCGGCGGCGCGGTCCCGGTCGCCGTCCGTCGTGCCGGCGTCGGCCGGGTCGGCGTCCGGCGCCGTGAGGCCGTCGAACCCGGCTGCCAGGCCCGGGTGGCGCTGGACGAGGGAGTCGACAGACGTGCGCGGGTCGAGCAGGCCCGCCGGCAGTCCGAGGTCCTCCACGACGGCCAGGCTCGCCGTCTCCAGGGCGGGCTGCTCCACGGGGTCGAAGAGGCTCGCCAGCAGGCGCCAGTAGAGGACCTGGCGGCGGTTCTCCTCCGGCGTCACGGCGGGGCCGGCCTGGGGTACGGGGTCGTCGGTCATTTCCGCAGCAGCCTTCCGGCGCGCTCGCGCAGCACGGCCACGGTCTCGGTCGCGGCGGCCTCGGCCTTGGCGGCCGCCTTGTCGGTGGTGCCCCCGGCCCACGCCCCCGCGTGCACGGCCACCGTGCGCCGCTTGACCGGGGTCTCCACGGCGAGCGGCTGGAGCCGGAACGCCCCGGCGTCCCAGCGGAGCAGACCGATGCACGCGGTGGACGCGGCGACCGCCTGCGGGGTGAGCGGCCCGGCCGCCGGGACGCGGCCGGTGTCGACGGCCACCGGGTGGCCGGCCAGCGTGAACACCGGACCACCGTCCTCCTCCTGGACGGTGTAGTTCTCCAGGAGAACGGGTTCGGCCAGCCGGACGGGGTGCCGTTCCAGCGGCGCGACCGCCGCGCCGACCGCGGTGGGCAGCACGGCCCGCGCGGTGGCGAACGGGTCGGCGGCCCCGGCCGGCCGCGCGCACCCCTCGTGCCACAGCAGGTCGCCCTCGGCTGTGACCGGCATGTCGGTCAGGTCCATCGCCAGGCCCGCACCGGCCGCGGCGAGCAGCGACAGGCTCGGGCGCAGCAGCTGCCACACTCCGGCGCCGACGACGCTGTCCGGCCTGGGGACGGACACGGATGCCCGGACCAGGCGCGGCGCGGAGCCGTCGGCCGGCTCCAGCACCGCGTGGACCTGCGCCTGCGCGGCCGTGGCGTGCTCCTGCAGGTCGACACCGAGCGGCAGCAGCCGGCCGGTCACCGTCCCCGCAGCCCCGGCGCCGGCCGCACCCGGGTGCGTCAGCAGCATGGCCCGCGACCAGAGATCGGCCCACCGACGTGCCGGGACCCGGTCCAGCTGCGCGCCCGGGCACGACGCGGCGAGTTCGCCGGCGAAGCCGTCGAGCAGCACCCCGAACCGGCGCAGGGCCGGATCCGGAAGCATCGCGGAGACGACCGGAGCGGCGCCGGAGACGATGTCGTGGTCCATCCCGCGCCAGCCGGACCGGGCGAGGTCGGTGAGCCAGGACCGCGCCGCGGCGAGCAGGTTCGGCGAGCCCGGCAGGCCCGGTCCGGAAGCCGTCCACTCGCTGCGTGCGCGGCCGGTGGCCTCGCCGACGGTGGCGGCGAGTGCGTCGTGGGCGGCGCCCAGCAGCGCGGTGCGCGCGGCGGCGAGCACCAGCAGGTGCTCCTCGTCGGCCGCGCCCGTGGCCGCCCGGTCGGCCGCCTCGGCGACGCGCGCGGCGAGCGGGGAGCCGGTGAGCGCGTCGGCCAGCCGGCCCAGCGCTTCGGCCTGGGCGGGCTGCGGCCGCAGCAGGCCGGCGGACAGCGCCCGGTCGAAGGCGTCGACGACGGCCAGAACCTCGTCGAGGCCGTCGACCGGTGCGGACAGGAGGTCGGTGCGCATCACGCCACCGCCCCGGCGGTCGGGAACCAGTGCATGTCCGGCAGCGGCTCGGTCGCCGCGTCGAACTCCAGGTATTCCAGGTGGTTCAGGAACCGGGCGAACACCGAGGCCGCCGGCGAGCTCCCGGCCTTCGCCGGGCGGGCCGCAGCCATGACGCGGCCGATCTCCGCGGCGTCGGGCTCCGCGGTGTCGGTGTCCACCCGCAGGTAGCGGGCGACCCGTGGGCCGCCGAACTGCACCACTCCCTCGGCGATCAGGGCGTGGAGGTGCTTGCAGTAGCCGCCGTGGGCACCGCCGCAGGGGCGGTTGTTGTTGGTGCTGCACGCGAACTCGAAGGTGCCGGCCGCGATCGCCGACACGTAGACCCGGCCGATGTCCGAGCCGCTGGAGACGACGCCCTGCAGGCGCCCGTCGGCCAGCTGCACGAACGGTACCTTGGCGAGCTTGCGCGGCCGGGCGGGTGGGACCACCCGGGCCGTGCTCGATTCCTCCCAGGCAGGCAACAGCACACCAGCTCCTCAGGATGACAGGGGGATTCACGCCGCATCGGAGCGGCGTTCGTGCTGATCAACATAGGGCCGACCACTGACACGGCCGCCGGAGCGCGGCTTCCGGCAGCCGTGGGCCCGCCGAGGCCCGGGGCCTCGCCCCCGTCGGCACCCGTGCGAGGTTGCTGCGGTCGCGTCCGTGTCGGTCCCGCGCCGCCGACACCCCGTCCCGGCGAGGGCATCGGCATCGGCGGCGGTGTCCCCGCCGCGCAGCAGGGGACGGGGACCGGGCCGGACCGATCAGGATTCGAGAAGCCCCGGGCGCCGGGCCGACCGTAGCGTGACGGACATGGGAAACAACGAAACCACCGCGTCCACCGCGTCCACCGCGTCCCTCGCGTCCGTCACCCTGGAGGTGGCCGACACGGCGGACGCCCACCGCTTCTACACCGCCTTCGGCGTGGACCGGTACGTTCGCCTGCGGGAGTCCGGGGCGCCGTCCACCGGGTTCCGTGGCTTCGCGCTGGCGCTCACCGTGTCCGGGCCGGCCACCGTCGACGCCTTCCTCGCCGCCGCCGTGGGCGCCGGCGCCACCGTGATCAAGCCCGCGACGAAGTCCCTGTGGGGCTACGGGGGTTCCGTCCAGGCGCCGGACGGGACGGCCTGGAAGGTCGCGACCTCGGCGAAGAAGGACACCGGCCCGGCCACCCGCGAGATCGACGACGTCGTCCTGCTGCTCGGCGTGGAGAGCGTCAAGGCCACCAGGGAGTTCTACGTGGGCCGTGGCCTGACCGTGGCCAGGAGCTTCGGCGGCAAGTACACCGAGTTCGCCCCGGGTGAGGCCGGCGCCGTCAAGCTGGCGCTGTACAAGCGCCGCGCCCTGGCCAAGGAGGTGGGCGTTCCCGTCGACGGCACCGGCTCGCACCGGATCGTCCTCGGCGGCACCGCGGATCCCTTCGCCGACCCGGACGGGTTCGCCTGGGAGGCCGCGGTGCGGGCCGCCGCCGGCCCGTCCGCACGGTCCTGACCCGCGGCCGCCCGGCCGTGCGAGGGCGAGGGAGAGGGCGAGGACGGGGGCGCGGGGCGGTGCGGCCCTGGCACCGTCAGGCCGGGCGGCGGGCTAGTGAAGGTCGGTGCAGGCCGACGGATAGGTGTCGCAGTAGCTCGTGAACTTCCCTGCGGACGTGGCGGAAAGCATGGCGTGCACGACCGCCCGTGACAGGGCGTTGGCCGCCGCGCTCTCGATCTCGGTGAGGGTTTCGGAGTCGTTCGGATCGTTGGTGGCCAGTTTGTGGCCGGTGCCGGTCGCCACGGAGAAGACGCTGTCCCCGTCGTAGAGCGTGTGCAAGGGGTTGATCGCCCGGGCCAGGCCGTCGTTCGCGACCGAGGCCATCCGGGTCACCGCGGAGTTCTCCATGCTCGCATTGGTGGCGACGACGGCGATCGTGGTGTTGTGGTCTCCCGTCGGGGCCGTTGGCGCCTTGCACTCCTGGGGCGAGGGGTTCCTCAGCCCGGCGAACTCCTGACCGATCCCCAAGGAGGCTCCCAGCAGAGAACAGTCCCGGGGGTTCACGGTCGATCCGAGGGCATTGACCACGACGAGAGCACCGACGACGATGCCGCCGGGCAGTTTGACGCTGGCCGTACCGACACCGCCTTTGAGCCCCCCTGCCACGGCTCCCGTTCCGGCACCCGCAGTGCCCTGGGCCACCGGGCCGCCGGTGGCGGCGTCGATCGCCCGGTACCCCCAGGAAGCCGTGGGCCTGGCCCGGACATCGCCGCCCCTGCCGATGTCGTAGATCACCGCGCCGGGGGCCACCGGCACCGTGGTCTTCCCGTGGTCCTCCAGCCAGTGCATCACGCCGGTGCCGGTGTCCATGCCCCAGGAGCTGCCGCCGGTGAGGACGACGGCATCCACCCCTGGGTTGTTGTCGAGCGGATTGAGCCGGTCCGTCAGCCAGGTGCCCGGGTCGCCGCCGCGTACGTCGACACCGGCCACCGGAACGCCTGGCGTGTACACCACGGTGGTCCCGGTGAGGTAGGGCGGGCGGGTCTGCTGGACCTGGCCGACCAGGATGCCCGGGACGTCGGTGATGGCGTTGAACCGACCCGGCGTGCCACCTGTGGTCGCCGCCCCTTCGGCCGCCGCGCAGGGGACGGCGGCGCCGAGGGCCAGTGAGCAAGCGGCCACACAGGCCCCGGGTACCAGAAGGCGCGTCAGTCGTGACCTCATCGGATCTCCGTATGCTGTCGGGCGGCCCGGGAGGGCCGGATATGACGGGTCGGGTCGGGTCGCCGGGCCGACTCCCGGCTCGCGACGTGTCCGAGCCCACCGCTTCTCCGATCTCCTTGCGGAAGAAGGGCCGTACGCGAGCGACCGGACCGTGCGGAGGGACGGCACCCGATACCGTGGACACGATAAGTCACGAATCCATCACTCTCCGTCATGGCGTCTCGTCGTGTCGGTCCGCCCGCTACGGGGTCCGCACCTCGGGAGGCGGAACACCCGTCCTGCAGGACGATGGGAACGACGTCGCCTGCGGGATCGTCCGGACCCTTCTGGTCGACCTCCACCGGAAACGGTGTGAACAAGACGGCAGCCGCCGGCGCAGTCCCGGTGTCCCGGCCGTGACGGTCCCCCTCCCGGAACGCTCCGGCAGGGGGACCGCGGGCACCCGCGCCGCGCCGACGCGGCAGCAGGAGGCGTGCCGGGTCCGGCCGCAGGGCTCCTCGGCCCCGGCGGACGCGCACCCGTGCGCAGCGGTTACAGGGTGCGGGAGAGGCGGTCCGTCAGGAGCCGGGTGAAGCGGGCCGGGTCGGGCAGGTCGCCGCCCTCGGCGAGCAGGGCGCTGCCGTGGACGAGCTCGGCGGTGTCCGCGAGTGCCGGGTCGTCGGGATTCGCCCGGTGGGCCTGGTGGAGCGCGGTGACGAGCGGGTGGCCGGGGTTGAGTTCGAGGATGCGCTTGACCGGCGGGAGCTCCTGGCCCATGGCCCGGTACATCTTCTCCAGGGTGGGGGTCAGGTCGTGGGCGTCGCCGACCAGGCACGCGGCGGAGGTGGTGAGCCGGGTGGAGAGGCGGACCTGCTTGACGTGCTCGCCCAGGGTGGTCTGCAGCCACCCGAGGAGGTCGGCGAAGTCCTTTTCGCGCCGGGCCTTCTCCGCCTTCGCCTCGTCGCCGCCGTCGCCGTCGTGGTCGCCGTCGTGGTCGAGGTCGACCTGCCCCTTGGCGATGGACTGGAACCGGTGGCCGTCGAAGGCGGGGACCTGGTCGGTCCAGACCTCGTCGACGGGGTCGGTGAGGATCAGCACCTCGTAGCCCTTGGCGGCGAAGGCCTCCATGTGCGGGGAACTCTCCACCGTCCGACGGTTCTCGCCGGTCAGGTAGTAGATGGTGTCCTGGCCGTCCTTCATCCGCGCGACGTACTCGCGCAGCGTGGTCGCCTGCTCCGGGTCGTTCGTCGAGGCCGCGCGGACCAGCTCCAGCAGCGCGTCGGTGTTGTCGCGGTCCCCGATCAGGCCCTCCTTGATCACCCGGCCGAACTGCTCCCACAGCTCGGCGTAGGCGTCGGCCTTCGCGGTCTGCATGGTCCTCAGCGCGCCGAGGACCTTCTTGACGAGGCGCCGGCGGACGGCGGTGATCTGGCGGTCGTGCTGCAGGATTTCGCGGGAGACGTTCAGCGAGAGGTCGTGGGCGTCGACGACGCCCTTGACGAAGCGCAGGTAGTCCGGCATCAGCGCATCGCAGTCGTCCATGATGAACACGCGCTTGACGTACAGCTGCACGCCCCGCTTGGCGTCGCGGGAGAACAGGTCGAACGGGGCGTGCGCGGGGATGAACAGCAGCGCCTCGTACTCGAAGGTGCCCTCGGCGCGCATGTGGACGGTCTCGGCCGGGGGCTGCCAGTCGTGGCTGATCTGCTGGTAGAACTCGCTGTACTCGGCCTCGGTCACCTCGCCGCGCGGGCGGGCCCACAGGGCCTTCATCGAGTTCAGCGTCTCCGGGCCGTCCGTGGCCGCGTCCCCGGCGTCCGTGTTCGCACCGTTGGGTTCGGCGGCCATCCGGATGGGCCAGCGGATGAAGTCCGAGTACTGCTTGACGATCTGGCGGATCTTCCGTGCGGCGAGGTAGTCGCCGAGTCCGTCCTCGGTGTCCGCGGGCTTGAGGTGCAGCGTGACGGAGGTGCCCACCGGCAGGCCGTCGGTCTGCGCGACGGTGTAGGTGCCCTCACCGTCGGACTCCCACGTGGTGCCCTGCTCGGTGCCGGCGCGGCGGGTGCGCAGGGTGACCTTGTCGGCGACCATGAACGCCGAGTAGAAGCCGACGCCGAACTGCCCGATCAGGCTCTGCGCCGCGTCCGCGTCCTTGGCCTCCTTGATCTTGGCCAGCAGACCGGCGGTGCCGGACTTGGCGATGGTGCCGATGAGGTCGACGACGTCGTCCCGGGTCATGCCGATGCCGTTGTCCCGCACCGTCAGGGTGCGGGCCTCCTGGTCGACCTCCAGCGTGATGTGCAGGTCGGACGTGTCGACGGCGAGGCCGGTGTCGGTGAGGGATTCCAGGCGGAGCTTGTCGAGGGCGTCGGAGGCGTTGGAGATCAGCTCGCGCAGGAAGATGTCCTTGTTCGAGTAGATCGAGTGGATCACCAGCTGCAGCAGCTGGCGGGTCTCCGCCTGGAACTCCAGCGTCTCGGTCGGGCTGGCCACGGGTGGCGTCTCCTTCGGGTGTGCGGACGGAAAGGGTTCGGTTCGGTCGGGGCGACTGCCGGCCGAGTGTCTCGGGGCCGGGTGTCTCACGCGGCCGGACCCGGTCCTCGGATGCGGTCGAGGGCTGGTGGGACGGCGCGGGGCGGGCCCGCGGGTCGGGTCCGGCACCGTCCCGTGCTCTGCGGGCCGCGGCCCGTCGGGCTCGCGGTCACGGGCCGGTGGCGGGTCTGCGCCGCTGCCGGCCGCTGTCGGTGCGCAACTGCTCGGTCCGGGCGGTGAGTTCGTCGAGGCGGGCCGCGATCGTCGGGTGGTCCGCCGCCAGGAGGGGCCGGGTCTCGGTGAGCGGGGCGAGCAGGCGGGCGGGGTCGTGGTGGCCGAGTGCGTCCAGCAGGCGTCGTACGGCGGGTGCCGCCGAGGTGACGAGGCCGTCCAGGGAGCTGATCTGGCCGGCGAGGCGGCGCAGGTCCACGGCGTTGGCGCGGGCCCAGGTGATCACCGCGCGGTCGGCGGCGCGCCGGTCGCGCGCGGCCCGGACGCGCTGCTCGCCGGTGCTGCCCGCCTCGGTGCCGGCGTCGCTGTCGGGGCGCATGCGCAGGTAGCGGCGCTCGGCGGCCTGGCGGCTGCGGACGCCCATCGGTTCGGCGAGGTCGGCCCAGGTGGCGCCGGCGCCGCGGGCGGTCTCGATCAGGCCGGTCTCCCAGCCGGAGAGTTCCTCCCGGAGGTGGCGCAGCATCAGGAGTGCGGACAGGGCCTGCTGCGGGTCGCTCTGGCGGGCGGTGTCCGCGGTGTCCGCAGGTGCGCGGCGGGCCGTGCGGGCGGCGGCGTCCATCGTGCCCAGCGCGGCGGCGGCGGCCAGGAACGAGGCCGGGCCCGTCCCGGCCGTGCCGGTGTCCCGCATCGTCACGCCGTCACCCTTTCGTTGACCTGCCGCTTGTCATCGCATGGACGACATGCTCCGGGCGACATGGTACAACGCCGTGTCGCGCCGCACCGGCCCCCGTCGCCCGATCCGCAGGACGCCGCGCGGTCGGCCCGGGGCGGCCGACGGTTCCGAACGACGGGGCCGCAGACGAGGGTTCTGCAGCCGAGCGATGCCCAGCAGGAGGTCGACACCGTCGTCCCGACCGGGGCGGGAAGCCGGTCGTGGAACGTGTGCTGGAGGTGCCCGGCGTCACCGCCGGGCGCAAGGACCGCCCCGGGCTTCGGCAGGGGGAGGTCTCACGCCGTCGTCGGTGTGGCTCGCAGGCCGCCGAGCAATGCGGCCAGGTAGCGGTGCGCGGTGTCGATCCGGTCTGCGGGAGCGCTGCCGTGGACGTCGACGGCGTAGGCGATGCCGCACATGAGCGGGACCAGGTCGGCTGCGGCCAGGCCGGGACGGACGGCGCCGGCCTCGCGGGCCCGGTCGAGGAGTGTGGTGCCTGTGGACCACAGGGACTCCTTGAGTTCCGTGGTGCGCGGCAGGGCGTCGACCGGAGCGGCGGCCACCGGCGCTACGGAGGCGTCGGTGACCTGCGCCTCGATGGTGCGGGCCAGGAAGCCCTCCAGCGCCCGCCAGGCGTCGGTGTCGGCCAGCGCCTGCCTGCCGTGGGCGGCCAGGGCCTCCAGGCGGGGGGTGGCGACGGCTTCCAGGAGCGCCTCGGGCGTGGCGAAGTGGCGGTAGACGGTGCCGACTCCGAGTCCGGTGCGGCGGGCGACGTCGTTGAGCTGCAACGGCGTGCCCTGGTCGACCAGTTCGCGGGCGACGGCCACGATCCGGTCCCAGTTGCGGGCCGCGTCCTTGCGCAGTGGTGTCGTCGTCATGGGGTCATGGTAATCGGATAGCTCATCCGGATGGCCCCGCCGCCCGAGTCCACCGCTGCAGCCGGGCCGGCGCCGGCCGTCACGGGGCCGACCGGGTGCTTCCCGTCGCCCGGGCATACCGCCGGCCGCGCCCGCTCGTTGAATCTGCCGGACGTGGCGACGGAGCGCGTCCCACCGCTCCCGCCGGTCGGCCGGCACCTGCCACCCCCCCCGGGTGCCGGCCGGCCGGCAGGAGCGGCTCGGGGCCGGGAGTGCGGCAGCCGCCCGGTCCCCACTGCGTCCCCCTCCCGGAGCCGGGCAGGGGTCCGGGAGGAAGGCGGACGACGATGGCCGATCCAGAGACGGGGCACGCGCGTCCTGCGGGCATGGACGATGCGACGGTCGAGGCCCTTGGGATGCTGTCCCAGGCGTGGGAGACGACCCAGCGCGCGCGAGGACGGCTGTACGACTTCCACCAGCTGACCGGCGGTGCGGACAAGGTGGTCGGCGAGGCGGTCCGCCTCCTGCGGCACGCCGGCCACCACGACCAGGCCGACCTGGTCGAGCGGGAGGTCCAGGGAGCCGACGTCCTGCCGGGAATGTGGACGTTCCAGATCGTGGAGGCCTACGACAGCGGCTACCACCAGCGGTTCACCGACGTCGCCCGCCGAGTCCGCCAGGCCCTCGCGGGCGACCGGGACCACATCGCCGAGGCCGAGATGAAGCAGCGCCGCGAGACCACCTGACTGCCACCTGGCGTTCCGCACCGCGTACCGGCCGGCCGCTGCCGCACCGGAGGTGTTCCGGCCCCGCCACCTGCTGCCCCTGCCGCGCCTACCGGTCGTCGACGGGTGCCGGCGAGGCAGTGACGCTGACCCACCCCTGGTCGGCGTCGACGACGGCCAGCGGTGCTACGGAGGTGCCGCCCGCGGTCCCGAAGGCGGCACAGGTCGGGACGGCGGTGTCGACCTCCACCAGGGGGTTGCGCACGTTGGTGTCGAGCTTGTCGAACAGCAGGAGCGTGCCGCCGAAGCCCTGGGCCGGCACGCCCGAGGTGACGGTCACGTCGTGGTGCCAGGCCCAAACGCCCCAGGTGACGGTGGTGGCCACGTCGGCGCTCCGGCCGGTGGGCGTCGACAGCAGGGCGTACACCTGCCCCTGGTAGGACTGCGCGAACTGGTACACCCAGTGGGTGCGGACCTCGCATCCGGAACCGGCCGACGGCCAGGGCAGCGGGGAGGGCGGGGGCACGACCACGACGGAGGGCATCGGGGCCGGCGTGCCCGCGGCAGCCGCAGCGGCCGGGCGGGGTGCCGTGGCCGCATCCTGGCCGGCCGACCATCCGGCGGACCAGCCGACCGCCCAGCCGGCGGTCAGACCCGCGGCCAGCGCGGCGAGCGCCCGGAAACGGGCCGGAACCCACCGCCGGCGCCCACCCGGCCCCAGCACCGGGCCGGTCGGGACAGCAGGCCCACCCGGCCCGTCCACCCGCGCCACGGCCCCGCCCCCGGACGGTACCGAGGGCGGCGCGGACACGGTCGCTTCCCGCGCGACCTCCTCCTGGACCCGCTCCCACCGCTCCCGCCACACGGCCGGCTCGCTCTGCCCACAGGCCCGCACGAACGCCTCGACCGTCGGCCAGGTGGGCAGCTCCACCCCGCCGGCCGCCTCCGAGAGCACCGACACGGAACGATGGACCCGCCGGCTCATGGTGGCGAAGGTGGGGTTCCCGGCCGACTGTCGTAACTCGCGCAACTGGGCGGCGAACCCGGCCACCGGTCCGGCGGAGGGGTCCAACGCACGTTGTTTGCGGCCCACTTCCGTTCCTCTCTCTGGTCAGAGCCACGGGATTGTTTGTCCGTACTCTGACGCACCGGGTGCCTGCCGCGGCGGCGTTCTCCGGGATTGATTGTCCGGACCCGACCGGTGCTGACCGGCAGCGAGGAAGTCCTCCACTGTGGGTGACGCGCAGCCGGGCCGGGCGCCCGCTGCAGCCATCACCCACCGGAAGGTCAAGGAACACGCCGATGCGACGAACACTCACCGCCCTGTCCACCGCCCTGCTCGCCCTGGCCGGGGCCCTCGCCCTGCCGGCCACCGCCCAGGCCGACCCGATGAACCCGCAGCCCTACGCCTACGGCTTCCTCGCGGCGCTCGCCCGACCGGCCGGCGGAGGCCCCGACGGCACCTACTACTGCATGGACGAGTACCGGCAGGTCAACGGCGACGGCCGCCCGGTCCTGCTGCGCCCGTGCGACGGCTCCTGGAACCAGTTCTGGTTCGTCTCCCCGGACGGCCTGATCCACAGCACCAACGACGGCCGGTGCCTGTGGGGCCACTTCCCGGACGGCCCGTCCGACAGCCCGGGCGCCCGGGCGGTGGGCTGCAACGCGAACGACGCGAACCAGCGCTGGACGTTCAACACCGACCGCAGCGTGTGCAACGCCGGCGGCGCCTGCCTGACCTACGTCGGCAACCCCGGCCCGCGCTCCTCCTACGGCCTGTGGACCCTGGGCCGCAACGCGAGCGCGGGCATCACCCAGGAATTCGACTGGCACCACTCCGACAGCGACCGCCCGGTCTTCCCCAACATCTGAACGCACGGGGCGTCGCGAACGCGGGGCCGGGGCGCCTGCAGCGGGGCGCCCCGGCCTTCGGTGACGCCCGCGCATGCCGACCGGGAGGGGCGGATGTGAACGCTGCCGGTGCGTGGCCGACGGGCCCGGGGCCGCGCCGGTGCGGCTGGTCGGCCGTCACGGGGCGGCCTTCACCGACCGGTTCGGAGGCGGCCGAGGCACTGACGGTGCGGCCATGCCCCACACCTCCGCCCCGTCCGTGCGCCCGGCCGGTGCCGCCCTGCGGCGCCTGCGCCGCCTGACCCGGACGGCAAATATGACCGCCGTCGCCACCCTCGCCCTGGTCGTGGCCTCGCTGGCCGCACCACACGCTGCCCTGGCCGAGGGGACGGACAACCGCGACGCCTTCCAGAACCTCGGTTCGGCCGACCAACAGGACTGGATGGGCAGCTGGGGGCGACCACGACTACCTCAACAAGGACACCGCCAACCGCCGGCTGGGCATCGTCATGATGGACTACCCCGGCTGGGCGCTGGTGCACGACATCGTCGCCCGCAACAGGTACTACGAGGCCAGGAACACCAGCCCGGCGATCTGGGTGGTCAAGTCCGACAAGACGTACGTGGACAGCAAGTACGGCCGGTGCATGACCCGCGGACCGGAGTTCGACAGCTCCGGGCAGGGCGGCGTGGTGCAGCAGCGGACCTGCCAGGGCAACCCGCCCAGCAGCCACCAGTGGCAGGCCGCCAAGCCGTCCACCTTCGACAGCATGGGTTACTTCTTCATCAAGGCCGCCAACGGTCAGTGCCTGACCGCCCCGTACAACAACGGGACCCCGCCGTCGGCCGGGACCCAGCTGTTCTGGTGGCCCTGCGAGACCCGCTGGATGTCCGACAACCAGATGTGGAACATCATGCCCACCAATCTCGCCGACCAGGCGGCTTACCGGTTCATCAACAAGTGGACGAACCTGTGCCTGATGGTGGATCCGGCGACCGCCTCGCAGTCGGGCGGCAAGGTCGTCCTGGGCAACTGCCCCGCCTGACCGAACGATCCCGCCGCCCGGTCCGACGCCACACCGCGTCGGGCCGGGCGCTCGCAGCGCTCGCACGAGGACCGGCTGCGCCTGGCGCGGCAGATCGCGGTGGGGCGCGCGGTCGGGCCCGGTCGCCCATGTCGACTGCGGGCCGCCTCGGGTGCGGCGTCAGGCGGTCAGAAGATCCCGCCGTAGTAGCCGCCCAGCCGGTGACGGTAGTCCGGATCGTCGATGTGCTTGTCGCGGTGGAACCCGGGGGAGTTCTTGATCTCCTCCTTGGTCCGGTTGACCCAGACCGTCTTCTCCCCGGTGTCGACCCGCTGGATGGTGCCCGCGGGCAGCAGGACCTCCCGGCCGAAGATCCACGGACCGGTGTCGACCACGACATGGGCGGAGTCGACCTCCTCGGAGTGCTTGTCGACCTTGCCGATGTGGCCGTCCTCCGCCTCGACGCGGAAACCCGTCAGGTCGCTGCCCGGGTTGTAGCCCTCGGCGTTCCCGTAACCCCACAGACCGGTGCTCACAACTGCCTCCTCTTCGGTGTGACTTCGGCGGAAACGAGACGGTGCCGTGCCCGGCGCCCAGTACCCGGGACGTGGTACCCGGTGGGCGCCGGACGTGCGCGACGTCGGACGCCGTGCGTCAGTCGCGGAACGCGTCCTTGACCTTCTCGCCGGCCTGCTTCAGGTCCCCGGCCACCTGGTCGGTCTTGCCCCGGGCGGTCATCCGCTCGTTGCCGAACGCCCTGCCGACCTCTTCCTCAGCCTTACCCTTGGCCCCCCCGGACGGCATTCGATGCCCTGTCACCGGTGCTCACGGCGTCCCCTCCCGATGTGACGTCCTGTACGGCTGTCGCTCGACTGCCCCCCTTGCCCGGGTCCATGCACACCGAATCCGGACGATCCGACTGAAACGCCGTCAGGCTCAGGACGGCGGACCACCCACCGCTGCCGGACGCGGACGGGCGTGGACGGAGTGTCGGCGGGAGTCGGCGGGTGTGGGGAGCGCAACGCCGGGAAGACGCAGCGGGCGCCGAACCCGAGAGCGCGGCGCCCGCAGCGAGAACGAATGACAGGGAGGCCGACCGTGCCGGATGGAACCAGCCCCGCCGAACGGACCCGCGACCAGCGGACCCGCACCGACCGGCAGGAAGACGTCATCGAGACCGCCGTACCCGCCAGACTGGACCGACTGCCCTGGTCGCACTGGCACTGGCGGATCATCATCGGCCTGGGCACCGTCTGGATCCTGGACGGCCTGGAGGTCACCGTCGTCGGCAACATCGCCGGGCGACTCGCCGAATCCGGCAGCGGCATCGCGATCAGCACCACCCAGGTGACCGCCACGGCCGCTGCCTTCTACGTGGCCGGCGCGTGCAGTGGCGCGCTGTTCTTCGGCTGGCTGACCGACCGGCTCGGCCGCAAGCGGCTGTTCATGGTCACCCTGGCGGTGTACCTGGCTGCCACCGCGGTCACCGCCGTGTCCTGGACGGCCTGGTTCTTCTTCCTCTGCCGGTTCTTCACCGGCTTCGGCATCGGCGGCGAGTACGCGGCGATCAACTCGGCGATCGACGAGCTGATCCCCGCCCGGGTCCGCGGCCGGATCGACCTGGTCGTCAACGGCAGTTTCTGGATCGGCGCCGCCCTCGGCGCGTTCGCCTCGATCGCCCTGCTGAACACGGCGCTGTTCGCCACCGAGGTCGGCTGGAGGCTCGCCTTCGGCCTCGGCCTGGTGCTCGGCCTGGTCATCCTGCTGGTACGACGCCACGTACCCGAAAGCCCCCGCTGGCTGTTCACCCACGGCCGCGAAGCCGAGGCGGAAAGGCTGGTCGACGAGGTCGAGCGGACCGTCGCCGCGCAGACCGGACGCGAACTGGAGCCCGTCCGGGAGACGATCCGGATCCGGCCCCGCGGCCCACTGGGCTTCCTCACCATCGCCCGCACCGTCACCACCCGGTACCCCCGGCGCACCATCCTCGGCCTGGCCCTCTTCGTCGGCCAGGCGTTCCTCTACAACTCGGTCACCTTCGGCTACGCCACCATCCTCACCACCTTCTTCGACGTGCCCGAAGGACACACCGGCTACTACTTCGCCGTCATCGCCGTCGGCAACTTCCTCGGGCCGCTGCTCCTCGGCCACCTCTTCGACTCCGTGGGCCGCAAGCCGATGATCACCGGCACCTACATCGGCTCCGGCCTGCTGCTGTTCGGCACGGCGGCTCTGTTCGAGCGCGGCGCTCTCAACGCCGCCACCATGACCGCCTGTTGGACGGCGGTCCTGTTCCTCGCGTCAGCAGGCGCGAGCGCCGCCTACCTGACGGTCAGCGAGATCTTCCCGCTGGAGACCCGGGCGCTGTGCATCGCCTTCTTCTACGCCGTGGGCACGGCCATCGGCGGCATCACCGGACCGCTGCTGTTCAACGGCCTGGTCGGCAGCGGGAGGACCTCCGACACCACGCTCGCCTTCTGCATCGGCGCCGCCCTGATGACGTGCGCCGGCCTGGTCGAAGCAGCGATCGGCGTACGCGCCGAACGGCGGAGCCTGGAGACCCTGGCCGCACCCCTCAGCCAGGTGACACCCGCCCGGACCCCGTGAACGTTCCCCACCGGCTGCCGACCGACGGAGCAGGGGAAGGAGGCAGACACTCCACGGACGCGCGCATCCCGACCGCGCACCCCCTCGGCGGTTCGAACTCCGCCCGCCGAATCCGGGTTGGGAACGGCGGACCGGGCGATGCGGCATCCAGGAGACGGACCGGGGAGCTCCGAAGGGCGGAGTTCCCCTGAAGGGAACAGCACGTGCTGCTGGGCAGGGCCTGGTTACGAAGCGTCGGCGTAGGCGAGGTGGGTGCCGCAGACGGTGCAGCGGAAGAGCATGGCGCTTGCGCCCTGACCGAGGTGGGTCAGGACGTTTTCGAGCTGAGATGCGTCGTGCCGACCGCTCATCCGTAGATCGGTTCGAAGCCGGTCGAGTGCGCCGGCGTGGGCGGCGAGTTCGGTGTATCCGACCTCACCGATGAAGGCGGCGGCGTCGTTGCAGTGGACGAGCCAGTGCGGGTCCTGCCAGGCGCGGAATCCGGGCGTGCGGCGGGTGACCAGCTCCAGGGTCTCCTCGCTGACGCCGTCGAGCCCGTAGGAGTCGGTGAAGTCGCCTTCGAACCGTTCGGCGGCTCTGCCGTCGGCGATGCACCAGGGGCAGAACCGCCCGTCGACGTCCTGGGCCGTGTAGAAGGTCGCGGTGTAGATCCATCCGGTGCTGCGTTCGCAGCACGCGCAGGCCTCGGCACTCTCGCGGATGGATCCGCTCGCGACGGGCTCCGGGTGGTAGCGGAAGAAGGGGAGGCCGGCGCTCACCGGCGGGCCTGCCCGTGCAGGAAGGAGGAAGCCGAGTGGACGCGGGTGGTCTGCGCGTCGGTGGGCGTGCCTGTGAACCTCATGGGTCGCAGTCTGTTCCGCAAGCAGCCCCGTGATCAAGCGGCGAGACCCAGACGCCGGGACGTCCGTCACTTCGGGTGCCGTCCATCACCGGGACGGCACGGCCCAGCCCACCGCCCCGAGCGCGAGGTGCCGCCCCGGGCCGCCGGGCATCGTCGTCCTGGCCCCGTCAGGAACACGTGCTCCCGCACGATCCCGCCTGCCTGCGCGTTGACGGAGCGGCTGTCGGTGCGCTGGCATCCCGGATGGCCTCCCGGTCTTCCCCGTCAGGCAGGAGTCCGTGGAGTGAAGGGAACCAGTTCCTCCCGGTCCTGGCTGACCACGCCGTAGGTGGCCTCCGGGACCTCGACCCAGGCACCGGGAAGGTCCCCGATCGGTTCGGATACCACCAGGCGCGTGCGGTCGGCCGCCTCACGCAGGACGGCCCGATCGGGGAACAGCTCCCTGAGTTGCGGGACGCTCCGGTTGAAGTACAGCGATCGGCTCCGGCCCACGCTCGAATACCGGAACGCCCACAGTGAATCGCCGTCGCTGGTCGCGATCGTTCCCTGGAACGGGAACTGGTGCCCGTGCTCGCGGCCGCGCGCCTCGACGAACCCGATCATGCGGGCGACGGCGCCCGGAGGGTCGTCCTCAAGTCCGTAGGTGAGTGCCAGGTAGAACATCAGCTCGGTGTCGGTCGTGCCCTTGACGTCCAGCCAGAGCGCGGGATCGATCTCGAAGGAGAGCTCTCGTTTGATGTCGCCGAGCCCGTCGATGAAGCCGTTGTGCATCCACAGCCACCGCCGGTACCGGAAAGGGTGGCAGTTGGACTGCTGCACGGCGGAGCCGATGGCGGCGCGGATGTGCGCGAAGAACAGCGGTGAAGTGGTGTGCGCCGAGACCTCGCGCAGGTTGGTGTCGTTCCATGCCGGCTCGGTGCTGTGGAACACCCCCGGTGCGTCGGTCCCGTCGTACCAGCCGATCCCGAAGCCGTCGCCGTTGGTCGTCTCGGCTCCTAGCTTGGAATGCAGACTCTGATCGATGATCGAGTGGACCGGTGTGTAGAGCACATCCGTCAGTCGGATGGGAGAGCCCCAGTAGGCGAGCCATCGGCACATGGTCGACCTCCTTGTGGACGTAGCGGCCCGGCATGCCCATGCGACGTATGAACACCGGCGGGCGCCGGTCACTGCAGAAATTATCGATCACCCTCGACGACGACGCAGGACGGAAGGCCAGGGCACCGGACGCGGTTCCGGCCGGGGGCCGGGTGAGCGGGTGAGGGCCGGGCAGCCAGGACCGGTGGGCCCCCGGGTGCTGGCGTCCTGCGCCGGACCTGCTCGCCCCCCGGCGAGAGCGCACGGGCGTGCTTCGCGGACGACGTCCTCCTGATCGTCGGCGAACTGCCGGCCAATGCTTCCCGCTACGGACACGGTCCACGGGAACTCGTCCTCGGACACCGGTGCCGGGCCTGGTACACGTCGCGGTCAGCGACCACGACCCCACGCGTCCTGCCATTGCGAGCCCGGCCCCGTCCTGCCATTGCGAGCCCGGCCCCGCCCTGCCATCGCGAGCCCGGCCCCGACCACACCGCGGCCTCAAGACGATCGCCACCGCTTCTGCCCGGCGGCACTGAGCCGCCCGCACGTCGCGCAGTGCAGCAGGGCGTCGGGGACGATGGCGCCGCCTGGGCCTTCGCCGTAGCGGTGGTAGACCTCCGGCAGGAAGTCCAGTGGCCTGAATCCGACGTGCACCGGAAGCGCCGGGCGTCGGGGCGGATGGGACCGCGCGGCGGGCCGCGGGGCGCGGCGCATCCAGGCCAGGACCGCCATCGACAGCGGCAGCCACGACGTCGCCACCGGCGGCCCGTCGCATCGCCCTCGCCGGATGGCTGCCGGCCGCAGCCCTCGGCGCCGCAGCCGCCCTGGTGGTCTACTGCACGGTGGACCTGGCCCTGGGCCTGCACCCCGTGCACCCGCTGGCGACCGCCGCCCTCCTCGTCATCGCGGCCGGCTCCTTCGTGACGGTCGACCACTTCCTGCGCACCGCGTTGGGCATCACCGGCGACCTCCTCTCCCTCGTCCTGCTCATCCTCCAGCTCACCGCCTGCGGCGGCCTCCGCCCGATGGCCACCACACCCGCCTTCTTCCAGGCACTTCACCCGCTGCTGCCGGTGACCTACCTCATCGACGGCCTGCGGATGACCGTCTCCGGCGGCCAGACCTCGCACCTGGTCCGCGACTGCGCCCTGCTCACCGCCTACGGGATCCTCTTCCTCACTCTCACCACGCTGGTGACGCGCCGCCAGCGGATGTGGACGATGGGACGCCTCCACCCGGACCTCACGCTGTGAACTACCCATCGGCGCCTGCTCGCTCCCGAGCTGCTCGCGTGCCGTGGAAGCCGACATGGCGATCCCGGCCCCGCCGGCTGTCAGGGACGGCGAGAAGCTCCCCCGGCGCGGACGCCGCCGAAGTCGAGCCGGTTCTGCTGCGGCCGGCCCGACCGGGGTGGACCGTGGCGCCCTGGCAGCGGCAGGCGGAACGCACCGGAGTGTGCCGCCAGAGGCCGGAGCCGACCGGAGCCTCAGCGACCCGGACCGTCTCGCGTCGGCTACCGCGATTGAGATCAACCCGATGCGAGTATCCGGTGAGAGGGGGCAGCCCGCACCGGACCTCAGTGCGTCCGACTGCCGCCGACAGCCTTTCACGGGTACGAGGGACCACCTATGACTCTTTCCTTCTTCTCCTGCTACCTGGCGGCCGCTCTCGTCCTGCTCGTCTTCCTGCGGCGTTACGACGGTGACCGGCGCCGGTTCGGCAACGGGGTCCTGCTGGGCGTGTGCGCGCTCCTCCTGCTGGCCGGCTCGTTCATCGGGCTCGATCACGTGGTGCGGCCGGTGAACCGAGCGGTGGGGACCGGCATCACGCTCGGAGCTGCAGCGGGTGCGACGGTCCTCGCCGGGTTCCTGGTGACCAACGGCATCCGGATGATCCGTACGGAAGGCGGTCGCCCGGCCAACCTTCTGTCACTGCTGGCGGGCGCCGCGCTCCTGGGGACGCTCGGCGTTGCGGGCGTCGCCGCCGGCATCGACAACCGCCCCCTGCGTGCCGTGAACACGGCCGTGCTGTTCCTGACCGGCCACCTTTCGTTCCTCTTCGCCTGCTTCGTCGGCTACTCCGCCCTCTACCAGCGGGTGGCGGCGCGCCGTCGGGTGGACTTCGTCGTCGTCCTCGGTGCCGGGCTGACGCACGGATCCGTCGTCCCGCCGCTGCTGGCCTCACGGCTGGACCGGGCGCTCGCCCTGTACCGGCAGCAGACGGCGCGGCGACGGTCCCCGATCCTGCTGGTCTCCGGCGGCAAGGGCTCGGACGAACGGATGCCGGAAGCCGAAGCGATGGCTGACTACCTGAGGCAGCGAGGGGTCCCGGACGGATGCATCGTGCAGGAGCGCTCCTCGACCAGCACCGAGGAGAACCTGAAGTTCAGCCGGGAACTGATGGAGCGCCTGCGGCCGGGCTACCGCTGCGTCATCGTGACCAACGACTTCCACGCCTTTCGCGCGGCCGTCCTCGCACGCCGCGCCGACGTGCCGGGCGAAGCCGCGGGCTCGCCGACGGCGGCGTACTACTGGCCCAGCGCGATCCTGCGGGAGTACGCGGCCGTCTTGGTCTCCTACCCCCTGACGAACCTGGTGGCGGGCGGGCTCGTGCTTGTCGCCGGAGCGTGGGCGGGCTGGCGCGGCTGAGCCGCGTCGGCGCCTGCCGTGCCCGACCGCACAGGCATGGCCGGGCACGACCGGGGCAGACGAACGGGCGACCCGACATCCCATCGGAGCATCGGAGGTTGCGATGATCGAGGCAGTGCCGTACCGGATCGGGGCCGAAGTCCGCTGCACGGACGAGGACTGCGGCCGGCTGGACCGCGTGGTGGTCGACCCCGTGGCGGCCGAGGTCACCCACCTGGTGGTCGCCGACCGCCTGGTGCCGGCCGACCTGGTCGAGCACCCGGCGGTGCCGGACGACGGGTCCGACGGCACCCTGAGGTTGCGGTGCACGCGCGCGGACCTGGAGAAGCTGGACCCCGCCGTCGAATCCCACTACCTGGAAACCGACCCGAACAGCCCGGGCTACGGACCAGGCGAGGCCCTGCTGCTGCCCTACTACGGCCTGGGCGCCGGGACCGCCGGCCTGACGCCCGGTCTGCTGTTCCCCGCGGCCGACCCGGGGCTGGAGCAGCACGACCGGGTGCCGGCCGGCGAGGTGCAGATCCGGCGCGGGGACCAGGTGGAGGCCGAGGACGGCGCGATCGGCAAGGTCCGCGGCCTGGTGGTCGACCCGGCTGACCATGCGGTGACCCACGTGCTGCTGCAGGAGGGCCACCTGTGGGGCCGCAAGACGGTCGCCATCCCGATCCGGCAGACCTACTGGAGCGGCGGCCTGCTCCATGTTCGCCTGACCAAGGACGAGGTCGCGGACCTGCCGCCGGCGGAGTTCAGCGGCGCCTGACCGTTCGGCACCCGCGGTGTGATCGGGGTCCGGCCCGGCCGGGTGGTCCCCGATCGCACCGCGGAGCTCTCGTCCGTGATCGTCGCGAGCAGGCCGGACTTCCCGTGCCGCTCCAGGTGGCGGCGCGGGTGCTCGGCGCCGTTGCCCTGGGCCGGCATCACCGCCTCGTCCGCGCGCAACTGCACTTCCACGGCGCGCAGTTCGACGGTCGGGAAGCGGGCCGAGGCCCGCGCCTACCAGTAGCTGCCCGCCGTCGGGGATCAGCCCGGCGGCCAGCGGCCGAGCACCACCGTGCGCCGGCCGGCCCTGGTGTCGCCGCCGTACCAGAGCGGAGAGTTGGCGGATGGCGCAGTGAGCACCGGCAGCCAGCCGCGCAGCCGGTCGAGCACAAGCAGGCCGTGACCGCATCGATCAGCAGGTACTCCGCCTCGACCCCCACGGTGACGGGCCCACCGCGTCATTCGTTCGCGAACCCATGCCCGCGCCCCTACCCGCGGGCGCGCGGGCCGCCGCCGCGGGGGCCCGGCGGGCGGGCCCCCGCCGCGGCACCTCAGGCCACCGGCTGCCGGTGCAGGCCCCGGCTGAGCAGGCGGTCCCGCTCGTCCTCGGTGAGCCCGCCCCACACGCCGTACTGCTCGCGGGCTTCGAGGGCGTGGCGGCGGCATTCGAGCCGGACGGGGCAGCCGGCGCAAACGGCCTTGGCGGCCGCGTCGCGGGCCTCGTGTGCCTTGCCCCGCTCGCCCGAGGGGTGGAAGAAGAGGCCGGCACCCCCGGAGCGGCAGGCGCCGCGCAACTGCCAGCTCCAGTGGTGTTCGTAGGCGCCGGGCTGGTGGGTCGGGCCGTGCGGCATGGGGTCGTCCTCTCCGACTGGGGGAAGCTGCCTGTCGCGTCCGTCTGCCCCGGTTGCGCCGAACCACTCGCCCGATCGGGCCCATTGGTGGCGCCGCGCAACGGGGCCGGTCAGGGCGCCCGGGTGTCCGCCGCCGGAGGCCGGGGAGCGTCCCCGTCCCCGTTGACGGCCTTGTCCTCGTCCTCGTCGCGGACGTCCGGCAGTTCCCGGACATCGTTCACGCCGCCAAGCCGCCGGACCACGGGCGCACGTCCGGGTGAACCCTGCGGATCGAGGTTTCCGACGCCGCGGACGGGTCACACGGAGGACATGGGCAGCTATGTGATCACCGTTCCGGGGACCGTCAAGCAACCACTGGGGGAGTCGGCACGCCGCACCCTGCTCGCCGTCGTGCGCGGCGCGGACCCGGAGGAGGCCGGCGCGGAGGTGCCGGACCTCGACGTCCTGACCCTCGACGAACCGGAGGGAACCTTCGTGCTGCGGCTGGAGGTCGAGGCCGCTGACCGGACCGCCGCCGGGGAGGCGGCACTGGACCTGGCCCGGCGGGCCTTCGCCGCGGCCGGGTACGAGGAGGGTGCGGTGGGCATCGGGACTCCGGCGGTCACCGGCATCGACGTCGGCTGATCCGCCGTCCGCCGGTCGACCGCACCAGGGGCTCACCGGCCTGACACCGCCCGCCGGAGCGGGCCGGACTCACCCGGCCCGCTCCTCGCCGTCCGGCCTGCTCCTCGCCGTCCGGGTCCGGCGGCGCTGCGGCGGGTCGGCGACGACCGCCGCTACGCCGGTGAGGAGAAGAACCTCCATGCCGGTGGCGGCGCTTCCCGCTGGAGTCGGACTGCCGGGGCTGGTGCGAGTACGCAAGACGGCGGACGCAGCGTACGTCGACCTGACCGATCCAGAGGCCGGCGCCAAGTCCTCGCGCATGTACCCCTGTGATCCGCACGCTCCGGCCAGGGGCGCGGCGCGCCGCGCCCCTGGCCGGGCCGGGACCGGCGCCCGCGGCGCGATGGGGCACGTCCGGCGGGAGTCGCGGGGCGGAGCGATCGGTCGTGCCTTTCGGCCTTCGCCGGATGGGCCCAGTGGCCCTGACAGGCTGCCCTGTCGGCTTTGGAAGGCCGCGAGCGGATCACGCCGAGCCTGAGAGGTGAGGGCGCTCCGCTTCGTGCCCCACCGGCCAAGGACAGTGAGAACGGTGGACGAGATCAGCGGAACGGAATGGCTGGCCTTCGGTGTGGCAGGCTTGGCGCTGGCCGGGGCCGCGCATGCCGTGGCCGGGGCGGCACGCATCGCCCGGGCGGCGGTGAGGTCGCCGGCCGAGCCGTCCGGAGAGGGCAGGCAGGAGATCGGCATCGACAGCGGTCCGGGCGGCTGGATCCTCTTCAGCGCCGTCGTCCTGGCGAGCGGCGCCATTCACCACGTTGTGGCCGACACGGGATCGGTGGTGCAGGAGATCCTGAGCGTCGGGGCCCGGCCCGTAACCTGAGGCGCAAGGAACCCGCGGCCCGTCCGCACCCCGAGAAGACATCAGTCGAGGCTGCCTGGTTCCCCCTCTGCCCTTCGCGCGCACGACCCCCCGGCGGCCGAGGCGGTGCCCGGGGGATGCGGCCCGCACCCGGGCGTGGGCGCTGCGCGGCCGGGCACCGGAGTCGGTGGTCCGAGGCGTCCTGGGCCGAGCGGCTCCCCGGGCGGGCAATGGTTGAGCCCGAAGGGCCGGAATGATCATCCCAGTCCCGGGATCTCGTTCGACCGGGTCGGCAATGTCCTCGCAGGTTGATGCGTTGCAGGGGTCGCCGGAAAATTCCGGGAAGTCCCGCCACCCCGACCTGGGCTGCGGTGCTGGGGATCGCCCTTCTTCGTGACCTTCGGTTTCGCCGTCCGGGAAGTCCTCGACACCGGAGCCGAAGGCGGCCACCGGCGCGGACTCCTGTACTGGGCGGGCCTCTGCCCGCCCATCCGTGAGCGGCCTGAGGGTGTCGGTCGGGCCGGTTCGGGCGCAGTGGGTCAGTCGGCCGACCGGCGCCGGCGCCGTAGGTACCAGATCTCGCCGACCACGGCGGACAGGGCGACCAGCACGATCGCGAGCAACGGGTAGCGGCCGCCCACGAACTGGGCGTCGGTGGCGATGACGAGGACCACGGCGGCGATCGGCAGCAGCAGAGCGAGCAGTGTCTTCAGGACGGCGGCCACGAGCGCTGGCCGGGCCCGCGCGGCGGGCTCCGGCTCCGTCGGCCAGGCGTCGGCCTTGCCCTGGTAGTAGGCCCGAGCTCGCTCGCCGAGGTCCTGGCTCGCACGGTGGTAGGAGTACCCGAGGTAGGGCAGCCAGATCAGCGGGGCGACCAGGCCGATCAGAAGGACCACCGCGAGCAGCGTCCACTGCAGGGTGCGGATGACGGTCGACACCGGCCGCTGCTCGGGCGTCACCACACCGAGCAGGTAGGCCATCCGTTTCACCACTCTCCACAGGGCGGCGATGCGGCCGGGAGGAGCATCGGGCCGCGCCGCCGCCGCGGCCTCCAGCGCGGCGGCGGCCTGGTCCTCGTCCTCGTACACGCCCTGGATCACCAACAGCTCCGCCGCCCGTGCCGGATCGGTCGGCTCCCGCCCGGCCAACGCCGCGAGCTCCAGCATCATGCGGCTCTGGGTGAGCAGCGCGGTGCAGAACGCGAACGGGATGAGCACCGTGAACGGGCCACCCACGAAGGCGCCCTCGCTCTGGCTGACCCGCCGCCCCCGGGTGATCACCATCGCGGACAGCTCGGCCGGAGCCGCCTCGGGACGCTCTTCGCGTGTGCGGGCGACCGAGGCGGCTGCGCGCCGCCCGAGATGCTGGACGGCGAAGTTGGCCAGCAGCTCGGGCAGGTGTCCGGGGTCCGCCAGGGCCGCTCGCAGCACGAAGCGGGACAGCGCGGATTCCCGGGCGTCGACGGGGGGATCCTGCATGGGACCAGCCTCTCACCGGGGTGCCGAAAACAGCGGCGGCCACGCGTTGGCTGGGCTCGCAGCCGGGCACGTCGTCGAGCTTGACCAGGTCGGCCCCGGTGCGTAGCCGGGCATCTGATGCGGCTCCCCCAGGCGGGAGAAAGGGGGAGTAGTGACGCAGAGGACCGCTCAGCCCCGGGAACACCGGGTGGCTTCCTCTCCGGGGGCCGTGAGTGCCTCGGGCGCGGCGAGCCGCAACCCGGGGATCAGCCTCCCCCGCCGACGGGCACCATGCGCCGGCGCGCCTCGCGCGGATCGTGCAGTTGCGCGGGTGGGATGACCGCGTGCTCCACGCGAGGCTCTTCCCGACGAAGGACCGCACGGTGTGATCTGACCGGCTCGTAAGGCGTGGAATGGCCTCTGCCCGTGTTGCGGCCGCCGTCCCGGGCCTCGGGCTCACGGAGCACGAGCCGCTCGGTCTTGATCGGGGCGGGTTGTCAGGGGCGGGATGCAGTGGGGTCTCGTCCGGCATGGAGCGGCTCCTGATCCTCTCGGTCACATGGTCGACCTCGTATGGCCCGTGGGGCAACGACTTCTGACGTTGCCGCACGTCGAGACGCGCTCCGACGAGATGCCCGTTGCACGCGCCCGAAAGATCTGCCGGACTGCACGCCAAGCTCCACCCGGCGAGGTGACGCCGGGTGTGACCAGTTGGTAGTGGTGGGCGTGGAATGGCCCTGGAGGCGTGTGGTCTAGACCTCTTGTTGGGCCTGGTGGGGGTTCCGGTTGTTGGTGGGTGGTGGCTGCTTTGGTGACTTTGTGTGGTTGCTGATGGAGGTCGGGGGCGGTGGCGGGGGTGGGTGTTCGGCTTGTGGTCCGGGCCGGGTGTCGCCGTCCTGGGCTTGCCGTCGGGTCGTGTGCCGGGCTGACACTGCCCTCTGCAACGCGCATAGCCTGGCGCGGGAGAGGGAACGTACGTCAACGCCCGGCATCGGAGGGGGAATCCGTGGAGCAGGGGTGGGTGGTCGAGGGGCGCTACCGCGTGGAGCGGCGCCTGGGGACGGGCGGGGCCGGAGCGGGGTGGGAAGGGGTGTGGCAGGCCGTCGACACTGCCGCGCAGCGGCCCCTCGCCATCAGGTTCGTGGTCGGCACCGACGCCGCACAGCGCTTCCAGGACCGGGTCCGGATCCTGTCGCAGCCGTCGCCCGCCGTCGTCACCTGCCACGACAGCGGCACGACCGCCGCGCCGGACGGGTCCCCCGCCTCCTTCCTCGTCATGGAGCACCTCGAAGGCCGCACCCTCGCCGCCGAACTCGCCGACACCGTGAACAATTCCGCCCCGCGTACGGCCGGCACTCTGGTCACCGACGTCCTGCGCGGGCTGGAGCACCTGCACGCCGGCGGACTCGCACACGGTGGCGTCCGGCCGTCGAACATCCTCCTCACCGATGACCTCCACCGGCCCGTCGTCCTCCTGGACGCCGGGCTGCCCGGCCTGCCGGGAACCGCCGAGGATGACAGCTTCTTCGCCGCCCCGGAGCGGCCGGCCGACACGCGTTCCGACCTCTACGGCGCCGGGCGGGTCCTGGTGGCCATGCTGCACCACGACGACGACGGACGCCTCGCACCTCTGCCGTACCTGGCCGTGATACAGCGGCTCACGGCCCGCGACCCGGCCGAGCGCCCGAAGGACGCCGCCGCGTGCATCGCGCTGCTCCGGGACGCCATGACCGACGGCAGCACGCTGCGCCCCGAGATGCCGCCGCGGACCCCCGAGCCACTGGAGGCGCTACGGCGCCGTGAGGAGGAGCAGCGGGCCGGCAGAGCGCGGCAGGAGCATTTCACCCGGGTGTTCCTCGAAGGGCACCGGCAGATCAGCGCGGCTCGGGTCCGCGCCCGGATGGCAGAGGAGAAGGCGCAGCGGAAGGGCCCGCTGCGGGGACTGTGGGGACGCCTCACGGGAGAGGGCCAGTGAGGCTTCAGAGACCGGTGACCTGATGTACCCGGCGCGTCCGGAGCTGCCGGGACCAGGGCGACCAGCAGATCCACCAGCGCATCGGTGAGACCAGCGTCCAGCACGCCACCACGTCTTCCGGCGACCACTCCTCCTGCACGTCCCCGCCCCCTCGCCTCGGACCCGCGGTCCGCAGACCATGCTGGACGCACTGCCGCTGGTCGGCCGCGTGCCGTCCGAGCTCGTCGAGGCCGAGTTCGCCGAGTACACGGCCGCCCGCGGACACGACCTGCGATTCGGCCAGTACGGGGATCCTGCCTCGGACGTGCTGGGCATTGCCCTTCGTGCCCGGCGCTCCGCTCACGTCGTACTGAGCCAGCCTGTGTTCGTCGCCCCGTCCAGGCGGCGGAGCGCTGCGGTGAGGTCTCGGAAGGCTCCATCCCCGAGGCGGAATGGCGCGACCGGCACTGGCGACCGAGCGCCCCGGGACAGTCGTCTCGACGGCCGTCGAGACGACGCCGGCGGCTCCGGGAGGCTGCCGGCTGCGCCCGGGCCGTCGAGAGCCCCTGGGAGTACGGCCCCGAAGGACAGGTGGAGTGGACCCGCCGCCCCGGCGGCCGCTGCTTGGCCTGCCGCCAGGAACACGACGAACGACTGGAACGGGAGGCCGAAGAGCAACGAAGGCAGCCCGGGCAGCGAACGCCGCGCTCGCCCGCGCTGGACGTTCCGAGCTCTTTCGGCGGGAAGGCGGGCTCCTTGCTGGAGCTCGCGGAGAAGGCCGGGCCGGACCGGCTGCCGAAGGCGTAGGGGTCAGGCCCGGCCGTGGGCCTTGCGACTGTCGGGAACAGTGTCTGGTCCGGGGTTCATGACCGTCTCGTGGCCGTTCTTCGCCCGGACACGCGGCGAACCGGTCGTGATCGTGATTACGAGCAGGTCGGCCCGGTCAGAAGCACAGGGACAGGCCAGGTCGTGGTTCGGCCCGCGTCGCATCGTGCCGTACCTGCGGCGCATACCGGTTCGGCCGGCCCGGCCGACGGGTTCCGGCAGGGCGTCCGACATCGCGGCGCGGCAACCGTCCGACCAGAAGAGGCACGGGCCGAGGGAGCACCTATGAAGATCACCACCAAGATCGCTCTCGGGATCGGGGTCCTCATCGGATACGTCCTGGGGCGACTGAAGAAGGGACGGTGGGCCCTGTCCCTGGCGAGGCTCTTCGCCGGACGGAGCCTCGACCCGCGAGCGCTCGCCATCGAAGCGCTGCAGAAGCTGGGCGACGAGAGGACCGGCACCGCGAAGACCTCGTGACCGCGCCCGTGGCCTCGGCAGATCAGGCTGACGACTTCCGCCGGGTCAGCCCACGTCGTAGGCGAAGACGGCGGTCTGCACCCGGTCGGTGTTTGTGCGGTTGGTTGAGAAGTGCCGGATGGCGTGAGAAGTACTGGGGTTTCTCGCGGTTCTGTCGAGAGCCCTGTACGCGCCTGACAGGCGGGCTGCCGGGCCTGCTGTTCTCTGGTCGCCTGCGGGGCCGGCCTCGCGGGCTGATCCAGCTGTGCTGCGCCTGTCCCCGGGGGAGGTCGTGGGCGCCGCCCCCGCAACCCGTCCACTCGTTTCGGCGACTTCTGCACGACCCGTTCGTTCGGCGGACGGATGCCGGGACCGGAGCGGGCACTTACGGGTGGTAGAGGGCGTGGGCGTGCGGCAGGTCGGCGGGCCCGTCCTTGCCGATGTGGAGGAAGTAGTTCACCTGCCATGCCTGTGTGCTGCGGGCCTGCCGGTTGGGCGGGGTCACCCACGGCGGGTAGACACGGAATCCTCGTTTCCCGCCAGAGCCGTTGCGGGAGACGATGTCGTGCCCGCACAGCACCTCGCGCGGGAACACGAACTGTCCGAAGCCGTTCTCGTCGTGGCTGCTGATGACGAAGAGGTCCACCCCGTCGGCGGCGTCGAAGGGCCGGATCGGCCCCTCCTGGGACCGCTGCCACACGGTGACGAACTGGCCTACCTTCGTCGGGGTGGTCTTGGCAACGCGGAACCGGAGGGAGCGGCCGTCGAGCGTGAACCCGCAAGCGGCGTATTCGGCGCTCTCCGGTTCGGGCACCGGCGGTGAGCAGGTGAAAGCGCCCGGGTCGTACACCAATGCCTTCGCCGCCACCAGGTCGTCGTGGAACCCCGACCACGGCTGATTCGTCACCATGCCGTCATCCTGCCATCGCGACCGCCGGCCGTCGGCGGCCCGGTCCGGGGCAGCGCGGCCGGCATCCGCCGCGGCCGGGCAACATCGATACGGCCGTCGCTGAGAGCGTCGTGGAGCCCGTCCGTTGAACGGCCGCCAGGCCGCCAGACCACCAGGGCGCCGGTCGAGCCGGTCGTGCTGGTCGGCCTCCTGATCGGGACTGGTGCCCGTGGGGTGGGCTGTGAGCCCGTGCCCTGTCCGGGCGCGAGGGCGCCGTCCGGGTGCCATCGTCGTTGGCCTGGGTCATTGGCCTGATCGGTGCCGTGCTGCCCGCCGCCCGCCGCCCGCTGCCCGCTGCCCGCCGTCCAGGCCGCGCCGCCGCCGCCGGCCTGCTTGCTGGCCGTCGTCCCGGTTGCCGGGTTCGCATTGCCGGGTATCCCTTTCCCAACCCGCCGCCAGGACGGCTGAGGGCGGATCCTAGGGTGATCCCATGGACGTGGGGGCGGTACTGATTGCGATGACCGGGGTGGCGGGGACGTTGGGCGGCGCGCTGCTGACCCAGCGCGGCGCGGACCGGGTCAAGAAGCGTGAGCTGGAGATGAGCCACGCCATCCAGGAACGTCGCGAGAACCGCGAACTGCGGCGGCGGTGCTACACCGAACTCCACCGGGACGCCCGACAGTTCGCCACGGCGCTGAGCCGCCACCTGTACGTCATGCGGGACCGTGCGCCCGGGGAGGAGGATGTCCGGGCGCTGGAAAGGGCGAAGGACGCCCACCGGGACCGCTGGTCCGAGACCTTGATGGTCGCCCCGGACACCGTGATCGGTCCGGCCAACAAATTGAACGACGCACTGACCCGGGTGTACGGGCAGATCAAGCGCATCGAACAGGGGAACCCCCGGCTCGGCGAGACGCTACGGTCAGCCGCCGAGGGTCAACAGGCGCTCTGGCCCCTGATCCGCGCCACCCGCGATGCGATGCGCGTCGACCTCGGCGTCACGGGCGCCGCCCCCTGGCCCGAGTCCACCTCGGCCGACGACCCGGCCATGATCGGCGACTTCGAGGAGACGGACGGCGAAACCTCCTAGTGCTCCCAGCAGCGCTTCGCTATCTGGCCTGGTCAGAGGCGTCGCGGGGAGTGTGGTGGGCCGCTGGTGGGGCGGGGGCGTTCTTCGCGGAACACCCCTCTCCCGGGTGCAGTCGCCGTTGGTCGTGGCAGTGGCGGGCGACGGCTCGGCGTCCGCGGCGCCAGTTTGACCAGCTCAGCAGGTGGCCGGGGCGACCCGGCTCCGCCCGCTGCCCGTACCCGGCGTCCAGTACTGCGCCGCCGTGCTCGGGAACGTCCCGGGCGCGGACACGGTCTCACCGGTCCTCGGCCGGGCCTGCTCACCGGGCTCCCACGCCGACGCGCTCTCCCAGCACAGCCGAGGCCTGTCAGCGCAGTCCGCCGTACGCCGCCATGACGATCTCCGTGCCGCGGTTGTCCTCCTGCCGGCCCCGGTCGATCATCCGGTTCATGACGTAGGCCACCGTCATCCGTGCGTCGGGGTCGCTCGCGACCAGCGAGCCGCCCCAGCCGCCCCAGCCGAAGGTGTTGCCGAACCTGCCGAAGCCGGCCGTCCAGCACATCGGTGTTCCCAGGACGCGGTCCTCGCCGCGGAACACTTCCTGCCACGCGGGCTCGCAGCCCTGCGGGGACAGCAGCCGCACGCCGCCGGTGGCTCCCCGGCTCGCCAGTACCGACTGGACGAGGGCGACGGACCGGGCGTTGCCGAAGCCGTTCACCGCGGGGATCTGCGCACGGCGCCAGGCCGCCGAGTTGACGTCCCCGACCCGGATCGCGGCGCCGGTGGTCTCCGGCGGCGCGCCGTCCGGTCCGAGCGGTGCGGCGGCGACGTACTCGTCGGTCAACGACGGCGGTGGGACGAGCGGTGCGACGCGGTGGTCGTGCGCGGCGGAGAGCCCGATGTGGAAGTCCGCGCCAAGCGGCTCGGCCACCTCCTCGGCGAAGAACTCGCCGAGGCTGCGGCCGGTGATGCGGCGGACGACCTCGCCGATCAGGAACCCGAAGGTGAGCGCGTGATAGCCGGCGGCCGTCCCGGGTTCCCAGGCGGGGGCCTGCGCGGCCAGCCCCGCCGTCACCTTCTCCCAGTCGTAGAGGTCCTCGACCGCCGCCGGCCCGGTCAGGGTCGGCAGCCCGGCGGTGTGGGACAGCACGTGCCGCACCAGCACGCTCTCCTTGCCGGCCGCGGCGAACTCGGGCCAGTAGTCGGCGACTGGCGCGGACAGGTCGAGCCGGCCCCGGTCGGCCAGGATCAGCGCGCACAGGGCGGTCATGGTCTTGGTCGTGGAGTTCACGCAGGTGAGGGTGGAGCGCTCCCAGCCGAGCGAGCGGTCCGCATCGGCGTAGCCGCCCCAGATGTCGACCACCGGCTCGCCGTCGAGGTAGACGGCGACAGAGGCGCCCACGTCGTCCTCGTCGAGCGACGCCGCGAGGGCCGCACGGACTGCGTCGAAGCGGGGCTCGCACGCTCCCTTGATATCGGTCATGGTGTAAGCCTCGGGTGACGGAGGGGCTCGCTGCCTGACACTTCCCGCACCGGTTCGGTCGGGCGTCGCGATCGGATGAAGGGCGGACACGCGTGCTGGAGCGGCTCAATCAGGCGCTGGACCATCTGGAGGCCCACCTGGAGCGGGAGGTCGACATCGCCGAGGCGGCCCGGATCGCCGCGATGTCCGAGTACCACTTCCGGCGGCTGTTCTCCACGCTCGCCGGGATGCCGCTCACGGTCTACGTACGGCGCCGGCGGATGACGCTCGCCGGGGCCGAGGTGCTGTCCGGGGAGCCGACGCTGCTCGACGTCGCGGTGCGCTACGGGTACGGCTCGGGCGAGGCGTTCGCCCGGGCGTTCCGGTCGGTGCACGGCATCGGGCCGGGCGAGGCCCGGCGCACGGGTGCGGTGCTCACGGCGCAGCCGCGCATGTCCTTCCGCGTCGTCGTCGAGGGGAGCACGACGATGCGGTACCGGATCGTCGAGAAGGAGCGGTTCCGGATCGTCGGTAGGAAGGCGCGGGTCCCGCTCGTGCACGAGGGGGTCAACGCGGCCGCCGCGGCGCATCTGGAGAGCTTGGACGAGCGGGCGGTCGCCCGGATGAAGGAGCTGTCCGACCGGGAGCCGGAAGGAGTCCTGTCGGCGGCGGTTCACCTGACCGACAGCCGGGAGGACGGCGCGGAGGCGGACTACTGGATCGGCGTGGTGACCGGTCCCGAGGCGGCTGCCGAGGGCCTCGACGCCCTTGACGTACCGGCCGGGACCTGGGCGGTCTTCGACAACCACGGGCCCTATCCGCGTGCCCTTCAGGAACTGTGGCGGGACGTGTTCACCCAGTGGTTCCCCTCGAACCCCTATGCGAGCCGGCCGGGTCCGGAGCTGCTCCGGACGCGCCCCGTGGAGATCGGCGCGGAGGTCGACTCCCAGCTGTGGATCCCGGTCGAACTGAGCGGCTGGAGCGCCGGGTCGTCCCCCTCGTGACCGCTACGCGCCGGAGTCGGACACCCCTTCGTGCCCGCGGGGCAGGGGGGCACCAGGGATGCCGGCGGCCAGGGTGAACCACCGGGTGACCGCGGTCCGCAGCACGTCGAGGTCGTGCGACGTCGCCCCGCTGTGCCTCGCCGAGGAGGACGAGCGGAGCGCCCGCCTCACCCGGCTCGACCTGTTCTTCCTGCTCGGCGGCGACGAGCCGGCGCACCCGCGAGCCCGCCGCCGCCTCCGAGAAGGGGCGGCGGCCCTGGCCTCGCCGACCCACCCGACATCCTCGACCTCTACGTCTTCAGCCCCTCGCGCCGCATCCGCCAGCAGATCGACAGCTGAAGCAACCAACACCGAACGCTCCGTCCCTACCTGAGGGGCGCCTTCGGCGTCGCCAGCGGGTCCCGCTGATCCTCCTCCAGCCCCGGCCAGCCGGCCCGCTGCGCCTGCACCGACCGGCCAGACCTCGCTACGGAGCAGCCCGGGCGCACCGCGGTGTCCGTCCGCACGTACTGCAGGGACCGGTCCGCCACCCGCACGCCCGAGCGGGCGGCGGACCGGTCCTTCGTCGTCGTCCTCCCGCTGTCTCCTCCGGCGTCGTCGGCCGCCCCGTTGTCCCGCAGCCCCGCCTGTCTTCCGGCAGTACCTCGCGGCGGTGCGGGCCTGCCGGTGGCCGTGCCCGCAGCCCGCAGTGTCCCGGGTTCCCAGCGGGCGCGCGTCCCGATGCCGCACCGGCTCGGTCTCCGGCCTGGAATGTTGGGCTGGGCATCATGTAACGCGTACTCCCTGTCCGGCGCCTGAGGGACTGTACGGACTGGCAGCCCTGAGCGGCTTGCACAACCGGAGGCGTGGAGCATGGAAGACAGTGGCGATTCGCCAGACGATGTCTTCAGGCGGAGGTACCTCGAAGCCGGCGCCAGCGCGGACGAACTCTTCAGGGCCCCGAAGTCCGCACCCAAGTGGAACTCGCCTACGGCGACCACGGGCTGGACAGCAAGGGTTGCCAGCCAGGGCTTCGTCGCTCTCTTCAGGGCCGAGCAGCGGATGAAGATCCTCAGTCCGAGGGCCTATGTCCTGAAGGCCGCGTTCAACGCGGCACGCAGTTATCACCGGGCACGGCGGCGCCGGCCGATCTGCCGGAGCCGGTGCGAGAGACCCTGTCCTTCCGGGCCGTCACCGCACTGGCCCGGAACGGGCTGCACGGAGTCCTGGCCCTCGCGGCAATCACCGGCTGGGTCGCCGCCGCGACGGTGACGGCGGTGCTCATCGGGCGTGGGGACCTCGCCGTTCTCAGTCCCGTGCCCGCCGCCATGGGATTCGCGGGAGCCCACCGGCTCGATCCGGCTCTGGCTCCGTCGGTAGATCAAGTATCCCAAGATCGGGACGGGCCTGTCACCGTCCTCCGGGAGGATATTTTGTCGTGTTTTACACACCTAAGGTTGCGGATGACCAGCGAGAACTTCGATCTGACTTGGAGTCGGGATGGCACCTGACATCGCCGCAGTGGCTGCGGAGCTCAACAGGATGGTTGCGACAGATCACCAGGCCGCGCGCAATGCGAACAGCGAAGACCCGGCGGAGCAGTTGGCCTGGCGGCGCTTGACCGTGCAGCACGCGGACCGTCTCAGCGAGATCATGGACGCGTACGGATGGCCGACCGCGGAGCTGGTCGGTGAGGACGCGGCCCGCGCGGCGTGGCTGATCGCGCAACACGCCGATCGGCAGCTCGACGTTCAGCGGCGCGCGCTGCGGCTGATGGAGCAGGCGGTGGCCGACGGCGCCGCCAGCCTGCGAGATCTTGCCTTTCTGCGGGATCGCACCCTTGTGAACGAAGGGAGGAAGCAGATCTACGGCACGCAGATTGCCGGCGTGAAGGACGGCGCGCCGACCCCGTGGCCCTGTGAGGAACCCGAGCGCATGGACGAGCGCCGTGCAGAAGTCGGAATCCCGCCGTTCGCCGAGTACATCGCTCAGTTCTCCATCGCCTGAACCATCCCGGCGTCCGGCGGATCACGCTCGCGCCTGATCCGCCGGACAGTCCCAAGGCCTCCCGGGCCAGGACCGTTCCAAGGTGTCTGCCACCCGAAGACAGCCCGATCGCACCGAACCGGGGTTCATCTGGAACCGCCTTCACTACGGATTAGGGTGGGCCTCCAGGAGTTCCTCGATCCGCCCGGCAAGCAGTTTCCGCTGTTCACGGACGGCGGCACGCCGCCGGCGAGGCGCGCGATCGGATCGAGCTGGAAACCGACGAGCACGGCGCCGCGCTGTGGGCGCCGGCCGGTTACGCGGGTGCCCGCCGCCTCGCCTCGCCATCGCTTGGCCACCCCGGAGGTGAGGCAGGCCCGAGCCGAGGAGATCATGGAGTTCCAGCGGCCCCGGGCCCACGGGTGACACGGCCCCTCACAGCGCAGGGATCGGGACACCCTCCTTCCGCAGGCCGCCGAGTCCCCGTCGGCACAGGGAAGTTGGCCCGGGCCCGTCCCTCACCCGCCGCGGCGCATCGTGGTGCGTGATCGCCACGTGAGCACGTGGTGGAAGACGCGCCGCAACGCCCAGCTGGCAGGACTGGCCCACGTCCCTGCCGACGAGTTCCGCACCAGCGACCGCAGCCGCGCCGTACACCGCGCCGGCGACCTGCTGGAACAGGCCGCCAACGCACTGCACGCCGACGACCGCCTGCGCGGCACCCTGACCCCCGTCGTCAACCACCACCTGCGCTGCGCCGACCTGGCACTGGCGCACGCCCGCGCCTGCGCACAAGCGAAGGCCTCCCCGCCCGCCGAACCCGTCCCGCCCGCCGGAGCCCGGCCGAGACGCAGCGCCGTCCCACCCCGCCGGAGCCCGCCCGCGGCCGCGCCGCGCGCAGCGCCTCCGGCGTGCGGCGCGAAACCCCCGACGTGGCGGTCACCTGCCCGGCCGCCGCCCGATCCGACCCGGTCGTCGACACGACCATTGAGTCCTCAGGCTCTCGGTCACCGGACGGCCCGGTCTGCCGGTCGGCCGGTCGGCCGCCGCACCGGACCGCGGGAACCCCCCCCCAGGGGCCCCGTGCGCCATCGGGACAGCCCGCGCCGCGCCTGCGCCGACCCTGTGATACAGCTAGGGCAGCAGGGGTGGTTGGTGGCCGATCGGAGGGGGAAGGCCCATGACGGAGCAGCGAGTTGTGATCGTGACCGGGGGCGGTACGGGCATCGGCGCGGCCACCGCGAGGCTGTTGCGGGAGGGCGGCCACGAGGTCGTCGTCTCCGGACGGCGGAGCGAGCCGCTGGAACACGTCGCCCGGCAGAGCGGCGCGCTGGCCCACCCGGCCGACACGACGGACCCCGCCGCCGTGCGCGACCTCGTGGAGAGCACCGTCGCCCACTACGGGCGCCTCGACGGACTGGTGGTCAACGCCGGAGTCGGCCGCGGCGGCGGCGTCGGCGAGACCTCCGACGAGGACTGGGACCTGGTGCTGCGCACCAACCTCACCGGCCCGTTCCTGACGATGCGGGCGGCTCTGCCGCACCTGCTGCGGGCACGCGGAGCCGTCGTCGCCGTCGCCTCCGTCTCGGCGTTGCGCAACGGCCTGCGCAACGCCGCCTACGCCGCGTCCAAGGCGGCCCTGCTGCAGCTGTGCAGCTCACTGGCCGTCGACTACGGCCCGAGCGGGCTGCGGGCCAACACGGTGTGCCCCAGCTGGGTGCGCACCGAGATGGCCGACCGCCGAATGGCCCGCTTCGCCGAGGATGCGCAGCTGGGCGACGGCAACAGCGACAGCAACAACGACAGCGACGGCGACGGCGGCACGGACGCGGCCTACGCCGAAGCCACCCGGCTGCTCCCGGCGGGTCGTCCCGCCGACCCGCGCGAGGTCGCCGAGGCCATCGCCTGGCTGCTGTCCCCGGCCGCCTCCTTCGTCAACGGCGCGACCCTCACCGTCGACGGCGGCGCCACCGTCCTGGACCCGGGAACCCTGCCCTTCGCCTACCGCATCGGCCTGCGTGAGTCCGCCGGCTGACCCTGGCCCCGGTCTTCGGGTCGGCTGGTGGCCGGACCGGCCGGCCGGTTCGGGGATCGAGCACGCTGTGTCGTGCAAGCGGGGGAGCGCGGTCGAGCCCGTCGGGTCACGACCCCCGTGCCAGACGCTGGTCAGCCGGCGGCCCTGACCGCACGGATCGGTGGCGGGTCGGCGGTCGGCTGAGCGGCGTCGTCGGTGACTGAATCCCGGGACTTCGAGGCGGAGTTCACACCGTGAGGAAGACCAGTCCGCCGAGCCCGGCCAGTGAGCAGTACCAGGCGAACGGCTTCAGGGTGTGCGTCTGGAAGTACTTGCTGAGGAAGTGCACGGCCGCGTACCCGCCGACGAAGGCCAGGGCACTCGCGACCGGGACCTGTGCGCCGAGGTCTGCGCCGTACGCGTCGATCAGCGAGGGCAGTTCGAACAGAGCGGCGGACCCGATCACGGGCGCGGTGAGGAGGAACGCGAAGCGGGCCGAGTCCTCGTGGGAGAGGCCGTTGAGGATGCCGGCACCGATGGTGATCCCGGTACGGCTGATCCCGGGCAGGAAGGCGGTGATCTGCGCCGCCCCGATGAAGGCCGCCTGCCGGTAGCTCAACTGGACGATCCGGCGGTCCGACTGTCCTTCGGCGGAGAGGTGTTCGTCGCCAGGGGCGACGAACGGCTGCGCCCGGCGTCGGCCGGAGCCGTCGCGGCGGAGCAGCTCGACGCAGAACAGCATGAGGCCGTTCACGGTGAGGAAGACGGCGGCGGGGACGGGCTTGCCCAGGGCCGCCTTGAACACCCCGCTGACGGCCAGCCCGGCGATGCCGACCGGCGTGGCTCCCGCGATCACCAGCCAGGCGAGGCGCTGGTCCGGTTCGCGGATGAGCCGGCGGCGGACCGAACTGCACAGGCCCCGCGCGATCCGCGCCCAGTCCTGCCGGAACCGGATCACCAGCGCGAGCGTGGTGGCCAGGCGCAGCCCGACCAGGACGGCCAGATACGGCGAGCCCGGCGCGGACACGTCGAGGTCGTGCCGCCAGCGCCCGCCGACCAGCGCGGGCAACAGGATGCTGTGGCCGAGGCTGGAGACCGGGAACAGCTCGGTGACACCGTGCAGCAGGCCGACACCGACGGCCTCGGGATAGGTCAGGACGGACATCTTCGACGACGACTTTCGCAATCGGCGGGAGACCCGTGCACAGCCTCCGCACGAGGGTGACGCCGCTTCCCCCGTCCCTCGGCGGAGCGAGGTTACTACAAGATGATCTATGCGTTTCGCCGGGTCACCTGCGGTCGGCTTTTGCCCGGCAAGCGAATTGACGTCACGACAGCAACCGCCGAGCCGTCGCGCAAGGCCGGCGTTGCGGCAGCCCTCGTCCCGGCGGCGTGCCGGTGGGCGGAGACCTGTACTCTCGGGGCGCTGTTGATCAAGAGCTCGATCGAACGGGGTGGACATGGGTGTGACGCGCAAGGGTGGCCGGATCCTCGCAACGGCGGCGGCGGCGCTGCTGACCGTGGTCGCGGTGCCGGGCGCCGCGGAGGCGAATAGCGGCGCGCCGTACATCGGGTACGGCTATCCGAACTCCGCTGTGGCCGTGTCGTGCGTGCAGAAGTTCTACAACGTCTGGGCCTCCAACGGGGTTTGGATCACCGTGGACGGGAAGTTCGGGCCGATGACCGAGAAAGCCATCAGGATCGTCCAGGACAAGATCAACCGCGTTCCCGGGTACTACGTCGGGCCGCCGGACGGGGTCGTCGGTCGGCTGACCGGTACCGCCATGGTGGAGATCGACCGCGATGGGTCGGTGTTCCCGGGCTCGTACCGGGACACGTGCCGGCTGGCCCTCCCCACGACCTGAGGCCCTGCGGCCGTCGGCCCGCCTGCGGCCCACCGCCGCCCCCGTGCCGTGCCACGGCACGGCAACCGACAACCGGCCGAGGAGTCAGGCGTAGTCAGCGAGGGGTTGGGCAAGTCCGGGGCCGCCCGTGTGCGGGGTCCGGACGTAGTCCTCGGGAGGCTCGGGAAGGATCTGCAGGCAGGCTGCGGAGCAGGTTCTGAGTCTCCACGCCGCCAGGTCGGAGCGGGGGGAACGGCGAGCGGAGCTTCTCGTTGCCGTACAGCGCGCGTGTGCTCACGGTGCTGCGTTTCAGCCTCGGGCACCTGGTCAGCTCGTACGGGAACCAGTGCAGCCGGTAGGAGGTGTACGGGGTGAATTCCTGCAGGCTGCTCATGGCGCCGATCTCCAGGGGGGATCCGAACCAGGTTGCTGCCGTACCAGGTTGCTGCCGTAGAGGATGAACTGCTTGACGGCGGTGAGCTTCGCGATGCTGGCCGGCAGGGTGACGATCTGGCGCCGCTCTCGGGGCTCATCTCCACCAACGGCCGAAACACCTCCCGTCCGTCGGCGGCGGCTTCCTCGATCAGCGCCAGGAGGTGCTGCCAGGCCGCCGAAGACGTGTCCTGACGCTCACGGCCGCCGCGCACGAAGAGCAGGGCCTCTTGGTGGCTCGAAGGGTGTCTACGCCAAAGAGCAGTCCAGGAGGCCCTGTTGTCGCAGTTCTACGGCATCGCGGGAGCGGGTTCCCCTTCGGTCGATCGCGCGTGTGACTGTCTGGCTCACCGAGGCGGAGTGGGCGGTGGTGCGGCCGCTGCTGCCGGTGCCGGGCTGGCTGCGGGGCCGGGGCGGGCACCGTTGTGTCTCGTTCGTAACGATAAGGCAGCAAAGGCGGCAGTCGCAGGGCGGCTCTACCCAACCCGCCAGCATCGTGATTCCCAGTCAGTTTCTGCCAACGGGATGAACACGGGAGTGATGGTGACCAGTGGCACACCGCCTACGCCGTCGCCGAGGATCACGGTGGCCCTCATCGGTGCCGCAGCCGCCATCATCGCGGCAGTGATCGGAGTCGTCGGCCCCTGGCTTCGTCCATCCCCATCGGGGGCTGAGCCGCCAGGGAGTGCTCCAGCGCAGGCAGCCCCGGCCGCGGTTCCCGCGCCGACCCCGGATCCACCAGGGAGTGCTCCAGCGCAGGCAACTTCGACTCCGGTTCACGCGCCGGCCCCGGATCCGCCGTCAAGTCCGCCCCCGACGTCACCGTCGGCGGCTGCCAGAACAGCTGCGGGGGCAGGAGAGGACAGCGTGGACAGCTGGATCGCCCAGCTCTACTCCGAGCCGGTCTCCACTGGTGCCGCCGGACTGGACCAACGGCTGGCACAGGTCCGGGCCGACGTACCCGGGGCCCAGGTCCTGCGGAGCGGCGACTTCGCCTCACTGCGTCCCGGGTACTGGGTCATCTACGATCCGGGCCCCTTCAGCGACGGAGATGCAGCACTCGCCTTCTGTGCGGCGCACGGCCGTACCGGCAAGGACCAGTGCATCGGCCGCTTCCTGAGCCATCACGCCGCAGACACTCACTACCAGTGCGTTCCGCCAGCAGCCAGCCCACAGGGCGACTGCAAGCACAGTTGACGTCGCGTAGGTGGTAGCGCTCTGTCGCGTTCGTCGGCTGGTCCGCCGCTTCGTTCGTGATGGGCCCCTACACGGTGCAGCATCCCGACAAGGTCCGCACCCTGTTCCTGCTGGCGCCGATCTTCCCGCCCCAGGGCAGAGCCAGCAGACCTGGCACCCGCTTCGACGCACCCGGCGCGTTGCCCGTCTCCACGCCGCCGCAGCAGTACGGCTTCCCCATGAACATCAGCATGAAGGCAGAGCTCCTCCATGCCTGGGACGTCGAGGTGCGCTGCCCGGACCAGCGCGAGGAGGGCATGACCGACATCGTCTGGTCGGCCGTCATGGACAGCGACGACCTCGGCAGGACCTGGGGTGAGTGCGGTGAGGCGAAACCACCGGAGCGTGCACGCTCCTGTCGGTCAGTCAACCCGCTGACCTGCGGGTAGGCATCCGGAGCGCGGTGGTGGCCTCCACCCAGCAGGCGGGGTGGAGGCCACGGGGTCGGGCCGGAGGTCCGGTCGGTCTGGGGAAGGGTGGGGACGCGGCTACGGTTCCGGGGCTGTGGCTGGTGGTGCGGGGGCTTCACGGCCGTTCTCGATGGTGATGACGTGCTGGTGGTACTGGTCGAGGGTCTGGCCGGCCGGGAGCGGAGCAGGGGTGCCGGTGAGGATGTACCACTTGTCGGCGCCGGTGTACTGGACGGCGACCCACACCTGCCCGCCTGGGAAGGGTCGTGATGATGGTGAGGTCGCCGGTGTACAGCGCGCCCTCGAAGTCTCCACCCGGGCCGACGCCCTGTTCGCCCGGCCCCTCCGTGACCGGCACCGGCCCTACGACGCGGTCGCCATGGACCTCGCCACCCTGCCGCCCGGCAGAGAGCGCATCGCCGCCGAGCGGGGATTCCTCCTCCGTACGGCCGACGGCCACTACAGCTGCGCCTACGGCGCCGCGCAGCACGCGCTGCCCGGCATCTGCCACCAGCCCGCGGTACCGGAGCGCGACCGCGTCGTCGACACCCTGCTCGCGGCATCCGACAGGGGCGACCTGCGCCACCTCAATCGGCATCGGGTACTGACGCCGTGGAACGCGGCGTGGGGCTCCCGAGACCGCGGCCAGGCGCCGCCTGCGTCGTAGCCGCCCGTCAGACCAGGCGGTGCCGCCGGTAGGGCACTCTGCAGAGCTGCGGGTGCGGGGCCCGCGCACCGTCCACGACCCCCTCGGGCGGACTCCCTCGTGACACAGGGCCGGGGCGCCACCGCCACCGTCGGCAAGCGACGCCAGCGCCCAGAGGCCGGGTCCCGCCCGCCCGGCCCACCGGGCCGCACCCGCTACGCCGCGGCCTCGGCGGCCTCGGTCGGGTCGTCGATGTGCTGGAGGAGGCTGCGGGCCTGGACGCGGTCCTTGCCCGACAGCTCCGCCCGGAACCCGTCCGCCCACGCCGCGTGCGAGGCCTGCCGCTCGGCCTCCTCCAGCCGCCCGGACCCGGCGAGCTGCCCCTCGGCGACGCCCGCCCGGGTCGCCTCCAGGTCGCCGTTCCAGGTCCCGAGCGAGGCCAGGCAGGTGCGGCGCTCGGCCTGCACGGCCACCAGCGCCTCTGCGCCTGGACCAGGTGATCGGGGTACTCATCTCCCGGTGCTGACACCTCACCTCACCCCGCGGCCCTCCCGCTCGGCGAACTGCGCAAGCGCGGCAATCCCAAGCGCGAACCGATCCGCGCGGGACACCTTCGGCTTCGGCGCCGTTCTCGACGGTGCCGATGACGCGCTGGTGGTACTGGCCGAGGGCTTGGCCTGTGGGGTGTGTCGGTGCTGCTCGGGGGTGGAAGGCGGTCCTCGGCGGGTGGCCGGCTGGGGGGCGCTGTTGGTGCAGGATTCGCTGCGCGCCTGCCTGTTCCCGGGGTCAGCGTTGTTTGAGGCCGTTGAGGAGGTAGTCGATGCGGGCGGCGGTGTCGTCCGGGTCGAGTGGGCCGGTTCCGAGCAGGAGGCGGTAGTA
>NZ_JBVJYK010000012.1:0-307731 GCF_055600605.1 Kitasatospora sp. NPDC038210 | reverse complement strand
CGCCCGGTTACATTCCGAACCCGGAAGCTAAGCCTCACAGCGCCGATGGTACTGCAGGGGGGACCCTGTGGGAGAGTAGGACGCCGCCGAACAATCATTGCTGAAGAACCCCCATCCGGATTCCGGATGGGGGTTCTTCGCGTTTCCGGGGACTTTCTCCCGGACTGCTTTCCCGGGTCGTTCCCCGGAAGCCGGCCGGCTCCCTGTCGAGTGACCCCATGCGACTCCCTGCGACCCCCGCGTGACCCCCGAGCGACCCCCGCCGAGTGGCTGGTCCACCGTCAATATGCCGCTAAAACCGCCCGATCGGTGGACTGATCAGCGGAAAATCGCTGCTCACGCCGTAGTCTCGAAGGAAGGGGGAACAGGTGTCCGGGGGTGGCTCCCGGGCATGGCCGGATCAAGAATGGTGCTCATGGGACGAGGCAGGCTGCGCATCTACCTCGGGGCGGCCCCCGGGGTCGGCAAGACGTACGCCATGCTCGCCGAGGCGCACCGGCGGCACGAACGCGGCACGGACGTCGTGGTGGCGTTCGTCGAGGACCACGGCCGCCGGCGCACCGCGGACATGGTCGCCGGACTGGAAGTCGTGCTGCGGCAGCAGGTGGTGCACCGCGGCGCGAGGTTCTCCGAGATGGACCTGGATGCCGTCCTCGCCCGCCGTCCGCAGGTGGCGCTGGTGGACGAGCTGGCCCACACCAACGTCCCCGGCTGCCGCAACGAGAAGCGCTGGCAGGACGTCGAGGAGCTGCTGGCGGCCGGGATCGACGTGATCTCAACCGTCAACGTGCAGCACCTGGAGTCGCTGGGCGATGCCGTGGCCGGCATCACCGGGGTGCGGCAGCGCGAGACCGTCCCGGACGAGGTGGTCCGACGGGCCGATCAGATCGAGCTCGTCGACATGTCCCCGCAGGCGCTGCGCCGACGGCTGGCGCACGGGAACGTGTACGCGCCGGAGAAGATCGACGCGGCGCTCGCCAACTACTTCCGCCCGGGCAACCTGACCGCGCTGCGCGAGCTGGCGCTGTTGTGGACCGCCGACCGGGTGGACGAGTACCTGCAGAAGTACCGGGCCGAGCAGGGCATCGAGGGCACCTGGCAGGCCCGGGAGCGGATCGTGGTCGGCCTGACCGGCGGGCCCGAGGGGGCGACGCTGATCCGTCGGGCGGCCCGGATCGCGGCCCGCGTCTCCGGCGGCGAGCTGCTCGCCGTGCACATATCCCGTTCGGACGGCCTGGTCGGCTCCGGCTCGCCGCAGACGCTGATCGAGCAGCGGGCGCTGGTGGAGAGCCTCGGCGGCTCGTTCCACGCCGTGCTGGGCGACGACCCGGCCGGCGGGCTGCTGGACTTCGCCCGCGGTGTGAACGCCACCCAGATCGTGCTGGGCACCAGCCGCCGGCCCGGCTGGCAGTACCTGTACGGGCCGGGCGTCGGCACCACGGTGACCCGGGAGGCCGGGGACATCGACGTCCACATGGTCACCCACGAGCACGCCGGGCACGGACGCGGCAGGATTCCCGTCCGCCGGACCACCGACCTGGGCCGGACCCGCACCGTCGCCGGCTGGCTGATCGGCCTGGCCGGCCCGCCGGTGCTGGCGGTCGTGCTGACGGCGATCGGCGGGCTGGGGCTCTCCACCGACATGCTGCTGTTCCTGTCGCTGACCGTGTGCGCGGCGCTGGTCGGCGGGCTGCTGCCGGCGGTCGGTTCGGCGCTGGTCGGCTCCTCGGTGCTGAACTACTACTTCACGCCGCCGCTGCACACCTTCACGATCAACGAGCCGCAGAACATCATGGCGGTGGCCATATTCACCATCGTCGGCATCTCGGTGGCGTCCGTGGTGGACCTGGCGGCCCGGCGGACGCACCAGGCGGCCCGCAGCCAGACCGAGGCGCAGACGCTCAGCGCGCTGGCCGGCACGGTGCTGCGGGGCGCGCCGAACGGGGACGGGGTCCTGACCGCGCTGATGGAGCAGGTCCGGGAGACCTTCGGGCAGGAGAGCGCCGCGCTGCTGGAGCGCCCGGATTCGCTCGGCCCCTGGGTGCCGGTGGCCACTGCCGGGCCGCGGCCGCCGGAGCGGCCGGAGGAGGCGGACGTGGACGTCCCGGTCGGCGACAGCCTGGCGCTGGTGCTGCGCGGCCGGGTGCTGCCCGGTGCGGACCGGCGGCTGCTCGGGGCCTTCGCCGCGCAGGCCGCGGTGGTGCTGGAGCGTCGCCGACTGGCCCGGGAGGCCGCCTCGGCCCGCCGGGAGGCCGAGGGCAACCGCATCCGGACCGCCCTGCTGGCCGCCGTCTCGCACGACCTGCGCACCCCGTTGGCGGGGATCAAGGCCTCGGTGAGTTCGTTGCGTGCGGCGGACGTCGACTGGGACCCGGAGGACGAGGCCGAGCTGCTCGCCGGGATCGAGGCCGGGGCCGACCGGCTGGACCACCTGATCAACAACTTGCTCGACATGAGCCGGTTGCAGACCGGGACGGTCACCCCGCTGATCCAGGAGACCGACCTGGACGAGGTGGTGCCGTTCGCCCTCGGCGGGGTGCCGCCGGAGTCCGTCCGCCTGGACGTCCCGGAGACGCTGCCGATGATCCGGGCCGACGGCGGGTTGCTGGAGCGCTCGCTGGCCAACCTGGTGGAGAACGCCGTCAAGTACAGCCCGGACGGCGTCAAGGTGCTGGTCAAGGCCGACGCGCTGGAGCAGCCGGGGATGCCGGGCCGGGTCGAGCTGCGGATCGTCGACCGCGGGCCGGGCGTGCCCGAGGACGCGAAGGAGAAGATCTTCGCTCCGTTCCAGCGCTACGGGGACGCGCCGCGCGGCGCCGGGGTGGGTCTCGGGCTCGCGGTGGCGCGCGGTTTCGTCGAGGCGATGGACGGTAGCGTCACCGCCGAGGACACCCCGGGCGGCGGACTCACCATGGTGGTCAGCCTGCCGGCCGTCGAACGGCCGCCGGAGCCGGAGGAGCCGGGTGAGCCGCACGGCGACGGGAGCGGTCCGCTCTCGGAGCTGATCACATGAGAGCCGGCGGCCTGCCCGCCGCCCGTGCCGCACGCAGTAACCGCACGCCAGTTCCACAGCCCCCAAGTCCGACAGCCCCAAGTCCGACAGCCCTGAAAGGCGGAGCCCGTAAATGACCCGGGTCCTCGTCGTGGACGACGAACCGCAGATCGTCCGCGCGCTGGTGATCAACCTCAAGGCCCGCAAGTACGAGGTGGACGCGGCCCACGACGGCGCGAGCGCCTTGGAGCTGGCCGCGGCCCGCCACCCGGACGTCGTCGTCCTCGACCTGGGCCTGCCGGACATGGACGGGGTCGAGGTGATCCGGGGCCTGCGCGGCTGGACCCGGGTGCCGATCATCGTGCTGTCGGCCCGGCACGCCTCGGACGAGAAGGTCGAGGCCCTGGACGCCGGTGCCGACGACTACGTCACCAAGCCGTTCGGCATGGACGAGCTTCTCGCCCGGATGCGGGCCGCGGTGCGGCGGGCCGAGCCGGTGGCCGGGGAGGCGGACTCGCTGGTCGTCACCGAGAGCTTCACCGTCGACCTCGCCGCCAAGAAGGTCAACCGGGACGGCGCGGACGTGCGGCTCACCCCGACCGAGTGGCACCTGTTGGAGGTCCTCGTCCGCAACGCCGGGCGACTGGTCAGCCAGACCCAGCTGCTCCAGGAGGTGTGGGGCCCCGCCTACCGCACCGAGACCAACTACCTGCGGGTCTACCTCGCCCAGCTGCGTAGGAAGCTGGAGCGCGACCCCTCGCACCCGCGCCACTTCATCACCGAACCGGGAATGGGATACCGGTTCGAGAGCTGACCGCCGTTGCCCCCGGCGGCTGAACGACCTGCCGCCGGGGGCCCGGAAACCGGTACCCTTCCGACATGAGTGGTGACAACAGCAGCGGCCAGCCGCAGGGGCGGTTCCGCCGCATGCTCAGCCGGCTGACCTCCTCGACAGAGGAGCTGGAGGCCGAGGACCTGCGCCAGGAGAGCGCCGCGGAGTCGGGGTGCACGCCGATCGCCGGCTGCGCGGACCGCGCCCTGGTCACCGTCGCGGGCACGCTGCGCACGGTGACGCTGCGCCCGCGGGCCGGGGTGCCGGCCCTGGAGGCCGAACTCTTCGACGGCACCGAGGCCCTGGACGTGGTCTGGCTCGGCCGTCGCTCGATCGCGGGCATAGAGCCCGGCCGCAGGCTGGTCGCCAGCGGCCGGATCGGTCACGCGCGCGGGCGCCGCGTGCTGTTCAACCCTCGCTACGAGCTGCGTCCGGTCGGACACGGGAGCGAATGAGCGTGAGCAACCAGCCCGGCGGCGATGCCGCCCAGCTCGACCTGTCCCACGACGCGGCGGCCCGGGACGCCGCCCGCAAGGCCGAGGAGGCCGCCCGTCAGGCCGCCTCCAAGGAGGCCGCCGACACCGTCCTGAAGGCCTTCGGCGGCGTGCGCGGCATGATCGACATGACGCTGCCCGGCCTGGTCTTCATCGTCACGTACAACCTCACCCACCAGGTCAGCACCTCGGCGTGGGCCGCGCTCGGCCTGAGCGCGCTGTTCGTGGTGGCCCGGCTGGCGAAGCGGGAGACCATCCAGCACGCCTTCAGCGGGGTGTTCGGCGTCGCGCTCGGCGCCTGGATCTCGATGAAGAGCGGCCGGGCCGAGGACTTCTACCTGCCCGGCCTGCTCTGGAACGTCGGCTACTGCATCGCCCTGGCGACCTCCGCGCTGGTGCGCTGGCCGATGATCGGTGTGATGCTCGGCCCGATCACCGGTGAGATGTTCACCTGGCGCAAGGAGAACCCGGGCCGGCTCGCCGCGTACACCAGGGCGACCTGGGCCTGGGTGGTGATCATGGGCCTCAAGCCGGTGATCCTCTTCCCGCTGTACTTCACCCACAACGTCAACCTGCTGGGCTGGCTGAAGGTCGCCCTGGGCATCCCGCCGATGCTGCTGGCGATGTACGTCACCTGGCAGATCCTGCTGAAGGCGCCGCCGCCGATCAAGGCGCAGCTGGACGACGAGGAGGAGTCGGCGAAGTAGCCGCCTCCGCACACGGCCGAGGGCCCGCACCCACCAGGGTGCGGGCCCTCGGCCGTGGTTCCGTCGTCACTGGGCGCCGGTGGTGGCCGACAGCAGCTCCTCCAGCTCCTCCTCGCGCTCCTGGGCGGCGACGAAGAGCAGCTCGTCGCCGCCCTCCAGGGTGTCGTCCTTGCCCGGCACCAGCACCCGGCCCTCGCGGATGATCGTCACCAGCGCGGTGTCCGGCGGCCAGGCCACGTCGCCGACCCGGGTGCCGACCAGCTCGGTGTCGGAGGCCAGGGTCAGCTCGACCAGGTTGGCGTTGCCCTGGCTGAAGCGCATCAGGCGGACCAGGTCGCCGACGCTGACGGCCTCCTCGACCAGGGCGGACATCAGGCGCGGCGTGGACACGGCCACGTCCACGCCCCAGGACTCGTTGAAGAGCCACTCGTTCTTGGGGTTGTTCACCCGGGCGACCACCCGCGGCACCGCGTACTCGGTCTTGGCGAGCAGCGAGACGACCAGGTTGACCTTGTCGTCGCCGGTCGCGGCGATCACCACGTGGCAGCGCTGCAGGGCGGCCTCGTCCAGCGAGGTGATCTCGCAGGCGTCGGCCAGCAGCCACTCCGCCATCGGCACCCGCTCCACCGAGATGGAGTTCGGGTTCTTGTCTATCAGCAGGACCTCGTGGCCGTTCTCCAGCAGCTCGCCCGCGATCGAGCGGCCCACGGCACCGGCCCCGGCAATGGCGACCCGCATCAGTGACCCTCCTCCTTCGGCCCCTGCGCGAACGCGGCCTCGACGGCCGTCAGGTCGGCCCGGCGCAGCATCACCTGTACGAGGTCGCCCTCCTGCACCACCATCTGCGGCGTGGGCAGGATGCCCTCGCCGAGTCGGGTGACGAACGCCACCCGGGCGCCGGAGGCCTCCTCCAGCTCGCCGAACCGGTGGCCGATCCAGCGCGGGTCGTACGCGACCTCGGCCAGCTGCACGCCGCCGCTCGGGTCCTGCCACAGCGGCTCGGCGCCGCTCGGCAGCAGCCGGCGCAGCATCTGGTCGGCGGTCCAGCGGACCGTCGCCACGGTCGGGATGCCCAGGCGCTGGTACACCTCGGCGCGGCGGGGGTCGTAGATCCGGGCGGCGACGTTCTCGACGCCGAAGTTCTCCCGGGCCACCCGCGCGGCGATGATGTTGGAGTTGTCGCCGCTGGAGACCGCGGCGAAGGCGCCGGCCTCCTCGATGCCCGCCTCGCGCAGGGTGTCCTGGTCGAAGCCGACACCGGTGACCCGGCGCCCGTTGAACCCGGCGCCAAGTCGGCGGAAGGCGGTCGGGTCCTGGTCGACCACGGCCACCGAGTGGCCCTGTTTCTCCAGCGCTCTCGCGAGGGCCGAGCCCACGCGGCCGCAGCCCATGATGACGATGTGCACCGGCGCTACCTCACCCGTTCCGTCGGGGTACTGACCTGCGCAAACACCGTTCATCTCCCTTTCCCGCCCGGTCGTCCGGGGCGAGCGTTCTCGTGGGGCGCCGGCCCCGGCAACACCTCACAACCCGAGTGTTGCCCACCGACTCGTATCCGACACGCTAGCCGGTCCGTAGAACGCAGTCGCGACGAAGGGGGGGACAAACGGCGGAGCCTTGACCGGGGAGCCCCTACGATTCCTTAACGTGCCTATGCCGAAAGACCTCCCGAAACGCATCCTGATCGGGCGCGCGCTGCGCAGCGACAAGCTCGGTGAAACGCTGCTACCGAAGCGGATCGCGCTACCCGTTTTCGCCTCGGACGCGCTCTCCTCGGTCGCGTACGCCCCCGAGGAGATCCTGCTCACCCTCTCCGTCGCGGGCGTCTCGGCGATCCACTTCTCCTGGCAGATCGGCGTCGTCGTGGCGATCGTGATGCTCGCCGTGGTCGCCTCGTACCGGCAGAACGTGCACGCCTACCCCAGTGGTGGCGGTGACTACGAGGTCGCGACCGTCAACCACGGGCCGGCTGCCGGTCTGGTCGTCGCCAGCGCGCTGATGGTCGACTACGTGCTCACCGTGGCCGTGTCCACCACCTCGGGCGTCGCCAACGTCGTGTCCGCCGTCCCCGCGCTGCGGGGCCACGAACTGACGCTGTCGGTGATCGTGGTCGTCGTGCTGATGGGCATGAACCTGCGCGGTGTGCGCGAATCCGGAACCGCCTTCGCCATTCCCACCTACGCCTTCATGATCGGCGTCATAGGCATGGTCGGCTTCGGGTTCTTCCGGCACTTCGTGCTGGGCCAGGACATGCCCGCCGAGAGCGCCGGTTTCACCCTCACCCCCACCCCCGGCAACGAGTCGGTGGCCGGATTCGCCCTGGTGTTCCTGCTGCTGAAGTCGTTCTCCTCCGGCTGTGCCGCGCTCACCGGTGTGGAGGCGATCTCCAACGGCGTGCCGGCCTTCCGCAAGCCCAAGAGCAAGAACGCCGCGACCACGCTGCTGATGATGGCGAGCATCGCCGTGGTGATGTTCATGGGCATCATCTGGCTGGCCCGCCTGACCGGCGTCCAGATGGCCGAGAACCCGGCGGAGCAGCTCGGCGGCGCGTCCGCCGACTACCACCAGAAGACCGCGCTCGCCCAGATCAGCGAGGCCGTGTTCAGCAACTTCACGCCCGGCTTCTACTTCGTCGCCGCCGTGACCGGCCTGATCCTGGTGCTGGCCGCCAACACCGCCTTCAACGGCTTCCCGGTGCTCGGCTCGATCCTGGCCCAGGACCGCTACCTGCCCCGCCAGCTGCACACCCGCGGCGACCGGCTCGCCTTCTCCAACGGCATCATCCTGCTGGCGATCGCGGCGATCCTGTTCATCTTCGCGTTCGACGCCGACCCGAACCGGCTGATCCAGCTCTACATCGTCGGTGTGTTCGTCTCGTTCAACATGAGCCAGTCCGGGATGATCCGGCACTGGACGCGGCTGCTGCGCACCGAGACCGACCCGGCCGAGCGCCGCCGCATGCAGCGCAGCCGGGCGATCAACGCCTTCGGTCTTGTGATGACCATGGCCGTGCTGATCGTCGTCCTGGTCACCAAGATCGGCCACGCCTGGATCGCGATCGCGGCGATGGTCGTGCTGTTCGTGATGATGAAGGGCATCCGGCGCCACTACGACCGGGTCTCCGAGGAGCTCATCGCCGCGGAGGAGCCCGACGACGTGGTGCTGCCCACCCGGGTGCACGCCATCGTGCTGGTCTCCAAGCTGCACAAGCCGGCGCTGCGGGCCCTCGCGTACGCCCAGCTGGCCCGCGCCCACACCCTGGAGGCCGTCACGGTCAACGTGGACCCGGCCGACACCGCGGCGCTGCGGCAGGAGTGGGACGAGCGCGGCATCGACGTGCCGCTCAAGGTGCTGGACTCGCCGTTCCGCGAGATCACCGGGCCGGTCCTGGACTACGTGAAGAACCTGCGGCGCAGCAGCCCGCGCGACGTGGTCGCGGTCTACATCCCCGAGTACGTGGTCGGCCACTGGTACGAGCACCTGCTGCACAACCAGAGCGCGCTGCGGCTCAAGGGGCGCCTGCTGTTCAAGCCCGGTGTGATGGTCACCTCGGTGCCCTGGCAGCTGGAATCCTCCGAGCGGCGCAAGCCGCAGAAGGCCTGGTCGGCGCCGGGCGCCGTCCGGCGTGGCGAGCCTCGGGCGCCGAAGGCCGTAAAGTCGAAGGATTCCGTCTCCACCGGTGCGAGTGCCGGTGACACCTCCGAGCGCAGCAAGGACTCCTCCCAGTGACCCGCAACACTCCGCCCCGCTCCTCGGGCTCCTCCGGCAAGGGCTCCCGCCGGGGCGGCTCCCAGCCCGGGCAGGTCGCCCGGCCGCGCTGGGGCCGGCCGTCCCGTCCGGAGGCCACCGACCGTGACGGCCTGACCGCGCGCACCGCGCCGATCGTCCCGGGGGAGCAGGTGCCGTCGGAGGACCGGAAGCCGGGCCGGGACACGGCGGGGAAGGGCGCTGCCGAGAAGGGCGCCGGCAAGGGTGCCGGCAAGGGCCAGGCCGGCAAGGACGCCGGGAAGGGTGCCGCCGGTGCCGCTGGTGCGGGCGGTGCCGCCGGTGCTGCCCGGAAGGCGCCGCGCAAGCAGGCGGTACGGCCGCCCAAGGCGCTGCGCACCGCCGCCGCGCGGGCGCCGCGGCCCGAGGCGCCGACCGGGGAGCCGCTGGCCGGACAGCGGTACGAGGTCGAGGTCGGCCCGGTCGCGCACGGCGGCGGCCACTGCGTGGCCCGGCACGAGGGCCGGGTGCTGTTCGTGCGGCACGCGCTGCCCGGCGAGAAGGTCGTCGTGCAGGTGACCGACGGCACCACCACCTCCCGGTTCCTGCGGGCCGACGCGGTGGAGGTCCTGGAGCCCGCCAAGGACCGGATCGAGGCGCCCTGCCCGTTCGCCGGCCCCGGCAAGTGCGGCGGCTGCGACTGGCAGCACGTGACCCCCGGTGGGCAGCGCAAGCTCAAGGCGTCGGTGCTGACCGAGCAGCTGGCCAAGCTGGCCGGGCTCACCCCGGCCGAGGCGGGCTGGGACGGCAGCGTCGAACCGGTCGGCGGCAAGCTCCCGGCCGGGCAGGTGCCGGCCTGGCGCACCCGGGTCCAGTACGCGGTGGACCCGGAGACCGGGAAGGTCGGCCTGCGCAAGCACCGCTCGCACGAGGTGCAGCCGGTGGACCGCTGCCTGATCGCCGCCGAGGGCGTCAGCGAGCTGGGCATCGAGTCCCGCGACTGGCCGGGCGTGGCGAGCGTCGAGGTGATCGCCGCGACCGGTTCCTCGGACCGCCAGGTGGTGCTGACCCCGCGCGACGGCGCCCAGCTGCCGCTGGTCGAGCTGGACAAGCCGGTGTCGATCGCCCGGATCGACGACCAGGGCGACGTGCACAAGGTGCACGGGCGCAGCTTCGTGCGCGAGCGGGCGGCCGGGCGGACCTGGCGGGTCAGCAACGGCGGTTTCTGGCAGATCCACCCGGAGGCGCCGGACACCCTGGTCGACGCGGTGCTGGACGGCCTGGACCCGCAGTGGGGCGAGAACGCGCTCGACCTGTACTGCGGCGTCGGCCTGTTCGCCGGTGCGCTGGCCGACCGGGTCGGCGAGGAGGGCGCGGTGCTCGGCATCGAGTCCGCCAAGCAGGCCGTGGTCGACGCCCGGCACAACCTGGCCGCGCTGGACAACGTGCGGATCGAGTGCGACCGGGTCGAGACGCTGCTGCCGCGCACCGGCATCACGGCGACCGACCTGATCGTCCTGGACCCGCCGCGCTCGGGCGCCGGGCGCGAGACCGTCGCGCACCTGGTCGGCCTGGAGGCGCGCCGGATCGCGTACGTGGCCTGCGACCCGGCGGCGCTCGCCCGCGACCTGAAGTTCTTCCGCGAGGGCGGCTACCGTCCGGTTTCGCTGCGGGCCTTCGACCTGTTCCCGATGACCCACCACTTCGAGTGCGTGGCGATCCTGGAGCCGACCGGGGAGTGACCCGTTCGGCCGGTGTCCGGCCGGACCCGGGAGGCGGTGCCCGCTCGGCGGGTGCCGCCTCCTCGTCGTTTGCGGGGCGCGGTGGGGCGGTCGTGGTCGCTGGTCGGGCCCGGTCAGGTCGGGGCGGGTGGGGACCGGCCGGTCGTGGGTCGGGCCGGGCTGGGGCGGGTCAGGCGGGTTGTGGTCGCGGGACGGGCCGGTCAGGGCTCGTTGTGCTCCTCCTCGTCCACGCTGTGCGGGAGGTGGATGCCGTGCTGGGAAGCGAGCCGGAGGAGCGAGGCGATCCGGCCCTCGTACGCCTGGACGCCGTCGGCGTCCCCTTCGGCCCGCGCCGCCGCGAGGTCCCGTCGGGCCTGGGCGAGCTGCTCGCGCAGCTCCTGGTCGAACATGGCTGTCATTGCCGGCCTCCACACCGGTCGGTGCCGCTCAGTGGAACGCTCAGGGGAGATCAGAGTCCCGGATGGTGAAGGACTCTTCAAGTCTCGCTCGTCCTGCCGGGGGTGGGGTGGCGGTGGGCGGGTATGGAAGATGGGCGGCCCCCCGCGGCCACGGACGGCCACGGACGACCGCGGGGCGGCCACGCACGGTCGCGGGGCGGCTCCGGCCGCGGCTCGGACGACGGTGCCGGTGAAGGTTCCGGTGACGGCTTCGGTGACGGTTTGGGTGACGGGGAGGTTGCGAGGGGGCGTGCGGCAGGTGTGCGGGCGGTGGGCGTGCGCCCTTGTTGTGCTAGCACTTCGGCGCTAGCTTGAAGGGCATGGCCAAGAAGCAGCTGAACGTCCGCGTGGACGCCACGACCGCGGAGATGGCCCGGGAACGGGCGGAGCAGCAGGGGATCAGCATGAACCAGTACATCGAGCGCCTGGTCCAGCAGGACATGGGCGAGTCCGGACGTGCCTTCGTCGACGCTGCGGCGCAGTTCATGAAGGAGTACGAGACCGCGTTCCTCGCCGAGTTCGGGGAGCCGGGCGACCTCCAGGACGTGCGCCGTTGAACCTGGAGGTCGACCTCTCGTGGCTGCTCATGACCGCCGAGCAGTACACGCCCGGTGATCCGCAGGTCACCGACTACGGCTCGCTGCTCGCGGCCGTCACCCGGCACCAGGCCGAGATATTCGACATCGCGGTCTACCCCGAACCGCAGGACCGTGCCGCCGCACTGATGCACCAGCTGATCCGGGTGCCGGCCCTGGAGAAGACCAACGAGCTCTTCGCGACCGCCGTCGCGTACGCCTACCTCGTCGCCAGCGGCTGCACCGTCGCCACCACCGCCCGCGAGGTGCGCAGCCTCTCCCGGGCCATCCGCGAGGGGCGGCTCGGGGTGTCCGGCGTCTCCGAGCGGCTGGCGGCGTGGGTGGTCGACGAGGCCGAGGGGGAGGGCGTCAGCGGTACGGACGAGGAGGACGAGGACGACGACTGACCGCCGTCCGCGCCGTCCCGCCGTCCCCGCCGTCCGCGTCCTGTTCCCGGCCGTCCCCGCGTGCCGTGCCGGGGGGCGTGTTCGCCGCGCCCCGCGGCACGGCCGTGGTCCTCAGGCCCGGGGTGACGCGGCCTCCGCGATCAGGGCCGTCGCGAACGGGCGGAAGCCGGCCCGGCGGTAGATCCGGGCGACGTCCTCGTCGGAGGCGGACAGGAACACCGTCCGCACGCCGTTGGCCCGGGCGTGCGCGACCAGGGCCGCCGTGACCGCGAGCCCCAGACCGCGCCGACGGGCGGAGGGCAGGGTGCCCACGCCGACCACCTCGCCGACCGGGCCCACCGGGTTGTACTGGCCGGAGCACAGGACGGTGCCGTCCTCCAGCGCGGCGGCCTGCACGGTGACGCCGTCGGAGATCCGCTGCGCGATCCGCGCCACCCCGCCGTCGGTCGTCAACGTGGCCGTGCTCGCCGCCAGTTCGGCCGCGCCGGCCGCGCCGATGGCGGTGCCCGGGGCGCCGAAGGCCACGTGCGGGACGGCCACCGCCTGCGCCAGCTCGGGCGCGTCCGGGGCCAGCACCCGCACCTCGGTCCGCTCCGCCGTGATCGGCGCCGCAACCGACTCGTCCTGCGGACCCAGCACCAGCAGCGGGTGCTCGTGCACCGTCAGACCCGCCGCCTCGACGGCCGCGCGCAGCCCGGGGTTCTGCTCCGCCACCCACTCGAAGGCCTCCGGCGCGCCCAGCTCGCGCTGCCGCTCCAGCACCCGGCGGACGTCCTCGGCGGTGGCGGCCGGGCCGTCATGGCCGAGCGTCGGGCGGGCGTAGTAGTGCCAGCCGGTGTCCGCCGCGCGGACGAAGAGGGTCAGCGGGCCGAAGTCCTCGGCTCGGGCGGAGCTGCGCGGCGCGGCGTCGTAGTAGCGCTCGATCTCGTCGAGCAGCGGGCGGTCGGGAGCTTGATCGGCAGGAGTCACGGCGTGCATCCAAGCAGGGGCCCGGGCGTGCCTGCCACCGGTTTTGCGGCGTGTTCCGCGGCGTGCCGGTCCGGCCGGCGGGGGCCGTGCGTCGGGCCCCTGGACGGCGATTGTTGCCGAACGCTTACCGGTCCGCAGCGATCTTGTGCGCACACAGCGTGCATGCTGATGCTTTTACAGCTCTGCCGAGGGGGACGGCGGACGTCTGCACTCGGCGAGGCAAGGGGGAAGACAGGCCCATGAGGCTCTGCTTTCTGGTGGAGGAACACTACCGGCACGACGGCATGCCGCTCGACGTGGCGCGTCAGCTCACCGCGTGGGGGCACCGGGTGGACGTGCTGCGCCCCGGGGACTCGCTGCTGGCGATCTCCGAGGCCGTCCGGGCCGGCAGCCACGACGCCTGGGTGCTCAAGACCGTCTCCGGCGGGCCCGGGCTGACCCTGCTGGAGGCGGCCGCAGCCGTCGGCCTCACCACGGTGAACGACGTGCGCTCGATCCGCGGCGTCCGGGACAAGGCGCTCGCCGCGGTGATCGGCAGCACCCGCGGGCTGCCGGTTCCGATGACGTACGCCGCCGCGCGGTGGGAGCGGCTCGCGGAGATCCCGGCCGCCGAGTACCCGCTGGTGGTCAAGCCCGCGGACGGCAGCTCCGGGCGTGCCGTCCGGCTGGTGCACAGCCCGGACCACCTGCTGGAGGTCGGGCCGGAGCTGGTCGGGGAGGGGCTGCTGATCGCGCAGCCGTACGTGCCGAACTCCGGCACCGACCTCAAGGTGTACTGCGTCGACGGCGAGCTCTTCGCGACGGAACGTTCCTCCCCGCTGCACCCCGGGCAGGGCGTGCGGGAGCGGCAGGTGCCGCTGCCGGGGAGCGTCGCGCGGATCGTGGCGCAGGTCGGCGAGGTCTTCGGGCTGGACCTGTACGGGGTCGACGTGCTGCTCGGGCCGGACGGGCCGGTGGTGGTCGACATCAACGACTTCCCGAGCTTCCGGCAGGTGCCGGACGCCGTGGCACGGGTCGCCCAAGCGGTGCTGCGGCTCGCACGCAGTGGGACGGCCGTCTCGGTGCCCGGCGGGCCCGCGGCCGCGCTGGTGTCGGCGGGTGGCGCGCCGTATGGGCAACTGGGCCAACTTGGCTTCGGTGAAGGGGACTTGCTGTGAGGATCGGGCTGATCGCCGGGGATCCGGGGCACCCGGTGCTGGCGGCGACCGCCGCGCTGCTGGTGGAGCGGGGCCACGAGGTGGTGGCCGTTCCGCCCGCCGGGCCGGTGGGGGAGGCCGCGCCCGCGGAGGAGCTCGTGCCGGCCGGGGAGCTCGCCGACGTCTACCTGCTCAAGGCCCGTACGCCCCGGGCGCTGGCGCTGGCCGGCGAATTGGAGCGCCGGGGCGCGCCGGTGGTCAACTCGGCGGCGGCGACGGAACTCTGTCAGGACCGGGTGCGGATGGCCGGCCTCGCGCGGGCCGCCGGACTGCCGTTCGCGGCGACGGCCGCCGCCGGACTGCTGGGCGAACTCGCCGCACCCGCCTACCCGTTCGTGCTCAAGAGTCGGCACAGCCGACGGCACGACCTGGTCGCGCGGGTCGACGGCCCGGCCCGGCTCCGCGAGCTCGCCGAGCGTTGGGCCGAGGAGCCCGTCGTCACCCAGCCGTTCGTCCCCGGGACGGGGTGGGACCAGAAACTGTGGGTGATCGACGGGCAGGTGTTCGCCGCCCGGCGACGGTCCGAACTCGCCTTCGGGACGGGGGAGCCGGGGCAGGCCGCGGACTGGGAACCGCCCGCCGAGCGGGCCGCGCTCGCGCTGCGGGTGGGTGAGGTGTTCGGGCTCGACGTGTACGGGGTCGACCTGCTCGACGGGCCCGACGAGCCCGTCATCGTGGACGTCAACGCCTTCCCGGGGGTCCGGGGCAGGCCCGGCGCGCCCGAGGCGCTCGCCGCGCTCGCGCTGCGGGTCGCGGCCGAGCGGGCGCGGCCACTGGCGGGGCAGGGGCAGGGGCAGGGGCAGAGGCGGTAGGCGGCACGGGAGGCGGGCGGGGCGTGCGGTAGGCGGGGCGGGGCGTCGGCCAGGTGCCGGGCCGCTTCGCGCGCGGGCGGCCCGGGGCGGTGGGCGGCCCGGGTCGTTAGGCTGGCTGGCGCCCCGACCCGCCGGGGCGTACGGCGAGAGAAGACGGAACGTTGCTGCAGGACATCGAGCGCTACCTGGCCTGCCCCCTCTGCGCGCAGCCCCTCACCCGGCACGACCGCAGCCTGCGCTGCCCCGCCGGGCACAGCTTCGACCTCGCCAAGCAGGGCTACGTCAGCCTCCTCGCCGGCGACGCCCACACCGGCACCGGGGACACCGCCGAGATGGTCGCCGCCCGTGCGGACTTCCTCGCGGCCGGGCACTACCGGCCCATCGCGGACGCCCTGGCCGAGGCCGCTGCCGCGGCACCCGCCGACGAGCCCGACGGGCTGGTCGCCGACCTCGGCGCCGGCACCGGGCACTACCTGGCCCACGTCCTCGACGCCCAGCCCGACCGGGTCGGCGCTGCCCTCGACATCTCCAAGTACGCGCTGCGCCGCGCCGCCAAGGCGCACCCGCGGATCGGCGCCGTCGTCTGCGACGCCTGGCGCCCGCTGCCGCTGCGCGACGCCTCCGCCGCGCTGATGCTCAACGTCTTCGCCCCGCGCAACGGGCCGGAGATCCGCCGGGTGCTGCGCCCCGGCGGCACGCTGCTGCTGGTCTCGCCCACCGCCCGCCACCTGGGCGAACTCGTGGACGCGCTGGGGCTGCTGTCGGTGGACGAGGAGAAGCAGCGGCGGATCGACGAGAAGCTCGGGCCGTACCTGACGCCGGCGGGGCGGCGGGAGGTCGAGTTCACGCTGCGGCTCGACCCCCGGGACGTGCGCACCGTCGTCGGCATGGGGCCCAGCGCCTGGCACACCGATCCGGAGCGGCTCGGTGCCGCGCTGGCGGCGCTGCCGGACCCGGTCGAGGTGACCGCCTCGGTGACGGTGGCCGCCTACCGGCGCTGAGTGCTGCGGCGCGCCCCGGGCCGCTCCGAGCACCTCGGGGCTCGGAACGCTCCTGGGTCAGGCGGGGCGCTCCGAGGCGAGCCGGGCTGCTCCGGGACGGGGCCAGGCACGGCGCGGACGGGACGCCGCGGTCATCGCGTCGGGGTGAGGCGCCACGTTGGGATGAATCTGCTGAGCAGGCACGTTTCTGCCGGTCGGCCTGAGGCTAACGTCCGACGGGTGAACCGCGACGCCACCAGGCCCGCCGGGCCGGCCCCCGTTCGACCGGACGCCCCGGGGCCCGACCGCTCGCCCGTGCCACGCCCCACCGTCGAGGAGCTCCGGCTCACCTCGTTCAAGTCCTACCGGCGCGCGGTCCTGCCACTCGCGCCCCTCACCGTGCTGCACGGGCCCGCCGGGGTCGGCAAGTCCAACGCCCTCGACGCGCTGGCGGTGCTGTCCCGGCTCGCGCTCGGCGAGGAGATCGCCGACTCGCTGGACGGGCTGCCCGACCGTACCGGTCCGCTCGCCCCGCCCGTCCGGGGCGGCCTGGACGGCTGCGTCCCGCACGGGCGGGACGCGATCATCCTCGGCTGCACCGTCCGGTCACCGCACGGCCGGATCCGGCTCGACGTGGTGATCCGCACCGACGGTCCGGTCCGGATCGCCCGGGAGTCGCTCACCCTCGACGGCCGCACGCTCGTGGACACCGGCGAGCAGGACGTCCGCCACCGGCGGGTCAACGTCTGCTGGCACAACGACACCCGGCAGGGCGACATCCGGGCGCCCTTCCCCAGCGGCACCATGATCACCGCACAGCTGCCGCTGCGGGTCGCGGGCTCGTCCGCCGGCGAGTGCCTCGTCCTGGCGGCCGCCGAGGACCTGCTGACCGCGCTGCGCGAGGTGTTCCCGCTGCACCCCGTCCCCGCGCTGATGCGGGGCTGGGCCCGGGCCGACCCGCAGGCCCGGCTGCGCGGCAACGCCGCGAACATCTCCGCCGTCATCGCCCGGCTGGGCAACGAGTGCCCGCGCCGGTACGGGCAGTTGCTGCGCGTGGTGCAGTCCGCCGCGCCGCACCCGCTGCTCGGGCTCACGGTGGCCGAGCGCGAGAGCGACGAGGGGGTGCGGCGCGTCCTGGCCGTCTTCGACGAGGGCGTCCTCGGGCGGACCGGGGCCGATCAGGCCTCCGACGGCATGCTGCGCCACCTCGCCTTCGCCGCGGTGCTGCTGACGGGGGCGGGGGTGCTCGACCTCGACGTGGCCGCCGAGGTGCCGTGGGCGCACCGGCAGCTGACCGTGCTGGCCGAGGACCTGGGGGCGGGGCTCTCCACCGAGCAGGCCGCCTCGCTGCTGCGGCTGGCGCGGGACATGGCGGAGCGCAGCCAGCTGCGGGTGGTGGCCGCGCTGCAGGAGCCGGCGGCGGTGCGGGAGGCGCTGGGCGGAGCGGGCGGGGTGAGGCCGGGGGACGCGCGCTCCGGGGAGGTGCGGCCTGGCGCGGTGGCAGTGGTCGAGTGCCGGCGGGATCCGGACTCCGGTTTCACCGTCCTGCGGCCAGAGGCCGCCCGGGTGCCCGTCCAGGGCGGACGCGGGGAGGCGGCCGGCGGGATCGCGGAGGGGGAGCGGCCGGGGGCGGACGGGGCCGGGTCGGCGACGGCGGCGATGGGGTAGACCTGGAGGGGTGAACGAACGAGTGACGGGACCGGGGGAGCCGACCCTGGAAGCCCTGCAGGCACAACTGGTGGACTTCGCGACGGCCCGGCGGTGGGAGCCCTTCCACACGCCGAAGAACCTGGCGGCGGCGCTGAGCGTGGAGGCGGGCGAACTGCTGGAGATCTTCCAGTGGTTGACGCCCGAGCAGGCCGCCGAGGTGATGTCGGAGCCGGAGCGCGCGCACCGGGTGCGCGACGAGGTCGCGGACGTGCTGGCGTACCTGCTGCAGTTCTGCACGGCGGTCGGGGTGGATCCGCTGGCGGCCCTCGCGGCCAAGATCGAGCGCAACGAACACCGCTTCCCGGTGCCGGACAGATCGGCTGACGTCAACCCGGAGGTGGACGACCAACCCTTGTGAGGGACGGAAGTCATCCACAACCCGGGAGTTTTCCACAGCTTCCGACAAGGCGGATGCGAGCCCGCGCCCTTCCTCGCACGCTGTCGCCGTGACCATCCGGCCGCCCGCTCGGCGGCCCGGTCGACGGCGACAGCGAGCGAGAGGAGCGGTGGCCGTGGAGGCGCTGCGACTGATCAGGACGGCCCGGCACGCCCTGGCCGAGGCCAGGCACGTACCTGATGTACTGGCCGAGGCGCGGCAGGCCGCGCTGCTGACCGAGGCGGTGGGTGCCCGGCTGGCGGAGTCGGAGGACGAGGAGCTGACCGGCCTGGGCCGGCAGCTCTCCGAGGCCGGGGCGCACGCGGCGGTCTGTCTGGACCGCTCGGTCGTCCCGGCCGCCCTGGTGAGCGGCGGCCGGGCGGCGCGGCTCACCGAACTCGGGGAGCCGGCAACGGCCTTGGGGGCGCTGGACGGGCTGCTGCACGAGGTCGGGGAGACGCTCGTGGTGCTGGCCTGCGGGGCCGACACCGAGGGCCTCTACTGGACGTGCATCGACGGGGTCGACGCGGTGTCGGAGTGCAAGGACCTGGCCGGGCGGCTGCTGGAGGCGGCGGGCCGGGCCGAGGGGCCGGCGTGCACGGCGCTCGGCGGGGCCGTGCCCGAACACGCCGACTGCGCTTCGCCGTTACTCGTCCGACTCGACCCGCCGGGCGGCGGAGGCGTACCGGAGCGTGCCGACCAGCCGGACGGCGTCGACCCGCCGGGCGAGGGCGAGGGCGGGCCGACGGGGCCGGCGCGGACGGCCGGCTGCCGGGCGCCCGGCGCGGCCGGGGCCCCCGAGGTGTCCGTGCCGGTCGGGTAGGCGCCGGGGTCGGCGCACGGGCGCCGGAGGACGCTGCCCGGAACAGCGGAAAGGCGTGCCGTCCGAGACGGCGGAAGGAGGACCGGAAGAGCGCCAGGAGGAGAACCCACCCCTTGCCACTCTCAACATATAGCGCACCGGGGGTCTTGCGGCAAGGCCCCCGTGGTGGCGCACAATCGCAGGCCTCAGATCGGAGCTGATGCCATGACCCCCCTCACCACCAGCGCGTTCGACCTCCCCGACCGTCTCGCCGCCAAGGCCGATCCGGCGCTGATCGGAGGCGACGAGCGGCACTTCGCGGCCGTCGCGCAGAGCCTGGAGCAGGCGATCGCCGAGCTGTCCGACCGCCTCGACACCCTGCGCCGGGCGCCGGGCGGTCTCGGCCGGGAGGCGATGGACCGGGACATCGAGGTCCACAAGCTGACCGGTCGGCTGCGCGCGCTGCGCCGCTTCGGTCTGGACCTGTGCCTGGGGCACGTCGTCGGCGCGGACGACCCCGAGCCGGTGTACATCGGGCGGCTCGGCCTCACCGACAGCGAGGGACGCCGGCTGCTGGTCGACTGGCGTTCGCCCGCGGCCGAGCCGTTCTTCGCGGCGACCCACGCCGACCCGATGGGGCTGGCGAGCCGCCGCAGGTACCGCTGGACCGGCGGCCGGATCAGCGACTACTGGGACGAGGTGTTCACCGTCGAGGCCCTGGAGGGGCACGCCGCGCTGGACGACCAGTCCGCGTTCATCGCGAGCCTGGGCGGCAACCGTTCGGCCCGGATGCGGGACGTGCTGGCCACCATCCAGGCCGACCAGGACGCCATCATCCGGGCCGGCTCCCGCGGTGCCCTCGTGGTCGACGGCGGCCCGGGCACCGGGAAGACCGTCGTCGCACTGCACCGCTCCGCCTACCTGCTCTACTCCGACCCGCGGCTCGGCCACCGGCGCGGCGGTGTGCTGTTCGTCGGCCCGCACCAGCCGTACCTGTCCTACGTCGCGGACGTCCTGCCGAGCCTCGGCGAGGAGGGCGTGCAGACCTGCACCGTGCGGGACCTCGTCGCCGAGGGGGCGACGGCGGGGGTCGAGGCCGATCCGGAGGTGGCCCGGCTGAAGTCCTCGGTCGACATGGTGCAGGCGATCGAGAAGGCCGTCCGGTTCTACGAGGAGCCGCCCGCCGAGGGGATGGCGGTCACCACCCACTGGTCCGAGCTCTGGCTGAGCGCCCAGGACTGGGCGGACGCGTTCGACGCGCCGGAGCCGGGCACCCCGCACAACGAGGCGCGCGAGCAGATCTGGGACGAGCTCGCCGCGATCCTGCTGGACAAGCTGGACGCGGACGAGGAGGAGGTTCCGCCCGAGCAGTTCCGCCGGTCGCTGCGGCAGGACCGCGAACTGGTGGAGACCCTCAACCGCGCGTGGCCGCTGCTCGAAGCGGCCGACCTGGTCGGCGACCTCTGGTCGGTGCCCGCCTACCTGCGGATGTGCGCGCCCTGGCTCGACCAGGAGGAGGTCCGCAAGCTGCGGCGCAAGGAGGCGCCCCAGGCCTGGACGCTGTCGGACCTCCCGCTCCTGGACGCCGCCCGGCAGCGGCTCGGCGATCCGGAGGCGGGCCGGCGGCAGCGTCGGCGCGAGGCCGCGGTCGCCGCCGAACGCGCCCGCATGGCCGATGTCATCGGTGACCTGCTCCAGGCCGACGACGACGGCGAGGGCGCGGTGACGATGCTGCGCGGACGGGACCTCCAGGACACCCTGGTCGACGAGACCGCCCTGCCCGTCGCCGACCCGGAGCCGCTGGCCGGTCCGTTCGCGCACATCGTCGTCGACGAGGCCCAGGAACTGACCGACGCGCAGTGGCAGATGCTGCTCCTGCGCTGCCCGTCCCGGAGCTTCACCATCGTCGGGGACCGCGCGCAGGCCCGGCACGGCTTCGCGGAGTCCTGGCAGGAACGGCTGGAGCGGATCGGGCTCGACCGCACCACCGTCGCCTCGCTGAGCATCAACTACCGGACACCGGAGGAGGTCATGGCCGAGGCCGAGCCCGCCATCCGGGCCGCGCTGCCGGACGCCAACGTGCCGACCTCCGTCCGCAGCAGCGGCATCCCCGTCACGCACGGGTCGGTGGCGGAGCTGGACGCGGTCCTGGACGGCTGGCTCGCGGAGCACGCGGAGGGGGTCGCCTGCGTGATCGGCGCACCGGACTTCCGGGCCCGGCCCAGGGTCCGGTCGTTGACCCCGGAGCTGTCGAAGGGGCTGGAGTTCGACCTGGTCGTCCTCGTCGACCCGGAGGCGTTCGGCGGGGGAGTCGAGGGAGCCGTCGACCGCTACGTCGCGATGACTCGGGCGACCCAGCGGCTGGTGATCCTCAGGAGTTCATGAGAACGGAGGGGCCGGAGTGACGGAAGGGTCAGGAAGGGAGGCCGGAGGAACGACGGGAGACGAGGGGCCGGAACGCCCGTCGCCCGGTCGAGTGACACGGCTGTCGGCCGACGGCGTCCGGAGGCCAGACTGGGGCGATGGACGAGGAGGAGGAACCGCTGGCGTCATGGGCGGCCAGGCGGGAGCAACGACTGCGGCCGGTCGGTCAGTTGCGGGCCGTGCGGCTCGTGGACGAGCGCTCGCGGGGCGCCCACGTGGCACCGGGCGAGCCGAGGCTGATCGTGCGCTGGGACGGGTACCAGTGGCTGCCGGAGACGGTGGCCGAGGACTACGCCGCCGCCCAGCGGATCCTGCACGGGATCGAGGGCGACGGCCGGGTGCACCTCGCCCACCGGGCGCAGCGGCCGGGGAAGGCGCCGGGGCGGCACCGCAAGCCCCGCGGGGTGTGAGGCGTCACCGGACGCGTTGACCCCGTCGGAGCCTCGGGCAACCCCGCCGGACCCCTGGGAACGCGAGCGGGGTCCGGCGCCGCCCGGCGCCGGACCCCGACGGTCGCTGCCCGCAGGTCAGTTGTGGGCGTGCAGGTCCGCGTTCAGACCGCCCCAGGAGCCGGAGCGGGCGATGACCTCGACCGCGCCGGTCTGCGAGTTGCGGCGGAACAGCAGGTTGTCCTGGCCGGACAGCTCGACGGCCTTGGCCACCGTGCCGTCCGGCGTGGTGACCCGGGTGCCGGCGGTGACGTAGAGGCCGGCCTCGACCACGCAGTCGCTGCCGAGCGAGATGCCGATGCCCGCGTTGGCGCCGAGCAGGCAGCGCTCGCCGACCGAGACGACCTGCTTGCCGCCGCCGGACAGGGTGCCCATGATCGAGGCGCCGCCGCCGATGTCGCTGTGGTCGCCCACGACGACGCCCGCGCTGATCCGGCCCTCGACCATGGAGGTGCCCAGCGTGCCGGCGTTGAAGTTGACGAAGCCCTCGTGCATCACGGTGGTGCCGACGGCCAGGTGCGCGCCGAGCCGGACGCGGTCGGCGTGGGCGATGCGCACACCGGTCGGGGCGACGTAGTCCGTCATCCGCGGGAACTTGTCGATCCCGTAGACGGCCAGCTGGCCGCCCTGGGCGCGCACCGCGAGGCGGGTCTGCTCGACCTTGTCCACCGGGACGGGGCCGATGCTGGTCCACGCGACGTTGGCCAGCAGGCCGAAGATGCCGTCCAGGTTCTGGCCGTGCGGCTTGACCAGGCGGTGGCTGAGCAGGTGCAGGCGCAGGTACACGTCGTGCGTGTCGAGCGGCTTCTCGTCCAGCGAGGCGATGGTGGTGCGCACGGCGACCACCTCGACGCCGCGGCGCGCGTCGGCGCGCAGCGCCTCGGCCGCGCCGGTGCCGAGCTCGGCCTCGGCCTGCTCGGCGGTCAGGCGGACGGTGCCGGCCGGGCCGGGCTCGGCGGCCAGCGCGGGGGCGGGGTACCAGGTGTCGAGGACGGTGCCGTCGGCGGCGATGGTGGCCAGACCGGTGGCCACGGCGCCGGTCGCCGGGGAGGTGGATTCGAGCGAGGTGGATTCAGCAGTCACATCGTGCACGTTAGCCAATGCGGGGCCCCGGTGCCGAACACGCCCACCGTGCGGACGTGCCCGAGGGACGCCCCGGCCACCGGGGTGCCGGACGGGAAAACCCGGTGCTCAGGGCCGGGACGCTGGGCAATACTTCGGCGGGTGTTCATGTCGATCTCCACCACCGGCAGCGCCGAGAGCCCGGCGACGGATCTCGGGTTCCTGCTGCACAAGCATCCCGGCAAGGTCCAGCGGTTCGCCACGTCGCACGGTGAGGCCCACGTCTTCTACCCGCAAGCGGGGGACGAGGTCTGCACGGCGGCGCTGCTGCTGGACATCGACCCGGTCGCACTGGTCCGCAAGGGCCGGGGCGACGGCAAGGGGCGCGGCGGTTCGCCCGACTTCGCGCTCGCCCAGTACGTCAACGACCGGCCGTACGCCGCGTCCTCGCTGCTCGCGGTGGCGCTGCGGACGGTGTTCCGGTCCGCGATGAAGGGCGCCTGCCCGGTCCGCCCCGACCTTCCGGGGCAGGCCCGTCCGCTGCGGATCGAGCTGCCCGCCGTGCCCGCGAACGGCGCGGGCGAGGGCGGCGGTCCGGGCATGGTGACCCGGCTGTTCGAGCCGCTGGGCTGGCGGGTCGAGGCGGCGGCGATCCCGTTGGACGAGGCGTTCCCGGAATGGGGCGACTCCCGGTACGTGCGCGTCGCGCTCTCCTCCGACACCGTGCGGCTCGCCGACGCGCTCCAGCAGCTCTACGTGCTGCTGCCGGTGCTGGACGGCGCCAAGCACTACTGGGTCGCCCCGGACGAGGTGGACAAGCTGCTCGCCGCCGGCGAGGGCTGGTTGGCCGTCCACCCGGAGCGGGCCCTGATCGCCCGCCGCTACCTCGCCCGGCGCTGGTCGCTGACCAGGGCCGCGATGGAGCGCCTGGAACTGGCCCGGCTCGCGGAGGCGGACGACCGCGAGGTCGAGGAGATCGACAACGCGGTCGACGACCGGCCCGCGGAGGAGCACGGCCGGGCCCACGGCGACGAGAACGGAGCGGAGAGCGCCGCGGAGAACACCGCGGAGAACGGCGCCGAGAACACCGCGGAGCCCGTGCACCCCCGTCCGCCGTCCCTCGCCGAGCAGCGCCGCACCGCGATCCTCGACGCCCTGCGCGAGACCGGTGCCGCCCGCGTCGCCGACCTCGGTTGCGGCCAGGGCGAGTTGATCGGCGAACTGCTGAAGGACGCCCGCTTCACCGAGATCCTCGGCGTGGACGTGTCCGTGCGGGCGCTGCAGGCGGCGAACCGCAAGCTGCGCCTGGAACGCCTGCCCGAGCGGCAGGCGGCCCGGGTGAAGCTGGCGCAGGGCGCGCTGACGTACACCGACGCCCGGCTGAAGGGCTTCGACGCCGCGGTGCTGTGCGAGGTGATCGAGCACCTGGACCTGCCCCGGCTGCCCGCCCTGGAGTACGCCGTGTTCGGTGCCGCCCGGCCGAGGGCCGTCGTGGTCACCACGCCGAACGCCGAGTACAACGTCCGCTGGGAGACCCTGCCGGCGGGCAGCGTCCGGCACGCCGACCACCGCTTCGAGTGGTCCCGCGCCGAGTTCCGCGCCTGGGCCGAGAAGGTCGCGGCCGCCTACGGCTACGCCGTGGTGCTGCGCCCGGTCGGCCCGCAGGACGAGGAGGTCGGCGCACCGACCCAGCTCGCCCTGTTCACCACCGCGACCGAGCCCGCGGCCGTCACCACCCCGGCCGCCAACGACGCAGCCACCCGCATTGCCGCCACCCCCGAACCGCCCGCGACCGCCGAACCGGCCACCCCCGAACCGCCCGCGACCAGCGATCAGACGACGCCCGAAGGAGGCGAACCCCGATGACCGACGCCGCAGCCGACGGAACCACCGAGAGCACGACCCCCCGCCGCCTCCCCGTCACCGACGTCTCCCTCGTCGTCCTGATCGGCACCAGCGGCGCGGGCAAGTCCACCTTCGCCCGCCGCCACTTCCTGCCCACCCAGGTCGTCTCCTCCGACTTCTGCCGCGGCCTGGTCGCGGACGACGAGAACGACCAGTCCGCCTCCGCCGAGGCCTTCGACCTCCTCCACTACATCGTCGGCAAGCGCCTGGCGGCCGGCCGGCTGACCGTCGTGGACGCCACCAACGTCCAGCCCGAGGCACGTCGCCAGCTGGTGCGGATCGCCCGCGAGCACGACGTGCTGCCGATCGCGATCGTCCTGGACGTCCCGCCGGGGGTGTGCGCCGAGCGCAACCGCTCCCGCCCGGACCGCCAGCTGCCCGCCCACGTGATCCCGCGGCAGAACCGCGAGCTGCGCCGCTCCCTGCGCGGGCTGGAGCGCGAGGGCTTCCGCAAGGTGCACATCCTGCGCGGCGAGGCCGAGGTGGCCTCCGCCGAGATCGAGCTGGAGAAGCGCTACAACGACCTGCGCCACCTCGCCGGCCCGTTCGACATCGTCGGCGACATCCACGGCTGCCGGTCCGAGCTGGAGACCCTGCTCACCCGCCTCGGCTACACCCTGATCCGGGACGAGCAGGGCCGCCCGGTGGACGCCGCGCACCCCGCGGGCCGGACCGCCGTCTTCGTCGGCGACCTGGTCGACCGCGGCCCCGACACCCCGGGCGTGCTGCGCCTGGTGATGGGCATGGTGGCGGCCGGCCACGCGATCTGCGTGCCCGGTAACCACGAGAACAAGCTCGGCCGGTCGATGGACGGCAAGAAGGTCACCGTCTCGCACGGCCTGCAGGAGTCGCTGGACCAGCTGGCGGGCGAGTCGGAGGAGTTCAGGACCGAGGTCCGCGCGTTCATGCGCGGTCTGGTCAGCCACTACGTGCTGGACGGCGGCGCCCTGGTGGTCTGCCACGCCGGTCTGCCGGAGCGGTACCACGGTCGCAACTCGGGCCGGGTCCGCTCGCACGCGCTGTACGGGGAGACCACCGGCGAGACCGACGAGTACGGCCTGCCGGTGCGCTACCCGTGGGCGGAGGAGTACCGCGGCCGGGCGCTGGTCGTCTACGGCCACACCCCGGTGCCGACCGCGAGCTTCGTCAACAACACCATCTGCCTGGACACCGGCTGCGTCTTCGGCGGCAGCCTGACCGCGCTGCGCTACCCGGAGCGCGAGCTGGTGGGCGTCGAGGCGGAGCGCGAGTGGTACGCCCCGGTGCGTCCGATGATCACCGACGCGCCGGGCGCCCGCGAGGGCCGCCCACTGGACCTCGCCGACGTGGCCGGGCGCCGGATCGTGGAGACCGGCCTGCACGGGCGGGTCGCCGTCCGGGAGGAGAACGCGGCGGCCGCGCTGGAGGTGATGAGCCGCTTCGCGCTGGACCCGCGGCTGCTCGCCTACCTGCCGCCGACCATGGCGCCGAGCCCCACCTCCCGCCGGGACGGCTACCTGGAGCACCCGGAGGAGGCCTTCCTCGCCTACCGCGCGGACGGCGTGCGGCACCTGGTGTGCGAGGAGAAGCACATGGGCTCGCGCGCGGTGCTGCTGGTCGCCCGGGACGGCGCCGCACTGGAGCGCCGCTTCGGGGTGGCCGGACCCGGCGCGATCTGGACCCGCACCGGCCGCGCCTTCCTCCACGACGACGGGCTGACCGCCGCCGTGCTCGGCCGGGTGCGGGCGGCCGCCGAGCGCGCCGGCCTCTTCGAGGAGCTGGGCACCGACTGGCTGCTGCTGGACGCCGAGCTGATGCCGTGGTCGCTGAAGGCGGTGGAGCTGCTCCGTCGTCAGTACGCGGCGGTCGGCGCGGCGGCGGGCGCCGCCCTGCCGGAGGTGCTGTCCGCGCTGGAGCGGGCGGCCGGGCGCGGCCTGGACCTGGCGGACCTGACCGCCCGCCAGCGGCAGCGCTCCGCCGACGCGACCGCGTTCACCGAGGCGTACCGGCGCTACTGCTGGCCGACCGAGGGCCTGTCGGGCATCCGGCTGGCGCCGTTCCAGCTGCTGGCGGCCGAGGGGGCGAACCTCGCGGTGCGCCCGCACGACGAGCACCTGGCCTGGATCGACCGCCTGGTGGCCGCGGACGCCGACGCCGCCGACGCCACGGAGGGGAAGGAGCCGGTGCTGCACCGCACCGGCCGGATCCTGGTGGACACCGAGGACGAGGCCTCGACGGCCGCCGCCACCGCCTGGTGGGAGGAGCTGACCGGGGCGGGCGGCGAGGGCATGGTGGTCAAGCCGCTGGCCTCGCTGGTGCGGACCTCGCGCGGTGAGGGCCGTCCGGGTGGTCTGGTGCAGCCCGGGGTGAAGGTCCGCGGCCGGGAGTACCTGCGGATCATCTACGGCCCGGACTACACCGAGCACCTGGACCGGCTGCGGCAGCGCGCGCTGGGCCACAAGCGCTCGCTGGCGTTGCGCGAGTACGCGCTGGGCCTGGAAGCGCTGGACCGGCTGGCGGCCGGGGAGCCGTTGTGGCGGGTGCACGAGCCGGTGTTCGCGGTGCTGGCGCTGGAGTCGGAGCCGGTCGACCCGCGCCTGTAGCCGTGCCGCGACCCCGCCGGGGGAGCAGGGTGGAGGGGAGTCCCGGAGAGCGGGGCTCCCCTCCATCGCCCCGTTCCTGTATAGAAATTCCGAACATCGTATACACTTGCCAGCCTTCCCCCTCGTCCCGTCACCCCAGGAGCCCGGCATGGCCTTCAACCTCCGGAACAGGCACTTCCTCAAGGAGCTCGACTTCACGCCCCAGGAGTTCCGCTTCCTGGTGGACCTCGCCGCCGGGCTCAAGGCGGCGAAGTACGCGGGCACCGAGCAGCCCCGGCTCCGCGGCAAGAACATCGCGCTGATCTTCGAGAAGACCTCCACCCGCACCCGCTGCGCCTTCGAGGTCGCCGCCCACGACCAGGGCGCCACCACCACCTACCTGGACCCGTCGGCCTCGCAGATCGGCCACAAGGAGTCCATCAAGGACACCGCCCGGGTGCTCGGCCGGATGTTCGACGGCATCGAGTACCGCGGCCACGGCCAGGAGGTCGTGGAGGAGCTCGCCGCGCACGCCGGCGTCCCGGTCTGGAACGGCCTCACCGACGAGTGGCACCCCACCCAGATGCTGGCCGACGTGCTCACCGTCACCGAGCACACCGTCAAGCCGCTGACCGACGTCGCCCTTGCCTACCTCGGCGACGCCCGCTCCAACATGGGCAACTCGCTGCTGGTCACCGGAGCCCTGCTCGGCATGGACATCCGGATCGTCGCCCCGCGCGCGCTGTGGCCGACCGAGGACGTGCAGAAGTCGGCGCAGGCCCTGGCCGAGTCGACCGGCGCCCGGATCACCCTGACGGAGGACGTGGCCGAGGGCGTGGCCGGCGTCGACTTCCTCTACACCGACGTCTGGGTCTCGATGGGCGAGCCCAAGGAGGTCTGGGCCGAGCGGATCGAGCTGCTCAAGCCCTACCAGGTCTCCATGGACACCGTCCGGGCCACCGGCAACCCGGCCGTGAAGTTCCTGCACTGCCTGCCCGCGTTCCACGACCTCGGCACGGTGCTCGGACGGCAGATGTACGAGGCGACCGGCATGACCGAGCTGGAGTGCACCGACGAGCTGTTCGAGTCGCCGCACTCCATCGTGTTCGACCAGGCGGAGAACCGCCTGCACACCATCAAGGCGGTCCTGGTCGCCACCCTCGGCTCCTGAAGACTCGGGCCTGAGGCCCGGACCCGCAGGCAGCCCGGGCCCCGAGACCCCGCGAGGGTCAGCGCTCCAGCTTGACGCAGGCCACCCGGTCGCCCGCCCCGCGCGGGCCGGCGACCGGGGTGCCCGCGTGCAGCACCAGCGAGCGCGCCTCCCCCGGCCGCGGCTGCCAGTCCACGGCGGTGGTGGCGGTGCCCCTGCCGCGCCCGTCGGTGCGCAGAGCCAGCCGCAGTTCGTTGCGCTCGTTGGCGTACGCCGGGTCGGTGGACGGCTGCACCGGGTCCGTCACGTCCTGGTAGTGCGGCCCGGAGGACGCCGGGTCGGCCCCGCAGCCGCCGGTGTGCAGGTGCGCCGGGAACAGGTGGTCGGGGGCGAGCCCGGACACCGTCAGGGTGAGCACCGTCCGCCCGGGCGCCGAGCGGTCGGTGACGACCACGGCGTGCGAGCCGTACGGCACCAGGTCGGCCGCGTAGCTGACGGCGGACGGCGGGACGAAGGCGGTGGCCGGGTCGAAGTCGGCCTCGACGGCGGAGACCGGCGAGGCGGCGGGGGTGAGCAGGGCCAGCGGCAGCAGGGCGGCGGCGAGCGGAGCGGTCATCGGTCGGGCCTTCCACGGGGCAGGGCGACGGTCACCCTGCTAACGGCACCGGCCCGCGCAGGACACCGCACGGAGGACAACCGCGGGAAGGACAACCGCGGGAAGGACAACCGCGGGAAGGACAACCGCGGGAAGGATGCCGCCCTCAGGCCGGCTCGCGCCGGATCCCCCGGATCTCGCAGCGCGGCCCGCTGGCCCGCATCAGCCGCAGGTCGGCCGTGACCAGCGGCGCCCCGTACCGCTCGGCGACCGCGACGTACGCGGCGTCGTCCGGGGTCAGGTTGTCCTTGAGCTCCCAGATGCGGCCGAGCAGCGGCGCCACCTCGACCTTGCGGATCGCCACCGCGGCCAGCTCGCCGGTGAGTTCGGCGACCCGCGCGGCGGTCAGTTCCTTCGCCAGGTAGAGACCGCGCAGCGACTGCATCACCTCGACCACGATGTGCTCGGGCGCCACCCACTCGCGGTCGGAGGCGAGTTCGGCCCGGGCCGCGGCCCCGCGCGGGCCCTCGTCGGCCAGCGCCAGCACCAGCGCGGACGCGTCCACCACGATCATCGGAGGCCCCCTCTGCCTGTCACGTCACGGGCCACCGTACCGGCCCCGGACCCGGCCCGCGGAGGCGGAGGCGGGCGGGGCGCGGGCCCGTCCTGTCGGCGGCGGATCAGCGCCCGAGCAGGAACCCGGCGAGCACCGAGGCGGCGTTGGCGGTGGCGGAGGCGGCCCAGGGCGCCGCGGTGCGCGGCGGCAGCCCGGTGAGGGGCGCGAGCAGGGCGCCCTCGACCAGGCAGACGCCGGTCTCGCCGAGCCCGAACGCGGTCCAGTACGCTGCGGCGGGCCCGGCGGCGTACGGCCGTAGGGACCACCAGAGCAGCGGGTGCGTCAGCAGGTTGACCAGGACGGCGGCACCGGCGGCCCGGGACGGCCGCAGCCCGCCCGCCCGGGTGAGCGCGACGGTGTAGACGGGGACCTCGACCAGCAGGGTGAGGGCCAGGGCGAGGACGTAGGGCACGGCGGGGATCGTGCCACGGGGAGGGGACCATGGCCACCGGGGTCGTAACCGCACCGGCGTCGGCCGCCGCGCCGGTCTGGCCCGGGCCCGGGCCGTCCGTCCGGCTGGGCGCCGCGCCGTTCGCGGGGTTCGCACTGTCGGCCGCCCCTGGCGCTGGTGACCGCCCTGCGGGCGCCGACCGGGCTGGCGGTGCTGGGCCTGGCCGCTTTCGGCCTGCTGCACAACGTCCTGGAGCTGCGCTACGTGGCGGGCCGGTTCGCCGTCGTCCTGGCCGGCCCGCTGCTGCGGCTGCTGCTGGCGCTGGTGACCGGCATCGTGCTGTGCCGCCTGCTGCCGCCCTCCCGGGCCGCGCAGACGGTGGAGATCCTGCTCGCGTACGGCCTGCTGGCGGCGGCCTGCCGGTACGGGCTGCGCGGCCGACCGCGGGCGCTCGCCGGGAGCGCGGGCCTGCTGGTCGGGGCCGGGGCGGCTTCGCTGGCCTTCCCCGCGTACCACTTCGTGGTGCTGGCCCACCTGCACAACGTGGTGCCGCTGCTGTTCCTGGCCGAGTGGTCGCGCCGGCTCCGGCGGGGGCGGTGGGCGTTCCTGGTGCTGCAGTCCGGCTGGGTGCTGCTGGTGCCGGCCCTGCTGCTGAGCGGCCTGCTGGACGGGCTGCTGTCGCAGCGGCCCGGCGGCTGGACGGACCGGCTGGCGGCGGCCTACACCCCGCCGGCGCTGCTGACGCCGGAGGCGGGCCTGCGCTTCCTGGCGGTGTTCGCCTTCCTGCAGACGATGCACTACGTCGTCTGGGTCTGGTTCCTGCCCCGGTACGCGCCGGAGGCGGCGGAGCGGTTCGAGGCCCGGGTGCCCGCGCTGCGCGGCGGGCGGGCGTGGGCGCTGGGTGCCGGGGCCGGCGCGCTGCTGGCCCTGCTGTTCGCGCTGGACTACGCACAGGGCCGGTCGTTGTACGCGGCGCTGGCCGCCTACCACGCCTACCTGGAGTTCCCGGTGCTGCTGATGCTGGTGCTGGGCCTCGGCGCGGGCCGCTCGGAGGCCGGGCGGCCGCCGGGTGGACCGCGGGAGAACGCACAGGGAGCGGAGGTGAAGACATGAGGACGATCCTGCTGGCCGACATCGCCCCCTCGCCGACCGACGGTTCCGGTGGTGAGCTTGTGGTGGTGCTGCTGATGGCGGCGGCCGTGGTCGCGGGGGCGGTCTGGCTGATCAGGCTGGAGCGCAAGCGGCGCGGCCCGGACGACCAGTGAGCCACGGCATGCACTATGGTTTATCTCGACATCGAGATAACTGCCCCTTACGATATATCTCGACATCAAGATACTTGCCGAGAGGCGCTCACCGGCGATGCGGGCAAGGTAAGCCTAACTAAGGCTGACCTTACCACCGCGTGGCGGCCGGATATCGCACGAAGCACCCAGAAGGAGTCAGTCGTGTCCGCGAACAGCTTCGACGCCCGCAGCTCGCTGCAGGTGGGCGACGAGTCGTACGAGATCTTCAAGCTCTCCGCCGTCGAGGGTTCCGAGCGGCTGCCGTACAGCCTCAAGGTGCTGCTGGAGAACCTGCTCCGCACGGAGGACGGCGCGAACATCACCGCCGACCACATCCGGGCCCTCGGCAGCTGGGACGAGAACGCCCAGCCGAGCCAGGAGATCCAGTTCACCCCGGCCCGCGTGATCATGCAGGACTTCACCGGCGTGCCGTGCGTGGTCGACCTCGCCACCATGCGTGAGGCCGTCAAGGAGCTGGGCGGCGACCCGGCCAAGATCAACCCGCTGGCCCCGGCCGAGCTGGTCATCGACCACTCGGTCATCGCCGACAAGTTCGGCACCAAGGACGCGTTCACCCAGAACGTCGAGATCGAGTACGGCCGCAACAAGGAGCGCTACCAGTTCCTGCGCTGGGGCCAGACCGCCTTCGACGAGTTCAAGGTCGTCCCGCCGGGCACCGGCATCGTCCACCAGGTGAACATCGAGCACCTGGCCCGCACCGTCATGGTCCGCGGTGGCCAGGCGTACCCGGACACCTGTGTCGGCACCGACTCGCACACCACCATGGTCAACGGCCTGGGCGTGCTGGGCTGGGGCGTCGGCGGCATCGAGGCCGAGGCCGCGATGCTCGGCCAGCCGGTCTCCATGCTGATCCCGCGCGTCGTCGGCTTCAAGCTGACCGGCGAGCTGCCGGCCGGCACCACCGCCACCGACCTGGTGCTCACCATCACCGAGATGCTGCGCAAGCACGGTGTGGTCGGCAAGTTCGTCGAGTTCTACGGCGACGGCATCGGCTCCATCCCGCTGGCCAACCGCGCCACCATCGGCAACATGTCGCCGGAGTTCGGCTCGACCTGCGCGATCTTCCCGATCGACGCCGAGACCATCAACTACCTGCGTCTGACCGGCCGCGACGAGCAGCAGCTCGCCCTGGTCGAGGCCTACGCCAAGGAGCAGGGCCTCTGGCACGACCCGTCGGTCGAGCCGGTCTACTCCGAGTACCTGGAGCTGGACGTCTCCACCGTCGTCCCGTCGATCTCCGGCCCGAAGCGCCCGCAGGACCGCGTGATCCTGGCCGAGGCCGCCGAGCGGTTCGCCGAGGCGCTGCCGACCTACTCCGCCGAGGCCTCGAAGCCGACCGCCGTCACCGCCCCCGACGGCTCGACCTACGAGATCGACAACGGCGCGGTCGTGATCGCCTCGATCACCTCCTGCACCAACACCTCCAACCCCTCCGTCATGCTGGGCGCCGCCCTGCTGGCGAAGAAGGCCGTGGAGAAGGGCCTGCACGTCAAGCCCTGGGTCAAGACCACCCTGGCGCCCGGCTCCAAGGTCGTCATGGACTACTACGAGAAGGCCGGCCTGCTCCCGTACATGGAGAAGCTGGGCTTCAACCTGGTCGGCTACGGCTGCGTCACCTGCATCGGCAACTCGGGCCCGCTGCCCGAGGAGGTCTCGGCCGCCGTCAACGAGTCCGACCTCGCGGTCGTCTCGGTGCTCTCCGGCAACCGCAACTTCGAGGGCCGGATCAACCCCGACGTCAAGATGAACTACCTGGCCTCCCCGCCGCTGGTGGTCGCCTACGCCCTCGCCGGCAACATGAACGTCGACATCACCAAGGACGCCCTGGGCCAGGACGCCGACGGCAACGACGTCTTCCTCGCCGACATCTGGCCGTCCGAGCAGGAGGTCGCCGACACCGTCGCCGGCTCCATCGACGAGGCCATGTTCGACAAGGGCTACCAGGACGTCTTCGCCGGCGACCACCGCTGGCAGTCGCTCCCGGTCCCGACCGGCAACACCTTCGAGTGGGACGCCGAGTCCACCTACGTCCGCAAGCCCCCGTACTTCGAGGGCATGGCCAAGACCCCGAGCCCGGTGACCGACATCGCCGACGCCCGCGTCCTGGCCAAGCTGGGCGACTCGGTCACCACCGACCACATCTCCCCGGCCGGCAACATCAAGCCGGGCACCCCGGCGGCGCAGTACCTGACCGCCAACGGTGTGGAGAAGCGCGACTTCAACTCCTACGGTTCCCGTCGTGGCAACCACGAGGTGATGATCCGCGGCACCTTCGCCAACATCCGCCTGCGCAACCAGATCGCGCCGGGCACCGAGGGCGGCTACACCCGCGACTTCACCCAGGCCGACGCGCCGGTGTCGTTCATCTACGACGCCTCGCAGAACTACCAGGCCGCCGGCACCCCGCTGGTCGTCCTGGCCGGCAAGGAGTACGGCTCCGGCTCGTCCCGCGACTGGGCCGCCAAGGGCACCGCGCTGCTCGGCGTCAAGGCCGTCATCGCCGAGTCCTACGAGCGCATCCACCGCTCGAACCTGATCGGCATGGGCGTCCTGCCGCTGCAGTTCCCGGAGGGCGAGAACGCCGACTCCCTCGGCCTGACCGGCGAGGAGACCTTCTCCATCACCGGCGTGACCGAGCTCAACGAGGGCCGCACCCCGAAGACCGTCAAGGTCAAGGCCGGCGACAAGGAGTTCGACGCGGTCGTCCGCATCGACACCCCCGGTGAGGCGGACTACTACCGCAACGGCGGCATCCTGCAGTACGTGCTGCGCTCGCTGATCAACGGCTGAGCTTCGGCATAGCGCCCGAAGGGGCCGGACCGCACCACGCGGTCCGGCCCCTTCCGCATGCCGCGACGGCCCTGCACACCGCACCGGCCGGACCGGCCCCCTTGTGCGGTGAGCGGCGGATGGACTAAACCTCTGTCCCATCTGGTCCAGACCATTTGACGCCGCTTCAGAGAACAGGTCCGGTATGCCCACTCGCGCCTCAGCCCTGCTCGCCGCCGCCACCGTCGCCGCGCTGCTCGCCGCCACCGCCCCCGCCTCCGCCTCCGACGGTCGGCACGGCCCGAAGCCGAACGGCCAGCGGGTCGGCTACTTCACCCAGTGGGGCGCCGGCAGCTCCGCCAAGCGGGTCCAGGAGTCCGGCCAGGCGGCCAAGCTCACCGTCATCAACTACGCCTTCGGCAACGTCTCCGCCGACGGCACCTGCTTCCAGACCAACGACGCCGGCCAGGGCGACGCCCACGACGACTACCAGCGCGCCTTCTCCGCCGCCGAGTCGGTGGACGGCGTGGCCGACGCCCCGGATCAGGAGCTGAAGGGCCACTTCAACCAGCTGCGCAAGCTCAAGGCGAAGAACCCGCAGCTGCGCACGGTCATCTCGCTGGGCGGCTGGAGCTGGTCCAGGTACTTCTCGGACGCGGCCGCCACCGACGAGGCCCGCAAGAAGTTCGTCTCCTCCTGCATCGACCTCTACCTCAAGGGCGACGTCCCGGTCCTGGCCGGCTCCCCGGAGGGCGGCAGGGGCGCCGCCGCGGGCGTCTTCGACGGCATCGACATCGACTGGGAGTACCCGGGCGGCGGCGGGGACGCGGGCAACGTCGTCCGCCCCGAGGACGGCCGCAACTTCACCCTGCTGATGCGGGAGTTCCGCCGCCAGCTGGACGCGCTGAGCGGGAAGAAGGGCAAGCACTACCTGCTGACCGCCGCCGTCGCCGCCAACGAGACCGTCGCCGACCGGCTCGAACTGCCCGAGCTGAGCCGGTCGGTGGACTGGCTCAACCTGATGGCCTACGACCTGCACGGCCCCTGGGAGGGCAAGGGCCCGACCGGCCACCAGGCCAACCTCTACTCCGACCCGGCCGACCCGGACCCCCGGCAGCGCAGTGCCGACCAGGCCGTGACGCACTACCAGGAGCGCGGCCTGCCCGCCGGACAGCTCGTCCTCGGCGCCCCGCTCTACGGCCACGGCTGGACGGGCGTCGCCGCCGGCCCGCGCGCCGGCCTCTTCCAGAGCGCCACCGCCGCCGCGCCCGACCGCTCCTACCGGGAGGTCGAAGCGCTGCCGGGCACGGTCCACGTGGACCGCGACCACGGCGCGTCCTGGAAGTACGACGGCACCACCTTCTACAGCTACGACACCGCCGAGGTGCTCACCCGGAAGGCCCGCTACGCACGGTGGAACGGCCTGGGCGGCGTGATGGTCTGGTCGCTGGACGGGGACGACGCCCGGGGCAGCGCCATCGCCGCCCTGGACCGCGGCCTGCGCCGCGACTGACGTCCGCGCACGACCCGCGCGACCGCGCGAAGGGCCCGCCGTGACGAGCACGGCGGGCCCCCGGGTTCCGCGGGCTCAGGCCCGGTCGCAGGCCTGCGCCCGCAGCGCGCGGGCCAGGTCGTCGCGGCGCTCCAGCACCAAGCGGCGCAGCGCCGGCGCGGCCTGCGGGTGCCCGTCCAGCCAGGCGTCGGCCTCGGCCAGGGTCTGCTCGTCGGTCTGGGCGCTCGGGAAGAACCCGCTGACGAAGCGCATCGCGATCTCGATGGTCCGCTCGGCCCAGATCTTCTCCAGCAGCTTGAAGTACGGGGCCGCGTAGAGGGCGGTCAGGTCGCGGTGGGCGGGCAACGCGAAGCCCGCGATGTCGGCCTCGACCAGGGCGTTCGGCAGCTCGTCCGAGTCGACCACGGCCGACCAGGCGGCGGCCTTGGCCTCCGGCGTGGGCCGGGCGGCCAGGCACTGGGTGTACTGGCGCTTGCCGCTCGCGGTGTTGTCGGCGGCCAGCTCGGCGTCCAGCTCCTCGTCGGTGGCCTGGCCGGCGGCGGCCAGGGCCAGCCACAGCGACCAGCGCAGCTCCTGGTCGACGTCCAGGCCGTCGATCCGGGCGCTGCCGGCCAGCAGGCCGCGGACCAGGCCGAGGTGCTCGGCGCCGCCCGCGGTCTGGGCGAGGAAGCGGGCCCAGGCCAGCTGGTGGTCGCTGCCGGGGACGGCGTCGCGCAGCTCGCGCAGGGCGCCGTCGGCGAGCAGCCGGCCGCCCTCGCCGCGCCAGGCCGGGTCGGCGTACAGGTCGACGGCGGTCTTGGCCTGGGCGTGCAGCGACTGCAGCACGCCGATGTTGCCCTCCTGGCCGGCGAAGCGCAGCACCAGGGCGACGTAGTCGCGGGCCGGCATCAGGCCGTCCCGGGTGAGGTTCCAGACGGCGGACCAGGCCAGCGCGCGGGCCAGCTGGTCGTCGATGTCGCCGAGGCCGGTGCGCAGGGCCTCCAGGGAGTCCTCGTCGAAGCGGATCTTGCAGTAGGTCAGGTCGTCGTCGTTGAGCAGGACGAGCGCCGGACGGGGCTTGCCGGCCGCCGCGGTGACGACGGTGCGGGCGCCGGTGACGTCCAGCTCGATCCGCTCGGTGCGCACCAGGGCGCCGTCGGAGTTCCGGTCGTACAGGCCGACCGCGACGCGGTGCGGGCGCAGCACCTCCCCGTCCTGCAGGACGGCCAGTTCGGTGATCCGGCCCTCGGCGTCGCTGGTGACCTGCGGGGTGAGCGCGTTGACGCCGGCGGTCTGCAGCCAGGCGGCGGCCCAGGCCTTGAGGTCGCGGCCGCTGGTCTCCTCCAGGATGTCCAGCAGGTCGGTGAGCTCGGTGTTGCCGAAGGCGTGGCGCTTGAAGTAGCGGCGGGCGCCCTCGAAGAAGGCCTCCGAACCGGCGTACGCCACCAGCTGCTTGAGGACGGAGGCGCCCTTGGCGTAGGTGATGCCGTCGAAGTTGAGCTTGGCGTCCTCCAGGTCCCGGATGTCCGCGGTGATCGGGTGCGTGGTGGGGAACTGGTCCTGCCGGTAGGCCCAGGCCTTGCGCTGGTTGGCGAAGGTGACCCAGGCGGAGGAGTAGCGGGTGCGGGCGCCGATCAGGCCGTAGGAGCCCATGAAGTCGGCGAAGGACTCCTTCAGCCACAGGTCGTCCCACCAGCGCATGGTGACCAGGTCGCCGAACCACATGTGCGCCATCTCGTGCAGGATGACGTTGGCCCGGCCCTCGTAGGCGGCGTCGGTGACCTTCGAGCGGAAGACGAACTCCTCGCGGAAGGTGACGCAGCCGGGGTTCTCCATCGCGCCGATGTTGTACTCGGGCACGAAGGCCTGGTCGTACTTGCCGAAGGGGTACGGGTAGTCGAACTCCTCGTGGAAGAAGTCGAGTCCGAGCTTGGTGACGCCGAGGATCTCGTCCGCGTCGAAGTACGGGGCGAGGGACCGGCGGCACATGGCGGAGAGCGGGATCTCCAGGGTGCTGCCGTCGGCGAGCTCGCGGCTGTAGTGGTCGCGGACGACGTGGTACGGGCCCGCGACGACCGCGGTGAGGTAGGTGGAGATCGGCTTGGTCGGCGCGAACTCCCAGGTGCGGGCGCCGTCCTCGGCGGTGACGTCCTCGTGCGGGGCGTTGGACCACACGTCCCAGGCGGCCGGGGCGGTCACCGTGAAGGTGAACGGGGCCTTCAGGTCGGGCTGTTCGAAGGTCGCGAACACCCGGCGGGCGTCGGCCGGCTCGTAGTGGGTGTAGAGGTAGGTCTCGCCGTCCACCGGGTCGACGAAGCGGTGCAGGCCCTCGCCGGTGCGGCTGTAGGCGCAGTCCGCCTCGACGGTCAGCACGTTCTCGGCGGCGAGGCCCTCGACGTGCACCCGGGCGCCGTCGTAGGCGGTGGCCGGGTCGAGGGCGCGTCCGTTGAGGGTGACCGAGCGGACGGCCGGGGCGAGCAGGTCGAGGAAGGTGTCCGCGCCGGGCTGGGAGCAGCGGAACGTGATCGTGGTGGTGGAGCGGAAGGTCGCGGTCGCCCGGTCCGGGGCCGAGGTCACGTCCAGCCGGACCCGGTAGCCGTCCACGGCCAGGATGCTGGCCCGCTGCTGGGCTTCGTCGCGGCTGAGGTTCTTGCCCGGCACGGCGGTACTCCTTTGTCCGGCTCGCACGGTGGTGCGCGTGTGGGTGGTGCGGTCTCGGTGCGCGGTGTCGTCCGTGCACGCGGCACCATCCTGTCACGCTCCGGGCCGCCGGTACCATTGCACAGACCGACGCGTCCGCGGCGGAATCAGCGGCGTCCGGCGGGTGTTGGGCTACACGGGGAAAACACCCCTGCCCGGATCACCTCACGAAGGACGACACGCAGTGACTGCTGCCGCTGAGCGCAAGACCGCCGACTTCTGGTTCGACCCGGCCTGCCCGTGGGCGTGGATGACCTCCCGCTGGCTGATCGAGGTTCAGCAGCTGCGTCCGGTCGACGTGCGCTGGCACGTGATGAGCCTGTCGGTGCTGAACGAGCACCGGGACCTCCCGGACAACTACCGCGAGCTGCTGAACAACGCCTGGGGCGCGGTGCGGGTGTGCATCGCCGCCGCCGAGAAGCACGGCGAGGAGGTGCTCGGCCGGCTCTACACCGAGCTGGGCGTGCGCTTCCACAACCAGGGCCTCCCGCAGAACCGCGAGACCATCGAGGCCGCCCTGGTGGCCGCCGGCCTGCCCGTCGAGCTGGCCGACGCGGCCGGCACGGACATCCACGACGAGGCCCTGCGCGCCTCCCACAAGGAGGGCATCACCCTCGTCGGCGAAGACGTCGGCACCCCGGTGATCGCCGTCGAGGGCGCGGACGGCGAGCGGGTCGCCTTCTTCGGCCCGGTGGTCACCCCCGCCCCGAAGGGCGAGGCCGCGGCCCGGCTGTGGGACGGCACCCTGCTGGTGGCCTCCACCCCGGGCTTCTACGAGATCAAGCGCACCCGGACGGCCGGCCCGTCCTTCGAGTAGCCCCGCAGTCGCAGTCGCCGTCGATGCAGTCGTTGCCGTCGACGACTGCGGTGACGCGAAAGGGCCCGGTACCGGAAGCGGTACCGGGCCCTGTTCGGTGTCCGGGCTCAGCGGGCGGCGGCGTCCCGGCGCTGCTTGAGCAGTCCGGCGCCGGTCAGCGCCGCGACCAGCACCCCGGCCGCGTACAGCTGCTCCCGGTTGCCCTCGGTGGTGGTCATCAGCGCGAGGATGCCGGCCACGGCGGCCATCGCGACCCACGTCAGGTACGGGTAGCCCCACATCTTCACGGTGAGCAGCTCGGGCGCCTCGCGCTCCAGCCGGCGGCGCATCCGCAGCTGGACCACGCAGATGAACAGCCAGACCACCAGGATCGCCACACCGGTGGTGTTCATCAGCCAGGTGAACACCGTCTCCGGCCAGAACTTGGCGGCCAGCACGGCGCCGAAGCCGAACAGGCAGGAGGCCAGCACGGCCCGGCGCGGCACCCCGCCGCTGACCTTGGCCAGCGCCCTGGGGCCCTGGCCGCGGCCGACCAGCGAGTACGCCATCCGGGAGGCGCCGTAGATGTTGGCGTTCATCGCCGACAGCAGCGCGACCAGTACCACGACCTGCATGATCGCCCCCGCACCGGGCACCCCGAGGTGGCGCAGCACGGTGACGTACGGGCCGTCGGTGACGACCGACGGGTCCTTCCAGGAGACCAGGGTGACCACCAGGGCCATCGAGCCGATGTAGAAGATCGCGATCCGCCACACCGCGGTGCGCACGGCGTTGGCGACGTTCTTCTTGGGGTCGTCGGACTCGGCGGCGGCGATGGTGACGGTCTCCAGGCCGCCGTACGCGAAGACCGAGGCGAGCAGGCCGACGATCAGTCCGCTGACGCCGGTGGGCAGGAAGCCGCCGTGGCCGGTGAGGTTGTCGGCGCCGGGGGCGCCGGGGCCGATCACCCCGGCGATGCCGAGCCCGCCGAGGACCAGGAAGGCGATGATCGCGGCGACCTTGATCGTGGCGAACCAGAACTCGAACTCGCCGAAGTTCTTCACCGCGGTGAGGTTGCTGGCGCAGAAGAAGACCATGAACAGGGCGACCCAGACCCATGAGGAGACGCCCGGTATCCAGCCGTTGACGATCTTCCCTGCGGCGGTGGCCTCGGCGGCGACGCCGCAGCAGAGCATCACCCAGTACATCCAGCCGGCGGTGATCCCGGCCCAGGGGCCGATCTCCTTCTCGGCGTGCACCGAGAACGAGCCGGAGGCGGGGCGGGCCGCGGACATCTCGCCGAGCATCCGCATGATGAGCATGACGAGCAGGCCGGAGAGCACGAAGGCCAGGATGATCGCCGGGCCGGCGGCCGCGATGCCCGCGCCGGAGCCGACGAAGAGGCCCGCGCCGATCACCCCGCCGAGGGCGATCATCGACAGGTGGCGCTGCTTCAGCCCGTGCGAGAGCTGCTGGCTTCCCGGCGCCGACTCGGTGGCGTCGGTGGTCCCGGGCGCCGTGGGCGCGGAGGTGGGGGCCATAGGGGTGCTTCCAGACTGTGCGGTATGCGACATGAGTTGTCCAATATCCGGGGACACCTCTGCCCATGCCAAGAATGTCCGGCCCGGGCCCACATTGCGGACCGGGCGGGCACGTCGGGTGCCGCCACCGTGACCGTGCGTCACTTCGGGCCGGATCCGACAACGCCCGAGGGCGGGGCTTTGTGCGAAACCGTGCCGCTCGCGCAGTGGATCACCGCATAGGTTCACAGGTGTTCACCCACTTGGAGCCCACGGAGGATCCCCCGATGGCCACCGCCACCACCCCGATACCGCACCGCGCCGTCCTCGCCGACCTGCTGCCCGCCGCCACCCGCATCGGCGGTCAGGTCCGCGACCTGGCCCTGGTGGCCGGCGGCGCCGCGCTGACCGGCGTGGCCGCCCAGCTGTCGGTGAACGTCCCCGGCTCGCCGGTGCCGGTCACCGGCCAGACCTTCGCCGCCCTGCTGGTGGGCACCGCGCTCGGCGCCCGCCGCGGCGCCGCCTCGCTCGCCCTCTACCTGCTCGCCGGCGCGGCCGGCCTGCCCTGGTTCGCCGAGGGCACCTCCGGCTGGGCGATGCCCTCGTTCGGCTACGTGCTCGGCTTCGTCCTCGCCGCCGCCCTGACCGGCGTGCTGGCCCGCCGCGGCGCCGACCGCACCCCGGTGAACACCGCCGTCACCATGGCCCTCGGCAGCCTCGCCGTCTACGCGGTCGGCGTCCCGTACCTGGCCGTCGCGCTCCACGTGCCGCTCGCCCGCGCCGCCGAGCTCGGCCTCTACCCGTACCTGGTCGGCGACGCCCTCAAGGCCGCGCTCGCCGCGGGCGCCCTGCCGCTGGCCTGGAAGCTCCTCGGCCGACGCTGAAGCCCCCGCTGGAACCCCCGCTGAAGCCCCCGTTGTCGGGCCCGGGCGCACGCGCATGCCACACTCGTGCCATGCGCGTGTACCTGGGCTCCGACCATGCCGGATACGAACTGAAGAACCACCTCGTGGAGTGGCTGAAGGGGGCCGGCCACGAGCCGGTCGACTGCGGGCCGCACATCTACGACGCCGAGGACGACTACCCGCCGTTCTGCCTGCGCGCCGCCGAGCGCACCGCCGCCGACTCCGAGGCCCTGGGCATCGTGATCGGCGGCTCGGGCAACGGTGAGGCGATCGCCGCCAACAAGGTCAAGGGCGTCCGGGCCGCGCTGGCCTGGAGCACCCAGACCGCCGAGCTCGGCCGTCAGCACAACAACGCCAACGTGATCTCCATCGGCGGCCGCATGCACACGCAGGAGGAGGCCACCGAGTTCGTCGAGATCTTCCTCAACACCCCGTACAGCGGCGAGCCGCGGCACACCCGCCGGATCGAGATGCTGAGCGAGTACGAGACCACCGGCGAGCTCCCGCCGATCCCGGCCCACCACCCCCAGGGCTGATCCACCCACCCCTCCTCCCACGGCCGGCCGCGCACCCCGCGCGGCCGGCCGCCGCCGTCCCGGGTGCCCGACGGACCCGTCCGACCTGTGGGATCGGCCACAGCACCCGGCGCGCGGACCAGCCCGTGCGCGGGGTGCACACGCCACCCGCCCGTTCCGTACGCCCAATCGGCGCAGGCCTCCTGACGGCGCGCCCGCAACCGTTCCGATCGGCCGAAACCCGCTGAGCGCCCCGCGCACCGGCGCACCCGCCCGCGTCCGGGCCGTCGACGCCGGGCCGTGCCCGTGGATAGGGTCGGTCCCCATGGCTGGCAGACCGCCGGGCGCACCGCCCCAGACGACTGCGACGAGGCCCGGCGCCACCCCCGCGTCCGAGCCCGTGACGGCCCGGTTGCGCAAGAGGCTCCGCCGGGTCCGCCGAAGGCTGCGCACGGCCGGTGTGGACTACTTCCGCGGCGGCGCCGCCGACTGGCCGGTGCTCTGCGCGCTCGCCCTGCTCCTCCCCCTGCTGATCCTGCTCAACATCTGGCTCCCCGACTGGGCCCCGCCCACCTCCCTGGTCCTGCCGATCCTGGCCGGCGCCCTGCTGCTGCGCCCGGGCAGCCTGGTGGTGCTCTACGCGCTGGCCGCACTCGGCCTGTCCGCCGAGTCCGTGATCCACACCGGCCAGCGGGTCGCCAGCGACAACCCGGAGGCCTACGTCTACGGCGTCACCCCGGGCGCGGCCCTGGTGGTCGGCGCCGCCGGGGTGGGCGGCCTGCTGCTGGCCCAGTTCCGGGCCCGGGTCGGCGTGCCCTGGTGGGGCGGCTCCACGATGCTCTTCGACCTGCGCGAGCGGCTGCGGGTGCAGAGCCGGGTGCCCGCGCTCCCGGTCGGCTGGCACGCGGACATGGCGCTGCGCCCGGCCGGCGGCCAGTCCTTCTCCGGGGACTTCGTGGTCGCCGCCCGTACCGGCCCCGGCCAGCGCCTGCTGGAGGTGGTCCTCGCGGACGTCTCCGGCAAGGGCATGGACGCCGGCTCCCGCGCGCTGCTGCTCTCCGGCGCCTTCGGCGGCCTGGTCGGCTCGCTGCCCGCGCACGACTTCCTGCCCGCCGCCAACGGCTACCTGCTGCGTCAGTCCTGGGAGGAGGGCTTCGCCACCGCCGTCCACCTGGTGCTGGACCTGGACACCGGCGAGTACGAGCTGCTGTCGGCCGGGCACCTGCCGGGCATGCAGCGCGTCGCGGGCGCCGGCCGCTGGGAGGTCAAGGAGGCCGACGGCCCGCTGCTCGGGATCTACGACGGCGCCAAGTTCGAGGGCGTGCGCGGCCGGCTCAACCGGGGCGACGTGCTGATGCTGTGCACCGACGGCATGGTCGAGGCGCCCGGCCGGGACCTCACCGAGGGCATGGACCGGCTGATGGGGGAGGCCGACCGGCTGGTGCCGGGGGGCGGTGCGGGCGCGGGCGCCGGGGCCGCCGCCGCGCTGATCGAGACGGTCGCGCGGGACATCAACGACGACCGCGCGGTGCTGCTGCTCTGGCGTGACTAGCGCCGCCGGGGGAGGCCGGGTGAGGCGGGCCGGTCGCGCGCGTGAGCCGTCGACGGCCCCTCCGCGGGTGACGCGGCGGCACATGCCGGGGGCAGTGGCTGTCAAGTCTGGCAGCTGATCTTCGGCCAAATCGGACGGCCCGTCGGCGGACCGGACCAGCGGCTTCCGTTAACCGCCCCCGACCGTTTCCCGGCCGCTCAGCACGGCCCCGCCGACGATTCGTCAGGACGACTCGGCTATCGTCCCGGTCGGCGGAAACTCGTCCCGCAGCACAGGATATCGGCGTTGGGCCGACTGTCAGACCTTTACGCAATCGGCACGGTCGACCACACTGAGTCCGGGCGGGACTGTTCAGGATTCGGGGGATAGGGGGCGTCACGTGCGGCACGACAGACAGCGGTCGATCGTGGGCTCCCTCACCGGCGGTGTGTCGGACGGTCCGCGATTCCGCCTCGGGACCGTGGGACATGCCGGGGTCCGGCTTTCGCTGGTGTCGCCGGGTGGTGGCACCCCGCTATGAAAACGAGGAAGTGAGTCCGGGTGGCACTCTCCGTCTCCGCGCTGGTCCTGTTCGCGATCCTGAGCATCATCTTCATCCGCAACAAGCAGATGAAGATCCCGCACGCGATCGTCGCCGCCCTGTTCGGCTTCATGCTGCACGAGACCACGGTCGCGACCTCGATCAACTCCCTGCTGGCCAACCTCGCGCACAGCATCTCCAGCATCACCGGAGGCTGACCCGACCGGGCCGTCCGCACCCCCGCCCGGGGGTCACCGGCCGGCCCGTCTGGCCTGCCGCCAGCGAGCGAACAACCCCCGGGGCCGCGCTGCCGCCGGGGCTGGAACGCGCATCGGTGCGGGTGCCACGGCACCCGCCGGCGCGGCCTGTGCCGGCTCCTCCCGTTCGGCCGTCAGCAGGACGAACAGCCGCGCCCAGCACAGCCGTTCACCCCGTGGCCAGTCCAGCGCGCGCAGCGCCGCCGAGGCCGCCTCGGACACCTCGCCGCCCACCCGGACCTCGGCGACGTCGTCCCCCGCCTTCCCGCCCAGGAAGAGCTTCACCCCGACCGGGCCCGGCCCGGACAGCTCCGAGCGCAGCGCCGGAGCCAGCGCCGGCAGCACCCGGTTCTCGGCGAGCCAGCCCGCCAGGTGCTCGTTGCCGAAGCCGAACACCGCCGCCGGCCCCTGGACCGCCCGCCAGCCCGGGAGTTCGGGCAGGTCCGGGTGGTCGGCGTGCACCCCGCGGCCCTCCGCCAGCTCGACCAGCACCGAGGCGGTGGTGGTCGCCCACATCTTCACCGCGTTGGCGAGCTTCTCCTCCTCGGTCTTGCCGAGACCGGCCGCGCAGTCCCACACCACCGGCGCGTCCGCCCGGCCGAGCCGCAGCACGAAGCCGAGGTCCACGTGCCCGGTGCCGTCGTGCCCCGGGTGCTCACGCACCGCCACCGCCGTGGTGCCCGGGCCGCGCACGACCTCGCCGTCCAGGCGGAACACCTGGCCCAGCCGCGCCATCTCCCGCACCACGCAGTGCTGTATGACGGCCAGTCGCTCCTGCGGACGCACCGGGACTCCTCCACCTCGGGAGCGCGGCCGCTGAGCTCGCGCTCGAACTGCGCTCGAACGGGCCCGAGGCTATCGGCCCGGCACCCAACCGGGAAACCATCCGGACCGCCCGGCCCTCCGGTCGCGGAAACATCCCGTATGCCCCACTTTGGGCAGCGGAACCCGAACGCCTTCCGCCCGGAGAACCCCCATGCCCCGCACCACCGACCCGACGCTCCCCCCGCCCCCGGTCAGACCGCTCCCGCTCCGGCCGCTGCCGTCCGGTCCGGACGGCGCCGCCCTGGTCGCCGAGATCGAGGCGTACCTCGCCTCACTGCCCGCCCCCGCCCGCACCCCCGCCTGGTACGTCTGCCCGTACGGCAGCACCCCGCGCCCCTGGCAGGCCGGCCACCCGGCGCCCCGCGCCACCCTGCTCGACCGGGCGCTGCGCCGCCCCGCCCGCCCCGTCCCGGTCACCGCGGCCGACCACCTCCGGCTCGCCTCCCGCTACATCGGCGCCCACGGCTGGCTGCAGGGCGCGATGTGGGACGAGGCCGGCCGGGTCTGCCTGCTCGGCGCCCAGGCCGCCGTGCTGGCGCACGGCTACGGGACCCCGGCCACCGTCCGCACCGCGCGGGTCCAGCTGATGGAGGTGCTGCACGGCACCGGTCGTCCGGCGCGCTCCCCGGACGAGTTCAACGACCGCCCCACCACCCGGGAGGGCGACGTCCACCAGTTGCTCGACCGGGCCGCCGCCCGGGCCGCCCGCCTCGGGCTCTGAGCGGCGCGGGCACTGATCCGAGCGGCGCGGGCACTGAACGGCGCGGGGGGCCGTCCGGGGCCCGGGCCCCCGACGGCCCCCGGAAACGCAGCCGGCCCCGGCGCGCGAGTGCGCACCGGGGCCGGGCGGAGAGCGGGCGACGAGAATCGAACTCGCGTGACTAGTTTGGAAGACTAGGGCTCTACCATTGAGCTACGCCCGCATGATCCCCCAGCCGTGACGGCCGGAAGTTCGGGCAACAGCGTACCTGGTCCGGCCGCCCGCGTGCACACCCCGTTTCGCACACCGCGTTTCCGCCCCCCGCGCCCGCGCGGAAACCGGCGCCGTCCCGCCCGCGCCCGCGCCCGAATAGTCGGCGAGCCGAACAGGCCCGCCGTGTACGCTTCCTCTCGGCACCACGGGGTGTGGCGCAGTTTGGTAGCGCGTCCGCTTTGGGAGCGGAAGGCCGTCGGTTCGAATCCGGTCACCCCGACAGTGCGGCAGGGTCTCGCCCACCGGGGCGGGGCCCTGTTCTGTTCGGCCGGTACGGTGGCGTCTGGCGTCCGCCTTTCGTGGTACCGGTAGGATGGGGCGCTGGCGGTAGTCCCTGTGGCGTCCACCCAGGTCAACCGCACGAGGGCGAGGAGTCAAGCTCACCGTCCACCCCACGGGAGATGCAGCTCCAACCGCCCATCGCCCGTCTCGTCCGACCCACCCGTACGGCTCCGGCCTCGCGGCGGGGACGGGCGGAGACAACCTGACCGCAAGCCCCTAGGAGACCTAACCGTGAAGAGCGCCGTCGAGACTCTGAACCCGACCCGGGTTCGACTCACCGTCGAGGTGCCCTTCGAGGAGCTCAAGCCCAGCCTCGACGCGGCGTACAAGAAGATCAACCAGCAGGTCACGGTTCCGGGCTTCCGCAAGGGCAAGATCCCGGCTCGCGTCATCGACCAGCGCTTCGGCCGTGGTGCCGTGCTGGAGGAGGCCGTCAACGACGCCCTGCCGCGCTTCTACACGCAGGCCGTCGACGAGGGCAAGATCGAGGTCCTCGGCCAGCCCGACATCACCAACATCGAGGGTGTCGAGAAGATCGCCGACGGTGGTGACCTCAAGTTCACCGCCGAGGTCGACATCCGTCCGGAGATCACCCTGCCGGAGTTCTCGTCCATCGAGGTGACGGTCGACCCGATCGTCGTCTCCGACGAGGACGTCGAGAAGTCCCTGGAGCAGCTGCGCGAGCGCTTCTCCTCGGTCAAGGACGTCGAGCGCGCCGCCGCTGCCGGTGACATCGTGGTCGTCGACCTGGTCGCCAAGGTCGACGGTGAGGTGCCGGAGGACGGCACCGCCACCGGCGTGAGCTACGAGATCGGCTCGGGCCGCCTCATCGACGGCATCGACGAGGCCGTCGTCGGCCTGTCCGCCGGCGAGGAGAAGACCTTCGAGACCGAGCTCAAGGGTGGCACCCAGGCGGGCAAGACCTCCGAGGTCACCGTCACCGTCACCACCGTCCAGGAGAAGGAGCTGCCGGAGCTGGACGACGAGTTCGCCCAGCTGGCCAGCGAGTTCGACACCCTGGAGGAGCTGCGCGGCGACTCCCGCAAGCGCCTGGAGCGCATGAAGGAGTACGACCAGGCCACCCAGGCCCAGGAGAAGGTCCTGGACGCCCTGCTCGCGCTGGTCGAGATCGAGTACCCGGAGAAGCTCCTCAAGGACGAGATCGAGACCCGCAAGCACAACGTCGAGCACCACCAGCTGGAGCCGATGGGCCTGAACATCGACGCCTACCTGGAGACCCAGGGCAAGTCCCGCGAGGAGTGGGACGCGGAGATCGAGGAGCAGGCGAAGAAGGGCATCAAGACCCAGTTCGTCCTGGACCAGATCGTCGCCGACGAGGAGCTGGGTGTTAACCAGGAGGAGCTGACCGAGCACCTCATCCGCCGCGCCGCCGGCTCGGGCCTCACCCCCGACCAGTTCGCGCAGCAGGTCGTCCAGGGCGGCCAGGTGCCGATGCTGGTCGGCGAGGTCGCCCGCGGCAAGGCGCTGGCCACCGTGGTCGAGGCCGCCAAGGTCGTCGACACCGAGGGCAACGAGATCAACTTCGACGACGAGGACGAGACGGGCGAGACCGTCGAGGCCGCCGCCGAGGAGAGCGCCGAGGAGAAGACCGAGGCCTGAGCCCCGGCAGCCCCCTGAGGCACGCAGCTGGCCCGGACGCCGTCACGGTGTCCGGGCCCGCTGTCTTCCCGCCCGCGGCACGCCGCGACCCTGCGCTCACAGCGAACAGTTCTGCGTGAGGGATTCTGCGGCCGGGCCTGCGCGTTAGGGTCCTTGGACAGCAACAATCACGACGTGATACCCGGAAGCTGTGCGACATCGCGAGAGCCGCGGAACGGCCCTCCAAATCGACTGAGCAGGTGGCTAAGTGACGTTCCCGCAGATGCAGATGCCTGGCCCGATGGCGCCGCACGCCGCCGCTGGTGACGTGCTCGGCGGCCTTGGCGACCAGGTCTACAACCGGCTGCTCAACGAGCGGATCATCTTCCTCGGCCAGCAGGTCGACGACGACATCGCCAACAAGATCACCGCCCAGCTGCTGCTGCTGGCCGCGGACCCGGAAAAGGACATCTTCCTCTACATCAACTCCCCGGGCGGCTCGATCTCGGCCGGCATGGCGATCTACGACACCATGCAGTACATCAAGAACGACGTCGTCACCATCGCGATGGGCATGGCCGCCTCGATGGGCCAGTTCCTGCTGACCGCCGGCGCCAAGGGCAAGCGCTTCTCGCTGCCGAACGCCAACATCCTGATGCACCAGCCCTCCGCGGGCCTCGGCGGCTCCGCCACCGACATCCGCATCCAGGCCGAGCAGCTGCTCCGCACCAAGAAGCGGATGTCCGAGCTGATCGCCTTCCACAGTGGCCAGTCCTTCGAGCAGATCACCCGGGACTCCGACCGCGACCGCTGGTTCACGCCGGAGGAGGCCCTGGAGTACGGCCTGATCGACGCGATCATGCACAGCGCCGCGGACGTCCCCGGCGGCGGCGGCACGGGCGCCTGAGCCTCGGCCCGGCCCACGAGACCACAGCCCCAACGCCCCGGAGGACAAGAATCCCCATGAACATCCCCAGCCTGTCGGCCGCCCAGGCCCGCGTCGAGGACATGCGCGCCGAGGGCCGCTACATCGTCCCGCGCTTCGTCGAGCGCACCACCCAGGGCATCCGCGAGTACGACCCGTACGCCAAGCTGTTCGAGGAGCGCATCATCTTCCTCGGCTCGCAGGTCGACGACGTCTCGGCGAACGACATCATGGCGCAGCTGCTGTGCCTGGAGTCGATGGACCCGGACCGCGAGATCCAGATGTACATCAACTCGCCCGGCGGCTCGTTCACGGCCCTGACGGCCATCTACGACACCATGCAGTACGTGAAGCCGGACATCACCACGGTCTGCATGGGCCAGGCGGCCTCCGCCGCGGCCGTGCTGCTCGCCGCCGGCACCCCCGGCAAGCGGATGGCGCTGCCGAACGCCCGGATCCTGATCCACCAGCCGTACACCGAGACCGGCCGCGGCCAGGTGTCCGACCTGGAGATCCAGGCCAAGGAGATCTTCCGGATGCGCGAGCAGCTGGAGCAGATGCTCTCGAAGCACTCCAACAAGTCGGTGGAGCAGGTGCGCGAGGACATCGAGCGCGACAAGATCCTGACCGCCGAGGAGGCCGCCGAGTACGGCCTGGTCGACCAGATCATCTCCACCCGCAAGACCTCGCTGACCTCCTGAGGTCGGCTCCCTCCGAGCCCCGAGGGGCGGGAGGGGCCCATCGGGGCGGGACGCGCACCCCTGCGCGTCCCGCCCCAACCCATCGGCGGGCCCGTGTCACGGCATCTGTTCGGTATCAATTCGCCCAGGGCGTAGGGCAGACCTGGCGAAGAGGACGGAATCACGGGCCCGGCAGAGTACCGTCGGATAGCGAGACCGAGCGCCGTCGGCGTTGACGGTCCACAGCACCAGGCCCCGGAACCCCTGCGGGGCCCCTGGCGAAGGGGAAGCACCTCGTGGCACGCATCGGAGACGGTGGCGACCTGCTCAAGTGCTCGTTCTGCGGCAAGTCGCAGAAGCAGGTGAAGAAGCTGATCGCCGGCCCAGGCGTGTACATCTGCGACGAGTGCATCGACCTGTGCAACGAGATCATCGAGGAGGAACTCGCCGAGACCTCCGAGGTGCGCTTCGAGGAGCTCCCGAAGCCCCGTGAGATCTACGAGTTCCTGGACCAGTACGTGGTCGGCCAGGACCTCGCCAAGAAGGCGCTGTCGGTCGCGGTCTACAACCACTACAAGCGCGTCCAGGCCGGCGAGGCGGGCCGCAGCGGCGGCAACGGCCGCGAGGACGCCATCGAGCTGGCCAAGTCCAACATCCTGCTGCTGGGCCCCACCGGCTCCGGCAAGACGCTGCTCGCGCAGACCCTGGCCCGGATGCTCAACGTGCCGTTCGCGATCGCGGACGCCACGGCGCTGACCGAGGCCGGCTACGTCGGCGAGGACGTCGAGAACATCCTGCTCAAGCTGATCCAGGCGGCCGACTACGACGTCAAGAAGGCCGAGACCGGGATCATCTACATCGACGAGATCGACAAGGTCGCGCGCAAGAGCGAGAACCCGTCGATCACCCGGGACGTCTCCGGCGAGGGCGTGCAGCAGGCCCTGCTGAAGATCCTGGAGGGCACCACCGCCTCGGTGCCGCCGCAGGGCGGGCGCAAGCACCCGCACCAGGAGTTCATCCAGATCGACACCACCAACGTGCTGTTCATCGTCGGCGGCGCGTTCGCCGGCCTGGAGCGGATCATCGAGGGCCGCGCGGGTGCCAAGGGCATCGGCTTCGGCGCCAACATCCGCTCCAAGCGGGAGTCGGACGCCAGCGACCACTTCCGCCAGGTGATGCCCGAGGACCTGGTGAAGTTCGGCATGATCCCCGAGTTCATCGGCCGTCTGCCGGTGATCACCAGCGTGCACAACCTGGACCGCGAGGCGCTGCTGCAGATCCTCACCGAGCCGCGCAACGCGCTGGTCAAGCAGTACCGCAAGCTCTTCGAACTCGACGGCGTGGAGCTGGAGTTCTCGCGGGACGCGCTGGAGGCGATCGCCGACCAGGCGATCCTGCGCGGCACCGGCGCGCGCGGGCTGCGGGCCATCATGGAGGAGGTGCTGATGTCCGTGATGTACGAGGTCCCCTCGCGCCAGGACGTCGCCCGCGTGGTGGTCACCGGGGACGTGGTCTCCAAGCACGCCATCCCCACCCTCGTCCCGCGCGACATGATCAAGCGCGAGCGCCGCGAGAAGAGCGCCTGACCCGAGGCCGTCACACCGAAGGGCCCCGCACCGGATCCTGGGTTCTAGGAGTTGTTGCAACACCCCAGTTCAGGGGATGCATTGGACTTCGAGATCCGTGAGGACCGGACGGCTCAGGGGCCCGTGAGGCTGAGCAGGGAGCGGGCGGCATACTCCCGGCTCATGCAGCAGGGCTACAGCAACGCAGAGGCGTGCCGGATCGTGGGCATCGATCAGCGGACCGGCCGCAAGTGGCGCAACGGCCGCGGCGCCGACCGTCGGCAGAAGGCGGCACCACCGATCCACTCGGTGGTGCCGCCTTCCGGTGTCTCCCGGTACCCGGGCGAGGACGAGCGGATCCACATCGCCGACCGGCTGCGTGAGAAGGCCACGGTCCGACGGATCGCCGCCGAACCGGGCCGCAGTCCCTCCACGATCAGCCGGGAGATCCGCCGCAACCGCACCGACGACACCCGCGGACAGTGGCACTACCGCCCGCACGCCGCCCAGGCCCGCGCCGACGCCCGCCGGCCCCGCCCCAAGCCCCGCAGGATCCTCTCGAATCCGGAGCTGCGGGAGGCGGTCCAGGCGATGCTGGACGAGCGCTGGAGCCCGGAGCAGATATGCCACGCTCTGCGGGTCCAGTTCCCCGACCGGCCGGAGACGCACGTGGTCCACGAGACCGTCTACCAGGCGCTCTGCATCCAGGGCCGCGGCGAGCTTCGCCGCGAACTGGCCGGCGCCCTGCGCTCCGGACGCGCCCGCCGGATCCCCCACCGGCAGGCCAACTGCCGCAAGCCGCGCTTCATCGACCCGATGGTCATGATCAGCGAACGCCCCGCCGAGGCCGAGGACCGCGCGGTGCCCGGGCACTGGGAAGGCGACCTGATCATCGGCAAGGACGGCGCCTCGGCGATCGGGACCCTGGTCGAGCGCCACACCCGCTACGTGATGCTCCTGCACCTGCCGAACGGACGCACCGCCGAGCATGTCCGCGACACCCTGGTGAAGACGGTCCAGGCCCTGCCCTCCCACCTGAAGCGGTCACTGACCTGGGACCAAGGCTCCGAGATGGCCGCCCACAAGAGCTTCACCCTCGCCACCGACGTCCCGGTCCACTTCTGCGACCCGGCCAGCCCCTGGCAGCGAGGCTCCAATGAGAACACGAACGGTCTGCTGCGGCAGTACTTCCCAAGGGCACCGACCTGTCCGCGCACACCCCCGAGCGCCTGACCGCCGTCGCCGATCAGCTCAACCGCCGTCCACGCAAAACGCTCGGCTGGGAAACCCCAGCCGAGCGTCTGCATAAACTCATCGCGGCCTAGACAACCGACCACGTGCTGCAACGACCGTTAGAAACCGCCGATCCGGTGCGGGGCCCTTCGCGTGCGTGCGCGGGCGGCGCGGGTGCTACCTGGCGACGACCATGGCGTCGCGGATGGTCCGGGTCTTGGCGGCCGCCTGCTCCGCAGTGAGCGCCTGGCTGCTGCCGCCGCTCAGGCTGACCTTGGTGAAGGAAACCCGACCGGTGGTGGACTTGTCCGCCCACACGCAGATCGTCGGGCCGGGCTTGCCGAGCATGGTCGACGTGCCGCAGGAGAGCTTCGCCGAGGAGTTGTTGGCGTCCTGCGCGGGGAAGTCGGTCATCGACACGGACAGGCCGCCGCTGTCCTTCTTGGAGTCCTCGATGATCTGCCCGGGGTCGTTGAGGTCACCGTAGACGCCGATCACCGAGAAGGTGTCCATCGCGTCCGAACCCTTGCTGTAGCTGGCGACCAGGACGTGGAGGTCCGTGCCGAGCTTGGACGCCTCGGGCTTGCTCATGTCGGCGGCCTGTTCCTTGGACGACTTCTGGACGTAGCCGTCGGCCAGGGTCTGCGGCGAAGTGATCTTGTACTTGCCGCCCGAGCCGCTGCCGCCGAGGAACTTCCACGCGGCGAAGCCGCCGCCGCCCAGCACCAGCGCGCCGATCACCAGGCCGATGACCAGGCCGCCCTTGCCCTTCGGCGGCGGAGACGCCGGGTAGCCCGGCTGCCCGTACGGGGCCTGCGGCGGCGCGCCGTACGGCTGCTGGGGAGCGCCGTAGGGCTGCTGCGGCGGGTAGCCGTACTGGGGCTGCGGAGCGCCGTAAGGCTGCTGCGGGGCGCCGTACTGCGGCGGCGGCCCCCCGTAGGGCTGCTGCGGCGGCTGTCCCTGCGGATACTGCTGTCCCTGGCCGTACATCTGCGTCTGTGCTCCCCCGCCGCACCCGCGGCCTGTCTCGGTGTGGAGTCGTTCCGTGCACGTCCGGTCAACCGGACGAGTGCCCGGGCACGCTACCGCACGGCGCCGGACACGGGCCCGTTCGGGCGTGGCGCGTCCGCGGACCGAAAGCGGTTCGTAACCCGCCCCCCCGGTTACGTAAACTGTGCGTCGTGACCGACACGACGAACCAGCGCCCCGTGAGCACCTCCGCCGGGGACGAAGCAGCAACCCTCCCGACGACCTACACCCCCGCGGACGTAGAGGGCGAGCTGTACGAGCGCTGGGTGGAGCGTGGGTACTTCAGCGCCGACGCGAAGAGCGACAAGCCTCCGTTCACCATCGTCATCCCCCCGCCGAACGTCACCGGCAGCCTGCACCTGGGCCACGCCTTCGAGCACACGCTGATCGACGCCCTGGTCCGCCGCAAGCGCATGCAGGGCTACGAGGCCCTGTGGCAGCCCGGCATGGACCACGCCGGCATCGCCACCCAGAACGTGGTCGAGCGGGAACTCGCCAAGGAGGGCAAGTCCCGCCACGACCTGGGCCGCGAGGCCTTCGTCGAGCGCGTCTGGAAGTGGAAGGCGGAGTCTGGCGGCCAGATCTCCGGCCAGATGCGGCGCCTGGGCGACGGCGTCGACTGGTCCCGTGAGCGCTTCACGATGGACGAGGGCCTGTCCCAGGCCGTCCAGACCATCTTCAAGAAGCTCTTCGACGACGAGCTGATCTACCGCGCCGAGCGCATCATCAACTGGTGCCCGCGCTGCCTGACCGCCATCTCCGACATCGAGGTGGAGTACCAGGACGACGACGGCGAGCTGGTCTCGATCCGCTACGGCGAGGGCGAGAACTCCATCGTCGTCGCCACCACGCGCGCCGAGACGATGCTGGGCGACACCGCGGTCGCCGTCCACCCGGAGGACGAGCGCTACAAGCACCTGGTCGGCACCGAGATCGAGCTGCCGCTGACCGGCCGCCGCATCCCGATCGTCGCCGACGCCCACGTCGACCCGGAGTTCGGCACCGGCGCCGTCAAGGTGACGCCCGCGCACGACCCGAACGACTTCGAGATCGGCCAGCGCCACGGCCTTCCGAACATCGCGGTCATGGACGAGCACGCCGTCATCACCGTGCACGGCCCCTTCCTCGGCCTGGACCGCCTGGAGGCCCGCTCGGCGATCGTCGCCGCGCTGCGCGCCGAGGGCCGGATCGTCGCCGAGAAGCGCCCGTACGTCCACTCGGTGGGCCACTGCTCGCGCTGCAAGACCACCATCGAGCCGCGGCTGTCCATGCAGTGGTGGGTCAAGGTCGGCCCGCTCGCCAAGGCCGCCGGCGACGCCGTCCGCGACGGCAAGGTCAAGATCCACCCGCAGGAGATGGAGAAGCGGTACTTCGACTGGGTCGACAACCTGCACGACTGGTGCATCTCGCGCCAGCTGTGGTGGGGCCACCGCATCCCGGTCTGGTACGGCCCCAACGGCGAGGTCGTCTGCGTCGGTCCCGACGAGCAGCCGCCGGCCGGCGAGGGCTGGCACCAGGACACCGACGTCCTGGACACCTGGTTCTCCTCCGGCCTCTGGCCGTTCTCCACGCTCGGCTGGCCGGAGCAGACCGAGAGCCTGGCGAAGTTCTACCCGAACTCCGTCCTGGTCACCGGCTACGACATCCTGTTCTTCTGGGTCGCCCGGATGATGATGTTCGGCCTCTACGCGATGGACGGCACCCCGCCGTTCCACACCATCGCGCTGCACGGCATGGTCCGTGACCAGAACGGCAAGAAGATGTCGAAGTCCTTCGGCAACGTCGTCAACCCGCTGGACTGGATGGACAAGTACGGCTCCGACGCGCTGCGCTTCACGCTGGCGCGCGGTGCCAACCCGGGCGTCGACGTGCCGATCGGCGAGGACTGGGTCCAGGCGGCCCGCAACTTCGCCAACAAGATCTGGAACGCCACCCGCTTCGCGCTGATGAACGGCGCCACCGTCGAGGGCCCGCTGCCCGCGCCGGAGGAGCTGACCGCGGCCGACCGCTGGATCCTGTCGCGCCTGAACAGCACCGTCGCCGAGGTGGACGGGCTGTACGAGGACTACCAGTTCTCCAAGCTCTCCGAGGCGCTGTACCACTTCGCCTGGGACGAGGTGTTCGACTGGTACGTCGAGCTCTCCAAGACCACCCTGGCCAAGGGCGGCCCGCAGGCCGACGCCGCGCGCCGGGTGCTCGGCGAGGTCCTGGACGTCACGCTGCGCCTGCTGCACCCGATCGTGCCGTTCGTCACCGAGACGCTGTGGACGACGCTGACCGGCGCCGAGTCGGTGGTCATCGCCGACTGGCCGAAGGACAGCGGCTTCCGCGACGCCGCGGCCGAGGCGGAGATCGCCACGCTGCAGCAGGTCGTCACCGAGGTCCGCCGCTTCCGCACGGACCAGGGCCTCAAGCCGGGCCAGCGCGTCCCGGCCGCCCTGGAGCTGGACGGTACCGCGCTGGCCGCCCACGAGGACGCGATCCGCTCGCTGCTTCGGCTGACCGCCCCCGAGGAGGGCTTCTCGGCCACCGCCTCGCTCCCGGTCGCCGGCGCTACCGTGTCGCTGGACCTCTCCGGCACCATCGACGTCGCGGCGGAGCGCAAGCGCCTCGCCAAGGACCTCGCGGCCGCCGAGAAGGAGAAGGCCCAGACCACCGCCAAGCTCGGCAACGAGGCGTTCCTCGCCAAGGCGCCGGACGAGGTGGTCGCCAAGATCAAGGGCCGCCAGGAGGCCGCCGAGGCGGACATCGCCCGGATCACCGCCCAGCTGGCGGCGCTGCCGCAGGGCTGAGCCCGTACCGCCCGCAAGGGGCCGCACTCCGCGACGCGCGGGGTGCGGCCCCTCGGCGTTTCGCGGGTTCCGCGCCCGGCGCCGCGTCGGGGGGCTTTCGTTACGCCTAATAGCGCAGCAACATTGCTCCCTTCCGGCGAATATTCATCCTGGACCGGGTGAGGTCCTATTCCGAGCGAATTGATTCCGGTCTTGCCCGCGCGCGTTCGCGGAAGTTTGCAGGTCGGATGTGTACGGTGTGCACGGAGTTTCCGAAGGCGTTTCTGCTGAGCGTCCCTGCGGGGTGTTCCCGACGGGGCGACGGACGGGAGGGCATGGCGTGGTGGTGACCGAGGAGTTGGCCGACGAACTGCCTGCCGAGGCGGTCGATGAGGCCAAGGCCAGGGCGGCGACCCTGTTGCTCGCCTTCCGGCACGGCAACCAGGTCGCGTTCGACCACGAGCTGGAGATGCTCTTCGCCGAGCACGCCGGGCGCGAGGTGACCACCCTGCTCGCCTGGATCGCCGCCGAGGCCGTCCGCAAGGCCTACGCCCCCGAGGTGGGCGACCGGGTGCTGCGGTCGATGGCCCGGCGCGCTCCGGCCGACACCGGCGCGGTCGCGGTGGACGAGGAGAGCGCCAACGCCGCCCGGCTGATCGAGGCGGTCGCGGCCGGTGAGGTGGCCGAGGTCCGCGGGCTGGTCGCCTCGACGGCCGACACCACCTTCCTGCTGGGCGGGCTGCTGCAGGGCGTGGCGATGATGCTGCCGCTGCTGCCCGAGGGTGAACTGGCCGAGATCACCGCCGAGTTGCGCCGCCGGCACGGCGGCGCCGCCCACGTGCCGGAGGCCCGGGCCGGGGTCTGACCCGCGGCGCGGCCGGGGCATCGCTGCGGCGCGCGGGAGCTGATTGTCGACAAGTCCCCTCCGGTTAAAGGGACTTGATCCGGTCCGGCCCGTCGGTGCCTCAGGCCGCCAGCAGCGGCGCCGCGGGCTCGGCGAAGTCGGCGGCCCCGGCGAGCGCGGCGGTCAGCGCGGCGATCCGGGCGGAGGCGAGGCCGTCGCCGTACGGGCTCGGGGTGGCCGTGAGCCGGGCGAGGCGCTCGGGGGTGTCGGAGAGCCAGGCGCGGGCCAGCTCGCCCAGCTCCTCGCCGGGCCGCACCAGTGCGGCGAAGCCGGCCGCCACCGCCTCCGGGCGCTCGGTGGAGCGGCGCACCACCAGCAGCGGCCGGCCGAGCACGGTGCACTCCTCCTGCACGCCGCCGGAGTCGGAGACCAGCAGCGCCGCACGGCTCGCCAGGCCCAGGAAGTCGCCGTAGCCGACCGGGCCGGTGACGGCCAGCCGCTCCAGCAGGCCCTCCAGGCCGAAGCGCTCGACGGCGGCCCTGGTGCGCGGGTGCATCGGGAACAGCACCGGGGTGCCGGCCCGGGCGATCCGGTCCAGCTCGGCGAGCACGGCGCCGAGCGCCCCGGCGGTGTCGGTGTTCTCCGGGCGGTGCACGGTGGCCAGGACGTACCCGTCCGGGCGCATTCCGTGCGCGGCGAGCAGCGCGGCGCGGGCGGCGGCGTCCGGCAGCCGACGGCGGACCACCTCGACGACGGTGTTGCCGGTGAGCTCGATCCGGTCCTCGGCCAGCGACTCGGCGCGCAGGTTGGCGACGTTGTCGTCGGTGGCGGCGCAGAGCAGGTCGGAGACGTGGTCGACCATCACCCGGTTGTGCTCCTCGGGCATCGCCCGGTCGAAGCTGCGCAGCCCGGCCTCGACGTGGACCAGCGGGATCTCCCGGGCGTTGGCGGCCAGCGCCCCGGCGAGGGTGGCGTTGGTGTCGCCCTGGACGACCACGGCGGCGGGGCGGTCCTCGGCGAAGGCGGCGTCCAGCTGGCCCAGGGACTGGGCGATCTGGCCGGCCCGGGGGCGGCCGCCGACGCCGGTGAGCAGCTCGGGCCGGGGCAGGCCCAGGTCGCGCAGGAAGCGGCCGGACATCGCCTCGTCCCAGTGCTGGCCGGTGTGCACCAGCCGGGTGGCGTCGCCGAGTTCGTGGATCAGCGGGGCGAGCTTGACCAGCTCGGGGCGGGTCCCGAGGACGACGGCGACGCTGGACGGGGGCAGGCACGTGCTCATGCGGGGGCTCCGGTGGGGGCGTGGGGAGGAAGCGCGGGGGAGGGGCGGCTCAGGATTCGAGCGCGGTGGGGGCGCCGGCGGCGACCTTCTCGGCGTTGCGGCGGGTCTTGGCCCAGCCGTTGCGGCCGAGCAGCAGCCGGACGGCGGCCCGGGCGGCGACCACGAAGAGGTGGTAGGCGTAGAGCCAGACCAGGACGCCCCAGAGGAGGCCGGTGAGCCGGCTGCGGTCGGGGTGGACGGCCTTGCGGTAGGCGAGGCCCCAGAACACCATCGGCAGCGTGGCGAGCACGAGGACCAGCAGCATCCACGGCCCGAACCTGAGCTGGAAGGCGGCGGTCTCGGCGGGGAAGAGCACCAGCCCGGCGGCGGTGATCCCGAGCGAGAGCGGGAACAGCAGCACCAGCAGCACGCAGACCACGGGTTGCAGGAAGGTGTACATCACCTCGGCCTTGCCGGCCAGGGTGTAGTGCGGGGAGCGCAGGACCCGGCCGGTGTAGCGCAGGCACTGCATGTTGCCCTGGGCCCAGCGGGTGCGCTGGGTGAGGAAGCGGCGCGGCGAGACCAGGCCCTCCTGGGAGACCTGGGTCTCGGTGACGTGGGTGAGCCGCCAGCCGGCCAGGCGCAGGTCCAGGCCGGACTCGTAGTCCTCCAGCAGTGCGCGCTCGGGCCAGGGGCGTCCGGCGCGGCCCTCCTCGACGGTCAGCGAGTCGAGGGCGGCGAGCCGGACGAACTGGCCGTTGCCGCCGAGGCCGACGCTGCCGGTGCGCCGGCGCAGCAGCTGCATGCCGGCGTTGTTGGCCTGGAACTCGACGTCCTGCATCCGCACCAGCGCGCGGGCGAGGGCGTTGGCGGTGCGTCCGCGCCCGGGCAGCGGGCGTTCGTCGTCGGCGTTGCGCATCCGGACGCCGATCTGGACGGCGCCGGTGTCGGGGCGGCCGAGGGCCTTGTCGTTGCAGACCTGCGCGAGGGTGCCCGGGTCGAGCTGCCCGTCGGCGTCGACCACGCCGATCACCACGCGGGAGCGGTCGGTGTCCTCGGGGAGCCAGGCTGAGATCTCCCGGTAGGCGGCGTTGAGGGCGGCGCCCTTGCCGATCCGGGCGTGTGGGCGGCGGCGCTGGACGAGGTGGACGCGCGGGTCGCGGGCGGCCGAGGCGAGCACCAGTTCGCGGGTGGCGTCCTCGCTGTCGTCGTCGATCACCCACAGGTGGGCTTCGGGCGCAGCGGCCCGCAGGCCGTCCAGGGTCTGGGTGACCACGGCCTCCTCGTCGCGGCAGGGGATCACCAGGTGCCACCGGAAGGCGGCGGGGTCGCCGGGCTCGGCGGGCCGGTTGCGCAGGTACGCGTGGCGGGAGCCGGCCCAGTACACGAGGAAGCGTCCGAAGACGAGCGCCATGTAGGCCACGAGGGCCAGGGAGATCAGTCCGGCGACCCAGACGACGGCGTCCTGGCGAAGCGTGATCCAGTCGTGCAGGGCGTCGGGCATGGCGCAGTGCTCCTCGCGATCAAAGGCTGGCGGCTCCTATCGGCTGCGAATCGATGCTTCATTGCGGGTCAGATTCGCTAAATAGATAGTAAAGGGATCAAACTGGAAGCGACAGGCAAAGACTGGACAAAGTGGTCGTTCTCACCCCTGCCCTCACCCTGTGAGGAACCCCCGCCAGCGCTCCGTAGACTGTGGTCGTGAGCGACAAGGCCGACCCGAACCCGTACACCATCCGCCCCGCCGACGGCGGCACCGGCGACGCCCTGCGGGACGTCGAGGTGGAACTCTCCGAGCGCTGGCCGGAGAACAAACTGGAGCCCTCGCTCGACCGCATCGAGGCGCTGATGGACATCCTGGGCCAGCCCCAGCGGTCCTTCCCCTCCATCCACATCACCGGCACCAACGGCAAGACCTCCACCGCCCGGATGATCGAGCAGCTGCTCAACACCTTCGAGCTGCGCACCGGCCGCTACACCAGCCCGCACGTGGAGTCCGTCACCGAGCGGATCAGCCTGGACGGCGCCCCGATCAGCCCCGAGCGCTTCGTCGAGGTCTACCGCGACATCGAGCCCTACGTGCGGATGGTCGACGCGGCGCAGCCGGTGCCGATGTCCTTCTTCGAGGTGCTGACCGGCATGGCGTACGCCGCCTTCGCCGACGCGCCGGTGGACGTCGCCGTGGTCGAGGTCGGCATGGGCGGCTCCTGGGACGCCACCAACGTCATCGACGCCTCCGTCGCCGTGATCACCCCGATCGGCCTCGACCACACCGACAAGCTCGGCGAGACCACCGGCGAGATCGCCGTCGAGAAGTCCGGGATCATCAAGTCCGGCGCCGTCGCCGTCGTCGCCCAGCAGCAGCTGGACGCCGCCCAGACCATCCTGCGCCACGCCGTCGAGGTCGACGCCACCGTCGCCCGCGAGGGCATGGAGTTCGGCGTGATCCGCCGCGAACTCGCCGTAGGCGGCCAGCTGGTGACGCTGCGTGGACTCGGCGGCGAGGAGTACGAGGACGTCTTCATCCCGCTCCACGGCGAGCACCAGGCGCACAACGCGGCGCTCGCACTGGCCGCGGTCGAGGCCTTCTTCGGCGTCGGCGGCGCCCGCGGCGGGCAGCTCGACGTCGACAAGATCCGCCAGGCCTTCTCCGGCGTCTCCTCGCCGGGCCGCCTGGAGGTCGTCCGCCGCAGCCCCACGATCGTCCTGGACGCCGCGCACAACCCGCACGGCGCCCGCGCCACCGTCGCCGCGCTCACCGAGTCCTTCGGCTTCACCCGGCTCGTCGGCGTGATCGGCACCTCCGGCGACAAGGACGTGGCCGGCGTGCTGGAGGCCTTCGAGCCGATCCTGGCCGAGGTCGTCATCACCCAGAACTCCACGCACCGCGCGATGGACGTCGACGAGCTCGCCGCCCTCGCCGTCGAGGTCTTCGGCGAGGACCGCGTCCAGGTCGAGCCCCGCCTCGACGACGCCATCGCCGCCGCCGTCACCCTCGCCGAGGAGGAGGGCGACCTCGGCGGCGCCGGGGTCCTGGTCACCGGTTCGGTCATCACGGTGGGCGAGGCCCGCCTGCTGCTCGGGAGGAAGTGAACATGAGGACGCTCTGCTCCTCGACACTGATCGGCGAAGCGCTGCTGATCATGTTCGCGGCCCTGGTCGCGATGCGGCTCACCGACGTCTCCAACGGGGAGATCTGGACGGTCAGCGGCGTCGCGATGGCCCTGTGCATCGTGCTCTGCGGCATGATCAACCGCCCCGGCGCGGTGCAGATCGGCTGGGCGCTGCAGATCGGCCTGATCGCCAGCGGCTTCGTCCTGCCGACCATGTTCGGCCTCGGCGTCGTCTTCGCCGGCCTGTGGTGGTGCTCGGTGCACTACGGCCGCAAGGTGGACGACTTCAAGGCCGCCCGCGCCGCCGCCATCGAGGCCGCCGCCGTACAGGCCTGAGCGGGAGGACTGGCGCACCGACACGCCGTGTACGCAAGGTAACCTCTGCCGTGTCGGCCCCCGCGTCGACCCGACTGTCTGCCGAACCGATTCCCCAGGAGACGCACCGTGTCCCAGCGCACTCTCGTCCTGCTCAAGCCCGACGCCGTCCGCCGCGGCCTGGCGGGCGAGATCATCAGCCGCATCGAGCGCAAGGCCGGCTGGAAGCTCGCCGCCGTCGAGCTGCGCACCTTCGACCGGGCGACGCTGGAACTGCACTACGCGGAGCACGTCGGCCGCCCGTTCTACGAGCCGCTGCTGGAGTTCATGACCTCCGGCCCGTCGATCGCGCTGATCGTCGAGGGCGAGGAGGTCGTGCCCGGCATCCGCATGCTGGCCGGCGCCACCAACCCGCTGGAGGCCGGGGCCGGCACCATCCGCGGCGACTACGCGACGATCACCCGCGAGAACCTGATCCACGCCTCCGACTCCCCGGAGTCCGCCGAGCGCGAGATCAAGATCTTCTTCCCGGCGCACGCCTGAGCCGGGCCGGGCGACACGCCCGGAGGACCTAGGGACTGCCCCGGTCGGGACCATTGGCCCGGCCGGGGCATTCTTATCGTGAAATAGGGAACTGGGGTTGCCGACACGGCGTCCCAATCCTCGGAGAAGCGATCACGCTCCGGACAATGGACGCTATGCCCCACCTCGACGTCCGTACCGCGCGGCGTGACTACGATGGACGCGACTCACGGGCCCGGTAAGGCAGCTCAGCTGGTCTCCGCCCAAGCGTGGGCGCACGCAGTCGTCCACCCACCATGAACTCCGAGCCCGGGAAGGCACCCACACCCCATGGCGAGCAACCTGTCGTTCATCGGCCGCGACTTGGCGATCGACCTCGGAACTGCCAACACGCTGGTGTACGTCAGGGGCAAGGGCATCGTCCTGAACGAGCCGTCGGTCGTCGCGGTGAACACCAACACCGGCGGCATCCTCGCCGTCGGCGCCGAGGCCAAGAAGATGATCGGCCGCACCCCCGGCAACATCGTCGCCATCCGCCCGCTCAAGGACGGCGTCATCGCCGACTTCGAGATCACCGAGCGGATGCTGCGGTACTTCATCCTCAAGATCCACCGCCGCCGCTACCTCGCCCGCCCGCGCGTCGTCGTCTGCGTGCCCTCCGGCATCACCGGCGTCGAGCGCCGCGCCGTCATCGAGGCCTCCTCGCAGGCCGGCGCCCGCCAGGTGCACATCATCGAGGAGCCCATGGCCGCCGCCATCGGCGCCGGCCTGCCCGTCCACGAGGCCACCGGCAACATGGTCGTCGACATCGGCGGCGGCACCACCGAGGTCGCGGTCATCTCCCTCGGCGGCATCGTCACCGCCCAGTCCATCCGGGTGGCCGGCGACGAGCTCGACAACGCGATCGTCCAGCACATCAAGAAGGAGTACTCGCTCCTCCTCGGCGAGCGCAGCGCCGAGCAGATCAAGATGAGCATCGGCAGCGCCTTCGGCCTGGAGGGCGAGAAGGACGAGCACGCCGAGATCCGCGGCCGCGACCTCGTCAGCGGCCTGCCCAAGACCGTCGTCATCTCCGCCGCCGAGGTCCGCGAGGCCATCGACGAGCCGGTCAACTCGATCATCGACGCGGTCAAGACCACCCTCGACCAGTGCCCGCCCGAGCTGGCCGGCGACGTCATGGACCGCGGCATCGTGCTCACCGGCGGCGGCGCCCTGCTCCGCGGCCTCGACGAGCGACTGCGCCGCGAGACCGGCATGCCGATCCACATCGCCGAGAACCCGCTCGACTCCGTCGCGCTCGGCTCCGGCAAGTGCGTCGAGGAATTCGAGGCGCTCCAGCAGGTACTCGACGCTCAGCCGCGCCGTTAGCACCACGCACCACGACATCCGACACGACTGAACGGGCCGCCGCCCGGGCCCCACGGCCCCGGGCGGCCGCCAGGTACGAAGGGGCAGTACCAGCACCGTGAGGGACACACGAGAGAGCCGGCTGCTGCTCATCCTGCTGGTGGCCGTCGCCTTCGCGCTGATCACCGTCGACATCAAGGGCGGTGAGGACTCCCCGCTCGGCCCGGCCCGGCACGCGGCCGCCGGCGTCCTCGGCCCCGTCGAACGCGGCGCCGCCACCGTCGTCGACCCCGTCGCCGACACCGTCCGGGCCTTCCGGGACGCCGCCACCAACAGCGGCCGCACCGACCAGCTCGCCCGCGAGAACACCGAACTGCGGCAGAAGCTCGCCTCCTCCGACATGGCCGCCGGGCGCACCAAGCAACTCGACGACCTGCTGCGCACCGCGGGCGCCGGCGGATACACCGTCAAGGCCGCCCAGGTCATCGCGATCGGCCCGGCCCAGGGCTTCTCCTGGACCATCACCATCGACGCCGGCAGCGACGACGGCCTCACCCGCGACATGACCGTGATCAACGGTCAGGGCCTGGTCGGCCGGATCACCACCGTCGGCCCGACCACCGCCACCGTGCTGCTCGCCTCCGACCCCGGCTTCTCGGCCGGCACCCGCCTGGAGGGCACCGGCGAGATCGGCTTCGCCTCCGGCGGCGGCGACAGCCCCATGAAGGTCTCCCTGCTCAACGGCAAGGCCCAGGTCAAGCCCGGCGACCGGCTGGTCACCTTCGGCTCGCAGAGCGGCCGCCCGTTCGTACCCGGCGTCCCCATCGGCAAGGTCACCGAGGTCCAGGCCAACGCGGGCCAGCTCACCAAGACCGTCCTGGTCGAGCCCTTCGTCCAGTTCACCCGGCTGGACCTCGTCGGTGTCGTGGTCGTACCGCCGCGCGCCGACCCGCGCGACGCCGTGCTGCCGCCGGCCCCCGCCGCGCCCGCCCCGGGCCAGGCCCCGGCCACCGCGCCCGCCGCCCCGCCCGCCAAGCCCAATGGGGGGAACTGAGCCATGCGCCTCGCCCGCATCCCCGTCTCCGTCGGCCTGATCCTCTTCGGCCTGATCCTCCAGGTCAGCGTCTTCGGCCGGCTCCAGCTCCCGGGAGCCACCCCGGACATACTGCTGCTCGTCGTGGTCGGCCTCGCCATGGTCTACGGACCCACCGGCGGCTGCCTCGTCGGCTTCGCGGGCGGTCTGCTGGCCGACCTCGCGCCGCCGTCCGACCACGCCATCGGCCGCTACGCACTGGTGCTCTGCCTGATGGGCTACGCCGCCGGACTGCTGCGCCCCGAGCACGGCCGCCAGCGCTCCGTCTCCAGCGCGCTCCTGGTGGTGGGCGCCGCCGCGGTCGCCTCCACCCTGCTGTACGCCCTGGTCGGCGCCCTGGTCGGCGACACCGCCGCCCGGCACGTCGGGCTCGGCGGCCTGGTGATCAGCGCCCTGCTGTACGACCTGCTGCTGGCGCCGTTCGTGGTGCCGCTGGTGATGCTGCTCGGCCGCCGCTTCGGGCGCGACCCGGTGGCCGCCGCCGACGACGACCAGGGCGGCCCGGGCCTGGGCACGCTGGCCCGCTACCGCACCACCCGCGAGGTCTCCTCCGGCCCCTCCTACAAGAAGCGGCGCGTACCCGGCTTCGCCCGCCGCCCGTAACCGGCCCGGCCCCGACCTCCCGACCTCCCCCGCATCCTGGAGCGCACGAGACGTGAGCAACATCCCCGAGACCGGCCGCACCCGGCGGGTGACGATCCGTCTGGTGGTGCTGCAGATCCTGGTGCTGTCGCTGCTCGCCACCCTCGGCGGGCGGCTGTGGTACCTGCAGATCCGCAACGCCAAGGAGTACACCGCCAAGGCGACCGGCAACCACATCCGCGAGGTGGTCGAACCGGCCGTCCGCGGCGAGATCCTGGACGCCTCCGGGCGGGTGCTGGCCGGCAACGAGACCCGGCTGGTGGTCTCGGTCAGCCGCACCTCCCTGCTGCAGCAGAAGGACGGCGGCAAGGCGGTGCTGGCCCGGCTGGCCGAGGTCCTGGGGATGCCCGCCAAGGACGTGCAGGAGAAGGTCCGGCTCTGCGACGCCAAGACCCCGCAGCCCTGCTGGAACGGCTCGCCCTACCAGCCGATCCCGGTCACCAAGGAAGCGACCACCCAGCAGGCGATGCAGATAATGGAGCGCCGCGAGGACTTCCCCGGGATCACCGCGCAGCCCACCGCCGTGCGCCGCTACACCGGCGCCGAGGGCGCCAACATGGCCCAGGTGCTCGGCTACCTCTCGCCGGTCACCGACGACGAGGTCAGCAAGACCGCCGACAAGAGCGGCCTGGACCGCTACCTGCCGGCCGACCAGATCGGCCGGGCCGGCCTGGAGTCGGTGTACGACCGCGACCTGCGCGGCACCGCCGGCATCACCAAGCTGGAGGTGGACAACCTCGGCCGGGTGATCGGCACCGCCGGCGCCGTCGCCCCGAAGACCGGCGACAACCTGGTCACCAGCATCGACGCCCGGGTGCAGAAGGTCGTCGAGGACAACCTGGCCCAGGCCATGTCGGACGCCCGGAACACCTTCGACAAGGTCACCAACCGCAACTACGAGGCCGACTCCGGCGCCGCCGTCGTGATGGACGTGCACACCGGCCGGATCATCGCCATGGCGAGCGCCCCGACCTACGACCCGAACCTCTGGGTGGGCGGCATCAGCGGCAAGGACTACCAGTCGCTGACCAGCAAGGACTCCAACTTCCCGCTGCTGAACCGCGCCATACAGGGTCAGTCCGCCCCCGGTTCGACCTTCAAGGTCATCTCCACCACCGCCGCCGTGCAGGCCGGCTACCCGCTGGACGGCACCTACCCGTGCCCGAAGAGCATGACCATCGGCGGCCGCGAGTTCAAGAACTTCGAGAGCGAGAGCTTCGGCTCCATCACCCTGGAGAAGGCGCTCGAAGTCTCCTGCGACACCGTCTTCTACGGCCTGGCGAACGACCAGTGGCTGAAGGACGGCGGCATCAAGCCGAAGAAGGACCCGGCCGACTGGTTCTTCAAGACCGCCCACGAGTTCGGCCTCGGCGCCAAGACCGGCATCGACCTGCCGGCCGAGGTGACCGGCCGCGTTCCGGACCGGCAGTGGAAGCAGTCCTTCTTCGACAACAACAAGGACGCCTGGTGCGCCCAGGCGAAGAAGGGCGGCAACAGCTTCTCCGACCAGATCGCCAAGGAGAACTGCGTCGACGGCTACCAGATGCGCGCCGGTGACGCCGTCAACTTCGCGATCGGCCAGGGCGACACGCTCGTCACCCCGGTCCAGATGGCCCGGATCTACTCGGCGCTGGCCAACGGCGGCACGTTCTACCGGCCGACCATCGCCAAGGCGGTGATAAGCCCGGGCGGGGAGCTCGTGCGCGAGATCGCCCCGCAGGCGGACGCCAAGTTCCCCGGCGACCAGAAGCTGCTCAGCTACATCGACCAGGCCACCGCCGGCGTCATCACCAGCGGCACCGCCGCCTGGAAGTTCGCCGGGGCGGGCTGGCCGCAGGACAAGATCGCGCTGCACGCCAAGACCGGCACCGCCGAGGTCGAGGGCAAGCAGACCACCTCCTGGCTGACCACGTACAGCAAGGACTACGCGATCGTCATGACGATAAGCCAGGGCGGCACCGGCTCCGGCGGCTCCGGCGACGCCGTCCGCCGGATCTACCAGGCGCTGTACGGCGTGGACGACAAGGGCAACGTCGACAACGGCAAGGCGCTGCTGCCCGCGCCGCAGGGCGAGCTGCCGAAGTTCAACCCGGACGGCACCGCGATCATCAAGCCGGCCGCCTTCACCGCCGGTACGACCCCGGCCGTCGGCGGCCCGGTGGCCCCGGCCACCCTGCCCGCCGTGCCCGCCGCGTCGGCCTCCGCGCCGGTCCCGGCCTCCGCCACGGTCTCCGCGCCGCTGCCGACGCTGCTCGACCCGGCACAGGCCGACCCGGCCCCCGCGGCGGCCTACCTCGACCAGGCACCGCCGACCGACCGCCCGGCGTCGTACGCCGCGGCCGACGCCGCGCTCGAACCCGGCCGCGGCCCGGGAAGGGGACGGGCATGACCTCCTACGGCTCCTACCGGCAGCTGCGGCTCGCTCCGCAGCGCAACGGGGTCTCCAAGGCCCTCGCCAAGGACTCCACGCTCTGGCGGCTGGACTGGATACTGCTGCTGGCCGCGCTGGCCCTCTCGGCCGGCAGCTCGCTGCTGGTCTGGTCGGCCACCCGCGGACGCGACTCGCTCACCCACGGGGACCCGCAGTACTTCCTGTACCGGCACCTGACGAACTTCGTGGTCGGCCTGGTGCTGTGCTCCGTGGTGATAGCGATAGGGAGTCGCCGCTTCCGCACCATCGTGCCGTTCCTGTACGTCGGCGTGCTCGTGCTGCTGCTGGCGACGCTCAGCCCGCTGGGCTCGACCATCAACGGCGCGCACTCGTGGATCCAGCTCGGCGGCGGCTTCTCCATCCAGCCCGCCGAGTTCGCGAAGCTCGCGATCGTCCTGGCGATGGCGGTCGTGCTGTCGGACCAGGTGGACGCGGGGGAGCGGGAGTTCCCCTCGCACCGGGCCGTGTTCCGCGGCCTGCTCTGGGCCGGGGTGCCGATGGGCATAGTGCTGCTGATGCCGGACGCCGGCTCGGTGATGGTGATGGCCGCGATCGTGCTGGGCATCCTGCTCGGATCCGGGGCGGCGAACCGCTGGGTCCTCGGACTGCTGGTGGCAGGCGCCGCCGGGTGCGTCGCGATCTGGAAGTTCGGGCTGCTGAGCAAGTACCAGATCGACCGCTTCGCCGCCTTCGCCAACCCGCAGCTGGACCCGAACGGCGTGGGCTACAACACCGCGCAGGCCCGGATCGCGATCGGCTCGGGCGGGCTGACCGGCAAGGGCCTGTTCCACGGGACGCAGACCACCGGGCAGTTCGTGCCGGAGCAGCAGACCGACTTCGTGTTCACCGTCGCCGGTGAGGAACTGGGCTTCGTCGGCGCGCTGGCGATCATCCTGCTGGTCGGCGTGGTGCTGTGGCGGGCCTGCCGGATCGCCCGGCAGGCGACCGACCTGTACGGCACGATCGTGGCGGCGGGGATCATCGCCTGGCTGGCCTTCCAGGCGTTCGAGAACATAGGGATGTGCCTGGGCATCATGCCGGTCGCGGGCATCCCGCTGCCGTTCGTCTCGTACGGCGGGTCCTCGATGTTCGCGAACTGGATGGCCGTCGGGCTGCTCCAGGCGGTTCGCAGCCAACGGCCGATAGCGGCCTGAGCGGGTGCACGGCGGGGCCGGTCCGGGGACTCCCGGGCCGGCCCTTCGTCCTGTCCTTCACCTTGCCCTTCGTCTGCCGGCACGGCGCTCGGCGGCGATCGGGGTGGCCGTGAGGGCGGCCGACGGCGGTCGGCGGTGCCTCAGGGCGTCTGGAGCAGGCAGTCGGCGGCCGTGAGGACGGCCCGCGACTGGTGCGCCAGCTGCTCCTGCACCGGCACCCAGCGGGCCCCGAAGCGGTGGCGCAGCCGGTCCAGGCTGTCGGCGACCACGGCGCGGGCACGCTCGCGGGCCGCCTCCGCGCCCGGGCCCCGGGCGTCCGCCAGCAGGCGCAGCAGGATCGACCCCGCCCGCAACGGCAGCCGGGCCGCCACCAGTCCGGCGGTCGTCACCCGCGAGCAGGAGAGCGGCTCGGGACGCCAGCGCTCCAGCCACTCCTGCGCCACCCGCGGCGCCACCGCCAGGCTGAACTCGGCGGTGCGCAGCAACGGGCCGTACGCCTCGTGGCCGTGCGCGGGGACGCGGGCGAGCAGGGCGGTGAGCTCCTCGGCGCGCGCGGTGAGGTCACGGGCGGCGGCGGTGAGGGCCTGCGGCCCGGCCGGATGGGGGCGGGCGTCACCGACCGCGTCCACGGCCCACATCGGGACCTCCAGTACGGCGGTGACGGCGCCGAGCCGGGCGGCGTAGGCCCAGGTGGACAGCTCGGGCTCGTCCGGCAGCGCCCGGGAGACCCCGGCGCTGTCCGGGGCCGGCATCAGGTAGGTGCCGGGGGCGGGGCTGGCCCAGCCGATCGCGTCGTAGGAGTCCACGTCGAGCGGGAGGCCGGCCCGTTCGGCGGAGCGGGCGAAGCGCTCGGACAGTCCGGGCACCGGGCCGGTGAGCTGGACGAAGGCGCCGCCGAAGTCCACCCCGTGCAGCGAGCACTGCAGGAACGGGCGCAGCTCGTCGATGAGGTCGGTCAGCGCCAGGCTCTCCGGCATCGGCGGGCGGCCCGTGCCGGGGGCGGGCAGCAGTTCGGGCTGCTCCTCGAAGGCCGGGCGGAAGAAGTGCTCGTAGTGGCGGCGCATGGTGAGCGGGCCGTCCAGCCAGCCGGCGTTGAGCGCGGCGCCGTCCGGGTCGAGGCAGAGCAGCAGGTGCCAGGAGAGGCCGGGGCGGGCGGGGCGGTCCAGCAGCAGCTCGGCCAGCCGGACCGCCCCGGCGGTGCCGACCGGCTCGTTGGGGTGCGGGCCGCCGACCACGAGGACGGCGCGCGGGCCGCGGTCGACCGAGAGCAGCAGCAGCGGTCGCCCGGCCCGGGAGCGGCCCACCTCGCGCAGCCGGCAGCGGTCCGGGTGGCGCAGGGCGAGCCGCCGGGCGGCGCACTCGGCCTGGGCCGGCGTGGGGTAGCGGGCCGGCCGGGCGTCGAGGGTCCGGAGGGGGCGGATCCGCCGACCGGTGTCGGTCATGGTTCTCCTTGCGCCGGTCGCACGGCTCGCACGGCCGCCGGAGCGCGGGAACGCCGGTGCGCCGCCGCGCACGGGGTGCGGGCGGGGGACGGGGCACCGCGGGCCGGGGACGGCGGCCGGGCGGACACGGGACGGGCCTGGTGAGGGTGGACTGGGCCGTGTGCGGGGGGAGGGAGAGGGCAGCGCCGGGGGAACTCCGACGAGGGCCGAGCGTACGACCCAACTCCCTTGTCCGGAAGGGGCACAGGGGTTCTTGGCGGAGCCCTGTCAGTACCGCACGGGCCCTCCGGGCGTGTCAACGGCGGACGGCGCCGGGCGGCGGGCGCGCACTGCGCGTGCCGGGGCGGGCGCCCAAGGGCGGGGTCGCGCCGGAGCGCGGAGGGCCCGTGCTCCGGGGCAGACGGCCCGATCCCCGGATTGGGCTACCCTTGAGGGTCACCCCTCCCGTGCCGACTCGCGGCACCGAATCACGTCGTAAGGGTTCCTAGTACATGACTGTCGAATCGGTCTTCCCACGCCTGGAGGCCCTCCTCCCGCACGTCCAGAAGCCGATCCAGTACGTCGGCGGCGAGCTCAACTCGACCGTCAAGGACTGGGACGCCTGCGACGTCCGCTGGGCGCTGATGTACCCCGACGCCTACGAGGTCGGGCTGCCCAACCAGGGCGTCATGATCCTCTACGAGGTGCTGAACGAGCGCGAGGGCGTGCTCGCCGAGCGCACCTACAGCGTCTGGCCGGACCTCGAAGCGCTGATGCGCGAGCACGACGTCCCGCAGTTCACCGTGGACGCCCACCGTCCGGTGAAGGCCTTCGACGTGTTCGGCCTGTCGTTCTCCACCGAGCTCGGCTACACGAACATGCTCACCGCGCTCGACCTGGCCGGCATCCCGCTGGAGGCCAAGGACCGCACCGACGAGGACCCGATCGTCCTGGCCGGCGGCCACGCGGCCTTCAACCCGGAGCCGATCGCGGACTTCCTGGACGCGGCGGTGGTCGGTGACGGCGAGCAGGCCGTACTCGACATCACCGAGATCATCCGCGCCTGGAAGGCCGAGGGCCGCCCGGGCGGGCGCGACGAGGTGCTGCTGCGGCTGGCCCGCACCGGTGGCGTGTACGTCCCCAGGTTCTACGACGTGGAGTACCTGGCCGACGGCCGGATCGGCCGCGTCGTGCCGAACGCCCCGGGCGTGCCGTGGCGGGTGTCCAAGCACACCGTGATGGACCTGGACGAGTGGCCGTACCCGAAGCAGCCGCTGGTCCCGCTCGCGGAGACGGTGCACGAGCGGATGTCCGTGGAGATCTTCCGCGGCTGCACCCGCGGCTGCCGCTTCTGCCAGGCCGGCATGATCACGCGCCCCGTGCGGGAGCGAAGCATCACCGGCATCGGCGAGATGGTCGAGCGCGGGCTGAAGGCGACCGGCTTCGAGGAGGTCGGCCTGCTGTCGCTGTCCAGCGCCGACCACACCGAGATCGGTGACATCGCCAAGGGCCTGGCGGACCGCTACACCGAGGACAAGATCGGCCTGTCGCTGCCGTCCACCCGCGTCGACGCCTTCAACATCGACCTCGCCAACGAGCTGTCCCGCAACGGGCGCCGCTCGGGCCTCACCTTCGCCCCCGAGGGCGGCAGCGAGCGCATGCGCAAGGTGATCAACAAGATGGTGTCGGAGGAGGACCTGATCCGCACCGTCGCCACCGCGTACGGCAACGGCTGGCGCCAGGTGAAGCTGTACTTCATGTGCGGCCTGCCGACCGAGACCGACGAGGACGTGCTCCAGATCGGCGAGATGGCGAAGAACGTCATCCAGAAGGGCCGCGAGGTCACCGGCCAGAACGACATCCGCTGCACCGTCTCCATCGGCGGGTTCGTGCCCAAGCCGCACACCCCGTTCCAGTGGGCCCCGCAGCTGTCCGCCGAGGCCACCGACGCCCGTCTGGCCAAGCTGCGCGACTCGATCCGCGGCGACCGCAAGTACGGCAAGAACATCGGCTACCGCTACCACGACGGCAAGCCGGGCATCATCGAGGGCCTGCTCTCCCGCGGTGACCGCCGGGTCGGCGCGGTCATCCGCGCGGTCTACGACGACGGCGGCCGCTTCGACGGCTGGCGCGAGTACTTCTCGTACGACCGCTGGATGGCGTGCGCCGAGAAGGGCCTGGCCGGCACCGGCGTCGACGTCGACTGGTACACCACCCGCGAGCGCACCTACGAGGAGGTGCTGCCCTGGGACCACCTGGACAGCGGCCTCGACAAGGACTGGCTCTGGGAGGACTGGCAGGACGCGCTGGAGGAGGTCGAGGTCGACGACTGCCGCTGGACGCCGTGCTTCGACTGCGGCGTGTGCCCGCAGCTCGGCCTCGACATCCAGATCGGCCCCACCGGCAAGAAGCTGCTGCCGCTGACGGTCGTCAACAAGTAGCCGTTGGTCGGCGGCGGCGACGTCGGCGAGTGACGGTCCCCACACCCCCGGGCCCCCGGTCGGAACCTTCCGGCCGGGGGTCTGCGGTGTGCGGCTGACCACCGGCTGACCACCGGCTGACCAGGGGCTGACCAGGGGCTGACCAGGGGCGGAGCGAGCGGGCCGGCGGGGCGCGTACCCTTTGAGGTGACAGAGTCCGGACAGTGGCGGGAACACGCCACGCCGGACGGGGACAACTGACTAAGGACTGAGCGACCCTGGCACGCCGTACGCCCGACGGTCCGCCGCCCGCGCCGACGGTGCAGCGGATCCGTCTCCGCTACACCAAGCGCGGCCGGCTCCGCTTCACCAGCCACCGCGACTTCCAGCGCGCCTTCGAGCGCGCCCTGCGCCGGTCCGCCGTTCCGATGGCCTACTCGGCCGGCTTCACCCCGCACCCGAAGGTCTCCTACGCCAACGCCGCCCCCACCGGGGTGGCGAGCGAGGCGGAGTACCTGGAGATCGGCCTGGCCGCCCTCCGCGACCCCGAGCAGCTTCGGGCGCAGCTGGACGAGTCGCTGCCGGCTGGCCTGGACGTGATCGACGCCGTCGAGGTGCGGACGCCGAACTTCGTGGAGCGCCTGGAGGCCTCCGAGTGGCTCGTCCGGCTCGACGGCGTCGAGCCGCAGGAGGCGGCCGACGCGGCGTCGCGCTTCCTCGCCGAGGAGCGGGTCGAGGTCGAACGCCTCACCAAGAACGGCGTGCGGGTCTTCGACGCGCGCGGTGCGGTGGCGGCGCTCGACGTCCTCCCGCCCCAGGTCGACGGCGGTGCGGACACGGCGGCCGGAACCGACCGCGATGTTCGGACCGGCCGTCCCTGTGCGATACTGCGCCTGGTAGTACGACACGCCACACCCGCCGTACGACCCGACGACGTATTGTCCGGTCTCCGTGCGACGGCCGACCTGGCGCCGCCGGTCCCCGCAGAGGTGACCAGGCTGGCGCAGGGGCCGCTCGACGAGGGGACCGGCACGGTGACCGACCCGCTGGCGCTCGACCGCGCCGCGGCCCAGGCCGGCTCGGAGCCGGGCGCCGGGCCGCGCGCTACCGCGCCCGCCTAGCGGGCGGAGGCCGGGTCCAGTGCCTCACTGGGCCCGACGGTCCTCCAGGGTTCCCGCGGCTCCCCAGGGGAGCGAGCGTCGTCGCAGCACAGGCCTGCCACCCGGGGCCTGCCGGCAAGAAGGCCGGTGGGCCCGGGGCCCGGTCCGGGAGCCACCCGGGGTTGGGGGACGGCGCAGCTTGGGAAAACCTCAGAAGACTGGTCAGACCAGAAGACTTTCGACACCCCGCCGAGCGCGGGGCGCCGAGCGAGACTACGAGCCCCTGTGCGGCCTCGCGTCCGCACGGCGGCACCGTGAATGGGTCCGGCCCGAGCATCGTCGCGATGCCGGCCGCCCACCGGTGCCGCGCCGTGCCCGGATGCGGAGCCCGGGGGCCTGACGGGAGATCCACCCGCATGCTCGATAACACCGATCCGCAGCAGACTGCGGCCACGGAACACGACGAAACCGCCGCGACCGGCAGCGAGGGCGCGTCCGCCGCGCCGCCGCGCCGCCGCCGCCGCGCGGTCTCCCGCCCGGCGGGCACCCCGCAGGGTGCGGCCGCCGAGGCGGCCGAGACCGTCCTGCCGGCCGAGACGCCCGCGGCCGAGGCCGCTCCGGCGCCGGCCGCCGAGCCGGTCGCCGAGAAGCCCGCCCGGGCCCGTCGGACCCGCAAGCGGGCCGAGGCCCCGGCTGGGACGCCGGAGGCGAGCCCGGTCGCGGTCACCGCGCCGGAGGCCGACCAGGCCGCCGCGGCCGCCGCCGAGACGCCGGCCGAGCCGGTCGCCGAGAAGCCCGCCCGGGTCCGTCGGACCCGCAAGCGCGCCGAGGCTCCGGCCGGTGCGCCCGCCGCCGAGGCGCCCGCTGCCGAAGCACCCGCCGCGCCGGCCCCGGCCGTCGAGACCCCGGCCCCCGCCGCCGCCGAGCCGGCGGCCGAGGAGGCCCCCGCCGCTCCGGCCCGCCGCCCCCGCCGCCGTCGCGTGGTCGAGGCCGCGCCGGTCGTCGAGGCCCCGGTCGAGGAGCCGGCCGCCGAGCAGCCGCAGGCCGAGGAGCCCGCTGTCGAGGAGCCGGAGGAGGAGGCTGCCGAGGCTGCCGCTCCGGTGGCCGAGCCCGCGCCCGCGCCGGCCGCCGAGGCCGAGCCGCACCACCGGGTGCGCCGTCGCGCCGTGCGCCCGGCCACCGCGGTCTTCCAGGCCCCGGTCTTCCAGGAGCCGGCCCCTTACGTCGCGCCGACCGCGGCGCAGCAGCCCGCCGCCGCCCCGGCGCCGGTCGAGGCTCCGGCCGCGGCCCCGGTCGAGGCCGAGGCCGGGCACGAGGAGGACGAGTACGAGTACAGCGGTGTCGGCCGCCGCCGCCGGGTCCGCACCCGGGTCGAGCCGGGCCGCCGCAAGGCTGCCGCCGCCAAGCAGGCTGCCGAGAAGCCCGCGGCCAAGCCCGCCGCCGCGAAGCCGGTCGCCGAGGCGCCGGTCGCCGCCGCTCCGGTCGAGGCCCCGGCCGTCGAGGCCCCCGCCGCCGGTCCGGAGACCGAGGGCGACTGGGAGGACGACGGCCGTCCGTCGCGCCGTCGTCGCCGGGGCGGCCGTCGCCGCCGCCGTGGCGAGGCCGAGGACTTCGAGGCCGCCGAGGCCGTCGAGGCCGAGCAGCCCTCCGCCGAGGAGCCGGCCGAGGCCGACGACGAGGAGGGCGAGGAGGACGACGAGCTGGCCGCGGGCCTGTCCTCGTCCCGTCGCCGCCGTCGCCGCCGCCGCCGCAGCGGTGAGGCCGGCGCCGTCGAGGCCGCCGAGACCACCGAGGACGGCGTCCGCACCGTCGTGAAGGTGCGCGAGCCGCGCCGCCGCTCCACCGAGCCGTCCTTCGACCCGGACGAGGTGCAGTCCATCAAGGGCTCGACCCGTCTGGAGGCGAAGAAGCAGCGCCGCCGCGAGGGCCGCGAGCTGGGCCGCCGCCGGGTGCCGATCATCACCGAGGCCGAGTTCCTGGCCCGCCGCGAGTCGGTCGAGCGCGTCATGGTGGTGCGCCAGAACGGCCAGCGCACCCAGATCGGCGTCCTGGAGGACGGCGTGCTCGTCGAGCACTACGTCAACAAGGAGCAGGCCACCTCGTACGTCGGCAACGTCTACCTTGGCAAGGTCCAGAACGTGCTGCCGTCGATGGAGGCCGCCTTCGTCGACATCGGCAAGGGCCGCAACGCGGTGCTGTACGCCGGTGAGGTCAACTTCGGTGCGCTGGGCGGCCACGGCGGCCCGCGCCGGATCGAGTCCGTGCTGAAGTCCGGCCAGTCCGTGCTGGTGCAGGTCTCCAAGGACCCGATCGGCCACAAGGGCGCGCGCCTGACCAGCCAGATCTCGCTGCCCGGCCGCTACCTGGTGTACGTGCCCGAGGGCTCGATGACCGGCATCTCGCGCAAGCTGCCGGAGAACGAGCGCGCCCGCCTGAAGCAGATCCTCAAGAAGATCGTCCCGGACGACGCGGGCGTCATCGTGCGCACCGCCGCCGAGGGCGCCTCCGAGGAGGAGCTGACCCGCGACGTCCAGCGCCTCCAGCAGCAGTGGGAGGACATCCAGAAGAAGGCCGCGACCGGCAACGCCCCGGCGCTGCTGTACGGCGAGCCGGACATGACCGTCCGGGTCGTCCGCGACATCTTCAACGAGGACTTCACCAAGGTCATCGTCTCCGGCGACGAGGCGTGGAAGACCATCCACGAGTACGTCTCCAACGTGGCCCCGGACCTCGCCGAGCGGCTCCAGCGGTGGACCTCCGAGGTGGACGTCTTCGCGACCTACCGGATCGACGAGCAGTTGATGAAGGCGCTGGACCGCAAGGTCTGGCTGCCCAGCGGCGGTTCGCTGGTGATCGACCGCACCGAGGCGATGGTCGTCATCGACGTCAACACCGGGAAGTTCGTCGGCCAGGGCGGCAACCTGGAGGAGACGGTCACCCGCAACAACATCGAGGCGGCCGAGGAGATCGTGCGCCAGCTGCGGCTGCGCGACCTCGGCGGCATCATCGTGATCGACTTCATCGACATGGTGCTGGAGTCCAACCGCGACCTGGTGCTGCGCCGTCTGCTGGAGTGCCTGGGCCGGGACCGGACCAAGCACCAGGTGGCCGAGGTCACCTCGCTGGGCCTGGTCCAGATGACCCGCAAGCGGGTCGGCCAGGGCCTGCTGGAGTCCTTCTCCGAGGCCTGCGTGCACTGCAACGGCCGCGGTGTGATCGTCCACATGGAGCAGCCGAGCGCCCACGTCCACGCGCCGTCCGCCCCGGCGGGCGAGGCCGGCAGCGGCAAGCGCCGTCGCCGGGGCAAGGGCGGCGCGGGCCACGAGGAGGCGCAGGTCGTCGAGGCCGTCGTGACCGAGTCGGTGGCCGAGATCGCCGAACTGCCGGGCGAGCCGGTGCGCGAGGAGATCGAGGGCCAGCTGGCGCTTGAGGTCCCGGGCGCCGAGGCCGAGGTCGAGGCTCCGGCCGTCGTCGAGCAGGTCGTGGAGCAGGCCCCGCCGGCCGCTCCGGCGGGCCGTCCGCGCCGCCGTGCGGTGCGCAAGGCCACGGCTCCGGCGGGCTCGCCGGACACCGCCGAGATCGTGGTGCTGCAGGCGAAGGCCGAGGCGGCGCTGGAGGCGGCCCTGGAGGCCGCATCCCCGGCCGTCGCGGAAGCCGCCGCGGAGCCGGTCGTCGTCGCGCAGGCCACGGTCGCCGAGGCCCCGGCCGAGGAGGCCGCAGAGGCTCCCGCCGCCGAGGCACCGGTCGCGGAGGCCGCCGCCGAGGAGGCCGCCGCCGAGGAGGCGCCGGCTCCCAAGAAGCGGGCCGCCCGCAAGACCGCCGCGAAGAAGACCGCCGCCAAGAAGACGACCACGGCGGCCAAGAAGACCACCGCCCGCAAGACCGCGACCAAGCGGACGAGCGCGGCGGCCAAGAAGGCCGCGGCCGCCGAGGGTGATACGGCAGCCGAGTAGTGCCCACGCCCGGGGCGGGAGCGATCCCGCCCCGGGCCGTACGGGCCGGTTTGCCCCCCGGGCGGCCGGTCCGTATTCTTGACCATCGGCGTGTCTACGCCATGCTCCCGAGCACATCACCTTCCCGAGGTCGCCGCGTCCGCGCGGAGAGCCGGGGAGAGGCTCCTGTGTCCGTACCCAGGTGGCTGGCGTCGGGGGTTCCGACCGAGCAAGGAAAGCAGGTACCGCATGTACGCGATCGTTCGCGCAGGCGGCCGCCAGCACAAGGTCGCCGTCGGCGACGTGCTGGAGATCGACCGTATCGAGGCCAAGCCGGGTGACTCGGTCGAGCTCTCGACCATCCTCGTCGTCGACGGTGACGCCGTCACCTCCGACCCGTGGGTCCTGGCCGGCGTGAAGGCTCACGCCGAGGTGGTCGACCAGACCAAGGGTGACAAGATCGTCATCCTGCGTTACAAGAACAAGACCGGCTACCGCCGTCGTCAGGGCCACCGCCAGAAGCACACCGCGGTGCGCATCACCAGCATCGACTCGGTCAGCAAGTAAGGGGATAGCGAGATATGGCACACAAGAAGGGCGCAAGCTCTACCCGTAACGGCCGTGACTCGAACGCCCAGCGCCTCGGCGTGAAGCGCTTCGGCGGCCAGGTCGTCTCGGCCGGCGAGATCCTCGTCCGCCAGCGTGGCACCCACTTCCACCCGGGTGCGGGCGTCGGTCGCGGTGGCGACGACACCCTGTTCGCGCTGACCGCCGGTGCCGTGCAGTTCGGCAACCGTCGCGGCCGCAAGGTCGTCAACATCGTGGCCGTCGAGGCCTGAGTCCCAGCGGACTCCCGAGTCGCATGACTCACAGTGAAGGGTGGGCCGGAATTCTCCGGTCCACCCTTCACGCTTTATGCAGGTAGAAGCAGACTCTCGCGCACTGGAGGCACACCCATGACCACCTTCGTGGACCGCGTCGAACTTCACGTCGCCGCGGGTAACGGGGGCCACGGCTGCGCCTCCGTGCACCGCGAGAAGTTCAAGCCGCTCGGCGGCCCGGACGGCGGCAACGGCGGTGAGGGCGGCAGCGTCATCCTCACCGTGGACTCGCAGGTCACCACCCTGCTGGAGTACCACCACTCGCCCAAGCGCAAGGCCACCAACGGCAAGCCGGGCGCGGGCGGCAACCGCACCGGCGCCGACGGCCAGGACCTCGTCCTCCTCGTGCCGGACGGCACCGTGGTGCTGGACCGCAAGGGCGAGGTGCTCGCCGACCTGGTCGGGCACGGCACCAGCTTCGTCGCCGCCCAGGGCGGCCGCGGCGGCCTCGGCAACGCCGCGCTGGCCTCGGCCCGCCGCAAGGCACCCGGCTTCGCGCTGCTCGGCGAGCCCGGCGAGGCCCGTGACATCGTCATGGAGCTCAAGTCCGTCGCCGACGTGGCCCTGGTGGGCTACCCGAGCGCCGGCAAGTCCTCGCTGATCTCGGTGCTCTCCGCCGCCAAGCCGAAGATCGCGGACTACCCGTTCACCACCCTGATCCCCAACCTGGGCGTGGTCACCGCGGGCGAGACCGTCTACACCATCGCCGACGTGCCCGGCCTGATCCCGGGCGCCAGCCAGGGCCGCGGCCTGGGCCTGGAGTTCCTGCGGCACGTCGAGCGCTGCTCGGTGCTGGTGCACGTGCTGGACTGCGCCACCCTGGAGCCCGGCCGCGACCCGCTGACCGACCTGGAGACCATCGAGGCCGAGCTCGCCGAGTACGGCGGCCTGGAAGACCGTCCGCGCCTGGTCGCGCTCAACAAGGTGGACGTGCCGGACGGCCAGGACATCGCGGACCTGACCCGCGCCTCCCTGGAGGAGCGCGGCTACCGGGTGTTCGAGGTTTCCGCCGCCTCCCGCAAGGGCCTGCGCGAGCTGAGCTTCGCGATGGCCGGGATCGTCGCCGGGGCGCGCGCCGCCAAGCCGGCCGAGGAGTCCACCCGGATCGTGCTGCGGCCCAAGGCCGTCGACGACGCGGGCTTCACCATCACCGAGGAGGACGGCGCCTACCGCATCCGCGGCGTCAAGCCGGAGCGCTGGGTCCGCCAGACCGACTTCGCCAACGACGAGGCCGTCGGCTACCTCGCCGACCGGCTGGCCCGCCTCGGCGTCGAGGACCAGCTGTGGAAGTCCGGGGCGCACGAGGGCGACACCGTCATCATCGGCCCGGACGAGAACGCCGTCGTCTTCGACTGGGAGCCGACCATGGCCGCCGGCGCCGAGATGCTCGGCCGCCGCGGTGAGGACCACCGCTTCGAGTCGCCCCGCCCGGCGGTCGACCGCCGCCGCGAGAAGCAGAAGGGCCGGGACGCGGCGGAGGCCGAGTTCCTCGCCTTCGAGGCGCTGTCCAGCGGCCGCCAGGCCGCCATCGAGGGTGACGACGACGAGGACTGAGCCCGCTCGGACCGGCTGACGCGAACGGCCCCCGCCACCTGTCGAGGTGGCGGGGGCCGTTCCCGTGCTCAGGGGTGGCGCGGTGTCACTTGGTCCAGGCGGCCTGGATCTTGGAGATGTCGGTGGAGTCGCCGTAGCCGACCATCGCCGGGTTGGCGCCGGCCGGGAGGCTGATGATGTCGCAGCCCTTGAACTCGACGCCCTTGGTGGCGCCCGAGAAGCTCGGGGTGTTGCACTTGGCGACCGGGGTGCCGGAGGTGAGGACGGGGGTGGCCGTGGCACCGGTGACGTCGTAGACCCGGAACTTGGAGTTCGGGGCGGCGAAGGTCAGCTTGGCGTCCGTCAGGTTCTTCATGGTCCAGCTGACGTAGAACAGCGAGCGGCCGTCCAGGCCCGCGGTGGTGGCCTTGGAGTCCTGGAGGTCCTTGATCGAGCCCGGGGCGATGCCGGTGACGTTGACCTCCAGCTTGGCGGCGGCGTTGAAGGTCTTGTCGGCGAAGTCCACGGTGGCCGGCTGGCCGAACTTCACCGTGGTGCCGGCCTGCGGCAGCTTGCCGGCGCCGCCGCCCGCGGCACCGGCCGTGGCGGCTCCGCCCGTGGCCCCGCCGGTGGCCGCGCCGGACGGGGCGGCGGTCGAACCGCCGGTCGCGCCGCCGGCCGCGGCACCGCCGGCCGTGGCACCGCCGGTGGCGGCACCCCCGGTGGACGCGCCTCCGGTCGTGGCGCCCGGATCGCCGGTGGTCGGCGCCGGAGCGGCGCCGGTGGCACCGCCCGTCGGAGCGGCCGGGTCGGTGTTGTCCGGGCCGCAGGCCGCGAGCGACAGCGCGGTGGCCGCCGCCAGGGCGGCGACGGTCAGCTTGGTGGTGTACGAACGCATGATGCGCTTTTCTCCCGGGCGCGCGACCGCGAACCGTTGCCGGCCTGCCCAGTGCGGCGCCGCCCTCTCGTGACAGCAAGGGTCGAAGACGAAATGGGTCCAGCGGGCAAGAAGCCGTCCCCCGATCTGGCTTTCGGTCAGGGACCATACCAGCCATCCGGATTGCCGGACGGGCTGTGGCAGGCCCGTGACCGGCCCGGGTCCAGCCGGTGAAACTCCCTGCGGGAGACCTGCGCGGATCGCGTAGATTTCGGGGGTGACGGCCGGGCCCGGGCCCGCCGCACCCGCACCACACCGGAAGGGCGTACAGCGAGATGAGCGAGGACTCTCTGCGGGAGGAGGTGCTGACCGCACGGCGGATCGTGGTCAAGGTCGGCTCCTCCTCACTCACCACGGCGGCCGGCGGCCTGGACGCCGACCGCGTCGACGCCCTGGTCGACGCGATCGCCAAGGTGCGCAGTCGCCCCGACGCCCCGGAGGTCGTGCTCGTCTCCTCCGGTGCCATCGCCGCCGGACTCGCCCCGCTCGGCCTGGACAAGCGACCCAAGGACCTGGCCCGCCAGCAGGCCGCCGCCAGCGTCGGCCAGGGACTGCTGGTCGCCCGGTACACCGCCTCCTTCGCCCGGTACGGCATCCGGGTCGGCCAGGTGCTGCTCACCGCCGAGGACGCCAGCCGCCGCGCCCACTACCGCAACGCCTACCGCACCCTGGACCAGCTGCTGGCGATGGGCGCGATGCCGATCGTCAACGAGAACGACACCGTCGCCACCGCCGAAATCAAGTTCGGTGACAACGACCGGCTCGCCGCGCTCGTCGCCCACCTCGTCCGGGCCGACCTGCTCGTCCTGCTCTCCGACGTGGACGGCCTCTACGACGGCGACCCGTCCCGCCCCGGCACCAGCCGGATCGCCCGGGTGAGCGGCCCGCACGACCTCGATGGCATCGAGATCGGCAGCGCGGGCAAGGCCGGGGTCGGCACCGGCGGCATGGTCACCAAGGTCGAGGCGGCCCGGATCGCCACCGGCGCCGGCATCCCGGTGGTGCTCACCGCGGCCAGCCAGGCCGCCGACGCGCTGGCCGGCCGACCCACCGGCACGCTCTTCCTGCGCACCGGCGCCCGCACCTCCGACCGCATGCTCTGGCTCGCCCACGCGAGCAGCCCCCGCGGCACCCTGCACCTGGACGCGGGCGCCGTCGAAGCGGTCGTCTCCGGCGGCGCCTCGCTGCTGCCCGCCGGGGTCACCAAGGTCGACGGGGACTTCGCCGCGGGTGATCCGGTGGACCTTCTTGCCGAAAACGGCCACATCGTGGCTCGCGGACTGGTCAACTTTGATGCGAGGGAGTTGCCCCGCCTGCTCGGCCGGTCCACCCGCGACCTGGCCCAGGAGTTCGGCGCCGCGTACGAGCGCGAGGTCGTCCACCGCGACGACCTGGTCGTTCTGCGCGGCTGACCGCTCGGCGGGCCGGCACCGGCCGCCGGCCGATCGGCGCAGTGCGGACGGCGGGCCGCTCCGTACCGGGAGCGGCCCGGCCACGGGCGAGGAGGGGCGCAGCCGTACCGGTCGGCCGAGAGGCCGACGGGGCGGTGGGGACGACACGAGATCGCCGAACAGGAGGCCGCCGGTGGAACGCAGGCGCGAGGCAGCGCTGACCGGAGGGACGGCGGGCCGGCGGCTGACCAGCATCGACGGCGGACGTGGGGACGGCCCCGCCGAGCCGGCCGGTCGGCCGCCCCAGGGGCCCGCCGGGATGCGCAGGCTGCGGACCCAGCGCGCGGACGCCGCGGAGCCGCCCACCGTGCCCGAGCAGGCGCGGCTGTGGCACGTGGTGCTGAGCGTGTCCGGGGAGGCCACCCAGCTGTCCTCGCTGCGCGCCTCACTGGAGAGACTGGCGCACGACCACTCGTTCTTCCTGACCGCCCGCTACGCGGCCGACCACGCCGAGATCCGCTACTGGGAGCAGGCCCGGGACCTGCACGACGCAGCGGCGATCGCGCTTCGGCTCTGGGGCGAGCACAAGGTCACCGCGAACCTGCCGCCGTGGGAGATCGTCGGGCTGGAGGTGGTCGACCGGGCGACGTACCACAAGCGGGTGGCGGAGGGCTTCGGCGATCCGCCACCGCACCTGGGCGGCGTGCACCCGTACTGACCGGACCGTCCCGGGCGGCCGCTGTTCGCCATGCGGAACGCGGGCGGCCCGGGCGGGCGCAGTCGCTACCCTTGGCGGCATGACCAGCGACCTCGCCACCGCCGACAGCCCCGTCCTCGCCGTAGCGCGCCGAGCCCGGGAGGCGGCCGCCGTGCTCGCCCCGCTGCCGCGCAGGGCGAAGGACGCCGCGCTGCTGGCGATCGCGGACGCGCTGGTGGCCCGCAGCGCGGAGATCGTCGCGGCCAACGCCGAGGACGTCGCCCGGGCCCGCGAGGCCGGGACCGCCGAGTCGGTGATCGACCGGCTGACCCTCACCGGGGAGCGGATCGCCGCGATCGCCTCCGACGTGCGCGACGTGGCCGGCCTGCCCGACCCGGTCGGCGAGGTCGTCCGCGGCTACACCCTGCCGAACGGCCTGGACGTGCGGCAGGTGCGGGTGCCGCTCGGCGTGGTCGGCATCATCTACGAGGCCCGCCCGAACGTCACCGCCGACGCCGCCGCGCTCTGCCTCAAGTCGGGCAACGCGGCGCTGCTGCGCGGCTCTGCCTCGGCCTACCGCTCCAACACCGCGCTCGTCGCCGTGGTGCGGGACGCCCTCGCCGCGGCCGGGCTGCCCGCCGACGCGGTCCAGCTGGTGCCGGGGGAGAGCCGCGACTCCGTGCAGGAGCTGATGCGCGCCCGCGGCCTCGTCGACGTGCTGATCCCGCGCGGGGGCGCCTCGCTCATCCGCACCGTGGTCGAGGGCTCGACCGTCCCGGTGATCGAGACCGGCACCGGCAACTGCCACGTGTACGTGGACGCCGAGACCGACCTGGCGATGGCCGTCGGCATCCTGCTCAACTCCAAGGCGCAGCGGGTCAGCGTCTGCAACGCGGCCGAGACACTGCTGGTCCACCAGGACGTCGCGGACGCCTTCCTGCCGCTCGCGCTGGCCGCCCTGGCCGAGGCCGGGGTGACCGTGCACGGCGACGAGGCGGTGCTCAAGGCCGCCGAGGGCGGTCCGGCCACCGTGGTGCCCGCGACCGACGAGGACTGGGGCGCCGAGTACCTCTCGTACGACCTGGCCGCGGCCGTGGTGCCCTCGCTGGACGCCGCCGTCGCGCACATCCGCCGCTGGTCCTCCGGCCACACCGAGGCGATCGTCACCACCTCGCAGGCCGCCGCCCGGCGCTTCACCCAGCTGGTCGACTCGACCACGGTGGCCGTCAACGCCTCCACCCGTTTCACCGACGGCGGCGAGTTCGGCTTCGGCGCGGAGATCGGCATCTCCACCCAGAAGCTGCACGCCCGCGGCCCGATGGGCCTGCCCGAGCTGACCAGCACCAAGTACATCGTCACCGGTGACGGGCACGTGCGGGGCGAGGCGACGCAGACCGTCGGCGGGGACCCGGACGCCCGCTGAGCCGCGGCCCGCGAGCCGGCCGTCACACGTGTGACGGACCAACTGCCGGGAGCCACAGACAAAACGCCCGGCCGGTAATACGCTGAATCCGTGGCTGAGGATGTGGGGGGCTTGCCGTACCCCGACGGCGCCGACCACGGTGGTGCGGACGACGAGTTCGCCACCGTGGTCTTCGATGAGGCCTTCGTCCGGTCCGCCGCCGTGCACGAGCCGACTGCCAAGGAGCGGCAACTCGCCGCCGCCGAGGCCCGGTTCGAGCCGGACACCGCGGGCCCGGGCTGGGGCTACGACGTCTCGGCCGGGGAGGGGCTCCCGTTGGAGCTGCGCCCGTACCCGAGCGGACTCGACGAGGACCACCACTACCCGGACCCCTGGTCGGGACCGGGCCGGACGACCGACCGGCGCAGCCGGCGCCGGTGGCGGCGCGGCTACGACCCGGTGCGCGCCCGCGGCCGGTACGTGGCCCAGCAGCGCTGGCACCGGCCGGTGGCCTGGGTGCTCGCCGTGATCATGGGCGTGAGCCTGGTGGCGGTCGCGGTCGCGGCGATCTACCAGGGCGTGGGCGGTTCCTCGGACGCGCCCCGCAGACCGGAGTCGGGCAGCAGCAGCGCCGGGGTGGACCCGCGCCCCGCGCCCGCCGAGCCGTCGTTGGTGGTCACCGCACCGGCGGGCTAGCCGCCGGACGCCGCACGGGCGCACGCCCCGGGCGGGTGGTCACGGAGCGTCCCCGGGAATCTGCGCGGGGACCCTCGTGGCAGCGCCGGTGTCCGCCTACCCTGGTGTTGTGGGTGACCCGCGAGAACCTCCTGAGGGTACGCCCGAGGGCGGTTCCGGCAACGAGGACGAATTCCGGTCCGTCGTCTTCGACGAATCGTTCGTCCGGGCTGCCCGGATCCAGGAGCTGTCCGCCCGGGAGCGGCTGGCGGGCTCCTTCGGCAAGGCCACCCGGCAGCGGGTGCGGCTCGGCCCGCTGGGCACCGTGCCGCGCCAGGCGCTCGCCCTGCTGCTGCTCATCCTGCTCGCGTTCGGGGCCGCGGTGTACTTCGGCGTCAGCTCGCCGAGGGGGATCCCGGCCCGGCCCGAGGGCAGCCAACTGACGGTCAGCCTGGTCGCATTGAGCCCGGCCTCGGCCGTCCACCCGGTCGCCGACCCGGCGAACCCCTTCGCGGCGCTGCCACCCGGGTACGGGGACGGCACGGTCGGGCTGAACACCCCGACCGGGGCGGCCACCGAGCACTTCAGCCGGGTCGAGGTGACCAAGGCGCTCGACACCGTCCAGCGCTACCTGGTCGCCTCCTCGCTGGCCCCGGCCGCCCTGGTCCAGGGCGCCACCGCGGACGTGCGGGCCTTCGTCACGCCGGGCGAGCAGGCGGAGTTCGACACGGGCGTGGCGCAGCCGGTGGACGACCGCCACCACGCGGTGACCGGCTGGATGGTCCGCTTCGACCCGGCGCAGGTCGCGCTGGCCTCGGACACCGTGAAGGTGGTCGGCGCGATGCGGATCGACGAGGCGGACAGCGGGACGCTGCAGATCACCACCGACCACACCTTCGTCTACGCGCTGAAGCCGGCCGGGGCCCCGGCCGGAGCGCCGGTCACCCTGGAGACGGTGCGGCGGCAGCTCACCTTCCAGTTCGACCGGGTCGACCTGGCGTCGGCGCAACTGCGGCTGGTGGACTCGGTGCTCCAGGCCGGTCCGGCGCCCTGCGGCACCTCGATGGCGGGCTACCTGCAGCCGGTCCTGGCCACGGCGCAGGGCACGGCGGTCACGCCGCCGGCGGCCGTCGATCCCGGCAACCACGCGCGCCCGGCCTGGCAGGTGTGCGGGGTGCTGGCGGGGAGCTGAGGGCTCCGGGACGCGCGGACGGCCGGTGACCCGGGCGGGTCACCGGCCGTCGTCGGCGCTCCTCGGCCGTCGGCGGCGTTCGTCGGCGGCCATCGGCGTTCGCCGGCGGGCGGGGCCCGGGTGCCGGGGCTCAGCTGTTGTCGCGGTCGGTCCTGCCGTCGGAGCCGTTCGAGCCGTTCGAGCCCTCGGAGCCGTTCGAGCTGCCGCGGCCGGCGCCGGTGAAGGTGTCGCGGAGCTTGCCGCCCACGGTCACGGCGCCGCCGGCGACGTCCCGGATCAGGCCCATCAGCGGGTCCTTGCTCTCCTTCACCGAGGTCGCGTAGTGGTCGGCGGCCGCCTTCCACTGCTCACCGACCGAGGTGTCGGGGTCGTCCGCGCGGCGCGGGTAGGCGCCCGTCATGATCGAGCGGTACTCGTCGCTCTCCGCCCACTTCTTCAGCTGGGCGACCCGGACCACCGCGAAGGGGTGGGTCTGCGGCAGCACCTGGAGCAGCTTGAGGACGCCGTCGCGCAGGTCGCCGGCCTTCTCGTACTCCTCGGCCTGCTCCAGGAAGGCGTCGACGTTCATCTCGGCCAGGTTGTGGCCGCCGGCCAGCTTCATCAGGGCCCGCATGGACGCCTGGAGGTCCTGCCCGGCGAGCAGGCCGGCCCGGTCGCTGGACAGCTCCGCCTTGCGGAACCACTCCTTGAGCGCGGTGATGACGGCCGTGATCGCCAGGTTGCCGAGCGGCACCCAGGCGATCCGGGTGGCGATGTTGGTGAGGATCATCAGCATCGTCCGGTAGACGGCGTGGCCGGACATCGCGTGGCCGACCTCGTGGCCGATGACCGAGCGCAGCTCCTCCTCGTCGAGCAGCTCGACCAGGCCGCTGGTGACCACGATGATCGGGGTGTCGATGCCGATGGTGAACGCGTTGACCGCCGGGTCCTGGGCCACGTACAGGTCGGGGACCTGCTCCAGGTCGAGCACGTAGGCGGTGTCGCGCACCATGTCGTACAGCTCGGGGAACTGGCGCTCGGAGGTCTTCACCGCGGTGGCCAGGAACATCAGCCGGATCGCGCGCTCGGAGACCAGGCCGGCGAGCTTCTTGAGGACGTCGTCGAAGCCGGACAGCCGCCGCAGGGCGACCAGCGCCGAACGGTCCGCCGGGTGCTCCCAGGCCCGGGTGGAGATCCCGGGGAAACGCTCGCGGCGGCGGCTCGGGGTCTTCGCGGTCGTGTCGGTCATGGTGTGAGTACCCTCCTGGTCGACGGCGGCTGCGGCCCACTGGCCGGCCCCCCGCTGGTCTTCGCCTGAAACGACTGTCTGTGCAACGTCCGTGGTTGCGTACTCGTCCCCGGGCGACAGCGTACGTGCGGCCCCGGCCGCGCCGCGGGGGCCGGTGGGCGGCGCCGGTGTGAGGCCGGTTTACCCTGAATGCCCTGGACCACCGAGACCGGACCCGGCCGCGGTACCGAGCAGTTCGAGGAGCCCCGCAGATGTCCACCGACACGCTTGTCAGCCTGGCCACGCCCATCTCCGACGAGGCCGGTCCGGGCCTCTTCCTGCGGATCATCGTGATCGCGTCCTTCGTGGGGATCGGCCTGCTGGTCTGGCTGATGGCCCGCGCCTTCCGCGGCAACTAGCCCCGGGACCCGGCGTCAGGCCCTCGCCCGGGGCCCGGAAGCCAGGCCCCCGGGACCCGGCTTCCGGGCCCCGACCAGGCCCGCGGACCCCGGCCCGGCCCCTGCGCGCTCACGCCCGGTCAGCGGCGGTGGGCCGCCGAGCGGTTGCCGTGTAACCCCCCGTACGATGACGGGTGGGCCCTCACCGGCCCGGCACAACCCCCAGGTCCGTTCACCGAGCCGAGAAGGTCCCGCCGACCATGAGCACTGCCGCCGCACTCCCCGTCCTGAACCTGCTCGCCGAGGGCGAGGGGGGCAACCACGACAGCCTGAACCCGCTCCTGACGGGTGGCGCCGCGCTGTTCATCCTGCTGCTCCTGCTCTTCATCACCACCCGCTTCAACCGGGACCGCTGAGCCCGCTCCGCGGACCTCTCCGGGGAGCGTCCGGCCACCGGCCGGCCGCTCCCTGACGCGTCTGCGGGGAACCCCCACCGGGTCTGCGGGCAACCCCCACCCGGGCGTTCCCGCACCGTAACGGGCGTCGCGTAAGGTGTGGCGGCATGGGAGAGCAGGCCGGGAATCCCGGCGGACCGGAACCGGTGAAGAAGCGCCTCGGCGTGATGGGCGGCACCTTCGACCCGATCCACCACGGCCACCTCGTCGCCGCCAGTGAGGTCGCGAGCGCGTTCCACCTGGACGAAGTGATCTTCGTGCCGACCGGGCAGCCGTGGCAGAAGAGCGACCGGCACGTCACCCCGGCCGAGGACCGCTACCTGATGACGGTCATCGCCACCGCGGAGAACCCGCAGTTCTCGGTCAGCCGGATCGACATCGACCGCGAGGGCCCCACCTACACCGTGGACACCCTGCGCGACCTGCACGCCCTGCACCCGGACGCCGACCTCTTCTTCATCACCGGCGCCGACGCGCTCGCCCAGATCCTGTCCTGGCGCGACTCCGACGAACTCTTCTCGCTGGCCCACTTCATCGGATGCACCCGCCCGGGGCACACTCTGTCGGACGCCGGGCTTCCGGTGGGCGGGGTCTCCCTGGTGGAGGTCCCGGCGCTGGCCATCTCCTCCACGGACTGCCGCAACCGGGTCGCCAAGGGCGAGCCGGTCTGGTACCTCGTCCCGGACGGCGTGGTCCGCTACATCGACAAGCGGGCGCTGTACGCGCCGCGCGGGACCTGAGCCAGGAGCGGCGCATGACCGATCGCAGCGGCGGCCAGCAGCGGCCGGAGGACTGGTCCGGCGGGCAGTACCAGCAGCCGTACCAGGGCCAGGGCCAGGGCCAGGGCCAGGGGTACCAGCAGCAGCAGCCGTACGAGTCCTACGAGTCGTACGAGCAGCAGCCGCAGTACGACCAGTACGGGCAGCCGGTGTACACCCACGACCCGTACGGCTACCAGCAGCAGGGGCACCAGGGGCAGCAGGGGTACGAGGGCTACCAGCAGCCGTACCAGGGCCAGGACCAGGGGTACCAGCAGCCGCAGCCGTACGAGTCCTACGAGTCGTACGAGCAGCAGCCGCAGTACGACCAGTACGGGCAGCCGGTGTACACCCACGACCCCTACGGTTACCAGCAGCAGGGGCAGCAGGGGTACCAGCAGCCGTACCAGGCCGCCGGCCCGGTCGTCGTCGAGCCGCAGGCGCAGCCCGAGGCCGCCGCACCCGCCGCACCCGTCACGCCCGCTGCGCCTGCCGCCGCCGCGGCACCGGCCGCACCCGCCCCGCCGCGCCCGCGGGTGTCCCGGCCGGCCGCCGGGGCGGTGCCGGCCAAGCCCGCCGCGCCGTCCGAGCAGGTCGCCGGGGTGCGCGGGGGCAAGTCCGGCGGCAAGGCGCCCAAGGACAGCTACACCACGGGCGAGTTCACCTTCGTCGACGAGGAGGCGGAGGAGACCGAGGACGTCATCGACTGGCTGAAGTTCGCCGAGTCCCGCAGCGAGGTGCGCGCCGAGCGCCGCCGCAAGCTGCGCAACCGGCTGATCGGCCTCGGTGTGGTGGTGGCGCTCGCCGCGGGCGGCGTCGGCGGCTACCTGTGGTTCACCGGCGACAAGCCGACCGCGGCCGCCGCGGCCGGCGGGCGCCAGGTCAACGTCGTCCACCTGCGCGACCTGCAGGGCAAGGTGTCCAGCGCGCTGCTGGTCGACGACGTCTCCGGGAAGAAGGGCACGGTGCTGCTGCTGCCCGACAACCTGCGGCTGCCCGGCCCCGCCGACCCGCCGGTCACCACCGTCGGCCAGGCCATGGACACCATCGGCGCCTCGGCGACCCGCGACGGCCTGTCCACCGTGCTGGGCGCCCCGGTGGCGGGCACCTGGCGGCTGGACACCCCGTACCTGGAACTGCTGGTCTCCCAGCTCGGCGGCGTCCGGGTGGACACCAACGCCGAGACCCACGAGGGCGGCAAGCCGGACGGCAAGCTGCTGTCCGCGGCCGGGAAGAACACCATGCTCAACGGGAAGGCCGCGGTCGCGTACGCCACACTGCAGAACCCCGGCGAGAGCCGGGACGTCCAGCTCGCCCGGTTCGGGCAGGTCATGGAGGCGGTGGTGCGCACCATGCCGACCGAGTTCAAGGACGCCAAGGACGACGTGCACCGGATGAACGCGGTGCTCGACCCCTCGCTGCCCGAGGACGCCCTGGCAGGGGTGCTCGCGCAGCTCGCCCAGCAGGCGAAGGACGGCCACGTCGGCACCACCGCGCTGACCGTCAAGCCGGACGGCAGCCTGGACGAGGCGACCGCGGGCAAGCAGGTGAAGGACGTGCTCGGCGGCACCGTGAAGTCCGCGGCCGCCGGCGACGCCCCGGCCCGGGTCGCGCTGCAGGACGCCAGCGGCAGCGACGCCGCGGCGGCCGCCGCGCAGGTCCAGATCGTCAACTCGGGCCTGACGTTCATCCCCGGCGGTGCCAAGGCCGCCGCGCAGGCCACCAGTGAGATCCGCTACACCGACGACGCCCGGCAGGCCGCGGCGAAGTCGCTGGCGACCAGCCTCGGCCTGCCGGACAGCGCGGTGAAGAAGGTGACCGGGGACACCCAGAACGCGGACCTGCTGGTCGTGCTCGGCAAGGACTACCAGCCGCCGAAGCCCCAGTAGGCCGACGGCAGGGCCGGCCGGCGGCCCGGCCCGGAACCGGACGACCCGCCGTGGCGGGCGCGCCGCGGCGGGGTGCGCGGTCGCAGGGCGGCGCGGGTGGGCGCGGAAAACGGTTCCGGGCCCGCCCGGGCGGCGTGAGATCCTGGAAGGCGACCCCGGCCGAGTGCCGGGGCGCCGCCCCAAGCCGCCGAGCCGGAAGAACACAGTGACCGTCACCGACCACAGCCAGCAGCTCATCACCGTCGCCGCGCAGGCGGCGGCCGACAAGCTCGCGCACAACATCATCGCCTTCGACGTCAGCGAGGTGCTGTCGATCACCGACGCCTTCCTGATCGCCTCCGCGAACAACGACCGCCAGGTCCGCTCGATCGCCGAGGAGATCGAGGACCAGCTGCGCGAGCAGCTGGACATCAAGCCGGTGCGCCGCGAGGGCGAGCGCGAGGGCCGCTGGATCCTGCTCGACTACCTGGACATCGTCGTGCACGTCCAGCACTCCGAGGAGCGCTCCTTCTACTCGCTGGACCGGCTCTGGAAGGACTGCCCCGAGCTGCCGCTGCCCGAGGACGCCCTGGCCTCGCGCAACCGCCCCGACGCCCACACCGACGAGGCCGGCAACGCCGTCGCCCCCGCCGACGACTTCGGCAAGCCCGAGGACCTGCACTGAGCCGCGGCGCGCGAGGCCCGCGCATCGTCTTCTGGCGGCACGGCCAGACGTCCTGGAACCTCGAATCGCGCTTCCAGGGCAGCACGGACATCGAGCTGACGGGCCAGGGCGTCCTGCAGGCGCAGCGGGCGGCCCGGCTGCTCTCCGGGCTCCGCCCGGACCTGCTGATCTCCTCGGACCTCGAACGCGCCCGGCGCACCGCCGAGGAGCTCGCCAAGGTCACCGGGCTCGACGTGACCCACCACGAGGGCCTGCGGGAGACCTACGCGGGCTCGTGGCAGGGCCTGACCAACGCCGAGATCCGCGAGCGCTTCCCGGAGGAGTACGAGGCCTGGTCGGCCGGCGAGCCGGTGCGGCGCGGCGGTGGCGGCGAGCTGGCCACCGAGGTCGCCGACCGCTCGGTGCCGGTGGTGCTGGAGGCCGCCGCCAAGCTGCCGGAGGACGGCACCCTGGTGGTGGTCAGCCACGGCGGGACGATCCGCACCATGCTCGGGCGGCTGCTGGACCTGGAGCCGGCCCAGTGGGAGCGCTTCGGCGGACTGTCCAACTGCTGCTGGTCGGTGCTCGGCCAGGGCACGCGCGGCTGGCGCCTGCTGGAGCACAACGCGGGCACGCTCCCGCAGCCGGTCATCGGCGACGACACCTGAGCGGTCCCGGCACGGGTGTCCCCTGCGGGCGCCCGGCGGGGTCGTCCCGCGGGGAGTGCGGGGCGCCCGGCAGGCGCCCGGCAGGCGCGCGGGGGCGTCCGCACGGGGGCGCGCGGTCTCCGGCGCGCGGGTGCGGGGGCGTTCGGCACGGGGGTGCGGTGCGGGCCCGAAGGGGCCTCGAAGGATCGGATTTCGCAGTTCCGGCCCTGACCAGCTAGAGTCTTCCTCGTTCGCACGGAAGAGAACGCGGCCCGGAAGGGAAGCGGAGGATCCGGTGAGTGCGGGGCTATAGCTCAGTTGGTAGAGCGCTTGCATGGCATGCAAGAGGTCTGGGGTTCAATTCCCCATAGCTCCACTCCGCATCGGCGGTCGTGGTCAGCCAGGGTCGCCCGTGTCGCGGGGCTATAGCTCAGTTGGTAGAGCGCTTGCATGGCATGCAAGAGGTCTGGGGTTCAATTCCCCATAGCTCCACAGCAGTTCGGAAGGCCGTCATCCAACGGGTGGCGGCCTTCCGACGTTCGGGCCTCCGGCGTTCTTGCCCTCCGGCGTTCCGGACCTCCGTCGGCGACGTCGGCGCGGCGTCGTGGCCGGCCCGGCACCGCCGCGGGAGCCGGCGCCCCTCACGGCTCGCAGCTGTGCCTCCAGCCGCCCGGCGGCAGCGAGTCGAGCTGCTCCACCCGCTCCTGGTCCTGCGGATCCACCGGCACGTACACCACGATGTAGCACTCCGGCACGCCCGGCATCGTCAGATACGTGGCGTTCAGCCGCAGCACCCCGAGCCGCGGGTGGCGGAACCGCCGCAGCCACGTCTCCGGCGGCGCGACCTCCTGGCGGTCCCACAGCTCCCGGAACAGCTCGCTGCCCGCCGACAGCCGCCGCACGTGCTCCTCCCACGCCGGCTCGCCCACGTGCTTGCCGTAGGCCGAGCGCAGCACCGCCACCATCCGCGGCAGCGCCTCGTCACGGTTGTCGCACGGGTTGCAGCACAGCGGGGCGGTCAGCATGCACCACAGGCTGTTGAACACGACCCCGCGGGACGGGCGGATCTGCTCGGCACCGAACAGCGAGCGGTACGGCCGGTTGTAGCTCAGCACGTCGAAACGGGTGTTGGAGACCGCCGCCGGCAGCGGGGCGAGCGAGTCCAGGATCACCTGGATCGACGGGCTCAACTCCGGTGCGGCCGCCTGCGCGTGCGGCGACGGCGACACCCCGGCGAGCCGGAACAGGTGCTCGCGCTCGGTGCCGTCCAGCCGCAGCGCCCGGGCCACCGCCAACAGCACCTGCTCGCTCGCGTTGATCGGCCGCCCCTGCTCCAGCCACGTGTACCAGGTGACGCCCACCCCGGCGAGCTGCGCGACCTCCTCGCGGCGCAGCCCCGGCGTGCGGCGGCGCAGACCGGGCGGCAGCCCGACCTCCTCGGGGGTGACCCGCGCGCGGCAGGCCTTCAGGAAGCGGGCCAGCTCGGTACGACGGCGGTCCCGCCCGCCCGCGGCGGTCGGCAGTTCCTCCAGGACGGTCATGGCCACCATCGTGCCGCAGGGCCGCCGGGCGATACAGGTGCTGCCAGTACCAGGATCAGCAGGCTCTAACCACCAGTACCAGTACCGCCGCAGGCTGATGAGCATGACGGACCTTCAGATCCGGCCCGGCGTGGCCGGAAGTACCACCGGAGCCCCGGCCGTACGCCCCGGGCTCCTCCTCGCGCTCGTCCTGTGCGGGCAGTTCATGGCCGTGCTCGACGTCTCCATCGTCAACGTCGCGGTTCCCACCATCCGGACCGACCTCGGCGCCTCCGGCGCCGCCCTGCAGCTGGTGATCGCCGGCTACACCATCGCCTACGCCGTGCTGCTCATCACCGGGGCCCGGCTGGGCGCCCGGTACGGCTACAGCCGGCTCTTCCAGCTCGGGCTGGCCGCCTTCACCGCCACCTCGCTGGCCTGCGGCCTCGCCCCGACCACCGGCTGGCTGATCGCCTTCCGGCTGCTCCAGGGCGCCGGCTCGGCGCTGATGGTGCCCCAGGTGATGAGCCTGCTGCAGCGCACCTTCACCGGCGCCGCCCGCACCCGGGCGCTCGGCCTCTACTCGGCGGTGCTGGCGGGTGGCATGGCGCTCGGCCAGGTGCTCGGTGGCGTCCTGGTCAGCGCGGACCTGTTCGGCAGCGGCTGGCGGCCGGTGTTCCTGGTCAACGTGCCCATCGGCGTGCTGCTGCTGGCCGCCGGCGCCCGGCTGCTGCCCCGGCTGCCCGGCGACGCCTCGCGCGGCTTCGACGTCCCCGGCCTGGTGGTGCTCGGCGCGGCCCTCGGCCTGCTGGTGGTGCCGCTCGTCCTCGGCCACGAGCTCGGCTGGCCCGTCTGGGGCTGGGCGATGATCGCGGCCGGCGTGCTGCTGTTCGGCCTGTTCGTGGTGGTCGAGCGCCGGATCGCCCGCGGCGGCGGGCAGCCGCTGATCCACGGGCGGGTGCTGCGCGCTCCGGGGCTGCGCCCGGCGGCGGCCGGACTGTTCTCGATCATGGCGGCCTTCGCCGGCTTCATGTTCTCCTTCGCCCTGCACCAGCAGGCCGCGCTCGGCCACACCGCCCTGAAGGCCGGGCTCTGCTCGGCGCCCGTCGCGATCGGCTTCGGCCTGTCCAGCATGCACTGGCACCGGCTGCCCGGGCGGCTGCACGCGGCCCTGCCGACGGTCGCCGGGATCGTCCTCGGCGGTGGCTACCTGCTGCTGGGCGTGCTGCTCGGCGGCGGCGCCGGGATCGGGACCGGCGCGCTGCTGGAGATGGCCGCGCTCGGACTGGTCGCCGGCTGCGCGTACGCACCGCTGTTCGCCCGGGCCCTCGCGGGGGTGGCGCCCGAGGACGCGGCCGACGCCAGCGGGGTCATGGTGACGGTCATCCAGCTCGGGCAGGTGGTCGGGGTCGCGGTGCTCGGCTCGGTGTTCCTCGGGCAGGTCGACCTGCCGGCGCCGGCCGCCGAGTCCGGCCACGCGCTGCGGACCACGCTGCTGGTCAACGCCGTCGCGGTGGCGGCTGCCGCCGGCTTCGCCGCCCGCAGCCGGCGGGCGGCGCGGTAGGCCGGGGGCGTGGGCGCGGCCGGGCCTGCGGGTGGGGCCGGGCCCGGCAGATGGGGGCCGGGCTTCGCGGCGGGGCCCGGCCCGGCGGGGAGGGCCGTCCGGGGGCTCCGGGGACCGCTCCCCGGAGCCCCCGCCGGGGACCTCGGGAAACGGATTTCAGGAGCACGCCCCGGACCGTGTAAAGTAGTCGATGTCGCCGAGGGAAACCGGACGGAAACGGCCGAAAGCCCCGGTGACATCGCAGGTCAAGGGGCTATAGCTCAGTTGGTAGAGCGCTTGCATGGCATGCAAGAGGTCTGGGGTTCAATTCCCCATAGCTCCACAGCAGTCGAGAGCCGCCTCCCGTTCCGGGGGGCGGCTCTCCGCCGTTTCGCCCGCCCACCGGCGGGAGGGCCCGGAGTCCCGCTACCGTCGTGTCATGGCCGATCTGGAGCGAAGGCGGAACGAGGAGCTGGCCCGGATACTCCACCAGCTCGGCTGGAGTCCGGAACGGCTCGCCCGCGAGGTGAGCCTCGCGCTGCCGCCGGGCCTGGCCATCAGCTCCACCGCCCCGTACAAGTGGCGCGACCGCGGCATGGTCCCGCGCAGCCCGCACGACCAGGCGGTGTGCGAGGTGCTCAGCCGCACCCTCGGCATCGCCGTCACCTACGAGCAGCTCTGGGGCCGGATGGGCGGCCACCGCGGCGCCAAGATCCTCTCGCCCCGGCTGCTCACCGACCCGTGGACCGCCGACACCGCCCAGACCGCGCTGCGCGAGGCGGCCACCGACGCCGGACCCGTCCGCCTCACCGACCTCTTCCGCAACGCCGACCTCGACCAGGCCGCCGCCCGGCTCGCCTCACCGCCCCCACCCGTCGGCGGCGGCGAAGGCGCCCTGCGCGTCGAGGCCGCACTCGTCGGCGAACTCGGCCTCTCCTACCGCAGCAAGCAGCGACTCGAACGCTCCTGCGGCGGCGGCCTCGTCCTCGGCCCCGCACGGGCCGAACTCGCCATGCTCGCCAAGCTGCTGGAACTGGGCGCCTACGACGAGCGGCTGGGCCGCGAGCTCTACGGCACGGCCAGCCGCCTCGCCCGCCTGGCCGGCTGGGCCGCGTACGACCTCGGCCACGACGCGGCCGCCCAACGCGCCTTCGTCGCCGCGCTGCGCGCCGCCCACGTCAGCGGCGACCCCCGGCTCGGCGTCGCCGTCCTCGGCGCGCTGCTGGTGCTCGCCACCCAGGGCCCGGGCGGGCGCGGCCTGGACGCCGTCTCCGCGCTCGAAACCGCCCTGGAGACCCACGGCGCCGCGCTCGGCCCCACCGGCCGGGCCCGCCAGCTCGGCCGGCTCGCCCGCGCGTACGGCCGCCGGAACGAGCCGGAGCGGGCCGAAGCCGCCGCCGCCCGGGCCTTCGCCGAACTGGACGGCGTGCCCGGCACCGAGGAGGCCCGCGCCTCCCTCGCCGGGATGGTGGGGGAGGGGCGACTGGCGCTCGGCCGGAACCGGCTCGCCAAGGCCCTGCTCGCCGAGGCCGTGGCCGGACTCGGACCCGGCCGGGCCCGCTCCAAGGCCCTGCTGATGGTGAGCCTCGCCGAGACCCACCGGCGGCTCGGCGACCAGCGGGAGGCGGCCCGCACGGCGGCGCTGGCGCGCTCGCTCGCGGCCGGGATGCAGTCCGAGCGGCTGGCGAAGGCACTGCGGGACTTCGACGCGGCGGGGCGCGCGCCGACGCGCTGAGGCTGTCGGCGGGCCGGTGCGTCGACCCGGCCCCGGTGCCGGTGCGTCGACCCGGCCGCGGTGCCGGTGCGGCAGGCCCGGCGGTATACCCGGGAGCGCGCAGAGTGGCTTGCGGTACCCTGAGCCCATGCGAACCGTGCGCCTGCTCCTTAGCCGGCCGCGCTGACCAGGACCGGCTGCGCCCTCGGGCGGTGCCGGAGTCGGCGTGGCGTCCCCTCCTGCGAGGGGATTTTTTGTTTTCCGCCCCCGACCCCGTCCCGGGCGGGGCCCACGGGCCGGCCGCCTGCCCGGTTCGCCAACCGACATCGATGGAGCTTGAAGGACCATGAGCGAGACGACCCCTGCGTCCGGCGCGGCCGAGACCGCGACCGAGCCGTTCCGGTACAGCGCCGCGCTGGCGGCCGAGATCGAGTCCCGCTGGCAGGACATCTGGGAGAAGGAGGGCACCTTCCACGCCCCCAACCCCACCGGTGCGCTGGCCGACCCGTCGGCCGGTGACGTCGCCGCGAAGCCGCACAGCTTCATCATGGACATGTTCCCGTACCCCTCGGGCGCGGGCCTGCACGTCGGCCACCCGCTGGGCTACATCGCCACCGACGTCTTCGCCCGCTACCAGCGGATGACCGGCCACAACGTGCTGCACACGCTGGGCTACGACGCCTTCGGCCTGCCCGCCGAGCAGTACGCGGTGCAGACCGGCACCCACCCGCGGGTCTCCACCGAGGCCAACATCGCCAACATGCGCCAGCAGCTGCGCCGGCTGGGCCTGGGCCACGACCCGCGCCGCTCGATCTCCACGATCGACCCGGACTACTACCGTTGGACCCAGTGGATCTTCCTGCAGATCTTCAACTCCTGGTACGACGAGACCGCCCGCAAGGCCCGTCCGATCACCGAGCTGGTCGCGCAGTTCGAGTCCGGTGACCGCCGGACCCCGGACGGGCGCCCCTGGGCCGCACTGTCCGCCGCCGAGCGCGACGAGGTCCTGGGCGAGTTCCGCCTGGCCTACTCCAAGGAGGTGCCGGTCAACTGGTGCCCCGGCCTGGGCACCGTGCTGGCCAACGAGGAGGTCACCGCGGACGGCCGCTCCGAGCGCGGCAACTTCCCGGTGTTCAAGTCCAACCTGCGCCAGTGGATGATGCGCATCACCGCGTACTCCGACCGGCTGATCGAGGACCTGGACCTGCTGGACTGGCCCGAGGCCATCAAGCTGCAGCAGCGCAACTGGATCGGACGCTCCGAGGGCGCCCGGGTCGACTTCGCCGTCGGCGCCGACGAGCGGATCACCGTCTTCACCACCCGCCCCGACACCCTGTTCGGCGCCACCTACATGGTCCTGGCGCCCGAGCACGGCCTGGTCGACTCCATCGTCCCCGCCGCGTGGCCGCAGGACGTGCCCGCCGAGTGGACCGGCGGCGCCGCCACCCCCGCCGAGGCCGTCGCCGCCTACCGGGCCGCCGCCGCCGCCAAGTCGGACGTCGAGCGCCAGGTCGACGCCAAGGTCAAGACCGGCGTCTTCACCGGCGCCTACGCGACCAACCCGGTCAGCGGGGAGTCCGTCCCCGTCTTCATCGCCGACTACGTGCTGATGGGCTACGGCACCGGCGCCATCATGGCCGTCCCCGCCCACGACCACCGCGACTTCGCGTTCGCCCGCGCCTTCGCCCTGCCGATGCGCTGCGTCGTCGAGCCGACGGACGGCCGCGGCGAGGACCCGTCGCAGTGGGACGACGCCTTCGACACCTACGACTCCGTCATCGTCAACTCCGCCCGGGAGCAGGGCGACCTGTCGCTGAACGGACAGGGCGTCGTCGACGCCAAGGCGCACGTCACCGCCTGGCTGGCCGAGCACGGCATCGGCGAAGGCACCGTCAACTACCGCCTGCGCGACTGGCTGTTCAGCCGCCAGCGGTACTGGGGCGAGCCCTTCCCGATCGTCTACGACGAGGACGGCGTCATGCACGCGCTGCCCGAGTCGATGCTGCCCGTCGAGGTCCCCGAGGTCGACGACTACTCGCCGCGCACCTACGACGCGTACGACTCCAACTCCTCGCCCGAGACCCCGCTGTCCCGCAACGAGGCCTGGGTCAACGTCGAGCTGGACCTGGGCGACGGGCCGAAGAAGTACCGCCGCGAGACCAACACCATGCCCAACTGGGCGGGTTCGTGCTGGTACGAGCTGCGCTACGTCGACCCGTCCAACTCCTCGGCGGTCGTCGACCCGGCCAACGAGCAGTACTGGCTGGGCCCCACGCCGACCAAGCCGGCCGGCGGCGCCGACCTGTACGTCGGCGGTGCCGAGCACGCCGTCCTGCACCTGCTGTACGCGCGCTTCTGGCACAAGGTGCTGCACGACCTGGGCCACGTCTCGTCCGTCGAGCCGTTCCACAAGCTGTTCAACCAGGGCATGATCACCGCCGACGTCTACCGCGACGAGCGCGGCTTCCCGGTGCCCGCCGCCGAGGTCGAGGAGCGCGACGGCCAGTACTCCTGGCAGGGCGAGCCGGTCAAGCGCGAGGCCGGGAAGATGGGCAAGTCCCTGAAGAACGCCGTCGCGCCCGACGACATCGCCGACGAGTACGGCGCCGACACGCTGCGCCTGTACGAGATGTCGATGGGCCCGCTGGACGTCTCCCGCCCGTGGGACACCCGCGCCGTCGTCGGCTCGTACCGCTTCCTGCAGCGGCTGTGGCGCAACATCGTCTCGGAGACCACCGGCGAGCTGGTCGTCACCGACGAGGCGCCGGACGAGGCGACGCTGCGCGCCCTGCACAAGGCGATCGACGGCATCCGCGGCGACATGGCCGGGCTGCGCTTCAACACGGCCGTCGCCAAGGCGATCGAGCTGAACAACTACCTGGTCAAGCGCGGCTCGACGCCGCGCCCGGTGGCCGAGCAGCTGGTGCTGATGGTCGCGCCGCTGGCCCCGCACGTCGCCGAGGAGCTGTGGCGCCGCCTGGGCCACGGCGAGTCGCTGGCGCACACCGACTACCCGGTCGCCGACCCGGCGTACGTGGTCGACGAGTCGGTGACCTGCGTGGTGCAGATCAAGGGCAAGGTGAAGGCCCGCCTGGAGGTCGCGCCGAGCATCTCGGACGCCGAGCTGGAGGCGCTGGCGCTGGCGGACCCGGCGGTGGTCGCGGCCATCGGCGGCGCCGAGGTGCGCAAGGTGATCGCGCGTGCTCCGAAGCTGGTGAACATCGTCACCGGCTGATCCCGGCCTGGGGCTGATCGGGCGGGCGTCCTTCGGGGCGCCCGCCCGGTGTCGTGTCGTGCGGGGGTCCGGCGTTGTGCGGGCGGTGGTTCGGGGTGGGCGTCCGGTTCGGGGTGGGCGTCCGGCTCGGGGTGGGCGTCCGGCTCGGGCGGTCGGCGGTGGCGCGGGTTCCGGTGCATCCCGGGTGGGCGGCCCCCGGGTCCCTCGGGGAGATCCCGGATCTGTCCCTGATCCGGGGCCGTGGGGCCCGTTCGAGCCGCCCCGCAGGGCGTTCGGGGGATACCGTGGAACCCTCGGCAGTACGGCCCGCGTTGGGCCCGGTGGGGGCCGAAACGGGTGGCGGAAGGTGGCGCGGCGATGGACGTGTTCGGCGTGATGATCGGCCTGGTCCTGCTGTTCGGGATCGCGGCGGCCGTCCTGGCGGTGGTGGGCACGGTCAAGGCGGCCAAGGCCGTCGGCGCGAAGATCGAGAAGCACGAAGCCAACGCCCGGCGCGCCGTGGAGACCGTCACCCTCAAGGCGAAGACGTACACCAAGCTCGGCCCGCCCGCGCAGATCGCCTCCGTCCGGCTCGGCCTGCGGACCTCGCTCGACGGCACCCGGCAGGTGTTGGAAGGCGGGCTCGCGCAGGACGGGCAGCTCGGCGAGTCGCTCGCCCTGTTGACCCGGCTCGACGCCCACGCGGCGGAGCTCGACGGAGAGCTGCGGATGCTCGAACGCGAGCCGGACACCGCGCGGATCGCGGCCAAGCTGCCCGAGTTGCGCGAGCGGGCGGAGCGGATCACGCGGTCCGCGGAGACCATGCGCTGGGCGGCGCAGGACCGGATGCACCGGTTCGCCGACGACGAGTTGAGCCGGCTCAGCCAGGAGTGCGAGAGCGAGGCGGGGGCGCTGCGGCACTGGGACCGCTCGGGGCCCGGTTCCGCGGGTGCGGGTGCGGGTGCGGGGTCCGGTGCCGGTGCGGCCGCGGGGTCCGGCGGGGCTGCTGGCGGGGGCGCGGCCCGGGCCGGGCTGACGGACGGGAAGGGGCGTCCGAGCGCGGAGGAGCTGCTGGGGCTCGCCGATCCGCTGGCCAAGCTGGCGCAGCGGCTGCGGAAGCCGTCGGCGGGGTCCTCGGCGGGCTGACTCCCCGGCGGGCTGACTCCCCGGCGCTCGACCGGGCTCGGCACAGCGGACCGTCCGGGGGTGGTCCGCGGATGGTCCGGGGATGGTCCGCGGGCGGGGCGGGACAGGTCGCCGACGGGTTCGTGCCGCGGTCCGGCGGGCTCCTCGCGGCCGGGCCCGGCCGTCCGCCGCCGGGCGCTGTCCTCGCGCACGAACGGGGAGTAACCTCCGGCTCATGCCCTCCGACCTCGCGCTTGTCACCGATTCCACGGCCTATCTGCCGCAGGAGGCCCTCGACCGGCACGGGATCACGGTGGTCCCGCTGAGCGTCGCGGTCGGTGACTCGGTCCTGAGCGAGGGCGTCGAGATCTCCCCGAAGGACGTCGCCGAGGCGCTGCGCGGCAAGCAGCGGGTGACCACCTCCCGGCCGAACCCGGAGACCTTCGCCGCCACCTACCGGGCGGCCGCCGAAGCCGGGGCGAAGGGCATCGTCTCGGTCCACATCTCGGGCGAGCTGTCCGGCACCGTCGAGGCCGCCCGGCTGGCCGCCGCCGAGGCGCCCGTACCGGTGCGCGTGGTGGACAGCCGACTGGTCGGGATGGCGCTCGGATACGGTGTGCTGGCGGCAGCCGAAGCGATCGCGGCCGGGCAGGGCCTGGCCGAGGCGGCCGAGGCCGCGGCTCGTCGGACGGCCGGGACCAGCGGGTTCTTCTACGTCGACACCCTGGAGCACCTGCGCAGGGGCGGGCGGATCGGTGCGGCGCGGGCGCTCCTCGGCTCGGCGCTGGCGGTCAAGCCGCTGCTGCACCTGGACGGGGGGCGGATCGAGCCGCTGGAGAAGGTGCGGACGGCGTCGCGGGCGATCGCGCGACTGGAGGAGATCGCGGTCGAGCGGTCGGGGGAGCGGGAGGTCGACATCACCGTGCACCACCTGGCCGCCGAGGACCGGGCCGAGCCGCTCGCGGAGCGGCTCCGGGCGCGGGTGCCGGGGCTGCGGGAGCTGTACGTCGGCGAGGTGGGGGCGGTGATCGGTGCGCACGTCGGGCCGGGGCTGCTCGCGGTGGTGGTCGCGCCGCGCTGACGGTCGGGCTGTTGGCCCACCCGGCGTGCTGCCGGCCCATGGGCAGAATGCCGGCTGACGGGCAGGACGCGGCCGACCGGCAGGGGCTGCGCCTGATCGGTCGGCAACGGCGGACTGCCGGGGTCGGGCTGGTCCGCCCAGCCCTGTTCGGTCAACTCGCGAAGGCCATGCCCACTCGTGTGAGTGGCAACTCCTGTCCACACCCCCCGGGTTATCCACAGGGTTGCGGTAATTTCCGCGCGTTCGCCGCCGGCCTCCTACCGTCCTCGGCATGACGACCATGGGCCTGGGCGCGGCGAAGCGCCAAGCGATCAACGAGACGGTGCGGCTGCGGATGGCGGCGCTGCTGCCGACGCTTGACGAGCCACCCCGTGAGCCGCCCTACGAGCCGCCCGACGGGCCCGCCGACGGACCGATGGGTGTCCGGGGCGTCGGGGCGGCCGGAGGCGGAGGCGGTTCCCCGGGGCGGGCGCCGGGATCGGCCTCGTCCGCGACGGGCGAGCGACGGGCCACGGGGCCGCCGACAGGTGGGGCGCCGTCGCCACCGGGTGCCGACGACGGCACCACTGCGGCTGCCTCTTCGGATCCGCCGGGTCCTCCAGGGGACCCTCCCGGCGTCGGGGTGCGCCTGCGGTCCGCCTCGTTCGGTTCGGCGGTGGCGCTCGACCGGCGCGCGGTGGCCGGGCTGGTGATCCTGCTGCTGTTCGCGGTCGGCTACGCCGTCCAGCACTTCTGGCTGGCCAGGCCGGAGACGGTCGCCGTTCCCGCGTTGGCGGCTGTCTCCGCGCTGCCGGGGACGGACGGGCAGGGCCCCGTCGATGCGGCGTCAGGGGCGGGTGTGGCCGGTGTCAGTGTCGCCGTGCCAGGCGAGACCGCACCCGGCGCAGCGGTGTCCGGTGGCGCCGTCGGTGCGGCCGTCGTCATCGATGTCGGCGGGCGGGTCCACGTCCCCGGCCTGCACACCCTGCCCGGCGGCTCACGGGTGGCCGACGCCCTGCGGGCCGCCGGCGGAGTGCTACCGGAGACGGACACCCGGAACCTCAACCTGGCCAGGGTCCTGACGGACGGTGAGCAGCTGCTGGTCGGCGAGCAGGCCGGCCAGGCCCCTGCCCCGGCCGTCGGTTCCGGGCCCGGCGGCGGAACCGCGCCACCGGGCCCCGCAGCACCCCGACCTCCTGTCAGTCTCAACCGCGCCACCCTCGAACAGCTCGACACCCTCCCCGGCGTCGGTCCCACCCTCGCCCAGCGCATCCTCGCCTACCGCGCCTCGCACGGCTCCTTCCGCTCCCTCGACCAGCTCCGGCAGGTCAGCGGCATCGGCGTCCGTACGTACGCGGAACTCCGCCCGCTGCTCACTCTCTGACGCCCCTGCCCGCCCCCTCACTTCGAAGGGAGGCCCTGCCGTGTCCGCGGCCACCGCATCGATCCCGCACGCCCGTTCCACTGGCGCCGACTTCCGGCTGCTGCTGCCCGCCGTCTCGGCCTGGGCGGTCACCGCGGCGCTCCTGGCCCTGGAGCCGGGGTACGAGGTCCCGGTCTTCGCGGCGGCGGGCGTCGCCGCGCTCGTGGCCGTCCCGCTGCTCGTCCGGCCGGGCGCCCTGCGCAGGCGCGGGGCCGCGGTGACCCTGGCCGCCGTCCTGCTCACCGGTGCGGCGGCTGCGGTCGCGACCCCGCTGCACACCCTCGACCTGCACCGGGGGCCGCTGCCCGAACTCGCCCGCGCGGCCGAGCGCGCAGCGCCGGGTGCCCCGGCTGCCCCAGGTGCGCCGGTCGTGCCCGCCCGGGCGGTCGAGGCGGAGCTGACCATCGCGGGAGACCCCGAGGTCCACACCTCCCGGGGCGGAACCACCGGCGGGCAGACCCTCCTCACCGTGAACGCGGTGGTCGACCGGGTCCTCCTGCTCCCCGACGGGCCGACCACCCGGACGCGGACGCCCGTGACCGTCATGGTCCGGGGCACGGCCGGCGAGCCCTGGCAGCGGGTGCTCCCGTCCGAACGACTCGCCGTGGAAGCCGAGGTGCAGCCGGCGGGGGAGGGCCACGGCACCGAGTCCGCGGCGCTGCTGGTCGTCCACGGCCCCCCGCGGCAGCTGGCACCGCCGAGCCTGCCGCAGCGGATCGCCGGACGGCTGCGCGAGGGCCTGCGCACGGCCACCGACAAGCTCCCGCCGGACGCGCGCGGGCTGCTCCCCGGCCTGGTCGTCGGCGACACCTCGCGCCTGCCCGACGACCTCGAAGAGGCCTTCCGGGCCACCGACCTGGTCCACCTGGTGGCGGTCAGCGGGGCCAACCTGGCGATCGTCCTCGGCGCGCTGCTGGGCGCACCCGGCCGGGCCGGCACCCCGGAACGGCGCGGGCTCGCTGCGGTACTGGGGCTGTCGCTGCGCACCGGCGCCCTGCTCGGCACCGGGCTGACGCTGGCCTTCGTCACGGTCTGCCGCCCCGAACCCAGCGTGCTGAGGGCGGCCGGAACGGGGCTGATCGGCATGCTGGCCCTGGCCACCGGCCGTCCCCGCCAGGCGGTGCCCGCGCTCGCCGGAGCCGTGCTGGTGCTGGTCCTGCTGGACCCGTTCCTGTCACGCTCGTTCGGTTTCCTGCTCTCGGTGCTCGCCACGGCCGGACTGCTCGTCCTCGGTCCGCACTGGGCCGAGGCCCTGCGAGCCCGGCGCTGGCCGCACCACCTGGCTGGCGCGGTCGCGGCGACGGCGGCCGCACAGGCGCTGTGCGCGCCGGTGACGGTGCTGCTGTCCGGGCACATCAGCCTGGTCGGCATCCCGTGCAACCTGCTCGCCGAGCCGGCGGTGGCCCCGGCGACGCTGCTCGGCTTCGGGGTGCTCGTCCTGCAGCCGTTCCTCCCGGACCCGGCCCGCCTGCTCGCGGTACCGGCGGGGGTTCCGGCCGGCTGGCTCGCCCTGGTCGCGCGACGCGGAGCCGAGCCTTCGGGCGGCCAACTCGCTTGGCCGGGAGGCTGGTTCGGAACGGTGACGGTCGCGCTGGCCGTCCTGGCGCTCTGCTGGGTGGCGCCACTCCTGCTGCCCCGGCGGGCGGCGCCGGGCATTCGGGCGCCCGCCCGACGCCGCGGGGTGCGGGTGCTGGTGACGGGGGCACTGCTGGTGGTCCTGGTGGCCGTCGTGCTGCGCCCGCCGCAACTCGCCCGGGTCGCCACCGGCTGGCCACCTCCGGGGTGGCGTCTGGCGATGTGCGGCCGCTTCCCTGTTGGATCAGCGTGTTGAAGCCAATCCAACAGGGGTGTTGAGTGCCAGGCTGGCGTACGTACTGGGTGCCCAAGAACCGGGTGATGGCGCCTGGCCGAGATCCCGCCTTGGAAGGCTGGGAGGACTTGGGAGAGCGGGAAGAGCGGTCAGGGATTCACCCTGGAGACCCGATTCTTTTGTCGCCGGACTACCGGATCGACGAGGTTCTGAGTCTGTACCTGTGCCGTTCCTCGTTCGCCCGCCTTGAGCCTGAGACGAAGCGGAACTACACGAGCGACTACTGCGTGTTCTTCGATTTCCTGTGGGCACGCGGTAGGAACTGGAGCATGGCGACGGCCGATGACCTGTGGGACTTCGAGGACTGGCGGACCCGGTCACCCAGGAATCCCCGGCGAGTGGGCGGCGCCCGCTGGAACCGGGGGCTTGCGGCGCTGACCCGGCTCTACGGATGGGCGGCCGACCGCGGGTTCATCGTGGTGAACCCGATCGCGATGCGGCCCGCGCTGAACAGGTACGGCGAGCCCGTTTCGGTGCCCGAGGCCCGGGCCAAGCACGCCAAGACCAGCAACGTTCGATGGCTGACGCCGCGAGCGTTCCGCCTGTGGGTGAACGTCGGACTTCGCGGGCACACAGTGGAGGGACGGCCGCATCCGCAGTGGGTGGGGCGACTTGAGGACCGCAATGCCGCGTTCGCCGACCTGCTGCTGTCGTCGGGCATGCGGCTGACGGAGGCGGCCTCGCTGCTGACGTTCGAGGTCCCCGGCACCAGGCTAGACGGCGGACGCTACTACTGCGGCCGGCTGGCCCGGGCGGTGACCAAGTCGAAGAAGGCCCGCACGTTCTACGCCTCCGCCGTGGTGGTGGGCGACGTCGAGGGCTACATGGAGTCCTCGCGAGCGGAGGCGGTGCGGCGGGCCCAGGCCCGGGGCCGCTACGAGCTGCTGTCCGAGTGGAGGGCGATCACGCACCGGAGCGGGCGGCTGCGGCCGATGCTGCACTGGCGTGACCAGGACGGCGTCGTTGGCCAGACGCCGTTGGGCGAGGCCACCGTCGCCGAGCGGATGACCTACTTCACCGAAGGCCCCAACGGTCTTGAGCCGCTATGGCTTTGGCTGAACGAGTCGGGGTTGCCGTTCCGGCCCGCGTCGTGGGAGAACGTCTTCAGGGCGGCCTCGCAGCGGTGCGCGACGGTGCTGGGCGAGGTGATGGCCGAGCCGCCCTTTGCCACAGCGCATATGGCTCGCCACAGCTTCGCGCTCATCATGCTCGTGGTCCTGAACTTCCTGATGGACCAGCGGATGGGGCTGACGGCCGAGGAACGGCGGGACTTCCGACTCCTCTACGGCGACCCCTGGCGGATGGTCCAGGACCTCCTCGGGCACGCCGAGCTGGAGACGACGAAGGAGATCTACCTGGCTCCGGTCGCGGACCTGCAACTGCGGTCCCTGCTGGCCGGGCCCGCGTCCGCTCCGGAGATCGCCGCCGGGTTGACGGAGGCGGGGCTGACCGACCTGTTCGCACGGATCGCCCGCGAGAGCGAGGGCATCCAGGACCTCGACGAGCGGCTGGAGGTCGCATGAGCCGGCGGGGAAGGTCGGCGGCGCTTCCCGAAGGACCGCATCACAGGCCTGCTGTTCAGAAACCGGGCAGCCTGGTGGTCCGCCACCAGAGCGCGCAAGGCCCGGCGCTCGACTTCGACTTCTCCGCGTTGCCGGTGGCGCCAGCCATCCAGCGGTCCTGGGCCGCGATCTTCGCGACCCGGTGTTCGCCGGGCGGCGGCTGGAACGTGCTCGCGTCGAGTCGGGCCGCCTGGAGGCAGCTGGAGGTGTTCGCCCGCTTCCTCGCCGATCAGGACCAGCCGCCCGCCGATGTCGACAGCCTGACGGTGGCCTGCTGGAACAGCTGGAGACTCAGCCGCCCACGCACGTCCACCGGGTTGAGCCAGATCACCACGATCGCCGCGTTCTTGCGCAGGGACCCCCGGCTGCCAGCGCCGGTCCGCGAGGCCATGGCCAAGCGCGTCCCGCAAGTGCCGAGGACGGAGACCGCCTTCGGGCCTGAGGAAATACAGCGGATCCGGGTCACCGCAAAGCGGATGTTCCGCGCCGCCCACCTGCGGATCAGCGAGAACACGCGACTGCTGCGGCAATGGCGCGACGGAGGGGTCGAGCCCGACACCCAGCAGTGGTTCGTGGGTGAGGCGCTGGACAGCCTGGCCCGCACCGGCTCCATCCCGCATTACGTCAGCGTCGGCGGACAGCGCGCCAGAGCGATCCACCGCTACTGGAACGCGCTGGGAGGCCAGAGCGCGGAGGCCACCTGGAAGCGGCTCTTTCTGGCCCGGGCGGAAGCGGTTGCCCTGGCCGTGCTGCTGGTGCTCGACCACGGGCTGAACTCCACCACCGTTGCTGAGCTGCCCGTCCCGCGGGCCACGCCCGACTCGGGAGAAGGCGCGGTCCCGGTCTATCGGATCGAGCTGGAGAAGCGCCGCCGGGGCGCCGGCCACCACTTCGAGACCAGGAACGTCACCGACTCCGGCGCTGATTCCCCGGGCCGTCTGATCACACACGCTCTGGAGGCCACCGTCCACGCCAGGACCCTGGTCGCCGAACAGGCACCGGAACTCGATCGGTTGCTGGTCTGGCGCACGTCCCGGACCTACCAGGGGTCGAACCCGGAGGAGATCTGGGTGGGAGTGTTCGGCATCGGCCTGCACAACGACGCCGCCTACAAGTGGGGGAAGCAGATCGGTCTGGCGGGCTCGCCCCTGCGTCGGCTCCGCAAGACGGTCAACGTCCTCCACCGGCGCGAGCCCGGGCAGAACACCCAGGAAACCCACGACCGCGTCTACGTCCTTCCTGAGCCTCAAGTGCATCAGGTCGCCATCGAGGTGATCGCCGAAGGCCTCACAGACGCCGTCACCCACGCCCATCGCACCCTGCGGGCGAAGCTGACCGACAGCGTCGCCCCTGGCGACCGGGAGACGGCCACCGCAGCCTGCACCGCCTACAACGACAGCCCGTTCACGCGCCCGGGCACCGGCTGCCGGGCCTCGTTCCTGCTCTGCACCGCCTGCCCCAACGCCCGCGTCACCCCAGCCCACCACCCCCGGCTCGCCTGGCTCCACCAGAGCATCGCGAGCCTGCGCGCCGTCCTGGACCCGGTGGTCTGGACAGCCGACTGGGCCGACGCCCACGCCCGTCTGGACGATCTCAAGGACCGGATCGGGCCGCTCGGCTGGAGCGAGGCCCTCAGCCGGGTCACCGACGCCGACCGCGCGACCATCGAACAACTCCTGAACGGACACTACGACCTGTGATCGAGCCGGCCCTTGTCCTGCCACTGGTGCCCGCCGCGGACACGCCGGTCGTCACCCCGACGCGCGTCGTCCCCACCCACACGGGGCCGGTCGCCCGATACGCCGACCCTTCCTGGCCGCTTGCCCCGTTGAGTGCCAACCCCAGCGCTGATCAGCACAGCATCCACTGGGCCACGGTTTCGCCCGTGCTGGAGGACGAACTCCGCCTCCTCACCTACACGTTGATCAATCATTCGGTGCCCGACAGCTACTTGGTCGGGCGGCGTCCTTCCTGGCGCACGCGCCAGAGCGCCAGGGCCATCTACGGGACCTTCCGCACCTGGGCGGATTTCTCCAACTGGGCCGAGAAGCAGGGGATCTCCTCGCTCGCTGCCTGCTCGCCTGCCTTGTTCCGCAACTACAGCGATTACCTCATCGGCGAGCGCGGCCATGCCCGCAACACCGTCCAGCATCATCTGATCGCCCTGACCCGGCTCTGGATCTTCGACGGGATCAGCTCCCGTCCGCTTGGCATCTGCGAACCGCCCTGGAGCAACGAAGGCATCGACGACTACCTCCCGGCTGCGGCCGCGGGCGGTGAGAACGTCACCGAGCCGATCAGCCCGGACACCATGGGACCGCTGCTGATCTGGGCTCTTCGCGTCGTCGACGACTTCGCCCCCGACATCCTTGCCGCCTGGGAAGAGAACCGCCGGCTGCACGCTCGCGCCCGGCAGGCTGTCGGCACCCCCGAAACCCTCGCGGCCTTGCACGACTACCTCGCCGGCCTCGCCGCCCGAGGAGAACCGCTGCCCACGAAGCCGCTGGCCGGCCAGCGCGCGGTCGCGAGCTACTACATCGCCGGACTCACCGGCGCTTCGCCGCTGCAGATCTCCAACCAGTGCCAGCTCCCGAAGTGGAGGCGATACCGCGACCGGAACCCTGGGCCCTGCCCGCTGCCCACGCCGATCCGTGGGCGCATCGACGGCCGTCCCTGGGCCGAGGCGATCGACTACCACGAAGCGACCGGCCTGATGCGGCACCTCGGCACCGCCTGCTTCATCGTCCTGTCCTATCTCACCGGGCAGCGGCCCGGAGAAACGCTCGGTCTGCGAACGGGCTGCTGCCCGGATCCAGGCGACGGGCGTCCCCTGATCTATGGCCACATCTTCAAGACCGCCCGCGACGAGGAGGGCAACCACCTGTCCCAGGGGCAGATGCGCGGGGTTCCCTGGGTCGCCATCCCCTCGGCCAGGAACGCCATCCAGGTCCTGGAACAGATGGTGCCGGCGGATAGCCTGCTGTTCGGCGCGACCGCCCACGACTACCCCACGCACCGGCCACACAAAGGTGCCCTGAACCGGTCGACGATGTTCCACCGGGTCGAGGACTTCGCCGCTTGGGCATCCGGCCTGGCCATCCGGTCCGGACGGCCAGGCGAGGTGGTCCCAGACGATCCGCACGGGGCGATCGGCACCGAACGGTTCCGCCGAACCCTGGCCTGGCACATCGCTCGCCGCCCCGGTGGGCTCGTTGCGCTCGCGATTCAGTACGGTCACATGCGCACCGCCATCAGCGGCAACTATGCCTCCCGAAGCCGCGGCGGCATCCACGACCTCCTCGACATCGAGACGGCCCGGGCCACCGCTGACACGCTCGTCACCCTGCATGACGGTCTCGATGCGGGCTCGGGCCTCTCCGGTCCAGCCGCGCGACGGGCGATTCACGCCGCCGCCCAGGCGCCCTCCTTCGCCGGTTCCATTCGCACAGCCCGCCAGGCCAAGGCCATTCTCCACAACCGATCTCTATCGGTTCATGACAATCCACATGCCTACCTGATGTGTGTCTACAACCCCGACAAGGCCCTCTGCCACCGGCTCGGCATCCGGGACACCCCCACCCTGAACCGGTGCGTTCCCACCTGCACGAACATCGCGCGCACCGACCACCACGCTGAGCAACTCACCACGCAGGCCGACGTCCTGGAGAAGAGCGCCACCTCCGAGCTCACGCCGGAACCGCTCCGCGACAGGCTCCGGCGCCGCGCGGCGAGCCTGCGCGACCTCGCCGAACAGCACTACCGCACCCGCCTCACCAGCCAGGAGACCAGCTCATGAGCCCAGCAGCAGACGAACGCGAGCGCATCCGCACCGCGATGGAACGCATCCTCGCCGGGACGCCGGAGCACTCGAACGGTGCCCTGACCATCGTCGCCCTCGCCGCGGAGGCCGAAGTTCCCCGAAACGCCCTGACGCAGCGGCACCTCGACCTTAAGAACGAGTTCTATGACCGAGTCCGCGCGCGCGGCGAAATGCCCGACAGTGAGAAGCGACTCCGCCAGCAGATCCGAAAGCTCAAAGAGCTCCGGGCAGCAGACGCCGAAGAACTGCGGCAGTTTCGCGCGGACAACGAGGCACTCGTCGGAGCCCTGCACCAAGCCGTGACGGAAAGCCGGCAACTGCGACAGCAACTGGCCGAACGCCTCGACAACGTTCGCAGGTTCCCCGTCCAACCCCACCAAGCCGAACCCCGGCCCAACGGCTGACTGCGGGAGGCTCCGTCCCAGCAGGCGTCAAGAGCCGAGAAGGGAACGCTCGTTGCCGCCTTCGCTGCTATGGCGTTCGGTCACCTCGGCAGGAATCTGCGGCCACTCAACCAGCATGGCCCAGAAATCCAGATCCTCCTCCTCGCCGAGGTAGTCGAAGCCGGCCCTCGTCAGCATCCTCTGGCTGGGAAGATTCTTAGGATGAACCTTCCCGACCATGAGAACAGACTTGCCCGGATAGAACGATCGGGCGTCTCTCAGGGCATGTTTCAGCGTCTCGTCCGCGAGGTGTCCTCCTGAGCGTCGAGCGTCGACCGTGACAGCCAAGGCTTTCAAGATCCGCTGCGGACCGTCGTGCGGCACCAGCTCACACGGCTCATGGGCATAGGCCGCCACAACGCGGCGCTCGTCCTCAACGGCTATCACCAGCCGCTGGTCAGCGACGCTGTTGGCGCTCGTGATCGCATCCTGGCGAAAGAACACCTGAACCTCGTGCTCCCACTCACGCGCGGGGACCCGCTTGCCTCCAGGCAGGCGCTGAGGAGGGATGGTGCAGGTGAACCTGTTCAGCAGATCGCGATCACTCTTGGTAGCGGCGCGCCATTCCAGGTTGTCCACTCAGGCCGCTACACAGCCCGCCGAGACAAGGTCCCCGCCCGCAACCGTTCACTGAGAGTGGCCGCGATGGACTTCGGAAGCGGGGCTCGCATCGAGGCCTCATAGGCGCTCACACTGAACCGCACACCAGGCTTCTTGATGTCGTCAACCTTGCCCGCGAGAGCAGCCTGCTCGAACGCCTCAAGCCTCGTGCGGGTTGAGCCAAGTGCGTTCGGCTTGACGTCCACAGTGAGCGCCTTCGACGAGGCAGAGTGCTTCAGTCGCTTAGTGAGCATCACCATGGCCAGATCGGCCACCAATCGAGCAGGAGACAGACGCGACGGCAGCCCAGCCAGAGGCAGGGTATTGAGCCTTACCCGGTCCGCATTCATAGGCCGAGGATACCCGCGGAGCATCCGCTAACGCTCGCCTGAGACCAAGCCGAGACGGAAGGCCTCATTGAGTGGGCTACTCCTGCCACTCTGACAGCAGACCACTTCGACTGCGGCTCAAGCCCTGAGACAGCCACCGAAGTTCGACACGCTGGACTTGACAGGGAAGACGTCGGCCAGGGCGACATGTTGGTCCTGGCGGCCGGTGGGCAGGACAGCGCGGTGGTGATCGATGCTGGGCCGGATCCGAACGCCGCCGACAGGTGCCTGCGCGACCTCGGTATCACGACGGTGCCGCTCCTGCTGCTGACGCACTTCCACGCGGACCACGTCGAGGGCGTGCCGGGGGTGTTGAGGGGCCGAAGGGTCGGCGCGGTCGAGGGCACGACGCTGGACGAGCCGCCCGGTGAGGCTGCCCGGGTCGCGGGGTGGGCCGCCGGGGCCGGTGTTCCGTTGCTGAGGGCCGGCCGTGGTGAACGGCGGTCGATGGGGGCGGAGTTGGCCTGGGACGTGGTCTGGCCCGATCCCGGGGCGGGCGTCGAGGCGCCCGGCGCGAACAACGCGAGCGTCGCACTGATGGTGACACTGACAGGAGGACTACGGATGGCACTGCTCGGAGATCTCGAACCGCCCGCCCAGTCGGCTCTGTCGGGCCGCCTGGGGCGGGTCGACGTCCTGAAGGTCGCGCACCACGGCTCGGCCCACCAGGACTGGGGCCTGGCCGGCTCCCTGCGGCCCCGACTGGCCCTCATCTCCTGTGGGGAGGGCAACGCGTACGGGCACCCGTCCCCGAAGACGGTCGACCGGCTGCGTGCACTCGGCGCGACCGTGCTGCGGACCGACCGGGCGGGTGACATCGCGGTGACCGGCGATTCGCCGGCCACCCTCGGTGTGGCCGTCCATCCGCAGCCCGCCCACGCGGCCCGGAAGGCCCCCAAGCCGCGCGCCCTCGGCGCGACCGACCCGGCCGCGCTCACCCGCCCCGAGCAGTCCCCGGGCACACCGCGGGCCCCGCCCGGGTGACCCCGCTCTCCTCCTCCCAACCCCGAAGTGGGGGAAGGGAAAGGGGTTGGGGGTTGGGGTTGGAGGAGGAGTGGAGGGGCCGGGGCGGGGCCAGGAGAAACGTTTCGGCGCGCTCCGGGCCAGGCCCGGAGCGCGCCGAGAAAGCCAGGAGCAAAATTTGCCCGGAAGAAGGGTTCCCCCCGCCTCCTGCCGCCACCCCCGGCGCGCAACGCACCACCACACTGAACCGGGGGGCCAAAATTCACCCTCAGAGGCCAGGGTCTGCCCCGGCCCCGCCGGCCGGCAGGTCAGGCCTCCTCGCGCCAGCCCTCGTGGTCGGCCGCCAGGGCGTCGAGCACGCGCAGCAGATCGGGGGTCCAGCCCCGGTCCGGGGCTTCGACCACGACGAGCCACTGGGCGTCCTCGGCGTCGTCCTCGCCCGCGAGCGCATCGCGCACGATCTCGACCTCGCCCAGGTCGGGTTGGGTGGCGCCGAGCTCCTCGGCGGCTTCTTCGGCGGCGTCGCGGTCGGGCAGGACGAGCAGCAGCCGGGCGTGCGGGTCGTCGACGTCCGGGAGGGCGGTGGCGTGGTTGTCGGTCACCCGGCCATTCTCCAGGCCGCCCGGCCCGGCCGGTCGGGCGGGAGGGAGTGTCCGCGCCCCGTGGGATGCTGGTAGGCGATGGCCAGGAAGAGTGCACCCGACGACCTGCTCGCCCCGCTGACCCTCGCGGTCGGCCAGGAGGAGCTGCTGCTGGACCGTGCGGTCGCCCAGGTGGTGGCGGCGGCGAAGGCGGCGGACCCGGACACCGACGTACGGGACTTGCCGCCCGGCGGGCTGCAGCCCGGCAGCCTGGCCGAGCTGACCACGCCGTCGTTGTTCGCCGAGCGCAAGGTCATCGTCGTCCGGGCCGCCCAGGACCTCTCCGCCGACTCGGTGAAGGAGGTCAAGGCCTACATCGAGGCGCCGGCCGACGAAGTGATCATGGTGCTGGTGCATGCCGGTGGCGCCAAGGGCAAGGGCCTGCTGGACGCCGGGCGCAAGGCGGGTGGCCGCGAGGTCGCCTGCGCCAAGCTGTCCAAGGCGAGCGAGCGGCTGGCCTTCGTCAAGGGCGAGTTCCGCGCGCTCGGCCGCTCGGCGACCCCGGAGGCCTGCCAGGCGCTGCTGGACGCGCTCGGCAGCGACCTCCGGGAGCTGGCGGCCGCGTGCAACCAGCTGACCTCGGACGTCGAAGGTGCGATCGACGAGACGGTGGTCGCCCGCTACTACAGCGGCCGGGCCGAGGCGACCGGCTTCGAGGTGGCCGACCTCGCGGTCACCGGCCGGGCCGCCGAGGCGCTGGAGCGGCTGCGCTGGGCGCTGGCCGTCGGCCAGCCGCCGACCGGCATCACCTACGCGCTGGCCTCCGGCGTGCGCAGCATCGGGCGGCTGGCGACGACCGGGCGGAACATGCGCCCGGCCGACCTGGCCCGCGAGTTGGGCATGCCGCCGTGGAAGGTCGACCGGGTCCGGCAGCAGATGCGCGGCTGGACGGGCGATGCCGTGGCCACCGCGCTGACCGCGATCGCCCAGGCCGACGCCGCCGTCAAGGGCGGCTCCGACGACCCGGCCTTCGCCCTGGAGCGCGCGGTGGTCGCCGTCGCCCGGGCCGCGCGCGCGGGCTCCCGCCCCGCCTACTGACACGCCCATCGACGCGGCCGGGCCCACCGACGCGGCGGGGCCCGGCGGACGCCGGAGCGTCGGCCGGAGGCCTACTTCCGCATGGCCCGGACGGCGTCCTGGCCGTCGGACTGCAGGATGCTCCGCAGCTCGTCCTTGGACGGCGGCTTGGCCTTCCCCTCGGTGTAGCTGGCGCTGTAGTTGATGTAGTAGGTCATCCCGCCGTCGCGGATGTCCAGCTCGGCGTAGACGCTGTGGTACTTGTCCGAGCCGTCGTCCTTGTACAGGAAGTACGCCTCCTCGCCGATCCCGGAGATGTCGGTGACCTGGTAGCCGCGGGCCCGGTAGAGCTCCTTGTTGGCATCCAGCTCGGGCGCCGGGTTGACCGCCTTGTGCAGGTCGGCGCGCAGGTAGACCGAGGCGTACTCGCTGTCGCTGTTGCCACCGGTCCGCTTGAGGCTCATCGAGCAGTTCATGCTGTCCAGGGCCGGGTTCCGGTCGGTGTGGTGGGTCGGCGCGGAGGTGTCCGACACGGAGTACGTCTGCAGCAGCTTGGTGGGCTTCCCGGTGGTGCAGAAGTCGTCCGAGAGGTGGTAGCTGCCGAGGCTGCGCGGCGACGAGTTGCTGCTGACCAGGCCGGGGACGACCATCACGGCGGCGGTCCAGCCGGCCGAGGCGAGGATGGCACCGACGAAGGCCCAGACGGCGTTGCGCCGCAGGTTCCCGCCGGAGCCCGGCGCACGGCCTCCCGGCGTCATCGGCATCCCGGGAGCGGTCGGCATCCCGGCCGGCGCGGGCATCCCGGACGATGCGGGCATCCCCGGGGCAGCGGGCAACCCGGGCGGCGGCCCGAACCCCGAAGCGCCCGGCGCCCCCGGGACCGGCCCTGCCCCCGGAACGTGCGCTGCCCCCGGGACCGGCTGCGCCCGCGGGACGGGCTGCGCTCCGGCGCCCGGCGTCTGCTGCGGGAAGCCGTACCCCGGCCCGTTCGGTGCCGACGGTGGCGGTGGCGTCGTCATGTGGTTCTCTCCCCCCGAGCACGGCGTCGGGGCGCTCCCCCGCACCTCGATCGCACCTGACCGACCATAGCGGCCGGACCAGGGAACGCGACAGGCGCCGCAGTGGCCTCCGGGGAGGAGGCGGACTGCGACGCCTGTCGTACTGCTTCGTGCACCGCACCCGCGTGGCGAACGCAGGCCGCGTGCGGTGCGAGTCTCGCACGCCTCAGGGGTCCGGGTAGAGGGCCGGGTCGTCCCGAGGCGGTCGGGGGTTCACACCCCCGGGTGGCGTCAGGCCTGGGCGGCGGTGTTGACGCGCTTGGTGATGGCCGACTTCTTGTTGGCGGCCTGGTTGGCGTGGATGACGCCCTTGCTCACGGCCTTGTCCAGCGCCTTGGAGGCGGCGCGGGCCAGCTCGACGGCCTTCTCGGTCTCGCCGGCGGCAGCGGCCTCACGGGCCTTGCGCAGAGCGGTCTTCAGCGAGGACTTGACGGCCTTGTTGCGCAGGCGCGCCTTCTCGTTGGTCTTGTTGCGCTTGATCTGGGACTTGATGTTCGCCACGAAGGAGCCTCAGTCTGTCTGAAAGGTTTGAACGGGATCACACCGGCGGCCGTCGGTCCAGCTGAGAGGGCATGCCGAGGCCAGGTGCAGCTGACCACGCTACCAGGGGCCGCCGCCCGCCCCAAACCGGCCGCCCGCTCCGGCCGCAGGGCACGGGTCGGGGCCGGACGGGGCCGGGGCGGCACGCGGTCAGCGCCGGACGGGGTCCGGGGCCGCGGGGACGCTGCCCACCGGGGCAGCCGCGGCAACCGGAGCCCCGCCGCCGGCCGCCACCGCAGCCGGAGAGCCGCCCTGGGCGGGGATCGGAGCGCCGGCCCCCCGGGTGTCGGTCGGGCCCCCGGTGTGCCGCTTGAGCCAGGCGAGGAACCGCCGGCCGAGCTTCTGGAACGGCACCTCGACCAGCCGGTACATCAGGTAGCTGACCGCGAGCGTGACGGCCACGAAGGTGAGCGTGAAGACGATCGCGAACTTGGCCGACTTCGGCGCCGGCGCCCCCTGGAACAGCCACGGCATGCCGTAGAGCCAGTCCATGCCGTCGATGACCAGCCAGTGCAGCAGGTAGACCGAGTAGCTCACGGTGCCCAGCCAGGTGAGCGCCTTCGGGAAGCGGCGCTTCTTCAGCGTCATGCCGAGGAGCAGCACGATCCAGGCCCCGGCGTAGGCGAAGGACCACGCCATCCAGCTGGTGGTCCAGGTCCGCCACAGGGCGTCCCCGTGGTTGTACATGCGTCCGCCGAGCACCCCGGCGAGGAAGACGAAGCCGCAGTAGGCGACGGCCTGGATGCGGTCGATCTGGCCGTGTTCCGCGCGGTAGATGACGGTCCCGGCGAACATGGTCGCGAAGATCATCATCGTTTCGAACATCGCGGACCGGCTGCTGCCGAACGCGAGCACGAAGCCGAGCACGCCCAGCAGCAGGGCCCCGGTGCGGGTGAGCTGGGAGTTGCCGCTGATGGCGCAGAGCAGGCCCATGACCGCGACGAGGCCGGTGGCCAGGATGAGGTTCTCGGTCGAGAGTCCCTGCTTGGCCAGGCTCGCCGGGGAGAGCACCCCGCCGAGCAGGACCGCGCAGGCGGCGAAGCCCACCGCGATCGGCCCGCTCTGCCGGTGCTTGCGGAGCACGAACAGGGCGGAGACGAAGTAGTAGAACACCATCTCGTAGGTGAGGCTCCACATGATGCCGATGGCGTTGGGAACGCCCAGCAGGTCCTGGAGCAGCAGGCTGTTGGCCCCGAACGAGAGCAGCGGCCGGTCGAAGACGGACCGGTCGATCATCATGTTGTGCCCGGCCGGGAGGATCACCAGCGCCGCGACGAGTCCGACGACGAGCGCCGGGTAGATCCGGAAGACCCGGCCGACCCAGAACGCCTGCATGTCGCCGCGGCGCTCCAGGGAGGCGGGCACGATGTAGCCGCTGACCAGGAAGAACAGCATCACCCCGAACAGGCCGAGGTCGAAGCGGTGGGTCACTGCCGCGCCGTGCGGGATGAAGTACCGCAGTCCGAAGTGGTGCATCGCCACGGCGAGGGCGGCGAGCCCGCGCAGTGCGTCCAGCCAGCCGAGCCTCGCCGGGGCCGCCTCGGCCTTGCCTTGCCGTTTCATCCGCGCTCCGCGGGGCACGCGGCTCAGTTCGATGCGTCTCACGGCTGGGCAGATTAGCTTACGGATCGTGTGACACGGCATATCCGCGGGTGGGGTCGACGCCGGGCCCGGCCGGGCCGGGGGCTCCGGGCGGTCGGGCGCGGGTACGGCCGCCGTGCGGCGACCTAGGCGTCGACCAGGGGTTCGCCGTAGTGCTCGACCTCCGGGAACGGGCGGTAGAAGTGGTGCAGCAGGGCGCGCCAGCGCTGGTACTCGGGGGAGCGGCGGAACCCTTCCGTGTGATCGGCGAGCGTCTCCCACTCGACCTGGAGGAGGAAGCGCGAGCCGCGCCCCTCGTCGAGGCAGCGCCGTAGCCGCAGCGAGCGGAAGCCCCGCTGGACGCTGATCAGCGGGCGGGCCTCGGCGAAGGCGGCGAGGAACTCGTCCTCCCGGCCGGGCAGGACGTCGAGCAGGGCGCTTTCCAGGATCACGGCAGGCCATCCTGCCGCCCCGGGGCAGCAGGCGGAAGCCCGACGGGGGCTGCACGCGGCCGACGGAAGCCCGACGGGGAGCCGGCACACGGCCGACGGAAGCCCGACGGAAGCCTCACGGAAGGCCTGCGGAAGGACGGACGGTGCCCGAACGGCAGCACGTCCCGCGCTCGTGGGAAGATGGGAGGAACTATTTCGATCGGACGAGACTGTCCGGTCCCCGGGAAACCGGTCAGCGATGACCCGGACACCCCCGGCCCCGGACCAACGGAGAATCGGACCAAGGTGCCCGCGACCCCCAGCAATGTGCCAGAGCCCAGCCGTACCGACCCGGCGCTGATCCGCAACTTCTGCATCATCGCCCACATCGACCACGGCAAGTCGACGCTCGCAGACCGGATGCTGCAGATCACCGGCGTCGTCGACCCCCGGCAGATGCGTGCCCAGTACCTCGACCGCATGGACATCGAGCGTGAGCGCGGCATCACCATCAAGTCGCAGGCGGTCCGCCTCCCGTGGGCGCCGAGGACCGGTGACAGCGCCGGGACGACGCACATCCTCAACATGATCGACACCCCGGGCCACGTGGACTTCACGTACGAGGTGTCCCGTTCCCTCGCCGCGTGCGAGGGCACCATCCTGGTGGTCGACGCGGCCCAGGGCATCGAGGCGCAGACCCTCGCCAACCTGTACCTGGCGCTGGAGAACGACCTCACGATCGTCCCGGTGCTGAACAAGATCGACCTGCCGGCCGCCCAGCCGGAGAAGTACGCCGAGGAGATCGCGCACATCATCGGCTGCGACCCGGGCGACGTGCTCAAGGTCAGCGCCAAGACCGGTCTCGGCGTCGAGGACCTGCTGGACCACATCGTCAACACGGTCCCGGCCCCGGTCGGCGTCAAGGACGCCCCGGCCCGCGCGATGATCTTCGACTCGGTGTACGACTCCTACCGCGGCGTGGTCACCTACGTCCGTGTCGTGGACGGTCAGCTCACCAAGCGCGAGCGCATCGCGATGATGTCCACCGGCGCGACCCACGAGCTGCTGGAGATCGGCGTCATCTCGCCCGAGCCGAAGGTCGCCGACGGCCTCGGCGTCGGCGAGGTGGGCTACATCATCACCGGTGTGAAGGACGTCCGGCAGTCCAAGGTCGGTGACACGATCACCTCGATGCACAAGGGTGCGACCGAGCCGCTCGGCGGCTACAAGGACCCGCGTCCGATGGTGTTCTCCGGTCTCTACCCGCTGGACGGCTCGGACTACCCGCTGCTGCGCGACGCCCTGGACAAGCTGCGGCTCAACGACGCCGCCCTGGTGTACGAGCCGGAGACCTCGGTCGCGCTCGGCTTCGGCTACCGCTGCGGCTTCCTCGGCCTGCTGCACCTGGAGATCATCCGGGAGCGCCTGGAGCGCGAGTTCAACCTCGACCTGATCTCCACCGCCCCCAACGTGGTCTACCGGGTGATCATGGAGGACGGCACCGAGCACACCGTCACCAACCCGAGCGAGTTCCCCACCGGCAAGATCGCCGAGGTGTACGAGCCGGTGGTGCGCGGCACCATCCTGGCGCCCAACGAGTTCGTCGGCGCGATCATGGAGCTCTGCCAGTCCCGCCGCGGCAGCCTGCAGGGCATGGACTACCTGTCCGAGGACCGGGTCGAGCTGCGCTACACCCTCCCGCTCGCGGAGATCGTCTTCGACTTCTTCGACCAGCTGAAGTCCAAGACCCGCGGCTACGCCTCGCTCGACTACGAGCCCATCGGCGAGCAGACCGCCGACCTGGTCAAGGTCGACATCCTGCTGCACGGTGACGCGGTGGACGCCTTCTCCGCGATCGTCCACAAGGACAAGGCCTACGGCTACGGCGTGATGATGGCGGGCAAGCTGCAGAAGCTGATCCCCCGCCAGCAGTTCGAGGTGCCGATCCAGGCCGCGATCGGCTCGCGCGTCATCGCCCGTGAGACCGTCCGCGCGATCCGCAAGGACGTCCTCGCCAAGTGCTACGGCGGTGACATCTCCCGCAAGCGGAAGCTGCTGGAGAAGCAGAAGGAAGGCAAGAAGCGGATGAAGATGGTCGGCCGCGTGGAGGTCCCGCAGGAGGCCTTCATCGCCGCGCTGTCCACCGACGCCGAGGCGCCGAAGGAAAAGAAGTAACCGAGGCGCGCCGAAGGGCCCGGGCATCGCGCCCGGGCCCTTTCGCGTCCCCGAAGGCGCCCGCGAAGACTCCTGCGAGGAATCCCCCGCGGAATCCCCCCGAGGACGTTCGCGGAGGCTCCGCCGAGGGCTACTTCAGCGCGCTGAAGACGGCGGCGACGATCCCGGCCTTGGCCAGCCGCCCCGCGGTGCCGGTGAACACGGTGGGCTTCATCGAGTCGTCCGGGCGCACCAGCTGGAGCAGCCCGTCCCGCCGGCCGAGGCTCACGCACTGGACGACGTACCGGAACGAGAACGGCTTCTCGGTGCGCCCGTCGAGCAGCTTGCCGACGTACTGGCCCTGCGGCAGGGCGGTGGCGCAGCCCATCCGCAGGGTGCCGACGCCGGGGACCGTGACGGCGGCGGCGTCGCCGATCACGTGGACGTCGGGGTGCGAGACCGACCGCAGGTGGTCGTCGACCAGGGCGCGGCCGCGTTCGTCCACGGCCAGGCCGGCCTCGGTGGCCAGCGGGTGCGGTTCCATCGAGGCGGCCCAGACGGTGAGGTCGGTGTCGATCGGGCCGGTGGTGGTGCGCAGGGCGTCCGGGGTGACCCCGGTGACGGTGGTGTTCTCGTGGACGGCGACGCCGAGCCGGTCGAGGACGCGTCGGACGTGGGCGCGGCCCTTGGGCGAGTAGATGCCGCCGACCTGGCCGGCCGCGACGATCCGCACCCGCCAGTCGGGGTGGGCCTCGGCGAGTTCGGTGGCCAGTTCGATGCCGGTGGCGCCGCCGCCGACGACGGCGAGGGTGCCGGGGCGGTCGGCCTCGCGGATCCGGCGGCGGACCTCGGCGGCGCGTTCCGCCGAGAAGGCGTGTTCGACGGCGCCGGGGACGTCGTGCCAGGCGGTGCGGCTGCCGAGGGCGTAGACCAGGGTGTCGTACGCGAGGTAGGTGCCGTCGTCGAGCAGGACCTTGTGCCCGGCGAGGTCGAGTTCGACGGCCCGGGCCCGCTGGTGCCGGATCCGGCGGCCGCGGGCGAGTTCGCCGATGGCGGGCCAGTCGCGGCCGCGTCCGGCGGCGGTCTCGTGCTGGCGGATGCGGTGCAGGAGCCGTTCCTCGGGGGCGACCAGGGTGACGGTGTGCTGCCGCCCGGCGCCCTTGGCCGCGGTGAGTCCGGCGTACCCGGCGCCCAGTACGACGATCCGCTTCCCGGTGCTGGTGGTGGTGCTCATCTCGTCCGCCTCCGTTCCGTGCGCCCTGGTGGAGCGCTGTTCGGGAAGGGGACGACGCAGCCGGTCGGAGTGTGACCGTGACCGGCGTCACGCCTCTGCGGGGGTGCCGGGGGTGCCGGGGGTGCCGAGGTGCGGGGGTCGCCAGGGGGCTGCGGGCCCGTCCCGTCAGGCGGCCGTGACCGGGCTGATCCGGCCGAGCTTCTCGGGGTTGACCACGACGTACGCCTCGGTGATCCGCCCGTCGGTCACGGTGAAGGCGAGCACACCGCCGACGGTGCCGGTGGCCCGGTCGTACCAGACCAGTCCCGGCTCGCCGTTGACCACGGCGTGGCCGGTCGCCACCTCGGGGGTGAACCACTTGGCGACCATGCCGGTCACCAGGCGGGCCACCCGGTCGGCGCCGTGGATCGGGCGGACGCCGGCGCGGATGATGCCGCCACCGTCGGAGTGCCACACCACGTCCGGGTCGAGGACCTCCATCAGGCCGAGGATGTCGCCCCGGGTGCTGGCGGCGGCGAAGGACTCGACGGCCTGGCGGTGCTCGGCCGGGTCGGTGCCGCCGGCGCGCCGGCTGCCGTCCTTGACCCGGCGGCGGGCGCGGGAGGCGAGTTGGCGGGCGGCTTCGGGGGAGCGGTCCAGCGAGGTGCCGATCTCCTCGAAGCCGACCGCGAAGACGTCGTGGAGCACGAAGGCGGCCCGTTCGGCCGGGGAGAGCTGTTCCAGGACGGCGAGCAGGGCGAGCGAGACGGACTCGCCGCGTTCGGCGAGTTCGGCGGGGGTGTCCGGGCCGGCGGTGTAGGAGACGGCCGGTTCGGGCAGCCACTCGCCGTAGTAGGACTCCCGGCGGGCGCGGGCGGAGCCGAGCTGGTCGTAGCAGAGCCGGGTGACGACGGTGGTCAGGAAGGCGCGCGGGTCGGTGACGGCGGAGCGGTCGGTGGCCTGCCAGCGCAGCCAGGCGTCCTGTAGGACGTCCTCGGCGTCGGTGAAGGAGCCGAGCAGCCGGTAGGCGACGGAGCCCAGGTAGCGGCGGTTCGCCTCGAAGGCGTCCGGGGCGGCCGGGAGCTGGTCGTCGATCACGGGCCCAAGGTAGCGCCCGGGGAGGGTCGTTGCGAAGACGCCGTGGCGGTGGGCGCCGGGGGTGGGCCGGGGCGGAGGGTTTCCGCCCCGGCCCGCCGGGTGGTGCCGGGTCAGTCGACCTCGGCCACGGCTTCGGCGAACTGCGCCTGGTAGAGGCGGGCGTAGGCGCCGCCGGCGGCGATCAGCTCGTCGTGCGAGCCCTGTTCCACGATCGAGCCGTTCTCCATCACCAGGATCACGTCGGCGTCCCGGATGGTGGAGAGCCGGTGGGCGATCACGAAGCTGGTGCGGCCGGTGCGCAGCCGGGCCATGGCCCGCTGGATGAGCACCTCGGTGCGGGTGTCGACGGAGCTGGTGGCCTCGTCCAGGACCAGGATGGACGGCTGGGCGAGGAAGGCGCGCGCGATGGTGATGAGCTGCTTCTCGCCGGTGCTGACGCCGGTGCCCTCGTCGTCGATGACGGTGTCGTAGCCGTCGGGCAGGGTGCGCACGAAGCGGTCGACGTGGGCGGCCTTGGCGGCTTCGACGACTTCTTCGCGGGTGGCGCCCTGGGCGCCGTAGGCGATGTTGTCGGCGATGGTGCCGCCGAACAGCCAGGTGTCCTGGAGGACCATGCCGATGCCGGAGCGGAGGTCCTCGCGGGACATCGCGGAGATGTCGACGCCGTCGAGGGTGATCCGTCCGGAGCTGACCTCGTAGAACCGCATCAGCAGGTTGACGAGGGTGGTCTTCCCGGCGCCGGTGGGGCCGACGATGGCGACGGTGTGGCCGGGTTCGACCTTGAGGGAGAGGTCCTCGATGAGGGGCTTGTCGGGGTCGTAGCGGAAGGAGACGTCCTGGAAGGAGACCCGGCCGCGGACGGTGTCCGGCTTCTCGGGCATGGCGGGTTCGGGGCTCTGCTCGGGGGCGTCGAGCAGTTCGAAGACGCGTTCGGCGGAGGCGACGCCGGACTGCACCAGGTTGGCCATGCTGGCGACCTGGGTGAGCGGCTGGCTGAACTGCCGGGAGTACTGGATGAAGGCCTGCACGTCGCCGATGGACAGGGCGCCGCTCGCGACCCGCAGGCCGCCGACGACGGCGACGAGCACGTACTGCAGGTTGCCGATCAGCATCATCGCGGGCTGGATGATGCCGGAGATGAACTGGGCCTTGTAGCTGGCCTCGTAGAGCGCCTCGTTGTGCTCGCGGAAGGTCTCGGCGGCTTCGCGCCGGCGGCCGAACACCTTGACGAGGGTGTGGCCGGTGTACATCTCCTCGATGTGGGCGTTGAGTTGGCCGGTGGACTTCCACTGCTGGACGAACTGCGGCTGTGCCCGCTTGCCGACCTTGGTGGCGACGACGACGGAGACCGGTACCGAGACCAGGGCGATCAGGGCGAGCAGCGGGGAGATCCAGAACATCATGGCCAGCACGCCGACCACGGTGAGCAGCGAGTTGACGACCTGTCCCATGGTCTGCTGCATGGACTGGCCGATGTTGTCGATGTCGTTGGTGACGCGGCTGAGCACTTCGCCGCGGGGCTGCTTGTCGAAGTAGCTGAGCGGGAGTCGGGCCAGTTTGGCTTCGACGTCCTGGCGCAGCCGGTAGCTGGCGAGCTGGATCGCCTTGGTGGCGAGTCGGCCCTGGAAGATGCCGAAGACGGCGGAGGCGACGTAGATGCCGAGCACCCAGAGCAGGACGGTGCCGATGGCGTGGAAGTCCATGCCCTGGCCGGGGGTGAAGTCGACGGCGGAGAGCAGGTCGGCGACGCCGCTCTGGCCGTGGGCGCGCAGGCCGTCGATGACCTGGGCCTTGGAGGTGCCGGGTGCGAAGCGGGCGCCGACGACGCCGGCGAAGATCAGGTCGGTGGCGTTGCCGAGGATCTTGGGGCCGATGACGGCGCAGCCGATGCCGAGGACGCCGAGGAGGAGGACGCCGAGGAGGAGGTTGCGTTCGGGGCGCAGCAGGCCGAGGACGCGTTTGCCGGAGCCCTTGAAGTCCATGGACTTCTCGGCGCCCTGGCCGCCCATGAAGCGGCCGGGTCCGGCGGGGCCGCGGCGGGCGGCGGCGGCCTGGGAGTCGCCGGGGAGGTGGGTGTCGGCCTTCGTCAGGTCGGCTTTCCCGGTGGCGGGGTCCTGCTTCGTCGTGGGCTTGCCGGGGCTGGTCACGCCGCCTCCTGCTCGGTGAGCTGGGAGAGCACGATCTCCCGGTACGTCGGGTTGTCGGCCATCAGTTCGTGGTGGGTGCCGGTGCCGACGACGGCGCCTTCGTCGAGGACGATGATCCGGTCGGCGTCGCGGATGGTGGACACGCGTTGGGCGACGATCAGGACGGTGGCGTCGGAGGTCTCGCGGGTGAGGGCCTTGCGCAGTTTGGCGTCGGTGGCGTAGTCGAGGGCGGAGAAGGAGTCGTCGAAGAGGTAGACGGCGGGTTTGCGGACCAGGGCGCGGGCGATGGCGAGGCGTTGGCGCTGGCCGCCGGAGACGTTGCTGCCGCCTTGGGAGATGGGGGCGTCGAGGCCTTCGGGGAGTTTCTCGACGAAGTCCTTGGCCTGGGCGATCTCCAGGGCGTGCCAGAGTTCCTCGTCGGTGGCGTCGGGTCGGCCGTAGCGGAGGTTGCTGGCGACGGTGCCGGTGAAGAGGTAGGGCTTCTGGGGGACGATGCCGACGCTTTCGGCGATCGCGTCGGCGGCGAGGTCGCGGACGTCGACGCCGTCGAGCAGGACCTGGCCGGAGGTGACGTCGAAGAGGCGGGGGACGAGGCCGAGCAGGGTGGACTTGCCGCTGCCGGTGGAGCCGATGATGGCGGTGGTTTCGCCGGGGCGGGCGGTGATGTCGATGCCGCGCAGGACGGAGGCTTCGGCGCCGGGGTAGCGGAAGTCGACGTCGCGCAGTTCGAGGTGGCCGAGGCGGGTGGGGTCGGTGACGGGGTCGGCGGGCGGGGTGACGCTGGAGTCGGTGCCGAGGACTTCCTGGACGCGTTCGGCGCAGACCTCGGCGCGGGGCACCATCATGAACATGAAGGTGGCCATCATGACGCTCATCAGGATCTGCAGCAGGTAGGAGAGGAAGGCGGTGAGGGCGCCGATCTGCATGTCGCCGCTGTCGATGCGGTGGGCGCCGAACCAGAGCACGGCGACGCTGGAGACGTTGACGACGAGCATGACGGCCGGGAACATCACGGACATCAGGCGGCCGACGTGGCGGGCGACGTCGGTGAGGTCCTCGTTGGCGCCGGCGAAGCGGGCCTGTTCCTGGTCGTCCTTGACGAAGGCGCGGATGACCCGGATGCCGGTGATCTGTTCGCGCAGGATCCGGTTCACGGTGTCGATCTTCTGCTGCATGCTGCGGAACTGGGGGCGCAGCGCGCGGACGAGCAGGATGACGACGACGGCGAGGGCGGGGATGACGGCGAGCAGCAGGCCGGACAGCGGGACGTCCTGGTTGAGGGCCATGATGATGCCGCCGACGCACATGATCGGTGCGGCGACCATGAGCGTGAAGCTCATGAGGGCGAGCATCTGGATCTGCTGGACGTCGTTGGTGGTGCGGGTGATCAGGGAGGGGGCGCCGAACTGGCCGACCTCGCGGGCGGAGAAGGTCTGTACGCGGTCGAAGACGGCGGCGCGGACGTCCCGGCCGAAGGCCATGGCGACGCGGGCGCCGATGAGGACGGCGCCGATGGAGCAGGCTGCCTGGACGAGGGTCACGCCGATCATCACCCCGCCGACGCGCAGGATGTAGCCGGTGTCGCCCTTGACGACGCCGTCGTCGATGATGTCGGCGTTGAGGGTCGGCAGGTAGAGCGCCGCGAGGGTGGACACCAGCTGGAGGACCACCAGGAGGGTGATCGGTCGGGAGTAGGGGCGCAGGTACGCCCGGAGTAGTCTGATCAGCACTTGAACACTCTTGTCGTCGCGGGTCGGGTTCGCACCCCAATTCTCGTTGTTCTGTAGCGTCGTACAGGCCATTCGGCGTGCGGGAGCCGGGGGTTTGCCGGGCTTTTGCCGAACGGTCCGGCGGGTTCGCTCGTTGGTCACCTCGCCGGGTGTGCCGGTGCGGTGCGGTGCGGTCACCGGGGCTGCGGGGGCGTGCCAGCTGGATCCACCCTCTTACGGAATGACCGGTTTCCCCCTAGGCTGCTGGTTGCCCCCTTGTTACTGACCGGTACCGCTCAGGTTAACCGGGGCCCGGCGACCGCCCCCACGGCCGTCGCGACAATCCCTCAGACGGCCACCCGCCCCCGGAGGTCTCGTTGAGTTCCGCGCAGTCCCTGATCGACTCCGGCAGGCCCGACCTCGTCGCCGGGCGTCCCGCCTCCGTCGCCCACCTGTTCCTGGAGCGGGTCGCCGCGACCCCGAACGGCGAGGCCTACCGCCACCCGGCCCCGGTCGACGAGCACGCCGCGGACGGCGCGCCCGGCGCGGAGCAGTGGCGTTCGCTGACCTGGGCGCAGACCGCGACCCGGGTCAAGGCGGTGGCGGCCGGTCTGATGGCGCTGGGCATCCAGCCGGAGGACCGGGTCGCCCTGGCGTCGTCCACCCGGATCGAGTGGATCATCGCGGACCTCGGCGCCATGTGCGCGGGCGCCGCGATCACGACGGTCTACCCGAGCACCAACGCGGACGAGACGGCGTTCATCCTGTCCGACTCGGGCTCGCGCGCGCTGTTCGCGGAGAACGCCGCCCAGCTGGCGAAGGCCGTCGCGCAGCTCGACCAGCTGCCCGAGCTGCGCACCGTCATCCTGTTCGACGCCCCGGAGGAGGCCCCGGAGGCGGCCGGCCTCGACGTGATCACCCTGGCGGAGCTGGAGCGGCGCGGCGCCGAGCACCTGGAGCGGCAGCCGGACGCGGTGGAGAAGGCCGTCGCCGGGCTCGACAAGGAGCAGCTGGCGACCCTGATCTACACCTCGGGCACCACGGGCCGCCCCAAGGGCGTGCGGCTGGTGCACGACTGCTGGGCGTACGAGGGCCGGGCGCAGGAGGCCAGCGGGCTGCTGCGGGCCGACGACGTCCAGTTCATGTGGCTGCCACTGTCGCACGTGTTCGGCAAGACGCTGATCTCCGGGCAGATCGCCACCGGGCACGTGATGGCGGTGGACGGCCGGGTGGACCGGATCATCCACAACCTGCCGGTGATCCGGCCGACCGTGATGGCGTCGGCGCCGCGGATCTTCGAGAAGGTCTACAACGGCATCGCGGGCAAGGCCCGGGCCGAGGGCGGCGCCAAGTACAAGATCTTCATGTGGGCGGCCAAGGTCGCCCGCGAGCACGCCCGGGCGGTCCAGGAGAGCCGGATCGCCACCGGTGCCGGCACGGCCCCGCTGGGCCTGCGGGTGCAGCACGCGCTGGCGGACAAGCTGGTGTACGCGAAGATCCGGGCGGCGTTCGGCGGGCGGCTGCGCGGCGCGGTCTCCGGCAGTGCCGCGCTGGCCCCGGAGATCGGCTACTTCTTCCTTGGCGCCGGGGTGCCGATCCTGGAGGGCTACGGCCTGAGCGAGACCAGCGCCGGTTCCTGCGTCAACCGCGAGGAGGACGTGCGGATCGGCACGGTGGGCCGCCCGCTGCCCGGCACCGAGGTGCGGATCGCCGAGGACGGCGAGATCCTGCTGCGCGGCCCGGGCATCATGCGCGGCTACCACAACCTGCCGGAGAAGACCGCGGAGGTGCTGGAGGCGGACGGCTGGTTCCACACCGAGGACATCGGCGAGCTCAGCCCGGACGGCTTCCTGCGGATCACCGACCGCAAGAAGGACCTGTTCAAGACGTCGGGCGGCAAGTACGTGGCGCCCAGCGAGGTCGAGGGCAAGTTCAAGGCGGTCTGTCCGTTCGTCAGCAACATCCTGGTGATCGGCAACGGCCGCAACTTCTGCACCGCGCTGATCGGCCTGGACGAGGCGGTCCTCATGCCGTGGGCGGCCGAGCACGGCCTGGCCGGCAAGTCGTACGCCGAGCTGGCGGTCGAGCCGGCCGTGCACGAGCTGATCGAGGGCTTCGTGAAGCGGCTCAACGGCGGGCTGCAGCGCTGGCAGACGATCAAGAAGTTCCACCTGCTGCCGCGTGACCTGGACGTGGAGCACGGCGAGCTCACCCCGAGCCTGAAGATCAAGCGCCCGGTGGTGGAGCGGACCTACGCGGACGCGGTCACCGCGATGTACGCGGGCGCCAACGAGGCCTGACCCGGCCGCTCCCGTACGGTCCGCGCGGGTGTCGCGGGCCGTACGGGAGCTTCGCCGGCCGTACGGGACAATGGGGGCATGCCCTCCGCACTCCCCGACGGCGAACCGGTGCCGTCCGACGGTTCCCTGCCCGCGCACGCCCTGGACGGGCTCGGCAGCCGGCCGTTCGGCTTCTACCTGCACGTGCCGTACTGCGCCAGCCGCTGCGGCTACTGCGACTTCAACACCTACACCGCCACCGAGCTGCGCTCCTCCGGGGCGGTCGCCTCGCAGGAGACGTACGCGGACAACGTGGTCGCCGAGATCCGGCTGGCCCGGCAGGTGCTGGGGGACGCGCAGCTGCCGGTGCGCACCGTCTTCCTCGGCGGCGGCACCCCCACCCTGCTGCCCGCCCGCGACCTGGTGAAGATGCTCGCCGCGATCCGCGAGGAGTTCGGGCTCGCCGACGACGCCGAGGTCACCACCGAGGCCAACCCGGAGTCCGTCGGCCCGGCGTACCTGGCGGAGCTGCGCGAGGGCGGCTACAACCGGATCTCCTTCGGCATGCAGAGCGCCCGCCCGCACGTGCTGCAGCTGCTCGACCGCCACCACACCCCGGGCCGCCCGGAGGCCTGCGTGGCCGAGGCCCGCGCGGCGGGGTTCGAGCACGTCAACCTCGACCTGATCTACGGCACCCCGGGCGAGTCCGACGACGACTGGCGGGCCTCGCTGGACGCCGCCATCGGCGCCGGGCCCGACCACGTCTCGGCGTACTCCCTGATCGTCGAGGAGGGCACCCGGCTCGCCGCCCGGGTCAAGCGCGGCGAACTGCCGATGATCGACGACGACGTGCACGCCGACCGCTACCTGATCGCCGAGGAGGCGCTGGCCTCCGCCGGGTACCACTGGTACGAGGTCTCCAACTGGGCCACCACCCCCGAGGGCCGCTGCCGCCACAACGAGCTCTACTGGACGGGCGCCGACTGGTGGGGCGCCGGCCCCGGCGCCCACAGCCACGTCGGCGGCGTCCGCTGGTGGAACGCCAAGCACCCCGCCGCCTACGCGCGGGCCCTGGCCGAGGGCCGCACCCCGGCGCTGGGCCGCGAGGTCCTGGCGGACGAGGACCGCCGCGTCGAGCGCATCCTGCTGGAGCTGCGCCTGGTCGACGGCGTCGCCCTGGACCTGCTCACCGACACCGGCCGCAGGGCCGCCGACCGGGCCCTCGCGGACGGCCTCCTCGCCGCCGGGCCGTACGAGGACGGCCGCGCCGCCCTCACCCTCCGGGGCAGGCTGCTGGCGGACGCGCTCGTGCGTGACCTGGTGGACTGACGTTCGTTAACGTGGTGTCAGCCGTCGGAGGGAGCGCGCAGTGACCGCCATCGATGACCGGATGCAAGCGCGAGATGTACGCCCAGGGCGGGATTCCGGCGTACCTCATCGTCGACCCGCTCAAGGGCGTGTGCGTGCTCCTCACGGATCTGACCACCGACACGGCTTCCGGTACCCCTGTGTACTGGGCCGAGCGGACCAGCAAATTCGGTGATCCGATCGAGGTCGACCTGCTCGGCATCGTTCTGGACACCTCGGAGTTCCAGACCTACTCCTGACCGGGCACGGTCACGAAGTCGATCAGTTCCTCCACCCGGCCCAGGAGTTCGGGCTCCAGGTCCTTGTAGCCGTCCACCTTCGACAGGATGCGCTTCCACGCCGCCGGGGTGTCGACGGGCCAGCCGAGGCGGCGGCAGGTGCCCTCCTTCCAGTCCTCGCCGCGGGGCACGGCGGGCCAGGCGGGGATGCCCACGGAGGCGGGCTTCACGGCCTGCCAGACGTCGATGTAGGGGTGGCCGACGACCAGGACGGACTCGCCGGTGACCCGGGCGGCGATGCGGTGCTCCTTCGTCCCCGGGAGCAGGTGGTCGACCAGCACGCCGAGGCGGCGGCCGGGGCCCGGGGCGAAGTCGGCGACGATCGCCGGCAGGTCGTCGATGCCGCGCAGGTACTCCACCACGACGCCCTCGATCCGCAGGTCGTCGCCCCAGACCCGCTCGACCAGCTCGGCGTCGTGCCGGCCCTCGACGTAGATCCGCGACTCGCGGGCGACCCGGGCGCGCGCGCCGGGGACGGCGACGGAGCCCGAGGCGGTGCGGCCGGGCGTGCGGGGCGCCGCCGGGGCGGTCGGGCGGACCAGGGTGACGACCCTGCCCTCCAGCAGGAAGCCGCGCGGGACCAGCGGGAACACCCGGTGCTTGCCGAAACGGTCCTCCAGGGTGACGGTGAACCCCTCGGCGGTCTTCTCGCAGCGCACCACCGCCCCGCAGAAGCCGGTCGCCGCCTCCTCGACCACGAGGTCCGGCTCGGCGGGCACCTCCGGGGCGGGGGTCTGCTTCTTCCACGGCGGGGTCAGGTCGGGTCCGTACTGGCGGCTGCGCATACGGGTGATCATAGGGAGGCCGGACGGGCCGTCAGAGGCCCGGCGCGCCCCAGACGGGGAACCAGCGGCTGAGGTCCTTCTCCAGCCGCAGGTCGTTCCCCAGCATCGCGTTGACCTGCAGCTCCAGCGGGCTGTTGCGCTTCTCCCCGCCGCCCGGCATCGGCGCGAACGGGTAGAAGGTACCGCGCTTGTAGAGGTAGACCAGGGCCAGGGACTGGCCCTGCGGGTTGCGGAAGCCCACCAGCGAGCAGAGCAGCTGCGGCCCGAAACCGTTCGCCTCCAGCTCGCTGTTGACCGCGTGCAGGTCGTTCACCAGCTCCGGCAGCTCCTGCGGGGAGTGCCGGGCCAGCAGCCAGGAGTAGCCGTAGTCGTCCTTGGAGGCCTCCACCGGCACGCCGCCGCGCCCGGTGTCCGCGTCCAGCAGCGCCCGCACCTGCTGCTCGACCTGCACGAAGGCCGCGCCCTCGACCGCCGCGAAGCAGACCGAGCCGAGCCCGGTGGGGGTGAACCCGGCGCCGGCCTCCAGGGTCAGCGCCGCGGACGGCACGCCGAACAGCTGGTCGAGGTCGGGCTTGACGGGCTTGGTGCGGCCGAACAGGGCGTCCAGACTTCCCACGGCGGTCCTCTCGTGTCGAACGGCGGGCGCGGGCTCAGCGGCCCAGCTGCTCGGTGATCTTCGCCAGCTGCGCCAGCCGCTTCTCCAACGACGGGTGGGTGGAGAACAGCTGCGTGGCGGCCTCCCGGGCGCTCAGCGCGGGGGCGAAGTAGAAGGCGTTGTACGGCTGAGCCTGGCGCAGGTCCTTGCTGGGGATGGCCGCGATCTGCCCCGTCACCTTGGTCAGGGCCGAGGCGAGCGCGCTGGGCCGGCCGGTGAGCTGCGCGGCGGCGCGGTCGGCCGCCAGCTCGCGGTAGCGGGACAGCAGCCGGGTGAGCAGGAAGCTGATCGCGTAGACGAGCATCGAGACCAGCGGGATGATCAGGGCCACGATGGCCGCGTTCTGGTCGTTGTTGTTGCGCCCGCCGCCCATGAACCCGCCGTACACGGCGATCCGGGTCATCGCGCCGGCGAGCACGCCGAGGAAGCCGGCGATCGTCATCACCGCGACGTCCCGGTGCGCGACGTGCGACAGCTCGTGCGCGAGGACGCCCTCCAGCTCCTCCGGCTCCAGCCGGCGCAGCAGGCCGGTGGTCACGCAGACCACCGCGTTCTGCGGGTTGCGGCCGGTGGCGAAGGCGTTGGGCATGTCGTTGTCGGCGACCGCCACGCGCGGTTTGGGCATGTCGGCCAGGGCGCAGAGCCGGTCGATCGTGCCGTGCAGTTGGGGGAACTCCTCCGGGGTCACCTGGTGGGCGCCCATGGCCCGTTCGGTGATCTTGTCGCTGAACCAGAACTGGGCCACGAACAGCCCGCCGGAGATCAGGACGATCAGCGGCCAGGCGCCGCGCAGCAGCGCGATCAGCAGGCCGGTGAAACCGACGTACAGCAGCCCGATCACGAACATCGTCGCGACCATGCGGCCGGTCAGGCCGCGGTCGGGCGCGAAACGGGTGTGCTGGCCCGAGCTCGACATCGCTTGCTCCTCCATTCGCCGTCGCTTCCGATGCTCCCACCCGGACGGCCCCGGGGCACCACCCGCGCGCCGGTGGCCCGTGAACGGGCGGGGCCCCGCGGGCCGTACCCGGAACTGCGGGCAGGATCACGCCGGTCGGGCCGTTCCTGCCGTAGGACCCGGGCCTTACACTGGCAGGTACGGTTTTGGCACTCGTGTGTTCAGAGTGCCAAGGCCGGGGCCTCCCGGAGCGGCCCGCTGCAGCACACAGGGACACACAGGGACACAGACGGACAACGTGCGAAGACGGAGGTGCGTGCCCCATGGCCGGTGAGGTCCGCCAGCTGGACGAACGCAAGCTCGCCGTGCTCCGCGCGATCGTGCAGGACTACGTGGGCACCGAGGAGCCGGTCGGCTCCAAGGCCCTGGTGGAGCGGCACAACCTCGGGGTCTCGCCGGCGACCGTCCGCAACGACATGGCGGCGCTGGAGGAGGAGGGCTACATCCACCAGCCGCACACCAGCGCCGGCCGCATCCCGACCGACAAGGGGTACCGCCTCTTCGTCGACAAGCTCGCCGAGATCAAGCCGATGAGCGCCCCCGAGCGCCGGGCGATCCGGCACTTCCTGGACGGCGCGGTCGACCTGGACGACGTGGTCGCGCGCACCGTGCGGCTGCTCGCCCAGCTGACCCGGCAGGTCGCGGTGGTGCAGTACCCGTCGCTGACGCGCTCGACCGTCCGGCACATCGAGCTGGTGGCGCTGGCCCCGGCCAAGGTGATGCTGGTGCTGATCACCAACACCGGTCGGGTCGAGCAGCGGATGGTCGACTGCCCGGGCACGGTCGGCGAGACCGTCCTGGCGGACCTGCGGACGGCGCTCAACGCCGGAGCCGCCGGCCGCCGCCTCCCGGAGGTCCCGGGCGTGCTGGAGGAGCTCCCGGCGATGTTCGAGCCGGCCGACCGGCCGACCGTCAGCACGGTCCTGGCGACCCTGTTCGAGACGCTCGCGGAACAGAACGAGGAGCGGATCATGCTGGCCGGCACGGCCAACCTGACCCGCTTCGGCCACGACTTCCCCCTCACCATCCAGCCGGTGCTGGAGGCCCTGGAGGAGCAGGTCATCCTGCTCCGCCTCCTGGGTGAGACCAACGACGCCGCGATGACGGTCCGGATCGGGCGGGAGAACGCCTACGAAGGGCTGAATTCCACTTCGGTCGTGTCCGTCGGTTACGGTTCGGGCGACGAGAGCGTGGCCAAACTGGGTGTGATCGGTCCGACCCGGATGGACTACCCGGGCACAATGGGGGCGGTGCGGGCGGTAGCGCGGTACGTGGGTCAGATCCTGGCCGAGTCGTAGCAAACGTCGCCGTTGGACGACCAACGGCGTCCAGTCGCAGCACTACTACAGGCGGAACAAGCGGAGCATTTGGTGGCCACGGACTACTACGCGGTACTCGGCGTCCGACGGGATGCGGGGCAGGACGAGATCAAGAAGGCGTTCCGGCGCCTGGCACGCGAACTGCACCCGGACGTCAACCCGGACCCGAAGACGCAGGAGCGGTTCAAGGAGATCAACGCCGCCTACGAGGTGCTCTCCGACCCGCAGAAGCGCCAGGTCTACGACCTCGGCGGCGACCCGCTGTCCCCGGGCGGCGGTGGCGGCGCGGGCGGCTTCGGCGCCGGCGCGGCGGGCTTCGGCTTCTCCGACATCATGGACGCCTTCTTCGGCGCCGCGGCCGGCCAGCGCGGCCCGCGCTCGCGCACCCGCCGCGGCCAGGACGCCATGATCCGGCTGGAGATCACCCTGGAGGAGGCCGCCTTCGGCACCACCAAGGAACTCCAGGTCGACACCGCCGTCACCTGCACCACCTGCAGCGGCGAGGGCGCGGCCCCCGGCACCACCGCGCAGACCTGTGACATGTGCCGCGGCAAGGGCGAGGTCTCCCAGGTCACCCGGTCCTTCCTGGGCCAGGTCATGACCTCCCGCCCCTGCCCGCAGTGCCAGGGCTTCGGCACCGTCGTGCCGACCCCGTGCCCGGAGTGCGCCGGCGACGGCCGGGTCCGCGCCCGCCGCACGCTGACCGTCAAGATCCCGGCCGGTGTCGACAACGGCACCCGGATCCAGCTCGCCGGCGAGGGCGAGGTCGGCCCCGGCGGCGGCCCGGCCGGCGACCTCTACGTCGAGATCGCCGAGACCACCCACGCCATCTTCCAGCGGCGCGGGGACGACCTGCACTGCACCGTCACCATCCCGATGACGGCGGCCGCGCTCGGCACCCAGGTGCCGCTGCAGACCCTGGACGGCCTGGAGGAGGTCGACATCCGGCCCGGCACCCAGTCCGGCCAGTCGATCCCGCTGCACGGCCGCGGCATCACCCACCTGCGCGGGGGCGGCCGGGGCGACCTGATAGTGCACGTCGAGGTGAAGACGCCCACCAAGCTCGACGCCGAGCAGGAGGAGCTGCTGCGCCGCCTCGCGGTGCTGCGCGGCGAGGAGCGGCCGTCCGGCCAGTTCGCGCCGGGCCAGCAGGGCCTGTTCTCCCGCCTGAAGGACGCCTTCAACGGCCGGTAGCCGTCCGCGGAGGGGTGCCGGGGACCACCCGGCACCCCTTTCGCGTGCCCGATCCACCCCCTCCCGGAGGTTCCCCGCATGACCGCGCCCGTCTTCGTCGTCGAGACCGAGCGGATCGCCGCCGCCGCGCCCGGCACCCTGGTGCGCCTGGACGGCCCGGAGGGCCGGCACGCGGCCGCCGTGAAGCGGCTGACGGCCGGCGAGGCGGTGACCCTCGCCGACGGGTTGGGGCTCGGCGTGGACGGGACGGTCGCCGAGGTGCTCGGCAAGGACGCGATCGACGTGGCCGTCGCCGCGGTGCGCCGCGAGCCGGAGCCCGCGCCGCGGATCGTCGTCGTCCAGGCGCTGCCCAAGGGCGACCGCGGCGAGCTGGCCGTCGAGACCATGACCGAGGTCGGCGTGGACGCGGTGATCCCGTGGGCGGCCTCGCGCTGCATCACCCAGTGGAAGGGCGAGCGCGGCGCCAAGGCGCTCGCCAAGTGGCGGGCCACCGCCCGCGAGGCGGGCAAGCAGTCCCGCCGGCTGCGCTTCCCCGAGGTGCACGACCCGATGACCACCAGGCAGCTGGCTCCCGTCCTGGCGCGGGCCGCGTTCGCCGCCGTGCTGCACGAGGAGGGCGCCGAGCCGCTGGCGCACGCCGCGCTGCCCGGCAGCGGCGACCTCGTGCTCGTCGTCGGCCCGGAGGGCGGGGTCTCCCCGGAGGAGCTGGCCGCGTTCGCCGAGGCGGGCGCCCGGCCGTACCGGCTGGGGCCCTCGGTGCTGCGCACCTCCACCGCCGGGGTGGCCGCCGGCGCGCTGCTGCTCGGGCGCACCGGCCGCTGGGCCTGAGGGCCGGCCGGCCCCGCACCCGGCCGGGGCCCGTACTACGACCCCGCGGCGGCGTCCAGCGGGCTCGCCCGACCGGCCCGACTCTGCCGAAAAGCCCGGCGGCTCGTACGCGCACGTGCCTACGCTGGCCACGTGACGGACTCCCTGAGCACCCCCGCGGGCGCCTACCTGCGCCACCCCCACCTGCACGGCGACCTGGTCACCTTCGTCGCCGAGAACGACCTGTGGCTCGCCCCGCTGGAGGGCGGCCGGGCCTGGCGGCTGACGGCCGACCACCTGCCGGTCCACGACCCCCGGTTCTCCCCGGACGGGCGGCACATCGCCTTCACCTCCGCCCGGGACGGCGCGCCCGAGGTGCACGTGGTGCCGGTGGACGGCGGCCCGTCGCGCCGGCTCACCCACTGGGGCAGCGGCCAGACCCGGGTGCAGGGCTGGACGGAAGACGGCCGCCCGATCGCCACCACCACCGCCGGCCAGGCCACCCTGCGCCGCACCTGGGCGCACGCCGTGCCGCTGGACGGCGGCGAGCCCGCCCGGCTGCCGTACGGGCCGATCGGCGGGATCGCCTTCGAGCCGGGTGGCGACCGGGTGCTGCTGGCGAGCGCGGCGATCCGCGAACCGGCGTGGTGGAAGCGCTACCGGGGCGGGCGGGCCGGCAAGCTGTGGATCGGCCGGGACGAGTTCGTCCGCGTCCACGAGGAGGTGGACGGCCAGCTGTCCTCGCCGCTGTGGGTCGCTGGGCCCCTCCTGCCCGATGGCGGGCAAGGGGGGAGGATCGCGTTCCTGTCCGACCACGAGGGCGTCGGCGAGCTGTGGTCCAGCCTCCCGGACGGCTCCGACCTGCGCCGCCACACCGCCGACCCGGACGGCTTCTACGCCCGCAACGCCGCCACCGACGGCATCCGGGTGGTGTTCCACCGGGCCGGCGACGTCTGGCTGCTGGACGACCTGGAGGGCGCCGAGCCGCGCCGCCTGGACGTCAGGCTGGCCGGCCCGCGCACCGGCCTGCGCCCCCGCCCGGTGCCCGCCGCGCACTGGCTGGAGTCCGTCGCCCCCGACCGCACCGGCCGGGCCAGCGCCGTCGTGGTGCGCGGCAGCGTGCACTGGCTGACCCACCGGGAGGGCCCGGCCCGGGTGCTGGACGAGACGCCGGGCGTGCGCGGGCGGCTGGTCCGGGTGGTGCCCGGCGAGGACGGCGCCCAGGGCGTGCTGTGGGTGTCCGACGCCGAGGGCGAGGACGCCCTGGAGTTCGCGCCCGCCGTGCACGGCGCCGAGCGCCGCCGGCTGGCCGCCGGACAGCTCGGCCGGGTCAACTCGCTGGCCGTCTCCCCGGACGGCAAGCAGGCCGCGCTCGGCGTGCACGACGGCCGGGTGCTGCTGGTGGCGCTCGCCGACGGCACCGTGCACGAGCTGGACCGCAGCACCGACGGCGAGGTCGGCGGGCTGGTCTTCAGCCCGGACTCCGCCTGGCTGGCCTGGTCGCGGCCGGTGCCGGGGCTGGGGCCGTTCTCGCTGCGCCAGATCGTGCTGGCCAACCTGGCCACCCGCACCGTCAGCGAGGCCACCCAGCAGCGCTTCATCGACACCTCGCCGGCCTTCACCGCGGACGGCCGGTACCTGGCGTTCCTGTCGGTGCGCAACTTCGACCCGGTCTACGACTCGCACGTCTTCGACCTGTCGTTCCCCAACGGCTGCCGCCCGTACCTGATCACCCTGGCCGCCGACACGCCGTCCCCGTTCGGGCCGCAGCGTGCCGGGCGCCCGCTCGGCGGGGAGGAGGACGAGCCCCGGGCCAAGAAGGCGGACGGCGAGGAGGGCGGCACCGACTCGGCGCCGGTGACCAGGGTGGACCTGGACGGCATCGCCGACCGGATCGTCCCCTTCCCGGTCGAGGGCGGCCTGTTCGGCACCCTGCGGGCCGCCAAGGACGGCGTGCTGTGGACGAGGGTCCCGCTGCTCGGCGAACTCGGCGACGAGGCAGCCTCGTTGGAGGACGAACGGCCGCGGCCGGTGCTGGAGCGCTTCGACCTGAAGAAGCGCCGGGTCGAGCAACTGGTGCACGACGTCGACGGCTTCGCGGTCAGCGGGGACGGCAGCCGGGTCGCCGTGCTCGACGAGGGCGAACTGCGGATCGTCCCGGCCGACCACAAGGCGGCCGGCGAGGACGACGAGACCGCCGTGGACCTGGCGCGGCTGCGCGTCACCGTCGACCCGGCCGCCGAGTGGCGGCAGATGTTCGCCGAGAACGGCCGGCTGATGCGGGACAACTTCTGGCGCCCCGACCTCGCCGGCGTGGACTGGGCCGGCGTCCTGGAGCGCTACCGGCCGCTGGTGGACCGGGTCGGCTCGCACGACGACCTGGTCGACCTGCTCTGGGAGGTGCACGGCGAACTCGGCACCTCGCACGCCTACGTGGTGCCCTACGGTTCGCACACCGAGCCCGCCCGGCGTCAGGGCCTGCTCGGCGCGGACCTCGTGAAGGACGGCGAGCAGTGGCGGATCGCCCGGATCCTGCCCGGCGAGTCCTCCGACCCGCGGGCCCGCTCGCCGCTGGCCGCGCCCGGTGCGGCGATCCGCCCGGGCGACGCGGTCCTGGCGGTCAACGGCCGCCCGGTGGACCCGGTCACCGGCCCCGCCCCGCTGCTGGCCGGCACCGCCGGGCAGCCGGTGGAACTGACCGTGGCCGGCAAGGACGGCACCGACCGGCGCCACCCGGTGGTCGTCCCGCTCGCCGACGACGAGGCGCTGCGCTACCACGACTGGGTGGCCGGCCGGCGGGCCGCCGTGCGCGAACTGTCCGACGGCCGGCTCGGCTACCTGCACGTCCCCGACATGCAGACCACCGGCTGGGCCCAGATCCACCGCGACCTGCGTTCGGAGATGGCCAGGGAGGGCGTGATCGTCGACATCCGGGAGAACCGCGGCGGCCACACCTCGCAGCTGGTGATCGAGAAGCTCGCCCGCCGGATCGTCGGCTGGAACGTCAGCCGGGACACCGACAGCCCGGTGCCGTACCCGGGCGACGCCCCGCGCGGGCCGGTCGTCGCGCTCGCCGACCAGGACTCCGGCTCGGACGGCGACATCGTCAACGCCGCCATCCAGGCGCTCGGGATCGGCCCGGTGGTCGGCACCCGCACCTGGGGCGGGGTGATCGGCATCGACAGCCGCTACCGGCTCGTCGACGGCACCCTGGTCACCCAGCCCAAGTACGCGTTCTGGCTGGAGAACTACGGCTGGGGCGTGGAGAACCACGGCGTCGACCCGGACGTCGAGGTGCCGATCGCCCCGCACCACTGGGCAGCCGGCGAGGATCCGCAGCTCGCCGAGGGCGTCCGGATCGCCCTGGCCGCGCTCGCCGGGAGCCCGGCCCGCACGGCGCCGCCGCTGCCCTGGCGGTAGCGGCACCGGCGCGGCCCCACGGCCCGGGCGCGCTCTCAGCGGGCGCGGCCGGAGCGGGAAGTCGCAAGAGCCGACTTCCCGCTCCGGGGCGTGGGTAGGATGCGGGGCTGTTTCTTGATCCACAGCCTTCGGGGGAACCACCATGGCGCAGGGCTACCCGCCGCCGCAGTACGACCAGAACCCTTACGGACCGCCGCAACCGCAGCCGTACCCGCCCTACCAGCAGCAACCGCAGCCGTACCCGCCGCAGGGGTACGCACCGCAGGGGCACCCGCAGCCGCCGCAGCAGCCGTACGGGCAGCAGCCGTACGGGCAGCAGCCACCGGCGCAGCCGTACGGCCAGCAGCCGCCGCAGGAACAGTACGGCCGGCCGCAGCAGTACGGGCAGCCCGATCCCTACCCCAACCCCTACCCGCAGCAGCCGCAGCACCCTCAGCGGTCGGCGGCGCTGCCGCCGTGCCCCAAGGAGGCGGGCGGCGGCCGGCGCTTCCTGGCGATCGTGCTCGACTTCTTCCTCGCCGTCGGCCTCGGCTTCGTCGCCGCCAACGCCGCGAGCCGCCCGAAGGTCCGGCACGTGGCCGGCCACGCCGTCCAGAGCGGCGGCCCGGCCGTGCCCTACTTCGTGGCGCTGCTCGTCGTCGGCCTCGGCGTGTCCTTCCTCAACCAGGTGGTGCTCGCCCGGCTCACCGGCTTCAGCGTCGGCAAGGCGGTCCTGGCGATGCGTCTGGTGCGCACCAAGCGCGTGATGCGGCCCAACACCTGGCGGCTCACCAGGCGCTGGCTGCTCGGCTTCGTCTTCCTCGCGGTGGCGCTCATCTCCGAGGACTTCGACCTGGACGACGGCGACATCGTCGGCATGCGCGCGGTGCGCTGGAAGCACCTGCAGGAGTACCAGCAGGCCGTGGCCGGGCTCGGCTAGGCTGCGCCCGTACGGCCCCACCACCCGACGTACCGATCCCGAGGAGTAGCCGATGGCCGGCGAGCCGCAGCCCGACTGCCTGTTCTGCAAGATCGTGGCGGGCGAGATCCCGGCGACCGTGGTGCGCAAGACCGAGCGCACCCTCGCCTTCCGCGACATCGCCCCCAAGGCCCCCGTGCACGTCCTGGTCATCCCGCACGTCCACTACCCGAACGCCGCCGCGCTGGCGGCCGCCGAGCCGGAGATCGCCGGCGAACTGCTCGCGGAGGCGGGCCGGGTGGCCGAGGACGAGGGCATCACGGACTACCGACTGATCTTCAACACCGGTGCGGGCGCCGGGCAGACCGTCTTCCACGCCCACGTCCACGTGCTCGGCGGCACGCGGATGACCGAGAGCATGGTCTGATCCCACGTGTCCCAGCGCGAACTCGTCGTCCTCGGCACCGCCAGCCAGGTGCCCACCCGGCACCGCAACCACAACGGCTACCTGCTGCGCTGGGACGGCGAGGGGCTGCTGTTCGACCCCGGCGAGGGCACCCAGCGCCAGATGCTGCACGCCGGGGTCACGGCCACCCAGATCACCCGGATCGCCGTCACCCACTTCCACGGTGACCACTGCCTGGGCCTCGCGGGGGTGATCCAGCGGATCAACCTGGACCGCGTCCCGCACCCGGTGGACGTCTACTTCCCGGCGTCCGGCGAGGTCTACTTCGAGCGGCTGCGGCACGCCACCGCGTACCACGAGACCGCGGTGCTGCGGCCCCGGCCGATCGACGAGCCGGGCCCGCTGCCCGCGCCCGGCGCCCGCTTCGCGCTGGACGCCGTGCGGCTGGACCACCCGGTGGAGTCCTTCGGGTACCGGCTGTCCGAGCCGGACGGCCGCCGCCTGGTGCCCGAACGGCTCGCCGCCCTGGGCGTCCACGGTCCGGCGGTGGGCCGGCTGCAGCACGAGGGCGCGGTCGAGGTGGACGGCCGGCGGGTGACCCTGGACGAGGTCAGCGAGCCCCGGCCGGGCCAGAAGTTCGCCTTCGTGATGGACACCCGGCTCTGCGAGGGCGTGCACGCCCTCGCGGAGGGCACCGACCTGCTGGTCGTGGAGGCCACCTTCAGCGACGCCGACGCCCGCCTCGCCGAGGAGCACGGCCACCTCACCGCCGGGCAGGCCGCCAAGGTCGCAGCCGAGGCCGGCGCGCGCACCCTGGTGCTGACCCACTTCTCCCAGCGCTACCCGGACCTCGGCCAGCACCTGGCCGACGCCCGCAAGCACTTCGACGGGGAGCTGGTGCTGGCCGCCGACCTCGCCCGGGTGCCCGTCCCCGCCCGCCGTCAGCCGTGAACCCGCCCGCGCCGGCCGTGGAACCCGCCGCCGGCGGTGAACCCTCCGGTGCCCCTCCTGGGCCCTCCGGCGCCGGTCGTGGACCCTCCGGCGCAGGCAGGGAAGGCGCCCGCGCCGGTCGTGGACGGGCCCGCGCCGGGCAGCCGCGGAAAAAGGGCTCGCGCCGTCCCGCGAACTGCCGCAGCATCGACGGGTGCGGCCCCGCCGCCCGCCGCAGCGATCACGCCCGCGGCGTACCCTGGTGCCCCGGAGACACCGAGCGGCACACGACACCACGGATGGGATGAGGCAGGCCCCAGCGCCGACCTATGAGTGACACATCGCAGACCCGTACCAACGGACAGTCGCGCCCCGAACCGGCCGACGACGGCCGTGTCAGCGCCCGGATCGTCATCCCCGAGAAGCACCCGATGGTCACCCTGCTCGGCACGGCGGACTCGCTGCTGCGCGTGATCGAGCACGGCTTCCCCGCCGCCGACATCCACGTCCGCGGCAACGAGGTGACCGCCACCGGGGAACGCGCCGAGGTGGCCCTCGTCCAGAAGCTCTTCAACGAGATGATGCTGGTGCTGCGCACCGGCCAGCCCCTGACGGAGGACTCCGTGGAGCGCTCCATCGCCATGCTCCGCGGCCAGGAGCAGGACCCGGACAGCCCGGCGCCGTCCCAGGTGTTCACCGCGAACATCCTGTCCAACCGCGGTCGTACGATCCGCCCCAAGACCCTCAACCAGCAGCGGTACGTCGAGGCGATCGACAAGCACACGATCGTCTTCGGCCTCGGCCCGGCCGGCACCGGCAAGACCTACCTGGCGATGGCCAAGGCCGTTCAGGCCCTGCAGGCCAAGGAGGTCAACCGGATCATCCTGACCCGCCCGGCGGTCGAGGCGGGGGAGCGGCTGGGCTTCCTGCCCGGCACCCTCTACGAGAAGATCGACCCGTACCTGCGCCCGCTGTACGACGCGCTGCACGACATGATGGACCCGGACTCCATCCCGCGCCTGATGGCGGCCGGCACCATCGAGGTCGCGCCGCTGGCGTACATGCGCGGCCGCACCCTCAACGACGCCTTCATCATCCTCGACGAGGCCCAGAACACCTCGCCCGAGCAGATGAAGATGTTCCTCACCCGCCTCGGGTTCAACTCCCGGGTGGTCGTCACCGGCGACACCAGCCAGATCGACCTCCCGGGCGGCACCAGGAGCGGGCTCAAGGTCGTCCAGGAGATCCTGGCCGACGTGCCCGACATCCACTTCTCCGTCCTCACCAGCACCGACGTGGTCCGCCACAAGCTGGTCGGCCGGATCGTGGACGCCTACGAGCGCTGGGACGCCCGCCAGGAGGCCGAGGAGAGCGGCACCGCTCCCCGCAAGCCCGCCCAGCGGCGCCCGGGCAAGGCCACGGCGCCCCGAGCACCCCGACAGTCCCATCGCACCGAAAGCTGAGCACACAGCCCGTCATGTCGATCGACATCGCCAACGAGTCCGGTTGGGACGCCGATGAGGAAGCCATCCTCGACGTCGCCCGCTTCGCACTGGACAAGATGCGGATCCACCCGCAGTCCGAACTGTCCGTGATCCTGGTGGACGGTGCGGCGATGGAGGAGCTGCACATCCAGTGGATGGACCTCCCCGGGCCCACCGACGTGATGTCCTTCCCGATGGACGAGCTGCGTCCCGGCAAGGAGGGCGAGGAGCTTCCGCAGGGCCTGCTCGGCGACATCGTGCTCTGCCCCGAGGTCGCCGAGCAGCAGGGCAAGGCCGCCCCCTCGAAGCACTCGATGGACGAGGAGCTGCAGCTGCTCACCGTCCACGGCGTGCTGCACGTCCTCGGCTACGACCACGAGGAGCCCGACGAGGAGGAGGAGATGTTCGCCCTCCAGAAGCGCATCCTGGACGACTGGCGGGCGGGCCGCGGCCTCGGCGGCATCTCCCCGGCCCCCACCACCCACTGAGCGCGGAGCCCGAACCCCTGTGAGTGGTGAGAGTACGAGCTTCATCCTGGGTGCCGTGCTGCTCGTCGTGCTCGGCTGGCTGGCCGCGTGCGCCGAGGCGGGCATCTCCCGGGTCTCCCGGTTCCGGGCGGAGGAGGCGGTGCGGGTCGGCCGGCGCGGCTCGGCACGCCTGCTGACCCTCGCCTCCGACCCGATCCGCTACCTCAACCTGGCGACCCTGATCCGGGTCGCCAGCGAGATGGCGGCGGCCGTCCTGGTCACCGTGGTGTGCGTGCGCAGCGTCACGCCGACCTGGCAGGCCGTGCTGCTGGCGTTCGGCGTGATGGTGCTGGTGTCCTTCGTCGCGATGGGGGTCTCTCCGCGCACGATCGGCCGCCAGCACCCGCTCACCACGGCGACCGCGTCCTCCTTCGTGCTGCTGCCGCTGGCCGCCGTGCTCGGCCCGATCCCGCGGCTGCTGATCCTGCTCGGCAACGCGCTCACCCCGGGCAAGGGTTACCGCGAGGGGCCGTTCGCCTCCGAGGCGGAACTGCGGGCCCTGGTGGACCTCGCCGAGAAGGACGACCTGATCGAGGACGAGGAGCGCCGGATGGTGCACTCGGTCTTCGAACTGGGCGACACCATCGTGCGCGAGGTGATGGTGCCGCGCACCGACCTGGTGATGATCGAGCGGCACAAGACCGTCCGGCAGGCGCTCACCCTGGCGCTGCGTTCGGGCTTCTCGCGGATCCCGGTGGTCGGCGACAACGAGGACGACGTGGTCGGCATCGTCTACCTCAAGGACCTGGTGCGGCGCACCCACATCAACCGGGAGGCCGAGGCCGAGGAGGTCGGTGCGGTGATGCGCCCGGCCGTCTTCGTCCCCGACTCCAAGCCGGCCGGCGACCTGCTGCGCGAGATGCAGCAGCGCCGCTCGCACGTGGCGATCGTGATCGACGAGTACGGCGGCACGGCGGGCCTCGTCACCATCGAGGACATCCTGGAGGAGATCGTCGGTGAGATCACCGACGAGTACGACCGGGAGATCGCGCCGATCGAGGACCTCGGCGACGGCTCGTACCGGATCACCGCCCGCCTGCTGGTGGAGGACCTGGGCGAGCTGTTCGGCATCGAGCTGGAGGACGAGGACGTCGAGACCGTCGGCGGCCTGCTGGCCAAGCACCTCGGCCGGGTGCCGATCCCCGGCTCCGCCTGCGAGATCCCGCTGCCGGACCCGGTCGACGGCGGCCTGGCCGGCATCCTGCTGACCGCCGAGTCCTCGGCCGGCCGCCGCAACCGGATCGGCTCGATGGTCGCCTCCCCGGTCCGCGTCACCGACGAACCCGAGGTGCCGGCGGGCGAGTAGCGGCGGGAGCCCCTTGCCCGGTGCCTGCGTGGGTGCCGGGCAAGGGGCTCCGCGTTTCACTCCTCGGGCTTGTCCCGGCCTCCCAGGGCCTTGCCGGTGCTCAGGCCGGCGCTGGCGACCGCAGCGCAGGCGCTCGCCTCGTCCGGTCGACCGAGCAGGAGCAGCGTCACCGCCGCTCCGATGTTCGCCGCGGTGACCACCCCGGCCGCGGCCCGGGCGGTGACCCTCAGCCGCTGCTTGACCCGGCCGCGGCGGTGCGCGCGGCGGGCACACCTGACGCAGGGTTGGTGGGGTGTATCGGGTGCCATGCTGGAGCTGGACATCGGGGCCCTCACACGTGGTCCGGTTCGGAAGGTGCCGGAAGGCCGCCGGCGATCCGGCGGCGGGCTGCGAGCGGGACGGTTCAGCGCTGCTCCGTCACGAATCGCATGATGGTGCGGATGTCGACGACGTCCTTCGGGCGGCGAAGCTGTCGCTTGTACGCCAGGACGTCCTGGAGCCGGGCGAACCGGAGGCCGTCGACGACCTCGGCGCGGTCGATCAGGTCGTCGGTGTCCCAGTCCGGTGAGATCCAGGTGGGGAAGACGGTGATCCGGCCGCCGTCGAACTGGTAGCCGGGACCGCCGGTGACCGCGCCACGGCACGGCGTCCCGGTTCGTTCGGCCCGTTGCCAGGCCGCTCCCCGGGCGACCAGGTCGAGGTCTCCCAGTTCGGTGCGGATGCCGTGGGCGAGCAGAGGGCCGCTGCCGAAGATGACGTAGTCCTCGGCCGGGAGGCCGAGGGCGACCAGTTCGCGGATCAGCGGATGCCGGAGAACACCCGCAGGCTCTTCTTCGCGCACTGGCCGTCCCTTCGTGGATGCGGAGTTGACCCCGTGGCGTCAGGACGAGGCGGTCTGGTCGCCGCTCGCGATCCCGCGCAGCGCTTCCAGGTTCTCGATGATCGTCGTCTGCCTGCCGGTGGTGACGATCCCCCGCGCCTTCAGCGCCCGAACGACCTGGACGACCGTTTCCCGCGAAGCGCCCACGACGTCGGCGAGTTCGCGTTGACTGAGCTGCAGGGCGAATCGGCCGTCCTGGACGGCGCCGGCGCCTTTGCTCTCGAACTCGACCAGTACCTTGGCCAGTCGTTGCTCGACGCCGAGGAAGGACTCGACGCTCTTCCGGGTCGCCTCGTTCAGCCGTTCCTCGGCGGCCACGAGCTGGGCGTGCATGGCCCGGGGGTGGTCGTAGAGGAACCGGAGCCAGTTGGCCGCGGAGATGTAGAGGGCCTCGACCGGGTTCATGGCGTAGACGCTGGCCGAGCGGGGCTTCCTGTTCGCGGCCGCCATCTCGCCGACCATCTCGCTCTCGCCGCGGATCGCGACGATGCGCGGAGGGGTCCCGGTCTGGATCCTGACGAGACCCTTGCGGATCAGCAGGGCGAAGTCGGTCTCCTCGCCCTCGCCGAACAGGACGCTCCCGGTGGGATACGAGATCGGTTTGCCGAGTTCTTCGAGCTCCATGAGCTCTTCTGGTGTAAGGAGTGGTCTTCCACTCCTGGAAGGGGTGTTCTCCACAATGTTGAGTGTAGGTATCCACTCTTCTCTGTGCAAGCATCCGCTCGGACGGAGATGGGGCGATGTGGGGACGGCCCGGTCGCCCTGGGGTTGCCGGGGTGCGGCCAGGCTTGGACCATGGAGGGCATGACGCACAAACTTCGCGCGGAGTACGGCCCGCAGGGGGCGGCCGGCGGAGTCAAGTCCTGGCACGTGGTGCGGGACGAGGACCTGTCGACGGCGCTCTGCGGCCGGACCATGCCCGACGACGCAGAGACGCGGCCCGAGCAGGAGTGGGGCACCGGGTTGCGCTGCTGCCAGCAGTGCGGCTCGCTCTACATGCACGAGACGCCGCACATGCAGGGGACCAACCCCTACAGCTAGGCCGTGGCTGAGCTCTGGAGGTCGCCATGAAGCTGCAAGACGAACTGCCCGTCGACCACAAGCTCGTCACGGTCTGGCGGATCGGGGCGGGGTTCGGGGGGATCTTCCTGATCGTGTTCGGGGCCCTGGGGCTCGCCGACCACCCGGGGTTCCTCGACACCAGGGGTGACCAGATCGCGGGGCTGTCGACCAACGGCGCACTGGCCGTCTTGTCCATCGTGGCGGGCGCGATCCTGGTGGTCGGGGCGGTGATCGGCGGGAACTTCGCCGCGAACCTGAACATGGTGGTGGGCGTGCTGTTCGTGCTGTCCGGCTTCTACGGCCTGACGGTGCTCGGGCGGCCGGACGCCAACATCCTCAACTTCCGGATGTCGAACGTGCTGTTCGCGTTCATCTTCGGGGTCGTCCTGACGACCTTCGGGATGTACGGACGGGTGAGCAGCCACCTGCCGCACGACAACCCGTACTGGCGTGAGCGCGCCGAGCGCGAGGTGCCGATGCCGTCCGGCCCGAAGACCTTCGTCAAGGTCATGAACCCGAACCCGGGCCGCACCCACCCGGTCGGCCACTGACGCGGGAGCGGTGCCTATGCTCGGCGGCATGAGTGACATCGTCGAGCTCGATCCCGAAGACAAGAAGATCATCACCCTGGCCCGCTCGGCCCGCGCCCGCAACGGCGTCCCCGAGGGGGCCGCGGTGCGTGACGAGACCGGTCGCACCTACGTGGCCGGGACGGTCGCCCTGGAGTCGCTGCGGCTGAGCGCGCTGCAGACGGCGGTGGCGATGGCGGTGGCCAGCGGCGCCAAGTCGCTGGAGGCGGCGGCCGTGGTGAGCGAGGCGGAGCAGCCGGCCGAGGCCGATCTGGCTGCCGTGCGGGACCTGGGCGGGGCCGGGACGCCGGTGCTGCTGGCCGGTCCGGACGGGGTGCTGCGGGTGGCGGCCGAGGCGCGCTGAGGCGCGCTGGGGGCCGCAGGGCCCTCGGGGGCGGCCCGGGGGGCCTCGGGGCGGCCGTTCCCGGGTGGGTGGCCCGACGCGGTTGCCCCCATGGGTTCTGCAGATAATCTCACCGGGGGAGTGGACTCGGTGAGGGGGCTGGGGCATGGGGGCGGTGGCGTTCTTCGCCGGGCTGCTGCTGTTCGTGATGGGGCTGGGGAAGTGGCAGGAGACCGGTTCGGCGGCCTGGCTGTTCGGCTCGCTGGGCTTCCTGTTGGTGCTGGTGGTGGTCTCGTTGATCCCGGGGAACGGCAAGGGCGGAAAACAGGGCTGACCCCCCCGGGGGTGACCCCGGACGGCGGGGCTCCGTTGATCAGGGAGAATGGAGCCCATGAATGCCCCTTCCTCCTCGTACCGCTCCGGGTTCGCGTGCTTCGTCGGCCGGCCCAACGCGGGCAAGTCGACCCTGACCAACGCCCTGGTGGGGACGAAGGTCGCGATCACCTCCGACCGCCCGCAGACCACCCGGCACACCGTGCGCGGCATCGTGCACCGCCCCGACGCCCAGCTCGTGCTGGTCGACACCCCCGGTCTGCACAAGCCGCGCACGCTGCTCGGCGAGCGCCTCAACGACCTGGTCCGCACGACCTGGGCGGAGGTCGACGTGATCGGTTTCTGCCTGCCCGCCGACCAGAAGATCGGCCCCGGCGACAAGTTCATCGCCAAGGAGATCGCCGGGATCAAGAAGACCCCGAAGGTCGCCATCGTCACCAAGACCGACCTGGTCGACTCCAAGCGCCTGGCCGAGCAGCTGATCGCCATCCATCAGCTCGGCGTCGAGCTGGGCTTCGAGTGGGCCGAGATCATCCCGGTCTCCGCGGTCGGCGACAAGCAGGTGGAGCTGGTCGCCGACCTCCTCACCAAGCTGCTGCCGGAGGGCGACCAGCTCTACCCGGACGGCGACCTCACCGACGAGCCCGAGCAGATCATGGTCGCCGAGCTGATCCGCGAGGCCGCGCTCGAAGGCGTGCGGGACGAGCTGCCGCACTCGCTGGCCGTCGTGGTCGAGGAGATGCTCCCGCGCGAGGGCCGCCCGGCGGACCGTCCGCTGCTGGACATCCACGCCAACGTCTACATCGAGCGGCAGAGCCAGAAGGCGATCGTGATCGGCGCCAAGGGCTCGCGGCTCAAGCACGTCGGCACCACCGCCCGCAAGCACATCGAGGCGCTGCTCGGCACGCCGGTCTACCTCGACCTGCACGTCAAGGTCGCCAAGGACTGGCAGCGCGACCCGAAGCAGCTGCGCAAGCTCGGCTTCTGACAAGGGAGTTCGAGCCCGCGGGGACGCCCGGGGCCCGTCCGGACGCCGTTGCGTCCGGACGGGCCCTCGTCGCACCCGGCCGGGCCCGGCGTCAGCAGGGCCGCGGCGCCGAGGAGTTGTGCACCCGGGAGCCGGGGGGTGGCGTCACGCGCCCTCGCGCAGCACCAGCGACACCAGCTCCCGCTGCGAGTCGGTGAGCTTGGGGTCGGCGCAGTACACCGTCCGGTTGTCGACGGTGATCTCGTAGTGGAAACCGTCCGGCACCCCGTACGAGGGGGCGCGCAGCCCGCCCGCGACGGCCTCGCGGGCGAGGGCGTGGACGTGCGGGGCGTCCGTGCGCTCGGCGGTGTCGAGCTCCGCGTGGCGGACGATTCCGGCGAAGCCGCCGGTCCGGGTCACCTGGATACGCATGGTGTCCATGGTGCTACCCAGGGACGGCTTTTGCGGCACTTTTCCCGGACCGTGACCTTAAGCGCACCTCAACCCGGTCTCGACCACTCTCGCGTCGTCCGGCGCCCGCGCCCGGCCGCCCGCCGGCGGGTCACCCCGGGCTCACCCCGACCTGCGCCCAGGAGGCCGTGACGGTGTCCGCGACCGAGGACTGGTCGGGGTAGCGGGCCTTGGCGGCGGCCACGGTGGCCCGCGCGAAGGCGGTGAAGTCGGCGTCGGCGGGCAGCGTGCGCCCGGTCAGCGCGTCGTACCAGATCCGCCCGGCGCGCTCCCAGGCCGAGCCGCCGAGCGCGGTGGCCAGCAGGTAGAACGCGTGGTTGGGGATGCCGGAGTTGATGTGCACGCCGCCGTTGTCCTCGGCGGTGTCCACGTAGTCCCGCATGTGCGCGGGCTGCGGGTCCTTGCCGAGCCGGGGGTCGTCGTAGGCGGTGCCGGGCGCCTTCATCGAGCGCAGCGCGACGCCCTGGATGCCGGGGGCCAGCAGTCCGGCGCCGATCAGCCAGTCGGCGTCGGCGGCGCTCTGGCGCAGCGCGTACTGCTTGACGAGCGAGCCGAAGACGTCGGAGACCGACTCGTTGAGCGCGCCGGGCTGGTCCTGGTAGTCCAGTCCGGCGGTGAACTGGGTGACGCCGTGGGTGAGTTCGTGGCCGATGACGTCGATGCAGGCGGTGAAGTCGCCGAAGATCTCGCCGTCGCCGTCGCCGAAGACCATCTGGTGGCCGTTCCAGAAGGCGTTGTCGTACTTGCGGCCGTAGTGGACGGTGGCGTCCAGCCGCAGGTCGTGGTCGTCGATGGAGTGCCGGCCGAAGGCGTCGGCGTAGAGCGCGAAGGTGGCGCCGAGGCCGTCGTAGGCGTGGTTGACGGAGGCGTCGGAGACGGCCGCCTGGCCCTCGGTTCTGGCGGTGCGGCCGGGCAGCCGCTGGCTGTGGGCGGCGTCGGAGATCACCCGGTTGAGGCCGGGGGCGCCGCCGGTGGGCCGGGGCGGGGAGAGGCGGGCCGCGCGGTGCGCGGCGTCGAGCGCGAGGGAGTGGACGGCGGCTTCGTGACCGGCCTCGGCGAGGCGGTCGAGGACGTACGGCGGGACGATCGTGCAGATCGGTACTGCTGCAGTCATGTGGCCCAGGGTGAGGCCTGCATGACCGGTTGTCACCACTCTTGACATGACCGGTCGGCGTCTCAAGGGGTGGAACGGAAGCCCGGATCACTTCGGGGGCGCGCGGCGCTGGGTTACGCTGGGTCCCATCATGCGCAACGGGCTGCTTCTTCTTAGCTGCCGCGTCGAGGGCCTGTAGTCCACAGGGGCCGGCTCCCTCGCCGCGGGGAACGAGCTGTGCGCGCAATCGGCGATCCAACGGCGGGTCGCGAGCGGCAGCAGAGGCCGGCCAGTCGGTGTTGATCCCTCCCGACCGCCCGCACCCACGCATCCACAGGAAGCCGAGAGTCACCTCCATGACCGAGCAGACCTCCGCCGCGTCCATCCCCGCCGCTCGCGCCTTCGTAGACCGGCCCACCCCGATCACCGCCGCCTCGGTGCGTCAGCAGCCGTCCGGCATGCGGTACGGGCGCTACCTGCCGTTCGGCACCGTGGACCTGCCGGACCGCACCTGGCCGGACGCCGTGATCACCAAGGCGCCGCGCTGGCTCTCGACCGACCTGCGGGACGGCAACCAGGCGCTGATCGACCCGATGTCCCCGGCCCGCAAGCGCAAGATGTTCGACCTGCTGGTCGCGATGGGCTACAAGGAGATCGAGGTCGGCTTCCCCTCCTCCGGCGCCACCGACCACGCCTTCGTACGGTCGCTGATCGAGGAGGGGGCGATCCCGGAGGACGTCACCATCTCGGTGCTGACGCAGGCCCGCGAGGAGCTGATCGAGAAGACCGTCGAGTCGCTGGTCGGAGCGCCGCGCGCGACCGTCCACCTGTACAACGCGACCGCTCCGCTGTTCCGCCGGGTGGTGTTCCGCAACGACAAGGCCGCCACCAAGGCGATCGCCACCGAGGGCACCCGGCTGGTGATGGAGTACGCGGAGAAGCTGCTGGGCGAGGACACCGTCTTCGGCTACCAGTACTCGCCGGAGATCTTCGTCGACACCGAGCTGGACTTCGCGCTGGAGGTCTGCGAGGCGGTCATGGACGTCTGGCAGCCGGGCGAGGGCCGCGAGATCATCCTGAACCTGCCGGCCACCATCGAGCGGGCCACCCCGAACGTCCAGGCCGACCAGTTCGAGTGGATGTCGCGCAACCTGTCGCGCCGCGAGTTCGTCTGCCTGTCGGTGCACCCGCACAACGACCGCGGCACCGCCGTCGCCTCCGCCGAGCTGGCCTACATGGCGGGCGCCGACCGCATCGAGGGCTGCCTGTTCGGGCAGGGCGAGCGGACCGGCAACGTCGACCTGGTGACGCTGGGGATGAACCTGTTCTCGCAGGGCGTCGACCCGCAGATCGACTTCTCCGACATCGACGAGGTGCGCCGCACCGCCGAGTACTGCAACCAGATGGAGGTGCACCCGCGCCACCCGTACGCCGGCGACCTGGTGTACACCTCCTTCTCGGGCTCGCACCAGGACGCCATCAAGAAGGGCTTCGACGCCCTGGAGGCGGACGCGAAGGCGGCGGGCGTGCCGGTGGAGGAGCACACCTGGGGCGTGCCGTACCTGCCGATCGACCCGAAGGACGTCGGCCGCACCTACGAGGCGGTCATCCGGGTCAACAGCCAGTCCGGCAAGGGCGGTGTGGCGTACGTCCTGAAGAACGACCACAAGCTGGACCTGCCGCGCCGGATGCAGATCGAGTTCTCCCGGATCATCCAGGCCAAGACGGACGCCGAGGGCGGCGAGGTCACCCCGGCGGAGATCTGGCGGGTCTTCGAGGACGAGTACCTGCCGACCACCGGCAACCCGTGGGGCCGGCTGTCGCTGAGCGGCTCGCGCACCCTGACCACCGAGGACGGCCGGGACGCGCTGACCGCCGAGGCGCTGGTGGACGGCGTGCCGGTGGCGCTGAGCGGTACCGGCAACGGCCCGGTGTCGGCCTTCGGGGACGCGCTGGCCCGGATCGGCTTCGACGTGCGCGTCCTGGACTACGCCGAGCACGCGCTGAGCGAGGGCGGCGACGCCCAGGCGGCCGCGTACGTCGAGTGCGCGGTGGACGGCAAGGTGCTGTGGGGCGTGGGCATCGACGGCAACACGGTGCTGGCCTCGCTGAAGGCGATGATCAGTGCCGTCAACCGCTCGCAGCGCGGGTAGTTCGTACGGGTGGTGTGCGAAGGGCCGTCCTGCGGGCGGCCCTTCGCCGTGTCGGCGGCCGATTGTGGCCTGCGCCACATTTTTTGGGATCGGAAGCCGTTCGAGGTACTGACACGTGCCGGTAACCGTGGCAACATCGATCCACCGGAAAGCCGGGTCGGTGGGACGGCTCGGTGTCCGGTCGCGTGACCTGCCCATCGTCGAGCAGGCCGCCTGCCATGTCTGGGGAGTGGCGCCGTGACCAGGTTGTGGGGTGTTCGCCCGCGGTGGCGGACTGACGTTCTCGGTGACTTCTTCTGCCCGGGCTGCGGCGGGGACCGCAACTACCGCCGGCAGCACGGCCGGCGGTGGCTGCGGTTGCTGGGCACCCCGGTGCTCCCGCTCGGACCGGTGATCGGCAGCGTGCAGTGCACCAGCTGCCACGGCCGGTACGGCGTCGAGAGCCTGGAGCAGCCGACCTGCGTGCGCCTCGGCGCGATGCTGCGGGACGCCCAGTACACCGTGGCGCTGGCCCTGCTCGCGGCCGGCGGCACCGCCCACCGGGCGGCCCGCGAGGCGGCCTGCGCGGCGGTGCGCGAAGCCGGGTTCGAGGACTGCGGCGAGGCCCAGGTGCTGGCCGCGCTCGCCGCGCTCTCCGGGCTCGGCGGCGAGCTCCACGACGCCCACGGGATGTCCGGCGGCCTGGCCGTGGAGCTGCACGCGGTGCTCGAACCGCTCACCCCGCACCTGGCCCACCAGGGCCGCGAGCGGCTGCTGCTGCAGGGCGCGGCGATCGCCCTGGCCGACGGGCGCTACCTGCCGCAGGAGCGCGAGGCGCTGGCCGCGGTCGGGCGCTGTCTGGACCTGGCGCAGGCACGGGTCGGGGCGCTGCTGGAGGCGGCGACCAGGGCGCCGTACAAGTAGTCGTTCGGGGCGCGCGGCCGGTCCGGGCGCCGTACACGTGGTCGAGTTCCGGCACACGGCGGGCCGGGGCGCGGTGGGGCGGTCGGCCCGGACGCGCAGCAGGCCGTGGCCCCGTCGTCACCCCGTCGTCCCCCTGCCCGTCGTCACCCCGTCGTTCCCCCCCGCCGTCACCCCGTGGACCACCCGTCGACCATCCCGAATCCCCCACAAACGGGCCCGACCCCCTCCGGGCCCGCCGTGACCCGCACCGAAGTGGTCCTCCCCCACGGCCCCGGTGCGGGCAACACGGCTGTCCGGCGTTGTCGGCGGCTGGGGGAGAATGGTCGGCATGAGTCTTTTCCGGGACGACGGCGTCGTGTTGCGGGCGCAGAAGCTCGGCGAGGCCGATCGGATCATCACCCTGCTGACCCGCCAGCACGGCAAGGTGCGGGCGGTGGCGCGCGGGGTGCGGAAGACGAAGTCCAAGTTCGGTGCCCGTCTGGAGCCGTTCTCGCACGTGGACGTGCAGTTCTTCAGCCGGGGGAGTGAGCTGGTCGGCCGAGGGTTGCCGCTGTGCACCCAGGTGGAGACCATCGCGCCGTACGGCGGTTCGATCGTCACGGACTACGGCCGCTACACCGCCGGCACCGCGATGCTGGAGACGGCCGAGCGCTTCGCCGAGAACGAGGGCGAGCCCGCCGTCCAGCAGTACCTGCTGCTGGTGGGCGGGCTGCGGACGCTTGCGGCGGGGAGCCACGAGTCGCACCTGGTGCTGGACGCCTTCCTGCTCCGCTCGCTCGCGGTGAACGGGTACGGCGCGAGCTTCACGGACTGCGCCAAGTGCGGCCTGGAGGGGCCGAACCGTTTCTTCTCGCTCCCGGCGGGCGGGGTGCTCTGCGCGGACTGCCGAGTGCCCGGATGTGCCGTACCCTCCCCTGAGACACTGGTACTGCTCGGGGCGCTGCTGTCAGGGGACTGGCAGACGGCCGACGCCTGCGAGCCGCGGTACTGGCGGGAGGGCAGCGGCCTGGTCGCGGCCTATCTGCAGTGGCACCTGGAGCGGGGCATCCGCTCGATGAGATACGTGGAGAAGTGAGCACATGGCAGCGCGACGGCTCTTCGGCGGCGGCAAGCAGCGGGCGTACGCGCCTCCGACCCCGCACCCCAGCGGTGCACAGCCCCCGAAGATCCCCGGCGAGCTGGTGCCCGAGCACGTCGCCATCGTGATGGACGGCAACGGCCGCTGGGCCAAGGAGCGCGGGCTGCCCCGCACCGAGGGCCACAAGGTCGGCGAGTCCGTCGTGCTGGACGTCCTCGCCGGCGCCATCGAGCTCGGGGTCAAGAACATCTCGCTGTACGCCTTCTCCACCGAGAACTGGAAGCGCTCGCCCGACGAGGTGAAGTTCCTGATGAACTTCAACCGGGACGTCATCGCCCGCCGCCGCGACGAGATGGGCAAGATGGGCGTGCGGATCCGCTGGGCCGGCCGGATGCCCAAGCTGTGGAAGAGCGTCGTCCAGGAGCTCCAGGTCGCCGAGGAGCACACCAAGGACAACGACGCCGTGACGCTCTACATGTGCGTCAACTACGGCGGCCGGGCCGAGCTGGCGGACGCGGCGCAGGGCATCGCCCGCGACGTCGCGGCCGGCAAGCTGGACCCGAAGAAGGTCAACGAGAAGACCCTCGCCAAGTACATGTACCACCCGGACATGCCGGACGTGGACCTCTTCCTGCGCCCCAGCGGCGAGCAGCGCACCTCCAACTTCCTGCCCTGGCAGTCGGCTTACGCCGAGTTCGTGTTCCAGGACGTGCTCTGGCCGGACTTCGACCGCCGCGACCTGTGGCGCGCCTGCGAGCAGTACGCGATGCGCGACCGGCGCTTCGGCGGGGCGATCCCGAACGAGCTGCCCGCGCCGCGGCCGTCCGGGCACTGAGGCCGGGGCGCCGCCGCGGGTTCGCGGCTACGACGGAGAGGACCCACCGGGATCAGCCCGGTGGGTCCTCGTCGTCGTGCGGCGCGCCGCGGACGAGCGGCGGGGCTCAGGCCTTCTTGGCGCACTCCGCGCAGGTGCCGAAGATCTCCAGCGTGTGCGCGATGTCGCTGAAGCCGTGCTCGACGGCGACCGAACTGGCCCAGCGCTCCACCGCGGGGCCCTCCACCTCGACGGTGGCGCCGCAGTGCCGGCAGACCAGGTGGTGGTGGTGTCCGCTGCTGCACCGGCGGTAGACGGCCTCGCCGTCGGCGGTGCGCAGCACGTCCACCTCACCGGCGTCGGCGAGTGACTGCAGGGTGCGGTAGACCGTGGTCAGACCGACGGAGTCCCCGCGGTGCTTCAGCAGGTCGTGGAGTTCCTGCGCGCTGCGGAAGTCCGCGATCTCGTCCAGGGCCGCCGAGACGGCGGCACGCTGCCGGGTCGATCGGGCGCGCGGCGACGGGCCTGCGGTGGTCACCGTGGGTCCTCCTGGGGTCGTGGGCGTCTCGCACATCATTGTGCCAGCCCCGCCCGCCCCTCCGGAGTGGTCGTGTCGGGGGAAGTCCGTTCCGGTGTCTGGGCGGGCAGTCGGACGTCGCAGACCTTGGGCCCTTGTTCGGTGTCGCCGCGGTGGCGGCGCCGGGCGAGCGGCGCGGCGAGCGCGCTGAACACGGCGAAGACCGCGATGGCGAGCAGCACGATGGCCGGGCCGGAGGGCACGTCGAGCTCGTAGGAGCCGGTGACCCCGGCCAGCGAGACCACCACGCCGAGTGCGATCGAGGCGGCCTGGGTGGCGGCGAAGGAGCGGGTGAGCTGCTGGGCGGCGACCACCGGGACCACCATCAGGGCGCTGACCAGCAGCAGCCCGACCACCCGCATGGCGACGGTGACGGTGACGGCGGCCATCACGGCGAGCAGCAGGTTGAGGGTGCGCACCGGCAGGCCGGTGACCCGGGCGAAGTCCTCGTCCTGGCAGATGGCGAACAGCTGGCGGCGCAGGCCGACGGTGACGGCGATGACCACCGCGCCGAGCACCGCGATGGCGGCCAGGTCGGCGGGGGCGACGGTGAGGATCGAGCCCCACAGGTAGCTCTCCAGCGAGCCGGAGCCGGCTTCGGCGGAGAGCGAGACGAGGAGCTTGCCGCAGGCCATGCCGCCGTAGAAGAGCATGGCGAGGGCGATGTCGCCGCGCTGGTTGCCGCGGGAGCGGACGAGTTCCATGGTGACGGCGCCGAGCACGCAGACCAGGACGGCCATCCAGACCGGGCTGGTCTGGAAGATGAAGCCGAGGCCGACGCCGGTCATCGCGACGTGGCCCATGCCGTCGCCCATCAGGGCCTGGCGGCGCTGCACCAGGTAGATGCCGACGGCGGGGGCGGTGATCCCGACCAGGACGGCGGCGAGCAGGGCGCGCTGCATGAAGTCGTAGGACAGCATCTCGGTCATGCGAGCAGCCTCGGCGGGGTCAGGTCGGCGTGCGGGTGGACGTGGTCGTGGCCGGGCAGTGCGTGCAGGCCGGTGTTGGGCACGGGCGGGCCGTCGTGTGCGACGCAGCCGTCCCGCAGGACGACGGCGCGGTCGATCAGCGGTTCCAGCGGCCCGAGTTCGTGCAGGACGAGGAGGACGGCGGCGCCGCGGCCGACCTCGGCGCGCAGGGTGTCGGCGAGCACCTGCTGGCTGGCGGCGTCCACCCCGGCCATCGGCTCGTCCATGATCAGCAGGTCGGGGGAGCCGACCAGGGCGCGGGCGATCAGGACCCGCTGCTGCTGGCCGCCGGACAGGTCGGCCACACCGTCCCCGGCCCGCTCCAGCATGCCGACGGCGGCCAGTGCGCGGTCCACCGCCTCGCGGTCCTTGCGGCGGAACGGCAGCAGGCGGTGCTGCGGCAGCCGTCCGGTGGAGACCACCTCGCGCACGGTGGCCGGGACGCCGGAGGCGGCGGTGGTGCGCTGCGGGACGTACCCGATGCGGTGCCAGGCGCGGAAGGAGCGGTGCGGGGTGCCGAACAGCTCCAGGGTGCCGCGTTCCAGGGGGACGGAGCCGATCACGGTCTTGACGGTGGTCGACTTGCCGGAGCCGTTGGCGCCCAGCAGGGCGACGACCTCGCCGGGCCGGACGGTGAGGTCGACGCCGCGCAGCACCGGGCGGCCGCCGCGCGAGGCGACGGCGTCACGGAGGCGGACGGCCTGGGGTATCGGGTGGGTCATGGTGTTCCGTCCCGTCAGCTGGTGGCGGCAGGGGTGGTGGCGTCGGGGGTGGGCGTCGCGGCGGGGGCGGTCTGGCCGGCCGTGGCGCCGAGGGCGGTCCGGAGGTTGGCCAGGTTCTGCTTCATGACGGTGAGGTAGTCGTTCTCGGCGGGGTCCTTGACGCCTTCCAGCGGGTCCAGGACGGCGGTCTTGAGGCCGAGGTCCTTGGCGACGGTGTCGGCGAGCTTGGGGCTGACCAGGGTCTCGAAGAAGATCGTGGTGACGCCGTTGTCCTTGGCGGCCTTCTGCACGGCGGCGAGGCGGGCCGGGGTGGGCTCGGACTCCGGGTCGACGCCGTTGATGGCGACCTGGGTGAGGCCGTAGTGGTCGGCGAGGTAGCCGAAGGCGGCGTGGCTGGTGACGAAGGTCCTGGTCCCGGTGGACTTCAGCCCGTCCTGGAACTCCTGGTCGAGTGCGGTGAGCTTGGTGACCAGTTCGTCGGTGTTCCGGCGGTAGTCCTCGGCGTGGGTCGGGTCGGCCTTGGCGAACTCGTCGCCGACGCTCCGGGCGATCGCCGCGTAGCGGGTCGGGTCGAGCCAGACGTGCGGGTCGCCGGCCGGGCCCTCGTGCTCGTGGCCGCGCCCGGGCTCCTCCGCGCCTTCGTCGAGGTGGTGGTCGACCAGCGGGCTCGCGGCGGTGGCGTCGATCTTGTGCTTGCTGGACGACTGCGCGACGGCCTGGTCGACGGTGGGCTGCAGGCCCTTGAGGTAGAGGATCGCGTCGGCCTTCTGGACGGTGCCGACCTGCTTGGCGGTGAGTTCCAGGTCGTGCGGCTCGACGCCGGCGGCGGTGAGATCGGTGACCGCGACGTGCTCCTGGCCGATCTGCCGGGCGAGGAACTCCATCGGGTAGAAGGAGGCGACGACCTTCAGCTTGCCGTTTCCGCTGTCGGCGCTGCTGCTGCCTCCGCAGGCGGTGAGGGCGAGGGAGGCGGTGAGTGCGGTGGCGGCGATGGCTATGGAACGGCGGGTCCGTCGACGAAGCAGTCCGATCATCATGACAATCATTCTCATCTCACATGGAAATGATTGTCAACTCACTCGGACGGGTGAACGGCAGATGGCGAGGAGCGGGGGCGGCCGGACGATACCGATTTGAATCACGTACCCGTATGGCCGGTAACCTGAGGTATTCGGGTACGCGTAACCAGCCGTGCCCTGACCGTGCCGTACGTACTGAAGAGAGCACTGTGGCCGCCGACAAGATCGACACGATCGTCAGCCTGAGCAAGCGCCGTGGCTTCGTCTACCCCTGCAGCGAGATCTACGGCGGCACGCGTGCCGCCTGGGACTACGGGCCGCTGGGTGTGGAGCTCAAGGAGAACATCAAGCGCCAGTGGTGGCGCGCGATGGTCCAGGCCCGCGAGGACGTCGTCGGCCTCGACTCCTCGGTGATCCTCGCCCGCGAGGTGTGGGAGGCCTCCGGCCACGTCGCCACCTTCAACGACCCGCTGACCGAGTGCCTCTCCTGCCACAAGCGCCACCGGGCCGACCACCTGGAGGAGAAGTACGAGGCCAAGCACGGCTTCCCGCCGCCGAACGGCCTCAAGGACGTCAACTGCCCCGACTGCGGCACCAAGGGCCAGTTCACCGAGCCCAAGGACTTCTCGGGCATGCTGAAGACCCACCTCGGTGTCACCGAGGAGGCCAGCGGCCTGGCGTTCCTGCGCCCCGAGACCGCCCAGGGCATCTTCACCAACTTCAAGGCCGTCCAGACCACGTCGCGCAAGAAGCCGCCGTTCGGCATCGCCCAGACCGGCAAGAGCTTCCGCAACGAGATCACCCCCGGCAACTTCATCTTCCGGACCCGCGAGTTCGAGCAGATGGAGATGGAGTTCTTCGTCAAGCCGGGCGAGGACGAGCAGTGGCACGAGTACTGGCTCCAGCAGCGCTGGGACTGGTACGTCGACCTCGGCATGCGCACCGAGAACATGCGCTTCTTCGAGCACCCGAAGGAGAAGCTCTCCCACTACGCCAAGCGCACGGTGGACATCGAGTACCGCTTCAACTTCGGTGGCAGCGAGTTCTCCGAGCTTGAGGGCGTCGCCAACCGCACGGACTACGACCTGCGGGTGCACAGCGAGGCGTCCGGCCAGGACCTGAAGTACTTCGACCAGGAGTCCGGCGAGCGCTACTTCCCGTACGTCATCGAGCCGGCGGCCGGCCTCAACCGCGCCATGCTGGCCTTCCTGATCGACGCCTACTTCGAGGACGAGGCGCCCAACGCCAAGGGCGTCATGGAGAAGCGCGTCGGCATGCGGCTCGACCCGCGCCTGGCCCCGGTCAAGGTCGCGGTCCTGCCGCTGTCGCGCAACGCCGACCTCTCCCCGAAGGCCCGCGGCCTGGCCGCCGACCTGCGCACCGCCTGGAACGTCGAGTTCGACGACGCCGGCGCGATCGGCAAGCGCTACCGCCGCCAGGACGAGATCGGCACGCCGTTCTGCGTCACGGTCGACTTCGACACCCTTGAGGACAACGCGGTGACCGTCCGCGACCGCGACACCATGTCGCAGGAGCGCGTCTCGCTGGACCAGGTCAAGGCGTACCTCGGTGCGCGCCTGATCGGCTGCTAGGGCCGGGTCCTTCGTGCGGGGAGCCCCCGTCCGCCCCGTTCGGGGCGTACGGGGGCTCCTTGCCGTGTGCGGGGGTTGCCGTGCGGGGGTGTCACCGCCGTCGGCGAAGGGGCGCCACGGGGCTCACCGCCGCACGGGGCTCACCGCCGTCCCCAGCGCGAGCGGGGGGCCGCGGGCGGGGTGGTCGGCAGGCCGGCCGCGCGGAGGGCGGCGAGGGTGGTGCGGTGCCGGGCCTCGTCGGCGAGCAGGGCGGCCAGCAGCTGTCCGTACAGCTCCCGGCTGCCGACGCTGTCCAGCGCGGCCGCCAGGCGGACGATCTCCACGGGCGGGCGGAGCGCCGCGAGTTCGCGCAGCAGGGCCGTGGCGAGGGCGGGCGGCAGCTCGCTGGAGAGCGCGGCGAGGTCCGCGGTGGGGCGGCCGGCGGCCTGGCGCAGCAGGGTCCGGACGTCGCCGGGGCGGTCGTGCTGCTGGAGGCAGGCGGCGAGGGAGGTCAGCTCGGCGGTCGGTGCCGATCCCCACTCCCACAGGAGCGTCGCGCCGTCCGCGTCATGCCCGGCCCGCTCCAGTGCGGAGAGGAGCCCGGGGACGGAGGCGGCGGGGTAGGACCAGAAGGCGTGGAACAGCTCCGCGGCCTCCTCGGCCAGGCCCAGTTCGCGCAGTTCGGCCAGGACGGCGACGGCGTGTTCGGGGGCGGACCGCGCCGTGCCGCGGGCGAGTCGGAGGGAGGCGCCCGTCGGGCCGTACCGGGCGAGCATGCCGACCAGGAGCGCGGTGTCGGCGGGGGCGAGGCGGGCGGCCGCCTGGTCGATCAGCTCCGTGGCCTCGGTGCGGGCGCCGGAGCGGTGGAGGGTGGTGATCCGCTCGGTGAGGGCGCCGATGTCGGGACGGGCGGGCGGCGGCGGGGGTGCGGGCTCCGCTCGCCGGTGCTGCTGTCGTGGTTCCGGCCGCCGCGGGCGCGGTCGCAGTGGTTCCTGTGGCAGCGGCTCCTGCTGCTCCGGCTCCTGCTGTTCCGGGTCCTGCTGCCGTGCTTCCTGCTGTGCGTGTCTGAGGCGCATCTCCAACGCCTCCAACTGGTCGCTGAGTTGGCGACACCGGATCCCCAGCCCCTCACGGAGGGTGCGGGCCTGGGCGAGCTGCCGCAACAGCTCGCCCTCCGGCCGTTGGCGGCCCGGGGTCGCCCGGATCGCCTCGTTCAGCCGCCGCTCGCGCTGACTCGCGTAGCGGCTCGCGCGGAGTAACTCGTCCAGCTCTGCGCGGAGTTCGGCGGCCTGTTGCTCGCCCTCCAGCTGCTGGCCTGCGGATTGTGCCGTCGGCCGCATGCGCATGATCGCCCCAACCTGTCCATCCAGACCCTGACTGCAGGACATCCTGGCGTCGGTATGTGGCGAGGGAGTTAAGAGCGCACGACCAGTCGTGCCCGAGTGGTGTCAAGGAGCGCGCAGAGGGCGGTCGCGGCAAGAAGTGCGCCGGTCGCGCTCCGGAGGAGGGTCGCCTCGTAGTAGGGGCCCGGGACGAGGACCGCGGTGAGGTAGCCGGCCGCCGCACCGGCGACGGCGGGCAGCAACAGGCGCGGGGCGTCGCGTCGAAGGGCCGCCCCGATCACCAGGAGGCCGGCGAGCACGGCGAGTCGGGGCGTGCCGAAGGACTCCGCGTAGCGGATCGCGAGGGCGGGGACGAGGAGGAGGGTGAGCACCCGGCCGATGGTCGCGGTGAGGGCGGCGGTGTGCGGGCCGGTCCGCGGGGCTGCGGAACGCGAGGCGAGGCGGGTGGCGACGAGGACCGCCGTGGCGGCCGCGGCGGGGAGGAGGTGGTCGCCGAGCCGGGCGAGGTTGTAGAGCAGCGCGGTGTCGTACAGCACCAGCATCAACTGGCCGTACGCCCACAGGTCGAGAGCGAAGAGGAACGGGTTGCCGCGGGCCGGTGCGGCAGCGTCCGCGCCGGGTTCGCGCCGGGCCGTCCGGGCGATCAGCGGCGGGGTGACGGCGGCCGAGAGCACCCGTAGGACGAGGTCGTCCACGGTGTACGGGTTCCGCAGGTCCCACTCGACGGCGCAGAACGCCGCGGTGTACGAGACGGCGGCGAGCGGGAGCAGCGGCGACCGGGCCAGCCGGACGTACAGCGCGCCGTCCAGCCGCCGGACGACCGACGCGAACGTCAGGAGCACGAGCGGCAGTTCGAGGAAGGCCTGGACCCGCAGCACGGACGGGGCCAGCAGTTCCGGCGCCGGGACGCGGGCGGCGAGGGCGTCGAGCCGGGGGACGTCGAACCAGCCCGGGGGCAGGTAGCGGGCGATGAAGGACGGATCCCCGCCGTGCACGCGGTTCACGTACACGGCGACCAGGAGCTGGTTGAGGAGGATCAGCGCGACGACGGCCGCCAGCGGTGCCTCCGGCCCCCCGACCGTGCGCCCGCGGCCCGGCGGCCGTGCCCCGGCGCGGAGCACCCGTGGCGCCACGACCAGGGCGGCGGCGGCCGAAGCCACCACCGTCCCGTCCAGCAGCGGACCGACCGTGCTCATGCGGCCAGCCGCGCCCGCGCCTCCATCAGCGCGAAGCCCAGCAGGTTCAGCCCGCGCCACTCGGCGGGCTGCTGGGCCCGGATGTCGTCGGCCGCGAGGCCGATGCCCCAGATCCGGTCCACCGGGCTGGCCTCGACCAGCACCCGGCTGCCGGTGCCCAGCAGGTACTCGCGCAGTGCCTCGTCCTGCCCGAACTTCGCCACGTTGCCCGCGACGACCAGCTCGAACCGCCCGTCGGCCCAGGTCCGGTCGTCGAAGCGCTCGACCAGCCGCCCCAGCTTCTTCGCCTCGGCCGGCGTGCGGGCGGCCAGCACCTGCTGCTCGATGGCCTCGTCACCGAACATCCGGGCCTTGCCGGCCATCATCCAGTGCTCGGCGGACGCGTACGTCACGCCGTCGACGGTGAACTCCCCGGGCCACCACTGGCTCAGGCACTCCTGCCGGGTGCCGCCGCCCTTGCGGGCCGTGTGGCCCCAGAACATCACCCACTTCGGGTGCACCCCGTCGGCCATCAGCGCCGCCAGCTGCTCGCGGCTGCGGACGGCGGCGGGGTCCCCCACGTGCATCTCGCTCATATCGTCAGTCTGACACAAAGGGGGTGGTGGTCGCGAACCGTTCGGATCCCTCCGGGCGGTCGCCGACAGGTGCTTTCGGCCGTCGGCCGTAGGCGGCGAGTCGGGTGAGTCGCTCGCGGATGGTGGGGAGGCGGTCGCCGGAGAGGAACCGCTTGCAGGACGTGCGGGCCGCGCGCCGGCGGTGGAACTCGCTCTGGTCATCGGTCATCCGGCGATTGTCGGACCGGTGAGGCGGGCGGACCAACTGCATTTCCCGGCGCTACGGCCGGTAGTACGCCTCGATCGGGGCGCGGGCCTCCTCGTACAGCGCCGGGCCGTCCTCGGGTACCGCCGGCCAGGCGCCCGACTGCGGGTTGAGCGCGACGAGTTGGTCGGTCGACAGCGCGTACACGACCCGGCCGATGCCCGACCGGACGATGGCGCCGCGGCACATCCCGCACGGTTGGCAGCTGGTGTACATCGTGGTGCGCGCGGCCGTGTCCGGGGCGAGTTCGCGGGCCGCCCAGCGGGCGAGCTTCAGCTCCGGGTGGGCCGTGATGTCGTCATCGCGCCGTACGGTGTTGTGGGCCTCGGCGAGGATCCCGCCGTCCGGTCCGGCCAGCAGGGAGCCGTACGGGGCGTCGCCCAGGTCGATCGCCCGGGCGGCGACGGCGACGGCGCGACGCAGGAGGGTCTCGTCGGCCTCGGTGATCACGAACGGGCTGCCTTCCAGTGGGTGGCGACGGTTCGGAGAGCCTGCCACGCCGACTGCGGCCGGCGCGTCTCCTCCGGATCGCCGTGATAGGGGTCGAACACGACGCTCTGCGCGCCGAGGTCACGCAACTGCCGCAGGTCGTCCAGGACTTGCTCGACGGTGCCGACGCCGGCAGGCCTCTCGGGGTCGTCGACGGGGGCGTCGGTCAACCGCAGGGCGATGCGGGGCGCGAAGCCGGGCATCGGGCGCTCGGCCAGCACCGACCGCATCCGGGCGAGCGGCAGCCGCAGCGGGTGCCAGGCGTCGCCGAACCGGACCGCGCGGCGCAGCGCCGCCCCGCTGTGGCCGCCGACCCAGACCGGCACGGACAGGCCCTGCTCCTTCCAGGCCTCCCGCAGCGTGCCCAGGTACTCGTCGGTCAGCCGGCCGCGCGCGCCGAAGGGCACGCCGAGCGCGTCGAACTCCTGCCGGGCCCAGCCGACCCCCACGCCGAGGACGAACCGGCCGCCGCTGAGCCGGTCGAGGGTGCCGGCCATCCGGGCCACCAGCAGGGGGTTGCGGTAGGGCAGGACGAGCACGGTCGTGCCCAGCCGCGGGCCGGTGGTGATCCCGGCGAGCCAGGACAGTGTGGTGAACGGCTCGTGGAACGGCTCCGGGTACCGCTCGGCCACGTCCGGGGTCACCGCCACGTGGTCCGACACCATGAGGAGGTCGAAGCCGAGCGCCTCCACGGTCCGGGCCCATGCGCGCAGCACGCCGGGATCGGTCCCCGGGCCGAAGTTCGGTACGTTGACGCCAAGTTGCATGCGTCGAGGCTATCCCCGTGATCACGGCGTCCGGAACCCGGTCCTCCCGCGATGCGGGGCGGTTTCCCGTGGTTCTCCCGGTAGATTCGCCGTATGGCCGTGAATCTGGACGACACCGACTGGGCGATCATCGAGCAGCTGCAGCGCGAGGCCCGCATCTCCCTCAGTGAGCTCGGGCGGCGGGTGAGCCTCAGTGCGTCCGCCACCACCGAACGCGTCCGGAACCTGGAGTCGCAGGGCGTCATCAGCGGCTACCACGCGACGGTGGACCTCGCGAGGGTCGGCTACCCCGTCCTCGCCGTCGTCCGGCTGAAGTACCCGGGCAACCGGCACGAGCCGCTGCGCCGCCTGCTCGCCGAGCGGCGCGAGATCCTGGAGTGCCTGCGCACCACCGGCGACGACTGCTACACCCTGAAGGTCGCGGCCACCTCCATGGAGCACCTGGAGACCCTGGTCGACGAGTTGGCCGGCTTCGGCAGTACGACCACGAGCGTCGTCTACAGCCGGACGCTGCCGCTGCGCGGTCCCGCCCGGCCCTGAGGCACGGCCCCGAAGCCCGGCCCGCGGCCGGTGCCTCAGGAGTGGTGGCGGTACACCTCGTCGGTCACCAGACCGGTGCCGTGGTGGAGGGACGCACTCGTGTACGCCATCCGCATCCGCGCGGCCTGGACGGTCCGCTGCTGCTCGATCAGCATCCCCTCCGCGCCGTCCGAGTGGAGCCGCCGCGCCCGCTCCCGGCGCACCAGGTGCAGGGTGATGCCGACGATGGCGGCGACGAGCGCGAGCAGGAACAGCAGGACGAAGGTCATGAGGCCATCCTCCCGCTGCGTACGAAGGACTCCAACGTGTTCGGGAACGCCGATCGGATCACCGGTGCGGATGGTCCGGCGGATGGTACGGCCCGGCCCGGCCCGGCCCGGCCGGGGGCGGGTGGGGTGGGGCGGGGCTCAGGCGTCCCGGGTTGCGGCCAGTTCCGCGTTCGCGCGCTGCGTGACCAGGGTCAGCACGCGGCCCGCGACGGCGAGGTCCTCGGCCGGGATGTCGGCGTAGAGGCGGGCGGTGATCCCGGCGGTCTCGGCGGTGGTGCGCTGGTACAGCTCGCGGCCGGCGTCGGTGAGCCGGAGCCGGGACGTCCCCTCCTCCTCCAGCAGGTGTGCCGCCGTCAGCTCCTCGACCACGCCGTGCACGACCGATTCCTCGACCTTCAGTGAGCCGGTGACGTCGCGGACCAGCGCGCCCCGGGCGATGGAGCCGCCCGCGACGGCGACGACCCGGAGCGTCAGGCTGTGGTGGAAGGTCGCGCCGTGCCGGTCCAGCACGCCCTCCAGGAGGGCACGCGCGGCGTAGTGGGCCAGGGCTATGACCCGGCCGTCGACTGCGGTGGGGGCGGCCTGTGCGGTGGTGGCGGTGGTCATGGTTGCTCCTCGTCGTTCTCGGTGGGCGGATCAAGAGGTGCGTCGAGCAGGGCGGCCAGTTCGCTCGTGAACTGCCGGGCGCGCGGGCTGTCCTGGCCGCCGAGCGGCTCCAGCAGCCGGTCCAGGAGGCCCTGGACCACCGTGATCGCGCGACGGGTGACGTCGTGTCCCTGCTCGGTGAGCGACAGCTGCACGGCGCGCGGGTCGTCCGGGTCCCGGGTGCGGGCGACGAGCCCGTTGGCCTCCAGGGCGCGGGCGAGCTTGGAGACGTACAGCGCCTCCAGTCCCGTGTGGTCGGCGAGCCGGCGTTGGCTGGGTCGCAGCCCGGATCGCGACATGCCGTACAGCGATGCCATCACCGCGTACTGGGCGTGGGTCAGGCCCAGCGGTGCGACCGCCCGGTCGACGGCCACCCGCCACTTCGTGGACAGGCGCCAGACCAGGAAACCCGCTGTCGCGCCCTCGGTTGGTGAACTCACCACAGATACGGTACATGGCTACTATGTACATGGCTACTATTTTGGGTGCGCCCGGTGGAGCCCGGCCCCCCCGATCGGAAGGCGAGCGAAGTCCTCGGCATCGGTTCGTGATTGACACCGCACCATCGAGTCGGCACGTAGCCTTCGCCCATGCCGACTCCCTCCCCGCTCGCCATCCCCACCCGTTTCGAGGGCGCCCCCGACCGCGTCGCCCTCGTCCTCCCGGGCGTCGGGTACACACCGGCCAGGCCGCTGCTCCACTTCGCCGGTTCGGTGCTCCAGCAGCAGGGCTGGACGGTCCAGGAAGTGTGGTGGGAAGTCCCGGACGACTTCGGCGAGTTCGGGCCGCAGGAGCGGATCGCCTGGGTCGAGCGGGAGGTCGCCCGGGCCGTCGACGCCGAGGGCGGCGCCTGCCGCCTGCTCGTCGGCAAGTCCCTGGCCTCCTTCGCCTGCGGCCTCGCGGCCGACCGCGGCCTGGCGGCGGCCTGGCTGACCCCCGTCCTGACCTTCGGGCCGGTCGCCCGGGCCCTTCACCGCACCGAGGCCCCGACCCTCCTGGTCGGCGGCAGTGCCGACCGGGTGTGGGACCGCCGGATCGCCGAATCGAGCGGACACGAGGTCCTGGAGGTCTCCGGCGCGGGCCACGGCCTCGAACTGCCGGACGACGCCGTGGGCTCGATCGACATCCTGCGGCACGTCACCGCCCGCCTGGACCGCTTCGTCGCCGCCCTGGGAACGGGCGGGTAGCCCCGACCTCGTTGCCCGTTCGGGGTGTTGGCGGGCACCCGCCTGCCCCCCCGGGGGCCCGCCGGGCCGACTACCGGGGCCCGCCGACGGGCCGACCGGGGGCGATCAGGCGGCCTCGGCCAAGCGCTTGTCGTACGTGACGAAGGCGGTGAGCGCGTGCTCCGGGTGCTCGGCGGTGGCGAGGTGAACGGCGTCGAGCGTGCGGAGGTGCGGGGCGGCGAGCCGGAACGCGGCCCGAAGGACGGGATCGGGGAGCCGGATGCGGAGCAGCCGATCGAGCAGAGCCGCCGGAGCCTCCGGCAGCTCAGGCGGTGCGCCGATCCGGATCAGCGCGCGCGGCACCTCCACCTGGGCCGGTGCGCTGGTGGCACGGCCCTCGGATCCGCGTGAGGAGAGAAACGTGCGCAGCGCGGCGGATTCGTCCTCGGGGACCAGGAGCTTGAGGATCGCGCAGGAGTCGAGGTGGATCAACGGTCCTCCTCCTCCCGCATGGCGTGCAGGGCGTCGGCGGCCGAGCCGAGCCGGGCGCCGATCTCGGGGATCGTCCAGTCGGCGAGGCCGCGCGCGGTGGCGGCGTTCTCCGGGTCGATGGTGCCGTCGCGAACACGGTCCTCCGGCACCCGCTGTTCCGGGTCCGGCGGTGCGAGGACGGCGATCGGCCGGCCGGTGCGGGTGATCTCGACACGTCCGCCCGCCACGACGCGGTCGATCAACTCGTCGGCGTGCTGCTGAAGCTGCCGGATCGGGACTCCGGCTGTCATACGACTCACGGTCGGGCTGATCGTGCGGCGATCACGAGGAATGTGCCTCGATTGCACGTGAACGAGTGCCGGACGACCGGACCGGCGGAGCCGGAACGCCGACGGCCCCGCGATCGATGTGCGATCGCGGGGCCGTCCGCCGCCGCCCGGGGCCCGGAGGCCCGGCGGGTCAGCCGATGGAGCGGGGGAGCCGGGTGGTCAGGTAGAGGATGGTGAAGGAGCCGAGGAGCTGGATGCCGAGGCACAGGGCGAGCGTGCGGCCCATGCCGAGGCTGGGGGAGAGCGACAGGTACAGGGTGCCGAGGGTGGCGACGCCGAGGGCGAGGCTGGACTGCTGGCTGGTGGCGAGGACGCCGCTGCCGACGCCGGCCCGGGCGGCGGGCACCTTCGAGAGGACGACCCGGAACAGCGGGGTGCCGATCAGGCCCTGACCGATGCCGGCGAGGGCGACGCCGGGCGCCATCCGCAGCGGGGAGAAGTGCGCCCAGTCGGCGAGGACGGTCACGGCGAGGGTGGCGAGGCCGACGGCCTGGATGACGGCGCCGGCGCTGAGCACCCGGCTGCCCCAGCGGCCGATCAGGCGCGGCCCGGCGAGCGAGGCGCTGAAGTAGCCGACGGCCATCGGGACGAGCGCCCAGCCCGCTGCGACCGGGCCGAGCTTCAGGCCCTGCTGGAGGGCGACCGCGATGACGAACATGAAGCCGCCGAAGCCCGCGAAGTAGGGGAGCGCGATGCCGAGGCCCCGCCGCATCTCCGGGATGCGCAGCAGGGTCGGCGGCACCAGCGGGGTGTCGCCGCGCTGCTCGGCGCGGCGCTCGACCAGGGCGAAGGCGACGGCCAGGACGGGGAACAGTCCGAGCAGCAGCAGGGACCAGAGCGGCCAGCCGGCGGCCCGGCCCTCCATCAGCGGGACCAGCAGGGAGAGCAGGGTGGCGGTGAGCAGGACGGTGCCGGGCACGTCGACCCGGGCGGCCCGGGTGGCCTTGCTCTCCGGGACGTAGCGGACCGCGAGGACCACGGCCAGCAGTGCGAACGGCACGTTGAGCAGGAACACCGAGCGCCAGCCGGTGCCGAAGAGGTCGGCGGCGACCAGCATTCCGCCGAGCACCTGCCCGATGACCACCGAGATCCCGCCGACCGCGCCGTACACGCTGAGGGCGCGGCCGCGCCGGGCGCCGTCGGTGGCGGCGGTGATGGTGCCGAGCACCTGGGGGATCAGCAGTGCGGCCGAGGCGCCCTGGGCGGCCCGGGCGGCGACCAGGGACCACGCGTCGGGGGCGAGGCCGCAGGCCAGGGAGGTGAGGGCGAAGGCGGCGGCACCGGCGACGAAGAGTCGGCGGCGGCCGAAGATGTCGCCGAGTCGCCCGCCGAGGACGAGCAGGACGGCGAACGCGATGCCGTAGCCGGCCGCGACGAGTTCGAGGACGGCGGGCCCGGCGTTCAGGTCCTTGTCGATGGTGGGCAGGGCGACGTTGACGATGAAGAAGTCGAGCATCGGCAGGAAGGCCCCGAGCAGGACGGTGACCAGTCCCGCGGTGCCGAGCGTGGGCGTACCGGGGGTGGGAGTACTGGGGGCGGCGGGAGCGGCGGTGCCGGGGGCCGCGGTGCCGGGGGTGGTGGCGGTGCGGTGCGGTGCGGAGGCGACGGCGAGTTGTTGGGTCACGGGTCATACGATCCGCTGCTCGATACCCTGGTACCAGAGTGTGGTTATCCGGGTATGAGAAGTACCTGGCAACAGGCTGACGGGTGGCGCATGCTGGGGAGCATGAGCCTGACGACCCGCACCGCGCAAGCCCCGGCCGCCGCGAACGCCCCCGCCACCCCGGTCGGTTCCGCCGCGCCCGCTGCCTCCGCCGCGCCCGGCGACGCGCGCCGGCACGAACTGGCCGCCTTCCTGCGCAGCCGCCGCGAGCGGATCGCGCCCGAGCAGGTGGGCCTGCCGATGACCGGGCGCCGCCGTACGCCGGGGCTGCGGCGCGAGGAGGTCGCGCAGCTCGCCGCGGTCGGGGTGACCTGGTACACGTGGCTGGAGCAGGGGCGGGACATCCAGGTGTCCACCCAGGTGCTGGACGCGGTGGCCCGGGCGCTGCTGCTGGACCCGAGCGAGCGCGCGCACCTGTTCACCCTGGCCGGTGCGGACGACCCGGCGCCGGTGCAGGAGTGCCCCTCGGTGACGCCGAGCGTGCGGCTGGTGCTGGAGCAGATGGCGCCGTACCCGGCCCTGGTGGTCAACTCCCGTTATGACGTGCTGGCGTACAACGCGCAGTACACCGGGATCGTCGGCGACCTCTCCGCCCTGCCGCCCGAGGACCGGAACATGCTGTGGATGGCGTTCACGCCCTCGCGGTTCCGTGACGTGCTGGTCGACTACCGCACCGAACGCCTCGGCATGGTGGCGCGGTTCCGTTCGGCGATGGCCGACCACAGTTCGGAGCCGGCGTGGAAGGCGCTGCTGGCGCGGGTGCTCAAGGCCTCGCCCGACTTCGCGGAGCTCTGGCAGCGGCACGACGTGATGCGGCCGAGCAACGGCATCAAGCGCTTCCAGGTGCCCGGCGTCGGTCTGCTGAGCTGCGAGTACACCAACTTCTGGCTCGGTCCCCGGCACGGCAGCCGGATGATCACCTACACCCCGCTGGACGACGGGACCCGCGCGCTGATGGACCGACTGCCCACCGCACTCTGACGACCCGGACGCCCGCCGACCCGCCGACCCGCCGGCCCGCCGACCCGCCGGCCCGCCGACCCGCCGGCCCGCAGGCCCGCCGGGCCTCAGCCGCGGGCGGCCGCCTGGCGCCCGAGCAGCAGGCACACCACCGCGAGCGGCAGTTCGACGCCACCCGCCATGGCCAGCGCCGCGAGCACCGCGTGCCCCGGCCCGGCGCAGGCGATGTCGGCCATCGCGTCCGCGGTGAGCAGCAGCGCCACCGTGGCGGCCGCCCACAGCGCGGCGGGGTTGTGCCGGCGCAGCAGCGCGTCCAGCGTGAGCAGGGCAGAGAACTCCACCAGGTCGAGCACGACCCACGGGGTCTCGTGGCAGACGGCGAGGATCGCCAGCCAGGGCAGCAGCGCGACCGCCGCCATGGCGGGCACCCGGGCGAAGCGCTCGGGCAGGACGAAGGCGGGGAGCGAGCAGGCGGCCCGGCCGGAGAGGACGGCGGTGCTCATGCCGCACCCCCGACCCGGCGCGCCGGGACCCGCTCCAGCGGCAGCCGCTCGGTCGGCCCGCCCGTCGGGTGCTCGACCAGCACCGCGTCGAACGGCCCCTCGGCCCAGGCGAGCCAGAACCGCCCGGCGACCGTGGCCACCTGGGCCGCGACGGCGGAGCTCACCGACCGGAACGCCCGCCGCCCGGCGAAGACCACCGAGGGCGCCGTGCCGTCGGCGGCCAGCCGGCCCCAGGCGATCACGTGCCAGGCCCGCCCGCCGGACGGGCTGCGCCGCGCCCCGCGCAGCAGCTGCGGGGTGAGCCGGGCGGCGACCAGGACGTCGGCCAACTCGCCGTGCTGGTAGAACTCCAGGGCGGCCCGGCCGCGGCCGGACCCGGTGCTGCGGACCGACCACGGCCCGCTCCATGCCGACAGCGTCCCCTCCGGCTCCGACGCCGGGAGGAGCACGCCCCCGGGAACGCCGTGGCGCCCGGGGAGGCGCCGCCCGTGCGGCGGAGTGGCGGAGTGCGATGCGGTGCTCGTCATGTCCTCAAGTGTTCCGCCGGGGCGTCTTCCTGTCGGTGGTGCTCCACCCCGAATCGGGGGTGTAGCCAGCTACACCCCTGTCGGGTACCCCCCTTCATGGCGACCGGTGATCACCGGGCCCTACGCTGTCCGGCATGTCCTCCACCACGTTGCGCCGAGCGCTCGTCAGGAGCCTCCGGCGCGCACCGTGGTCGCCCGAGGTCCGGCGGGACGTCCGCTTCACGGCCGCCGGAATACCGCAGGCCCTGCCGATCTGGCTGGCCGTCACCGATTCCAAGCTGCTCTTCCCGCTGCTCGCTGTCCTCCTGCTCCTCACCCGCCCGCTGACCGCCCTCCAGCGCGGCCGGCTGCGCGCGTTGTACGGGGTGGAGATCCCGCGGCCGCGGCCGCTCTCCGGGCGCCGGATGCTGCTGCTGGGGATGACCTGGCGTCAGACCCTCCACCACCTGCTGGTCGGCCCGCTGCTGGCGGCGGCCGCGCTGGCGGTGCTGTACGCCTGGGGTGCCGGCCTGGTGCTGGCCACCCTGTACGGCTGGATCTGGCTGATGCCCCCCGGCACCGCGCTGCGCTCCGACCTGGCGGGCCAGGACGTCTGGCTCACCCTGATCGGTGTGGCGCTGCTGCTCGGGGCGCACTGGCCGGTGGCGTCGATCGCCCGGCTGGAGGCGTGGGCGGCGAAGTGGCTGCTCGGTCCCGACCGGGCGGAGGCGTTGGAGCGGCGGGTCGAGGAGATCGCCGAGAGCCGGGCCGGGCTGGTCGACGCGGTGGACGCCGAGCGCCGCCGGATCGAGCGGGACCTGCACGACGGCGCCCAGCAGCGCCTCACCTCCCTGGCGATGAACCTGGGCCTGGCCCGGCGCACCCTCAAGGACGTCCCGCCCGAGGTCATGCAGGTGATCGTCGACGCGCACGAGGAGGCGCAGGCGGCCATCGACGAGCTGCGCGACCTGGTCCGCGGCCTGCACCCGGCGGTCCTGGAGGACCGCGGTCTGGACGCGGCGCTGTCCGGCATCGCGGCCCGTGCCCCGCTGCCGGTGCGCCTGGACGTCGACCTGTCCGAGCCGATCGCGCCGACCGTCGAGGCGGTCGCCTACTTCACCGTGTCCGAGGCGCTGACCAACGTGGCCAAGCACGCCCGGGCCGGCCGGGTCGACCTCTCGGTGCGGGCGGCCGGGGGCCGGCTGCGCCTGGTCATCAGCGACGACGGCGTGGGCGGCGCGGACGCCTCGCGCGGCACCGGGCTCACCGGTCTGCGCAAGCGCGCCGCCTCGGTCGACGGGACGCTGTCCGTTCTCAGCCCCCTCGGGGGCCCCACCACCATCACCGTGGAGTTGCCGTGCGCGCTGTGATCGCCGAGGACTCGGTCCTGCTGAGGGTCGGCCTGGTCAAGGTCCTGGAGGCGGTGGGCTTCGAGGTGGCGGCCGCCGTCGGGGACGCCACCGAACTGCTGGCCGCGGTGGAGGAGCACCGCCCGAAGGTGGTGGTCGCCGACGTCCGGATGCCCCCGGGCTTCCACGACGAGGGCGTGAAGGCGGCGATGGTGATCCGCCGGCAGTGGCCGGACACCGCGGTCCTGCTGCTCTCCCAGTTCGTGGAGGAGCGCTACGCCGCCGATCTGCTGTCGACCAACACCAGTGGCGTCGGCTACCTGCTCAAGCAGCGGGTGGCCAACGTGGACGACTTCGTGGAAGCGCTGCAGCGGGTCGCCGAGGGCGGCACCGCGCTGGACCCGGAGGTGGTCGCCCAGCTGCTGGTGCGCCGCCACCGGGACCCGCTGGAGAAGCTCACCCCGCGCGAGCGGGACGTGCTCGCCCTGATGGCGGAGGGCCGTTCCAACGCCGCGATCGCCGCCTCGCTGGTGGTCAGCGACAGTGCGGTGGCCAAGCACATCAACTCGATCCTCACCAAGCTCGAACTGCCGCCGGCGGAGGACAGCCACCGCCGGGTGATGGCCGTGCTGCGATTCCTGGAGGTCGGGTGACGGCGGGCACGGCGAAGGCCTGGCGGGTCACCGGGACGCTCGCGACCGTCCTGGTCGTGATCGGTGCCGGCCTGCAGACCTGGTCGGTGGTGGCGCAGCAGCGGTCGACCGGCTCACGGTCGTACGACCGGCCGGTGCACCGCCTGAAGCTGGAGACCGGCAACGCCTCGGTGAAGGTGCGGGCCGGCCGGGTGGACCACGTGGTGGTGCACCAGCGGCTGGAGTGGATGCTGCGCAAGCCGGTGGTGTCGACCGTCTTCACGGACGACCTCGTCACCGTCGGGGTGCGCTGCCGGCAGGTGCTGCCGGTCGCGGACCTCGGCTGCAGCGCCGAGATCGAGGTGGACGTGCCGGCCTCGACCGAGGTGTCCGGGTCGGTGAGCTCCGGCTCGGTCCAGGTGGAGGGCCTGAGCGGGAACGTGGACGTGAGCCTCACCTCGGGCGAGCTGCTGCTGGTCGACACCTCCGGGGACGTGACCGCACGCGCCACCTCCGGGCTGATCCAGGGCAGGAACCTGCAGGCGCGGCGGGTGGACGTCCGGACCACCTCGGGCTCGACGGAGCTGAAGTTCGACCGGGCCCCGGAGCAGGTGACGACCACGGCCACCTCGGGCTCGCTGACGATGACCCTGCCGAGGGGCAGCCGCTACGCCTTCTCCAGCGACGTCGGCTCCGGCAACGGCCGGATCGCTCCGGAGCTGGCGGACTCCGACAGCCCGAACCGCATCCGTGCGACGGTCACCTCCGGGTCGATCAGCATCAACCCGTCGTAGCGGGACGCCGCGGCGGGCCGGCCGTCGCGGTCGCGGCGCGGGGCCGCTCACCCGGGTGGGGGACAATGAAGAGTCCCGTCCCCTTACCCGAGGTCAGCCGCGCATGACAGCCACGCCCGCACCCACCGCGCCCGACGCCGAGTTCGCGCCGCTCGACATCGGCCCGATCCGGGTGTGGCCGCCCGTCGTGCTGGCGCCGATGGCCGGCATCACGAACGCGCCGTTCCGCACCCTGTGCCGCGAGCAGAGCGGCGGCAAGGGCCTGTACGTCTCGGAGATGATCACCACCCGGGCGCTGGTCGAGCGCAACGCCAAGACCATGCAGCTGATCAAGTTCGACCCGAGCGAGAAGCCGCGCTCGATCCAGCTGTACGGGGTGGACCCGGTGACGGTCGGCAAGGCCGCCCGGATGATCGCGGACGAGGGCCTGGCCGACCACATCGACCTCAACTTCGGCTGCCCCGTCCCCAAGGTGACCCGCAAGGGCGGCGGCTCCGCGCTGCCGTACAAGCGCAACCTGCTGCGCGAGATCCTGCGCGAGGCCGTGGCCAACGCGGGCGACCTGCCGGTGACCATGAAGATGCGCAAGGGCATCGACGACGACCACCTCACCTATCTGGACGCCGGCCGGATCGGCGCCGAGGAGGGCGTGTCCGCGATCGCCCTGCACGGGCGCACCGCCGCCCAGCACTACGGCGGGACGGCCGACTGGTCGGCGATCGCCCGGCTGCGCGAGTCGGTCCCGGCGCACGTCCCGGTGCTGGGCAACGGGGACATCTGGTCGGCGGACGACGCGCTGCGGATGATGCGCGAGACCGGCTGCGACGGCGTCGTGGTGGGCCGCGGCTGCCTGGGCCGTCCGTGGCTGTTCAAGGACCTGGTGTCGATCTTCGAGGGCGACGTCGACTACGCCCGTCCCGACTTCGGCTACGTGGCGCGGGCGATGGTGCGCCACGCGCAGCTGCTCGGCGAGTGGATCGGGGACGAGGCGCGCGGCGTGATCGACTTCCGCAAGCACGTCGCCTGGTACACCAAGGGCTTCTCGGTCGGCTCCGAGCTGCGGGTGCGGCTGGCCAACTCGTCCTCGTTGGCCGAACTGGCCGGAACGCTGTCCGAGGTGGAGCAGTCCCAGGGCTGGCCGACCGGGGCGGACGGCCCGCGCGGGCGCACCAGCGGCAACAACCGGGTGGTCCTGCCGGAGGGGTGGTTGGACGATCCGTACGACTGCGCCCGGCCGGGCGCGGACGCCGAATCGGACACGTCTGGCGGATGATCTGTACAGACTGGCGAATCAGGCCCCTCCGGCCCGATTGCCACTAGGTCCCAGCCCTCTTGTCCATTCTGGACAGGAGGGCTCCTTTTCGGCGTCCCGATGTCACGGAACGGGCACGTTTCTGGACGCTGTGCGACGATCGACGGAGGCGTTCTACGTTCGACCGGTGAGACACGCTGGTGACGCTTGCCACACGCCGCAGGGACTGATGCCGGGTCAGTGGACGAAATGGACAGGTCGGCCGTGAATCGCTTCCCGAAGCCGGTCGACCGGAGATCGGGCGATCCGGGTGCAGGAAATCAAGCCGGGGCAACGCGACGGACCCACGGCCGCTACCCAGCGTCCGGATCGTGTGATCTTCGGGTTTCGTTGTGTTCAAGAGTTGAACGCTGGCTAGCGTCAGGCGGACGATTTCACCAACAGAGGTGAACGCCTTTATGTGCATTCGATCTAGCGGGTTACCCCTCGGTACCGGCCTCGGGTGGCCTATTCAGGGCAGAGAAGTGCCTTCGAAATGGGTATGTTCTCCGGCGTCAGGGCAACCGCGTACGAGGAGACCGACCCGTGCCGTCCCAGCAGAAGTTTGTTTACTCCTTCACCGAAGGAAACAAGGACCTCAAGGATCTTCTTGGCGGCAAGGGCGCGAACCTGGCCGAGATGACCAACCTGGGCCTCCCCGTCCCCCCGGGATTCACCATCACCACCGAGGCCTGCAAGGTCTTCCTGGAGACCGGCAGCGAGCCCACCTCCCTGCACGAGGAGATCAGCGCCCACCTGGACGCCCTCGAAGCCGAGATGGGCAAGAAGCTCGGCCAGGCCGACAACCCCCTCCTGGTCTCGGTGCGCTCGGGCGCGAAGTTCTCCATGCCCGGCATGATGGACACCGTCCTGAACATCGGCCTCTCCGACGCCTCGGTGACCGGCCTCGTCGCCCAGTCCGGCAACGAGCGCTTCGCCTGGGACTCCTACCGCCGCCTGGTCCAGATGTTCGGCAAGACCGTGCTGGGCGTCGACGGCGAGCTGTTCGAGGAGGCCCTGGACGCGGCCAAGCACGCCAAGGGCACCGTCAACGACCTGGACCTGGACGCTTCCGACCTCCGGGAACTGGTCGAGGTGTTCAAGGGCATCGTCCAGCGCGAGACCGGCCGGGCCTTCCCGCAGGACCCGCGCGAGCAGATGGACCTCGCCATCCACGCGGTGTTCCACTCCTGGAACGGCGACCGCGCCCGGCTGTACCGCCGCCAGGAGCGCATCCCGAACGACCTCGGCACCGCGGTCAACGTCTGCACCATGGTCTTCGGCAACCTCGGCGAGGACTCCGGCACCGGCGTCGCCTTCACCCGCGACCCCTCCACCGGCACCCAGGGCGTCTACGGCGACTACCTGTCCAACGCCCAGGGCGAGGATGTCGTCGCCGGCATCCGCAACACCCTGCCGCTGGCCGAGCTGGAGAAGCTCGACAAGAAGTCGTACGACGAGCTGATGGCGATCATGCAGAAGCTCGAAAACCACTACCGCGACCTCTGCGACATCGAGTTCACCATCGAGCGCGGCAAGCTCTGGATGCTGCAGACCCGCGTCGGCAAGCGCACCGCCGCGGCCGCCTTCCGGATCGCCGTCCAGCTGGTGGACCAGGGCCTGATCGACCTGGACGAGGCCCTGATGCGGGTCACCGGCGGCCAGCTGGCCCAGCTGATGTTCCCGCGCTTCGCCCCGACCGGTGAGTCCAAGCAGATCGCCTGGGGCCTCGCCGCCTCGCCGGGCGCCGCGATCGGCAAGGTCGTCTTCGACTCCTACACCGCCGTCAAGTGGTCCCGCTCCGGCGAGAAGGTCATCCTGGTCCGCCGCGAGACCAACCCGGACGACCTGGACGGCATGATCGCCGCCGAGGGCATCCTCACCTCGCGCGGCGGCAAGACCTCGCACGCCGCCGTCGTCGCCCGCGGCATGGGCAAGACCTGTGTCTGCGGCGCCGAGGAGCTGGAGGTCGACACCAAGGCCCGCAAGTTCACCACCGCCGACGGCCTGGTGATCCACGAGGGCGACGTCGTCTCCATCGACGGCGCCACCGGCAAGGTCTACCTCGGCGAGGTACCGGTCCTGCCGTCCCCCGTGGTCGAGTACTTCGAGGGCACCCTGCACGCCGGCGCCGACGTCCAGGGCGGGCTGGTCCAGGCCGTGCACCGCCTGATGTCGCACGCCGACGGCCGCCGCCGGCTGGCCGTGCGCGCCAACGCCGACAACGCCGAGGACGGCGGGCGCGCCCGCCGCTACGGCGCCCAGGGCATCGGCCTGTGCCGCACCGAGCACATGTTCCTCGGTGAGGAGCGCCGCAAGGAGGTCGAGCACCTGATCCTCGCGGACAACGACAAGGACCGCGAGCTGGCCCTCTCCACCCTGCTGCCGATGCAGAAGGGCGACTTCCTGGAGCTCTTCCAGGCGATGGACGGCCTGCCGGTCACCGTCCGCCTGCTCGACCCGCCGCTGCACGAGTTCCTGCCCGACATCACCGAGCTGTCGGTGCGCGTCGCCCTCGCCGAGGCCCGCAAGGACCCGAACGAGAACGACCTGCGCCTGCTCCAGGCGGTGCACAAGCTGCACGAGCAGAACCCGATGCTCGGCCTGCGCGGCGTCCGCCTCGGCCTGGTCATCCCCGGCCTGTTCGGCATGCAGGTCCGGGCCATCGCCGAGGCCGCCGCCGAGCGCAAGCTGGCCGGCGGGGACCCGCGCCCCGAGGTGATGATCCCGCTGGTCGGCACCGTCCAGGAGCTGGAGCTGGTCCGCGACGAGTGCGAGCGCGTGCTCGCCGAGGTCTCCCAGTCGACCGGCGTCCAGCTGGACATCAAGCTCGGCACCATGATCGAGCTGCCGCGCGCCGCGGTGACCGCCGGACAGATCGCCGAGGCCGCCGAGTTCTTCTCCTTCGGCACCAACGACCTGACCCAGACGGTCTGGGGCTTCTCCCGGGACGACGTGGAGGCCTCGTTCTTCACCGCCTACCTGGAGAAGGGCATCTTCGGGGTCTCCCCGTTCGAGACCATCGACCGCGACGGCGTCGGCTCGCTGGTCAAGCACGCCGTCGAGGCCGGCCGGGCCACCCGCCCCGACCTCAAGCTCGGCGTCTGCGGCGAGCACGGCGGCGACCCGGACTCGGTCCACTTCTTCCACGAGGTGGGGCTGGACTACGTCTCCTGCTCCCCCTTCCGGATCCCGGTGGCGCGCCTGGAGGCAGGCCGCGCCGCCATCGAGTCGGCGGGCAGCGACTCGCGCTGAGGGAGGGAAGGCATCCCCTCCTCACGCGCGGGCACGACTGACCGCTCCCCCTCCCACCGGGAGGGCGTACACCGGAGCTCGGCGCAGGAGAACCGGCGTACGTAACACGGCCGGGCGGGAACGGACAACGGCGTCCGTTCCCGCCCGGCCGTACGTCCGTGTGGCCTCGGCCACGTGCGTGACGCGGCTCCCGCGGCACCGGCGCCTGCCAAGCTGGGGCGCATGACCAGAAGCAAGAGCCCGCTCGTCGTCGTGGCCGTCCTGATCCTGGTGGTCCTCGCCGGAGCCGGCTACCTGCTCGCCGGCAAGGGCGGCGGCAGCCACCCCAAGGCCGCCGCGAGCGCCACGGCGGCCGCCGCCGCGGGCACCTCGACGGGCAGGTCCGCGGCCCCCAAGCCCTCGGCCCCCAGGTCGTCCCCGCCGTCCGGCACCTGGGTCCCCGCCGACCCCGCACTGGCGGACGTCTGCCGCACCAAGCTCCCCAGCCAGGCCCAGGACACCCTCGGCCTGATCGCCAAGGGCGGCCCGTACCCCTACAACCGCGACGGCATCGTCTTCGAGAACCGCGAGAGCCGCCTCCCCCGGAAGTCCGACGGCTACTACCACGAGTACACCGTCGTCACCCCGGGCTCCGACGACCGCGGCACCCGCCGCGTCGTCACCGGCAACGCCGGCGAGCAGTACTGGTCCGCGGACCACTACGCCACCTTCCAGGAGATCGACCCCCGCTGCTGAACGGCCGTCGGCACCCCGTCCCACCTCGCCCGCCGCCACCCCGCATCACCTCGCCCGGCGCCAGGTGATGCGGCCGTGCGGGCCGTGGGGGCCGGTGGTGACCAGGGCGGTCAGTTCGTGGAGCACCGGGGCCGGGTCGCGGCGGAGCTGGGCCGGGGTGGTGCGGACGACCGGGAGGCCGGCGGCGGTGAGCCGGTTGGCGCGGGCCGGGCCGCGCTCGTGGTCGGCCGGGCGCAGGTGCCACGCGCGGGAGTCGATCTCCAGCGCCACGCAGGCGTGCGGCCAGTAGGCGTCCGGGACGGTGAGGAAGCGCCCGTCCAGGAAGAGCACCGGATTCCACAGCGGTTCGGGCAGGCCCGCGTGCGCGAGCAGTTCGCGGGCCTCGCCCTCGACCACCGAGCGCACCCCGGTGGTCAGGTCCTCCACCACGCGGGCCACGTGCGGCAGCCCGAGCGCGCCCGACCGGGTGAGCAACTGGTCGAGCAGCTCGCCGAGTTCACAGTGCCGCCGCTGGACGGCCTCGGCGCACAGCGCCCGGAACCGGCGCTGCCCGGTCTCGCCCGGCGCGAGGTCCGCCAGGGCCCGCGCGACGGTGGTGCTCCACAGTCCGTCGTCCCGCTCGAAGCCGCCCGGCATCACCCCGGAGGCGCGGTGGATCCTAACGAACTCCCGGTCACAGACGCGGCGTTGACGGGGGATCAGGACATCGACCGCGGCGAGGTCGGCCGGGTGGCCGGCGCTCGGCAGCCCGGCGTCGGCCAGCACCGCGAAGCCGGTCAGCAGCACCTCGCCGACCCGCGGATCGCGCCCCTTCGGGGTCGCGTAGGCCAGGGCGGCCCGGAGCTTCTGATGGACCGTCAATCTTCCGCTCTGCAGGCAGATCACCCGGGGCAGCACCTGCTGCCAGGGCCCGCCCGGCCGCAGTCGGTGGGCGATGGTGCCGGAGGGCACCCCGAGTCGGCGCAGCTGCGCCCGGGTGGCGATGTGCTGCTGGTCGGCGCCGAGCAGGGCGACCGGGTGGAGCGGGTTCGTGCGGGTCATGCCAGGGTGCTGCCCGCCCGGGTCGGAGGTATGCGAAACATCCCCCGTCGGTGGCGTCCCGGCAAACGTGTTGACGAAGCGGCGGCCGAGCGGCTGAGCTGGTCCCATATGACGACCCCACACACGGGCCCCGCGTTCGACGCGCTCGTCGGCCTCTCCGTCGGTGACGCCCTCGGCGCCCAGTTCTTCGTTCCCGGCACCGCCCGCGCCCACCTCGTCGCCCGCACCGCCCCGCCCGGCCCCTGGCCGTGGACCGACGACACCGAGATGGCCTGCTCGGTGTACGCCGCCCACTCCGAGCGCGGCACGATCGACACCTTCGACCTCACCCACGCCTTCGCCCGCCGCCACGACTTCGACCGCGGCTACGGCCCGGCCGCCAACCGGATGCTCCGGCTGGTCCGGGAGGGCGGCGACGCCCGGCGGCTGGCCGCCGAACTCTTCGACGGCCAGGGCTCGTACGGCAACGGCGCCGCGATGCGGGTCGCCCCGCTCGGCGCCGCGTACGCCGACGACCTCGACGAGGCAGCGCGGCAGGCCGCGCGCACGGCGGTGGTCACGCACACCCACCCGCAGGCCGTGGACGGGACCGTCGCGGTCGCGGTCGCGGCGGCGCTGGCGGTCCGGGCCAGGACCGGGGGCACGACGCCGGAGTCCTTCCTGGGAGCCGTCGCCCACCGCACCCCGCCGGGCGCCGTGCGCGACGGTCTGATCGAGGCGACCGCGCTGCTCGCCGAACCGGACCACCGGGTCGCCGCGAAGGTGCTCGGCAACGGCAGCCGGACCTCCGCCGCCGACACCGTCCCGTACGCCCTGTGGTGCGCCGCCCGGCGGTTGGCCGACTATCCGGCCGCCGTGTGGGAGGCGATCGCGGCCGGCGGCGACATGGACACCGTGGCCGCGATCACCGGCGGGGTGGTCGCCGCGCACACCGGCACGGCGGGCATCCCCGCCTCCTGGCCGGCCGCCCGCGAACCGCTGCCGGCCTGGGCGTTCCCGGAGCCGGGCAGCGTCCACCCCGGCGACGGCGCTCGTCTGCGGCTCCCGAGGCCGCACCCCGTCCCGGACGTGCTCTGGACGGACGAGCAGTGGCAGCGCATCCGGTCCGACGCGCCGCGGAGCGCGCCGCGCACCCGCTGGTGGGTCCGCACCCGGGAGGGCGTGGTCAGCGTGCACCACCGCCGGGGCCATCCGGTGTGGGAGGTGACGGTCGCGCCCGTCCGGGGCGGCTGGCGCCCGGTCTCGGCCCTGGTCGAGGCCTTCCCGGGCGGCTACGCGCTGGGCCCGACCGGTGGGAACCCCGCCGATCTCGCCCTCGTCCTGCAGTCCGCGGCCGCCCGGGACCCGCTCAGGCCGTGATCATCAGGTGCCCGGCGCCGCTGCCGCCGTGTCTAAGGCACTCCTGGTTGATCTCCGGATCCGGGGCGCTCGGCGAGGTGGCGGCGGCGATCCGCAGCTCGATGATGTCCCGGACGGCCGGCCACTCGGCGTCGAGGATCGAGTAGAACGCGGTGGACCGCACCACCCCGTCCAGCCCGCGGGAGTGGGCCCGGCGCACGCCCTCCGAGGTCGCGCCGAGCCGCTCGATCGCGGCGCGCGAGCGCTGGTTGCGGGCGTCCGCGCGCAGCGAGATCCGCTGCACGCCCCACGTCTCGAAGGCGTGGCGCAGCATCAGCAGCTTGGCCTCGGTGTTGATGCCGGTGCCCTGGGCGCGCGGCGAGAGCCAGGTGTTGCCGATCTCGGCGGCGTCCGGCACGGCCGTGGCCGGATCGCCGAACGGCACGCCGGGCACCGGCGGCCACACCATCGGGCCCTGCCAGTAGTCCAGTTCCAGGAACCGGGTGGAGCCCACCACCCGGCCGTCGGCGACGTTCACCGTCGCGAACGGCAGCGACCGTCCTGCGGCCTGGTCGGCGAGGGCACGCGCGATGTAGTCGCGGGCCGCTTCCAGGCCGTGCGGGACGGGGGTGAAGGCGTAGGTCGTACGGTCCTCGGCGCCGGCCTCGGCGATGGCCTCGGCGTGGTGCGCGGCGAGAGGCTCCAGCCGCACGGTGCGGCCGGTGAGGATGACAGGTACGGGCACGGAACCTTCGGTCCTTCATCGGTCGGAGGGTGCCTCCCGGGCCGGGGTGCGGCACGGGGTGCGGTGGACGTTTCGCCCCGGCCCGTGACCGTCCGCCGGGTAGCCGTGCACGCCGGAGGATCCGGTCGGGCGGGGCGGGGGCGGCGGCCCGGAACGGGCGGCGCGGGGTGCCGGAACGGACACGGGTCCTCGGACCGGTCCGGCGGGAAGAGCGAGGGGACAGTGTGCGTCCGCGAAATGGCCGAGAAGGAAACGAGAGCGCGAAGGGAAGCAGGCGGCCAGGTGAAGGCAAGATGCGTCGTGGGTGGCTGGCCGAGCACCGGACCGGGACGTGGCCGACGGCGTTACGGACGACGTGACGACGACGCGACGATGCGAGGCAGCGAGAGGACGATACCCGCCAGAAGGCGGTGCGTCACTTCGCGGCGCGCGAATGGCCGCGCGGGCCGCTCCGGCGCGCCCCGGAACGGGCCCCCGCACGCCCGTGACCAGGGATTCTTCCCCCGGGTGCGATCATGGTCCGGAGCGGTCGGCCGCGGCCCCGGAGGAGTCCTCCGGCGTGGCGGGAATTCCGGCGGCGCCCGGCACGCTGGAGAGGACGAGAAGCCGGTCGGACGACGAGCAGAGAACGGGGTTGGGTGCGCGGTGCGTGACTTCCAGGCGCTGTACGAGCTGGATCAGCAGGGCGTGGCCGCGGTGGCCGCGGCCACCGCGCAGTTGCGCGACACCGGCGCCGGTCTGGTGCTGCTCCAGCACTTCGAGGGCTTCATGGACGCCGGCGAGGCCGGCGGCCAGGTGGTGGCCCACCTGCTGGAGACGGGATCGCCGCAGGTGGTGGCCCGTTTCGACCACGACCGGCTGGTCGACTACCGGGCCCGCCGCCCGGCGATGGTCTTCGACCGCGACCACTGGACGTCCTACGACCCGCCGGAGATCCTGCTCCAGCTCGTCCACGACGCGGCGGGCGCGCCGTTCCTGCTGCTCACCGGCCCCGAGCCGGACGTCGAGTGGGAGCGCTTCGCGGGCGCCGTCCGCGAGTTGGTGGAGCGCTTCGAGGTGCGCCTCTCGATCGACTTCCACGGCATCCCGATGGGCGTGCCGCACACCCGCCCGGTCGGCCTGACGCCGCACGGCAACCGGCTCGACCTCGCGCCCGGGTACCCGCAATGGTTCGAGCAGGCCCAGGTGCCGGGCAGTGCGCAGGCGCTGCTGGAGTACCGCCTGGCGGAGGCCGGGCACGACGTCCTGGGCTTCGCCGTGCACGTCCCGCACTACGTGGCCCGCTCGGCCTACCCGGCGGCGGCCGTACTGGTCCTGGAGGCGGTGCAGTCCGCCACCGGGCTGGTGCTGCCCGGCACCCGGCTGCGCGAGCGGGTCGGCGAGGTCTACGCCGACATCGAGGAGCAGCTGACGCAGGGGGACGGCGAGTTGCGCTCGGCGATCCGCGGCATGGAGGGCCAGTACGACGCGGTGGCCGGCGCCGAGGGCCGGGAGAGCCTGCTGGCCGAGCCGACGGACCTGCCGTCGGCGGACGAACTGGGGCGGCGCTTCGAGCAGTTCCTGGCCGAGCACGAGCGCGGCGCGGAGTAGCCGCACCCCGACGACGCGCACCGCAGCAGACGCGCACCGCGGCAGCGGGGCAGGCGCGGGCGTCCCCGTCGGGGACGCGGGTTCCCCTTGGAAGGATTTCGCGGAGGCGGGAGTCATCCTCGGCGGTCGTACGTTGGAGCCTGAGGTGCCCGGGGGACGGGCTGCCATGAGGAGCCGACCGTGACTCGTCGTACCCCCGGGGGGATGCCATGCCCAGGACCACACGCCCGACCGTCGCCGTGACGGCCGGGCTGACCGCGCTGCTGCTGGCCGGGTGCACCGGCGGCAGCGGTGCGGACAGCGGGGGGAAGGGCTTCGCGGGCGCCGTGCCCGCTCGCGCGCAGGCCGGCGCGACCCCGTCCGCCACACCCACCCCGCCGCCCGGCGGCCCGTACGTCGCCCTCGGTGACTCGTACACCGCCGGCATGCAGATCCCGCCGCAGACCGGCGAGCCGAGCGGCTGTTTCCGCTCCGCGGTCGACTACCCGTCGCTGGTGGCCAAGGGCCTCGGTGTGGCGTCCGGGCAGTTCCGGGACGTCAGTTGCAGCGGCGCCACCACCGAGGACCTGACCGGACCGCAGACCACGGGCAACGGCCGCAACCCGGCCCAGCTGGACGCGCTGGACGCGGACACCCGGCTGGTCACCCTCGGGATCGGCGGCAACGACGCCGGTTTCATGGAGGTCGTGCTCGAATGCGCCAAGGACAACCTGGTGGACGCGGTGAAGGGCGTGATCAAGCAGACGCACGCCTCCTCGCCGTGCCGTGACCACTACTCCTCCGCCGACGGCACCGACGAGGTCCAGCGCAAGGTGGACACCGCGGGCGACCGGCTCGGCCGGGCCCTCCAGGACATCAAGCGGCGCTCCCCGCAGGCCCGGGTGTACGTGATCGGGTACCCGACGCTGCTGCCGGCCGACCCGTCGAGCTGCCTGCCGGTGCTCGGCAGGACGGTGGCCCTCCCCGACCTGGGCTTCCTGGTGGAGAAGGAGAAACAGCTCAACGGGATGCTCAAGAAGCACGCGGAGGAGGCCGGCGCGGTGTTCGTGGACACGGCCGGGCCCTCGGTGGGGCACGACATGTGCGCGGGGGAGGGCGAGCGGTGGATCGAGCCGCCGTTCCCGGCCCGCGGTCTGGCGCCGATCCACCCCAACGCCAGGGGGCAGGAGGCGGTGGCCGGCGTCGTCCTGAAGGCCGTCCGGGGCTGAACCGCCACCGCAGCCGGACCGCCGCCCGCGGCTGAGCCGCCGCCCGGGGGCTACCGCTCCCCGGGTGCGGCCCCGGTCGTGGTGAAGACCTCCCACAGCGAGCCGGCGCTGAGGTACAGCCCCAGGAGCGCGAGCGGCAGGGCGATCAGGAGCAGCCCCGCGCCGGCTCCGAGGACCCGCGGACCCAGCCGGTCGCGCCGCCGGACCAGCCGCGGGTCGTCGGGGTCGTAGCTGATCTGCACGGTGTCCGAGAGGACGTACTCCTCCTTGTCCTCCTCGGTGTGGGTGCGCGTGCGGCCCGTCGCGTCCACGAACTCGTACTTGGCGTAGTGGAGCGTGCTCTCGCCGGAGTCGTCGGTCTCGTGGCCGACGACCCGGGCCACCACGGTGATGCCCCGCCTCAGCAGCACCCAGCCCCTGAGGGTGCGGAGCATCGTGTCCCAGGCGCCGTAGGCCGCCCCGATCGCCAGCGGGCTGAGCAGCCACCGGAGGGCCGCACCCGTCCGGTGCCCGGAGGCGCCGAACGGGATCGCGAGGAGGCCGCAGAGGTAGGTGCAGCCGAGGAGGCCCGGCCAGGAGAACAGGAGGAGCCGCAGCCGCCCGGCCGGCGCACGCTCCTCGTGCTCCGTCGTCACCAGGGCCGCGCCGTCCACCGGCCGTGCGGCCCGGTCCGCGACCGGCAGCGCGTCGGACAGGACCCGGGTGAACGCCTCGGCCGCGCGCCGGTTGCGGTGGCCTATCGCGAAGACCGTGGCGGGTGCGGTCGCGGAGTGCAGCACCACCTCCACCACGCCCGGCCGGGACTCGACGCGTTCGACGGCCTCGACGGGGATCCGGTGGGTCGTCCCACCCTGCTCGACGACCACGTGCCGCCGTTCCAGCCGGGCTTGGACGCGGGGGCCGCGCAGGACCAGTTCGGGCATCCGCGCCGGACGCGGGCCCGCCGGTGACGATGAGTCGGACATGCCCGCAGCGTAATGGCGCGCAGGGGCGTGGGGGCAAGGGTTCACGCTCCCGTCCACGCCCCTTCGTGCGCGGCACATCCCGGGTGTCGGGGGTGCGGCGTACCGTGAGGGGCATATGGATGACACCGCGCACCGCCTCGCCGACCCGATCCCGTACGACCACAACGCCGAGGCCCGCTGGGTCCCCGAACCCGACAAGCGCCCGGGCCGGACGGCGTTCCAGCGCGACCGCGCCCGGGTGCTGCACTCCGCGGCGCTGCGCCGGCTGGCCGGCACCACCCAGGTGGTCGCCCCGATGCGCAGCGACTTCCCGCGGACCAGGCTCACCCACTCCCTCGAATGCGCCCAGGTGGGGCGGGAGTTGGGCGCGGCCCTGGGCTGCGACCCGGACCTGGTGGAGGCCGGCTGCCTGGCCCACGACATCGGCCACCCGCCTTTCGGCCACACCGGTGAGGAGGCCCTCGACCAGGCCGCCGAGCAGTGCGGGGGCTTCGAGGGCAACGCCCAGTCGCTGCGCATCCTGACCAGGCTCGAACCCAAGCGCTTCGCCCCCAAGGAGGAGCCGTCGACCCGGCTCGCCCCCTGGCCCGGCCGCAGCGTCGGCCTCAACCTGACCCGCGCCGCGCTCGACGCCGCCACCAAGTACCCGTGGACCAAGGGCGCCCACCCCGTCGACCCGGCCTCGCCCAAGTACGGCGTCTACGCCGACGACCTGCCGGTCTTCCGCTGGCTGCGGGCCGGCTCCCCGGCCGGGCGCAAGTGCTTCGAGGCCACGGTGATGGACTGGTCCGACGACGTGGCCTACTCCACCCACGACGTCGAGGACGGCCTCCAGGCCGGCCACATCGACCCGGCCGCGCTGCGCGCCCCGAGCGAGCGCACCGAGGTCTTCGAGGTCGCCCGGCGCTACGCTTCCGACGCCGAGCCGGAGGAGCTGGCCGCCGCCCTGGACCGGCTGCTCGCCCAGGAGTGGTGGCCCCGCTCGTACGACGGCACCGCGCGCGACCGGGCCGGGCTGAAGGACCTCACCAGCCAGCTGATCGGCCGCTTCTGCCTGGCCGCCGAGCAGGCCACCCGCGCCCGCTACGGCCCCGGGCGGCTCACCCGCTACGCCGCCGAGCTGGTGGTGCCGCGGGACGTCCGGCTGGAGTGCGCGGTGCTCAAGGCGCTCGCCGTCCGCTTCGTCATGCAGCGCGACGAGCAGGCCCAGCTGCGGGCCCGCCAGCGGGTCGTGATCGCCGAGCTGGCGGACGTCCTCACCCGGCGCGCCCCCGAGGGCCTGGACCCGGTGTTCGCCGCGATGTACCGCGAGGCCGAGGACGACCGGGCCGCCCTGCGCACGGTCATCGACCAGATCGCGACCCTGACCGACGCCTCGGCGCTGGCCCTGCACGCCAAGCTCGTGGGCGCCGCCGGGGCGTGACGCCGCGGCCCGCGGGCCCGGCTCCGGCCCCTGCTCGAAACCCCGGCCACCCCAGTAGACTTCCGGGGTGGCCGGGCGGATCAGGGACGAAGACGTACAGGCGGTGCGCAGCGCACTGCCGATCGACGCGGTGGTCGGCGACTACGTACAGCTGACCAACGGTGGCGGCGGGGAGTACAAGGGCGTCTGCCCCTTCCACGACGAGAAGTCCGCCTCCTTCTACGTGAACCCCGCCAAGGGCGTCTTCCACTGCTTCGGCTGCCAGGAGAACGGCGACACCATCGCCTTCCTGATGAAGATCGAGCACTTCACCTTCGCCGAGGCCGTCGAGCGGATGGCCGCCCAGGCGGGCATCACGCTGCGCTACGAGGAGGGCGGCTACAGCCCGCGCCACCAGCAGGGCGAGCGCACCCGCCTGGTCGAGGCGCACAAGGTGGCCGCCGCCTACTACCGGGAGCAGCTGGCCTCGCCGGAGGCGGAGATCGGCCGCCGCTTCCTGGCCGAGCGCGGCTTCGACGAGGAGGCGGCCAAGGCCTTCGGCGTCGGCTACGCGCCGGCCGGCTGGGAGCACCTGGTCCGCTACCTGCGCGGCAAGGGCTTCACCGACAAGGAGATCCTGCTCGGCGGCCTGGCCTCGCAGGGCCAGCGCGGCGGCCTGATCGACCGCTTCCGGGGCCGGCTGGTGTGGCCGATCCGGGACATCGCCGGCGAGGTGGTCGGCTTCGGCGCACGCCGACTGCGCGAGGACGACAACGGCCCGAAGTACCTGAACACCCCCGAGACGCCGATCTACAAGAAGTCCCACGTGCTGTACGGCATCGACCTGGCGAAGAAGGAGATCGCCAAGTCGGGCCGGGCGGTGGTGGTCGAGGGCTACACCGACGTGATGGCCTGCCACCTGGCGGGGGTGACCTCGGCGGTGGCCACCTGCGGCACCGCGTTCGCCGAGGACCACATCAAGATCATCCGCCGGCTGCTGATGGACACCTCCCAGTACCGGGGCGAGACGGTCTTCACCTTCGACGGCGACGCCGCGGGCCAGAAGGCCGCGCTGCGGGCCTTCGAGGACGACCAGAAGTTCGCCGCAAAGACCTCCATCGCGGTCAGCCCGGGGGGCATGGACCCGTGCGAGCTGCGCCTGGCCCAGGGCGACGAGGCGGTCAAGCAGCTGATCGACAACCCGGTCCCGCTGTTCGAGTTCGCGCTGACCTCGGTGGTGGCCCGGCACCGGGTGGACACCCCGGAGGGGCGCTCGGCGGCGCTGGAGGAGGCGGCCCCGATCGTCGCCAAGATCAAGGACCGCTCGATCCAGCACGAGTACGCCGTCCGGCTGGCCGGCATGCTGGGCATCCTGGACGAGCCCTTCGTGGTGCGCCGGGTCTCCCAGCTGGCCCGCTGGGACCGCGAGCGCCAGCAGAACCCGCGCGGTGCCGCGCAGCGCCGCCCCGAGCCGGTGCAGCCGCCGCGCCCCGCGCAGGCCGCCTTCCGGCTCAACCCGCGCGACCCGGCCCAGTTCGTCGAGCGCGAGCTGCTGAAGCTGGCCCTGCAGCACCCGGACCTGGTCAGCCCGGCCTTCGACCACTACGGCGAGGACGAGTTCCCGACCCCGCCGTACACCGCCGTCCGGCAGGCCATCGCCAAGGCGGGCGGCGCCGCGTACGGTGCGACCCTGCCGGACTTCACCAGCGCGGTGCGCGAGGCCTCCCCGGACGACCGGGTGCGCTCGCTGGTCACCGAGCTGACCGTCGAGCCGGTGCGCTCGCGCCGCAAGGCGGACGCGGTCTACGCGGGGGAGTTCCTGGTCAAGCTGCGCCGGCTGGCCGTCGACCGCCGGATCGACGAGGTCCGCGGCTACCTCCAGCGGCTCGGCCACCGGGCCGACGCCGAGCAGCTGCACGCGGTGCAGACCGAGCTGTGGCAGCTCCAGCAGTACGGGCAGGCGCTGCGCAGCCGGGGTGCCGCGGCGCTGTAGGACGGTTGCGCAGAAAGTCGGCGCACGAGTCTCGGCCACGGAGTGTGGCGTACCGCACACTGGAGGGCGTCCCACCTCCGTACAGCGCGGGTCCGCCAGAGTCGCGCCCGCCCCGAGGGGATGCCCGTGGAGCAAGGCCTCGCCGCAGCGACCACCACCAGTACGAGAGCGAACCCCGCCGGACCGGCCGGGGAGCAGGAGGCCGACCACGGCCGGGCCGGGGCGGCACCCCCGGGCGGTGCGCGGGTCCCTGCCCAGGGCCTGTCGGAGGGCCACCCGGACAGCCCGGAGGCCGGGTCCGAGCACGAGCCCGAGGCCGGACGCGAAGCGGACTCCGGGGGAGACGCCGGTGTCGACCCGGCGGACGCGCGCCGCGAGGCGGCCGAGAACGGCGGCCCGGCCGCCGACCTGCTGCGCCAGTACCTGCGCGAGATCGGCCGGATCCGCCTGCTCACCGCCGTCGAGGAGGTCGAGCTGGCCCGCAGGGTCGAGGCCGGCCTGTTCGCCGAGGAGCGGCTGAACGGGCACCCGCCGCTGACCGACCCGCTGGCCGGCGAGCTGGACACCCTGGTGGTGCGGGGCCGGATCGCCAAACGCCGGCTGATCGAGGCCAATCTGCGCCTCGTGGTCTCCGTGGCCAAGCGCTACGTCGGCCGCGGGCTGACCCTGCTGGACCTGATCCAGGAGGGCAACCTGGGCCTGATCCGGGCGGTGGAGAAGTTCGACTACGCCCGCGGCTACAAGTTCTCCACGTACGCGACCTGGTGGATCCGCCAGTCGATGAGCCGGGCCCTGGCCGACCAGGCCCGGACGATCCGGGTGCCGGTCCACGTGGTCGAGCTGATCAACCGGGTGGTCCGGGTCCAGCGGGGACTGCTGCAGGAGCGCGGCCTGGAGCCGACCGCGGCCGAGATCGCCGCCGTCCTGGAGCTGACCGCGGAACGGGTGCGGGAGCTGCTCCGGCTGGCCCGGGAGCCGATCTCGCTGCACACCCCGGTCGGCGAGGAGGACGACGTCGCGCTCGGCGACCTGATCGAGGACGCCGACGCCGCCTCGCCCGCCGAGTCCGCGACCTTCCTGCTGCTGCGCCAGCACCTCGACGCGGTGCTGGCCACCCTGGGCGAGCGGGAGCGCCAGGTCGTCCAGCTCCGCTACGGGCTGGACGACGGGCGCCCCCGCACGCTGGAGGAGATCGGCGCGGTGTTCGGCGTGACGCGGGAGCGGATCCGCCAGATCGAGTCGAAGACGCTGGTCAAGCTGCGCGACCACGCCTTCGCCGAGCAGCTGCGCGGGTACCTCGACTAAGAGGGCGTCGGCGAGTCGGTCGCCGCCGCCGGGGCCGTCGCCGCCGCCGGGGCCGTCGCCGGGGCCGGGGCCGCCGTCGGGTCGGTCGCGGGGGTGGTGGCCGCGCCCGCTCCGGTGCCCGGCGGCGGCGAGGCGGGGCCGATCGGGATCGGGGTCGACGCCACCACGGAGGCCAGGTCGAAGACCTCCGAGGTGCAGAGGTCCCCGGCCGGCTGGTGCCCGCAGAGGTGGAAACCGATCGTCGGGTCCGACGCGTTCAGCATCTGCGAGTAGTTGTCGTACCCGTAGTGGATGAGCGCCTGCTCGCTGTCGCCGGTGCTGTCGATGATCGTCGCGAAGTCGTTCGGCTCGCCCTCGGTGATCGCGGCCCACGCGGCCTGGCACGCCTGGCTGTAGCGGAGGTAGATCACCACCTTGCCGATCACGTCGGTGTGCAGGGTCCGCGCGTCCTTGCCGCAGCCGGTGTACTTGGGGTCCTTGTGGTCGCAGCCCATGGCCTGGCAGGTGGGAGCGGCCGGGATGGGCCGGGCGCCGGAGGTGGTCGCGGCCGGGGACGGGGTGGCTGCCGGGGAGGCGGTGGCGACCGCGGAGGGGGCGGGGTGCGGCCCGGCGGCGGTCTGCGGTCCGTCGTGCCGGGCGGCGCGCAGGCCGACCAGCACCAGCAGGGCCGCCAGCACCGCCGCGCCGGTGAGCAGCGCCGCCGGGCGCCGCCACCAGGCGACGGGGGCGGGCTCCGGCGCCTGGCCGGTCACCAGCGCCTCGTCCGGTTCCCCGGCGGACCCCGCACCGGGCGCGGCGGGCTCGACGGGGGCGACGGGCTCGACGGCCTCGCCGGACCCGTCATGGGGCGGCGTTCCCGCCGGGGCACCCGACGGCTCGGCCGGTTCCCCGGGCGCCGTCACCGCCCGCTCCCAGAGCGCGCGCAGCGCCGTCCCGTCGCAGTCCACCGCGCCGATCAGCGCGTCCAGCGCCTGCTCGGTGACGACCCGCTTGCCGTTCAGCCAGCGCTCCCACGAGGCCCGGCTGTAGTGCGTGCGCGAGGCCAGCTCGGACAGCGAGAGTCCGGCGGCGTCCTTGATGGCCCGGAGCTCTTCGGCCAGGCGTCTGGCGGGCTCTGACAACTCCTCGGGCAGGTTCTTCCAGGCGGAACCCATGCGGCCTTCCAAATGTGAGGGGCGGAACGGGGGACGTGAACGGGCGGAACGGGCTCCGGCCCGGGCCGTTCGGGTGTCTCCGCGTCTCCAACCTCATCGGCCTGGCGTCTCAATCCCCTGGTCATGGCGCTGAGACGGACGGAAGTGTCTCACAAGCCCAGTGACGCTCGAACAACCATGTGGCCGTCGTGCAGAGTTCTCTGGTCGGAGCGGTCGGCCGTCCGACGGGTCCGTCCGGATTCCGGACGGACGCGCGTCGGCCGTCCGGAATCCGTCTCGGTTCCCCCACCGGGCCGGGGCAGCCTCGCGGGGGGAGGCTGCCCCGGCCCGCCCGGGACAACCGGCGGGAGGGCGCTTCGGTGCGCCCTCCCGCCGTGACGTCCCTGCGGCGGCCCGGTGGCGCCGACGCGCCGGGCCGGCGCCCCGTGCTCCTCGGGCGGGCCGGCGCCGCAGCACCGGCGGGTGAGGAAGGCCGCCACCGCGGCCGGTCGGTCAGGCCGACGCCTCCGGGTGGATCTGGTCGCGGGCGGCGCGGTACTGCTGCCGCACCGCCGAGCCGATCGCCAGGTCCTGTTCCCCGTCGGGCTCGACGGTCTGTGCGTCCGGCAGCTCCCACTCCGGCGGCTCCACGGTGCCCGCCAGCGCCCAGGCGGCTTGCCGGGCGGCCCCGCGGGCGGCGTGCGCGCCCGGCGGCGGCACCACGACCGGGGCGCCGAACAGCATCGGGGCGATGTGCCGCACGGCGGGCAGCCGCCCGGCCGTACCGAGCAGGAAGACCCGCTTCACCCCGACGCCCTGGGCGCGCAGCACGTCCAGCGCGTCCGCGATGTTGCACAGCATGCCCTCGACGGCGGCCCGGGCCAGGTGCTGGGGCGTCATCGCCTCGGCGCGCAGGCCGGTCAGGGTGCCGGCCGCGTGCGGCAGCGCGGGGGTGCGCTCGCCGTCCAGGTAGGGCAGCAGCACCAGGCCGTACGCGCCGGGGGAGGAGTGCAGGGCGAGTTCGCTCAGGCCCTCCAGGTCCCGGCCGAGCAGCGCGGCGGTGGAGAGCAGTACCTGGGCCGCGTTGAGGGTGGCGACCATCGGCAGGTGGCGGCCGCTGGCGTCGGCGAAGGAGGACACCAGACCGGAGGCGTCCACCACGGCCTCCTCGTGCACCGCGAAGATCGTCCCGGCGCTGCCGAGCGAAACCACCGCGTCGCCCGGGCGCAGGCCCAGGCCCAGGGCGGCGGCCATGTTGTCCCCGGTGCCGGCCGAGATCAGCAGGCCTTCGGGGGTGTGCCCGGCGGGCTCGGCGGGGCCGAGGACGTCGGGCACCCTGAGCCCGTGGCCGAGCGCCAGCTCGATCAGGTCCTGCCGGTACTCGCCGGTGATCGGCGACCAGTAGCCGGTGCCGGAGGCGTCGCCGCGGTCGGTGGTGCGGCGCTTGGGGTGGCCGAGCAGCTGCCAGACCAGCCAGTCGTGCGGCAGCAGCACCTCGGCGACCCGGCGGGCGTTGGCGGGCTCGAACTCGGCCAGCCAGCGCAGCTTGGCGATGGTGTACGTCGGGGCGGGCACGGCGCCGATCGCGGCGGTCCAGCCGGCCGGGCCGCCGAGGGCGTCCAGCAGCTTGGCGGCGGCGCCGCTGGAGCGCGGGTCGTTCCACAGGATCGCGGGCCGGACCTGCACCCCGCCCGCGTCCAGGCCGATCATGCCGTGCTGCTGCGCGCTGACGCCGATCGCCCGGACGCCCTCCAGCAGGCCGCCGGCGGCGGCGTCGCCGAGCGAGTGCAGCCAGACCTGCGGGTCGGCCTCGCCGGGGCGCAGGTCCTGGTCCTCGGGGACGGGGTGCGGCGCCTTGCCGGAGCGAAGGACGGCCCCGGTCTCCGTGTCGCACGCGACGATCCGGGTACGGCTGGTCGAGCTGTCTATCCCCGCGACGATGGCCATGTCGAGATCATGCCTCAGCCCGGCCCGGGACGCGTCCGGGCCGGGTGAGCCGTTGCCCGTTCGGGACCCCCGGTTGGGTCCCGCTTCGCCTTCGGGTCACCGTCCCGTCACGGGCGGAAGGTACCCCAGCCGTCGTCCTCCGCCCGGGCCCGGTTGAAGTACGGCACCCGGTCGGTGACGGCCGGCGGCAGCCGGTCGCCGACCCGGTCGGCGACCGCGCCCGCGGCCTTCCCGGCCACCGCACCGGCCTGGTGCCGGGCCCGGTCGGCCGCGCTCTGCACCGTGGGGTTCCGGGCGATCTGCCGGGTGACCCTGGCGATCTGCTCGTAGCGCCGACGCCCGGCCCGCGAGCCCAGCACGTAGCCGGCCGCGAAGCCCGCGGCCAACGACAGCTTCCACATGGTCGGATCCACCCTCTCCTGGCGGCCTTCTGCCGCATTGCCCTACCCGTCCGTCGGGACGGCGAACCGTCCGCGCCCCCAGCATCCCCGGACGCGGCCGGGGGCGCGCGCCGGGCACGCCGGGCGGCAACCCCGGGGCAACCGGGGAAAGCGATTGGCGGACCACCCCCCCGAGTGCGCTAATGTATGTCCCGCAGCGAGCGCCGCGGAGTCCGGGAAACCGGGGGCCGGGGCGGAAGTCGATCCCCCATAGCTCAATTGGCAGAGCAGCCGACTGTTAATCGGCAGGTTATTGGTTCGAGTCCAATTGGGGGAGCTCGGGAGGAGGACTCTTCGAGGTCCTGGTCCCGTCCGTGGTACGCAGGTTGGTGCCGCGATCCCGCATAGCTCAATTGGCAGAGCAGCCGGCTGTTAACCGGCAGGTTATTGGTTCGAGTCCAATTGCGGGAGCTGCACCGGGTGCGCCCGGTGACTGCTCAGAGCGAAGGCCCCTCGGTCGACCGGGGGGCCTTCGTGTTGCCGTCGCACGGTGTTGCGTACGTCACGTCGTGACGCCGTCCCGGACGGCCCCGGAATCAGGTGGTCGCCTTCCGGTAGAGGTCGGTCACCCGCTGGTCGAAGGTCACGCTGTACGAGGTGCTCGGGGTCTCCCCGCCCTCCTGGTAGCCGCCGATCACGCCGACCACGGCGCCCTTCTCGGTCACCCACGGGCTGCCGCTGGTGCCGTCGGTGTAGCCGCCGCAGTCGAAGCGTTCCTGGGTGGCGCTCTGCGAGCGGGTCCGCACCGAGCAGGTGATCGGCTCGTCGCTCTCGTTCGGGTAGCCGGTCACCGAGACCGGCAGGCCGAAGCCCTCGCCGGTGGCGATCGGGTTGCCGCCGACCGTGTCCTCGATCTGCCGGCCGTCGACCGTGCCCACCGTCACGAACGCCACGTCGTACTCCGGGTCGTCGTCGGAGGCCCAGTGCGGATCGACGGTGACCGACTGTACCGGCCAAGTCCCGTACGGGGTGGACCCGTTGCGGTAGCCGGGGGTGAACACCAGGCCGTCCAGCAGGCCGGTCCGGCGGCTCTGCACGCAGTGCGCGGCGGTCACCAGCAGGTTGTGCCGGGGGCTCTGCACGACGCTGGCGGTGCAGGCCCGGGGGCCCTGTGCGGTGTGGAGGGAGAGCGTGCCGATCCGGTCCCGGGCGGGGTTCTGGCCCGCCACCTCGGCGGTCGGCGTCCCGTCCTGTCCGCCGCACGCGGTGGAGGCGGCGAGCAGCAGGGCGGCCAGGGCGGCCGTGCCTGCCGTGCGCGCGGGCCGTGCCGGGCGGGGGGCCATCGGGGCTCCGTCTCGTTCCTCGGGGCGGGCACCGGGGTCGTGCGTTCCGCCGTTCGTGAGGAAGATCTACCAGGCCGTGCGGGGCGGCGCCACCGTCGGGTGCCCGGCGTCGGCCCGGTCAGCCGGTGGCGCGGTCGTAGAGCGCCTGCACGCGGTCGCCGAAGTAGCTGCTGTACGAGGTGTCCGGGGTGTCGCCGCCCTCCTGGTAGCCGCCGATCACGCCGACCACGGTGCCGGTCCTGGTGGCCGGGTCGAAGTCGGTGACCCAGGGGCTGCCGCTGGTGCCGCCGGTGTAGTCGGGGCAGTCGATCCGCAGCTGGGTGGGGCTCTGCTCGGAGGTGGTGTTCGAGCAGGTGATGGGGACGTCGCTGCTGCCCGGGTATCCGGTGACCTTCACCGGGAGCCGGTAGCCGCGGTTGACGCCCAGTCGGTTGGCGCCGAGCACCTGCTGGACCTGCTGCCCGTTCTGGGCCTGGACGACCGCGAAGGCGACGTCCGCGTCCGGGTCGGCGTGGTCCTTCCAGCCGTCGTCGACGGTGACCGCCAGCAGCGGCCAGACGCCGCTGGGGGTGTCCCCGTCCCGGTAGCCGGGGACGAAGACCAGGTCGCTGCGCTGGCCGAGCTTCGGGTCCCAGACGCAGTGGGCGGCGGTGACGATGAGGTTGAGCCCGGCGCTGTCGACCACGCTGGCCGTGCAGAAGTGGTCGCCGTCGGCGTTGCGGGTGAACACCGCGCCGACCAGTCCGTTGAGCACGGTGGGCTTGGCGGTCCGGGTGACCCCGGTGCGCCGGGCGACCGCGCTCCTGAGCCGCTGCCTGCTCCAGCCGTGGCTGTCCCCCGAGACGGTCGTGGCCGGCGCCGAGGTGACTGTGGGGACGCCCCCGCCGGGCCCGGCCGAGGTGGTGCAGCCCGCCACGGCCAGCACCGCCGCCGCGAACGCGCCGGCCGCCGCCCCCGCCCTACGTGTCGTCATCCGCCCAGGCTGCCCCGGAGGGGTGCCGCGCCGCCAGCCGGGCTGCGCCGCCCGGAGAGGCGCGCACCGTCCCGCACCCAGGTGCGCCCCCGGCGCGCACCACGGGTGATCGACCGGCTATGCTGCCCGGGACGGCCTCGCTGGGGCCGTCTGCTGCTGCCGTGGCCGACGACCGGCGCGCGGCGAACCGGGGCGGTAGCTCAGCCGGTTAGAGCAGGGGACTCATAATCCCTTGGTCGTGGGTTCGAGTCCCACCCGCCCCACCTTCTCGATGCGCGCGGAGGGTCCCGGAACCTTCCGAGGGCAGGCCTCCGAGCCGGAGCTCGGCCGCCTGCGACGACGCAGAGTCTAGGCCGCGGCCACCTCCTTTCCCCGTGTGGCGCGCCGGAATTCACCCGCCCGTGGACATCGCCCCCGGCGTCCCCCGCTGCCCTCGCGCAGCCTCCCGCGTCGGCTCCGTGCCGCCTCCCGTGCCGCCTCCTCCTCCCGCGCTTCCCCGGCTGCCGACCCCTGGCGCGGTGTGCGAAAAAAGTGATATCACTTTGCCATCGGATGCAGCACTCGTTGGAGGAGTCGGTCCCATGGCCACGCCGCGTTTCGCCGTCGAGGACGGCCCTGCCCTGGACCTGCCGGTCCCCAAGATCACCGAACGCGTCGTCACCGGGGCCGCCGGACTGCCGGTGCTCTTCGGCGCGTTGCTCGGCCTGGCCGCGGGGGTCGGGTCGTTCATCACCGGCGTGGTCCAACTGACCGGCGGGAACGGCGGGTTGGGCGCCGCGCTGGTGGTCGCCGGGCCACTGCTGGTGATCACCTCGGTGGTGCTGCTGTGCGGGCTGACGGTGGTCTCGCCCGGCCAGGCGCGGGTGGTGCAGCTGCTCGGGCGCTACCGGGGCACCATCCGGGCCGAGGGCCTGACCTGGATGAACCCGTTCACCAGCCGGCGCCACATCTCGCTGCGGATCCGCAACCACGAGACCGAGACCACCAAGGTCAACGACGCGGACGGCAACCCGATCGAGATCGCCGCCGTGGTGGTCTGGCAGGTCGAGGACACCGCGATGGCCGTGTTCGAGGTGGACGACTACACCGACTTCGTCGCCATCCAGACCGAGACGGCCGTACGGCACATCGCCACCAGCTACCCGTACGACGCCCACCACGAGGGCCAGTTGTCGCTGCGGGACGGCGCGGACGAGATCGCCCGCAAGCTCTCCGCGGAGATCGCGGCCCGGGTCGCCGCGGCCGGCGTGCGGGTGGTCGAGTCCCGGATCACCAGGCTCGCGTACGCGCCGGAGGTCGCCCAGGTGATGCTGCAGCGCCAGCAGGCCGGGGCCGTGGTGGCGGCGCGCAAGCTGATCGTCGAGGGCGCCGTCGGCATGGTCGAGGAGGCGCTGGACCGGCTCGCCGAGCGCGACGTGGTGGACTTGGACGAGGAGCGCAAGGCGGCCATGGTGAGCAACCTCCTGGTGGTGCTCTGCGGCGACCGCGGCACCCAGCCCGTCGTCAACACGGGCTCCCTCTACCAGTAAGGCGCGGCAGTGGCGACGGAACGGAAGAAGATCCTGCTGCGACTGGACCCTTCAGTTCACGACGCACTCGCCAGATGGGCTGCGGACGACCTGCGCAGCACCAACGCGCAGATCGAGTTCCTGCTCCGCCGCGCCCTCACGGACGCGGGCCGGATGCCCAGCGGCGCGAACCGGCTTCCCCGGCGCGGACGCCCGCCCAAGGAGAGCCCGGCCGAGGACGGTCCGGAGCCCGGCGGCTCCGACGAGAGCTGACCGGTGGCCGGGCACGCGAAGACCTTTCGGAGACCGACATGGACCTGTCCGCCACCCTTCCCGAGAAGCTGTACCTGCTGGCCTACCACCCCGAGCGCGAGCGGCTCACCGCCACCGACCGGCTCGACCTGGTGGTGCGGGCGGCGGCGCTCGTCGAACTCCTGCGGCGCGGACTGATCCGCGAGGACGGCCGGTATCCGGCCGCCGTCGCCGGCGGGCCGACCGACGGCCTGGACCCGCTCAGCGCCGCGCTGCTGGAGCAGATCCGGCAGGAGCGGCGGCGCAGCTGGCAGAGCTGGGTCGGCCGGAACCGCGGCCCGACCGCCCGCGCCGCGCGGGTGGTCCGGGACGGCCTGGCGGCGGCCGGCCGGATCCGGGTCGAGCCGCGCCGGCTGCTCGGGCTGTTCCCGTCCACCAGGGTCGTCCTGACGGAGCCCCGGCTGCGCAAGTCGCTCGTGGCGTCGGTCGGCTCGGCGCTGAAGGGCCCGCTCAGCCGGGTCGACCCGGCGGACGCCGCCCTGGTCGCCCTGGTCGACGCGGCCCAGCTGGGCTCGGTCCTGACCTGGGGCGGGCGCCGCGAGTTCCGCGCCCGGATCGACAAGCTGGCCCCCGCGGCCGGCCCCGTCCCGCGGGCGCTGCGCCGGGCCGTCAACGCCACCCGCGCCGACGGTGTGGTGGGGGGCTGACCGGCCTCTCCCGCGAGCCCGGTCGCCGGTCGGCGGCCGGGCTCCGTGCCGTCCGGGCGGCCCACCGGGGCCCGTAAACTGGCCGGGTGCTCGAACCCGCCCTGCTGCCGACCCCGCTGGTGGACTGCACCGACGGGGCGTTCGCCCGGGCCGGGGTGGAACTGCGGCTCAAACGGGACGACCTGCTGCACCCGAGCGTCCCCGGCAACAAGTGGCGCAAGCTCGCGCCCAACCTGGCCGCCGCCGTCGAGCGGGGCCACACCCGGCTGCTGACCTTCGGCGGCGGCTACTCGACCCACCTGCGGGCCGTCGCGGCCGCCGCCGGGGCGCTCGGGCTGGAGAGCGTGGGCCTGGTCCGCGGTGAGGAACTGGCGGACCGGCCGCGCAACTGGTCGCTGCGGGCCGCCGAGGAGGCCGGGATGCGGCTGGAGTTCCTGACCCGGTCCGCGTACCGGGAGGCCACCGGCCGGGCCGGCCTCGACCGGGGGACGGACGACGAGCTGCAGCGCCGCTGGGGCCCCTGCCTGGTGCTCCCGGAGGGCGGTTCCAACGCCCTGGCCGCCGTCGGCGCCGCCGCGATCCCGGCCGAACTGCCCGATCTGGGCGCCCGCGACGTGGTCTGCTGCCCGGTCGGCACCGGCGGCACCCTGGCGGGCATCGCGGCGGGCCTGCCGCCGGGCGCACGGGCGCTCGGCGTGGCCGTGCTGCGCGGCGGAGAGGGCTACCTGGAGGCGGAGGTCGCCCGGCTCCACCGGGCGGCGTACGGCCGCGGGTTCGACAACTGGCGGATCGACCACGCGCACCACGGCGGCGGCTACGGCAGGGTCCCGGCGGAGCTGGCGGCCTTCGCCGAGCGGTTCGAGCGCAGCCACGGCGTCCCGTTGGAGCGGCGTTACGTCGCCAAGCTGCTCGCCGCGCTGGCCGACCTGGCCGGGGCGGGCGCCTTCCCGCCCGGCACCCGCCTCACCGCCGTGGTCACCGGGCTGCCCGATCCCGAATAGCCGGGGGCCGGGCAGCCGGGCCCGGGCGGCCCGCTGCCGGGCCGGTCAGCCGAAGGTCAGGTTGGCGCAGGGGTCGGTGTCGGCGTTGCGGGTGTTCTCCGCTATGCCGGTGGGGATGCCGCCCTTCGGTGCGGTGCCCGGCGCGGCACCCGGCGTGCCGTCGGCCGCGGTGCCGGGCGTCGGGCTCGGGGAGGGCAGCGCGTTGATCTGCGTGCCGGCCGACCGGTAGTCGGCGCCGAGCGTGACGGTGATCGCCTCCGAGCCGGGCTCCTCGACCGCCTGGGCGCCGGGGAACAGCGCCACCACCTGGTCGGCGGTGGCCTTCAGCGCGGGGTCGTACGCGATCCGGGTGGCCTGGTGCCCCGGGGCGTTGGAGCCGAGCGTGATGTTCAGGAAGCCCCGCCCCTTGAGCGTCTGCTCGGCGGAGCCCGCGAGGCCGGGGGTGCCGACGCCGTTGACCACGGTGATCGGCGCCGCGGCCTGCTCGGGGGTGAGCGGCGTCCCGGCGGCCGGGGTGGTGGGGGAGGAGGTCACCTGTCCCGTCCCGGCGGTGCTCTGCCCGTCCAGGGTGCGGTCCTCGCGCAGCAGCTTCCAGAGGGTGTCGGCGTCCGGCTGGACCAGCCGGATCCGGTCGCCCGCGTAGCGCCAGGGCGCGGTGACGAAGGTGACGTCGGAGAGCTTGATGTCCTGGACCGAGCGGGCGAAGTCCACCAGCTTCATCGCGGTGCCCAGCCCCTCGTCCACGGTGAGCGACTTGGTGGCGGCGTCCGCCAGCGGCAGCAGGGTGGGCAGCGAGAAGCCCTGGCCCTGGACCTTCTTGATCATCGAGGAGAGGAAGGCCTGCTGACGCTTCATCCGGCCCACGTCGGAGTTGTCGCCGATGCCGTGGCGCGCCCGCAGGTAGTCCACGGCGGACTGTCCGGAGAGCTTCTGCAGGCCCTTCTTCAGGTGGATGCCGTACTCGTTGACGTCGTTGGGCACGCAGGCCTCCACGCCGCCCACGGCGTCGGCCATCGCGGCCGCGCCCTTGAAGTCGACCACCACGGTGTGGTCGATCCGCAGCCCGGTGAGCTTCTCCACGGTGTTCTGGGTGCAGGCGGGGTTGCCCTTGGGGGCGTCGCCCACGGTGAAGGCGGAGTTGAACATCTGGTCGTTCTTGGCGGTCGTCCAGGCGCCGCTCGGCAGCCGGCAGGACGGGACGGTGACCAGGGTGTCGCGGGGTATGGAGACGCCGACGGCGTGCTTGTGGTCGGCGTAGATGTGCAGCACGATCGCGGTGTCCGAGTGGCCGACGCCCTCGTCGCCGCCGCCCAGCGCGTTGTTGCCGTCGTCGCGGGTGTCCGAGCCGAGCAGCAGCACGTTGACCGGCACGGAGGCGCCGGGGCTGGCCGGGACGGGGGCCGGCGGGCGTTCGGTGGCGACACCGCCCGCGTCGAACGTGGTGATGTTGCTGTCCAGCCGGTGGTAGAACCAGGCTCCGGCACCCACGACCGACAGCACCAGAACGGCGGCCAGGCCGATGGCGGTGCGCAGGTACCGGCGCCGGCGCGTGCTGCTGCTCATCCTCCGTGCCCCCCGTCTTCAGGTATCTCGCGTTCGATGATTCGAACGTTAGACGTTCCGGGGGGCGGTTCGGTTACCCCCGATGGGCGAACGGATCGCCCGTCGGGCCTGTGATGCTGGTCACGCGCCGGGGCCGGAGGCGCCCGCGAGCATCCGCTGGAGCAGGTCGCGCAGCACCGTCCGCTCGTCCGGGCCGAGCGCGGCCAGCGGCTCGCGGGCGAAGTTCAGGGACTCGCGCAGCTCGGCGGAGGCGGCCGACCCGGTGTCGGTGGCAGCGACCAGCTTGACCCGGCGGTCCTGCCGGTCCGCCTCGCGGGTGACGAAGCCGCGGGACTCCAGCCGGTCGACGATGCCGGTGATGTTGGACGGTTCGCAGCTGAGCGTCTGGGCGATCTGGCGCATCGGCATCGGCCCGCGGCGCAGCAGTGCCAGCACCTTGGCCTGGGCGCCGGTGAGCGAACGGGCGGCGGCGGCGTCCTCGTACTCGCGGTGGAAGAGCGCGACCAGGTTGGCCATGAGGTCGACGACCTCGCGGGTGATCTCGTCGGGCTGCGGCGTGGCGTCCCGGACCGGCTGAGTGTCCATGCGCCAGAGTCTACCTGAAAAGTTGACAAGGTGAACCTTTTATGTCCATCGTTACTTCAGTTGCTCAACCTTTCATGTGCCTGAACCGCAAGGAGCGCGACCCATGGCAGAGCAGACCACCCCCGCCACCGCCCGTGAATGGCACCTCGCCGCCCGCCCGGAGGGCTGGCCGGTGCCGACCGACTTCGCCCTGGTCGAGGCCCCGGTCCGGACCCCGGGCCCGGGCGAGATCCTGGTCCGCAACGCCTACCTCTCGGTGGACCCGTACATGCGGGGCAGGATGTCGGCCCGCAAGTCCTACGCCGAGCCGTACGCGCTGAACGAGCCGATGCTGGGCGGGGCGGTCGGCCGGGTCGTCGCCTCGCAGGCCGAGGGCTTCGCCGAGGGCGACTACGTGCTGCACTTCTTCGGCTGGCGCGAGTACGCGACCTTCGACGCCCGGACGGCCGTCAAGGTGGACCCGGACGCCGCGCCGCTCTCCACCTACCTCGGCGTGCTCGGCATGCCGGGGCTCACCGCGTACGCGGGGCTGACCCGGATCGCGGAGATCAAGGCCGGCGACGTGGTGTTCGTGTCCGGCGCGGCCGGCGCGGTGGGCGGCATCGTGGGCCAGATCGCCAAGCTGAAGGGCGCGGCGCGGGTGATCGGCTCCGCCGGCTCGGACGACAAGGTCGAGCTCCTCGTAGCGGAGTACGGGTTCGACGCCGCGTTCAACTACAAGAACGGCCCGGTGGTCGAGCAGCTGCGGGCGGCGGCCCCCGACGGCATCGACGTCTACTTCGACAACGTCGGCGGCGAGCACCTTGAGGCGGCGATCGAGGTGATGAACCTGCACGGCCGGATCGCGGTGTGCGGCATGATCTCGCAGTACAACGCCACCGAGCCCACCCCGGCCCCGCGCAACCTGGCGCAGATCATCGCCAAGCGCTTCCGGATGGAGGGCCTGCTCGTCGGCGACCACTACGACCTCCAGCCGCAGTTCGTCGAGGAGGTCTCGGCGTGGGTGCGCTCCGGTGAGCTCAAGTACCGCGAGACGGTGACCGAGGGCATCGACAGCACGGTGGACGCCTTCCTCGGCCTGCTGCGCGGCGCCAACACCGGCAAGATGGTCGTCCGCCTGGACGGCTGACGAACCGTCACGACCGTCGACCGCCCCGCCGCCCCGACCGGGCGTGCGGGGCGGTTCGTCGTGGAAGGTTCGCAGTCGGGCGCAGGGCGACCGGCCGCACTACCGCATTCCGGCCGGATCCGAAAGTGTGTCAGCCGCGGTACGGGGCGGCGCGGTACGGTGGTTCCGCCTGGCGATGGGGCCGTTCGGGGGAGAGATCCGACCGAGGGGTAGACCTCGTTGAGGATTCGACTAGCATTGAGCGAAAGCCTGTCCGTTTTGCTCAATTTAGTGGCTTAATGTCGGCAAACGTGGGTAACTGTGGATCAACTGCAGGCACGAGGCAGCTGGGGAAGGCGACCCTCGTCCACAGCCTGGAGGTCCCGGTGACGACACGTGGAGTTCTCTACATCCACTCCGCGCCCCGCGCGCTGTGCCCGCACGTCGAGTGGGCCGTCGCGGGGGTGCTCGGTGTGCGGGTGGGCCTGGACTGGATCCGCCAGCCGGCCGCACCCGGGCATTGGCGTGCCGAACTATCCTGGCAGGGGGAGCCCGGCATGGCCTCGAAGCTCGCCTCCGCGCTGCGCGGCTGGCAGCTGATGCGGTACGAGGTGACCAGTGAGCCCTGCGCCACGGCGGAGGGGGAGCGGTACAGCAGCACGCCCACGCTCGGCATCTTCCACGCCGTCACGGGCATCCACGGCGACATCCTCATCCCCGAGGACCGGCTGCGCGCCGTCCTGCTGCGCGCCCGCAGCGAGGGCGCCGACCTGGAGGCCGAGATCGCCCGGCTGCTCGGCAAGCCCTGGGACGACGAGCTGGAGCCGTTCCGCTACGCGGGCGAGGGCGCGCCGGTGCGCTGGCTGCACCAGGTGGTCTGAGACCGGAGGGCACGACGAAGGGGCCGGCGCTCGTGGAGAGCGCCGGCCCCTTCGTCGCGGGCGTCAGCGGGTGCGGAAGGCCAGCACCACGTTGTGGCCGCCGAAGCCGAACGAGTTGTTCAGCGCCGCGATCCGGCCCTCGGGCAGCTTGCGGGCCTCGCCGCGCACGATGTCCGCGTCCACCTCGTCGTCCAGCTCGTCGACGTTGATGGTCGGCGGGGCGAGGCGGTTGTACAGGGCCAGCACGGTGGCGACGGTCTCGACACCGCCGGCGCCGCCCAGCAGGTGGCCGGTCATCGACTTGGTGGCCGAGACGGCGATGTGGTCGAGGTCGTCACCGAGCTCCTTGCGGAGCGCCTTCAGCTCGGCGGTGTCGCCCTGCGGGGTCGAGGTGGCGTGCGCGTTGACGTGCACGATCTCGGCCTTGTCCAGCTCGTTGCGCTCGAACAGGTCGGCCAGTGCGCGGGCCACGCCCGCCCCGGTCGGCTCGGGCTGGGCGATGTGGTGGGCGTCCGAGGACAGGCCCTGGCCCACGGCCTCGCAGTAGATCCGGGCGCCCCGGGCCTCGGCGTGCTCGACGGACTCCAGGACGACCACGCCGGCACCCTCGCCCAGCACGAAGCCGTCACGGGCCTTGTCGTACGGGCGGGAGGCGTGCTGCGGGTCGTCGTTGTTCTTGGACATCGCCATCATGCTGGCGAACGCGGCGATCGGCAGCGGGTGGATCGCCGCCTCGGTGCCGCCGGCCACCACGACGTCGGCGCGGCCGGTGCGGATCATCTCGATCGCGTAGCCGATCGCCTCGGCGCCGGAGGCGCAGGCGGAGACGGGGGTGTGCACACCCGCGCGGGCGCCGACCTCCAGACCGACGTTGGCCGCCGGGGAGTTGGGCATCAGCATCGGGACGGTGTGCGGGGAGACCTTGCGGGCACCCTTCTCCTTCAGCACGTCGTACTGGTCGAGGAGGGTGGTGACACCGCCGATGCCGGAGGCGATGACGGTGCCGAGGCGCTCGGGGGCGAGCTTGGAGGACTCGTCGGTGGCGGGGGTCTCGTAGCCGGCGTCGGCCCAGGCCTCGCGGGCGGCGATCACGGCGAACTGGGCCGAACGGTCCAGCTTGCGGGCCAGCGGGCGGGGCAGGATCTCGCCGGGCTCGACGGCGGTGCGCGCGGCGATCTTCACCGGCAGCTCCTCGGCCCACTCCTCGGTCAGGGCCGCCACACCGGACTTACCGGCGACCAGGTTCTCCCAGGTGCTGGCGGCGTCGGCGCCCAGCGGCGTGAAGGCGCCGATACCCGTGACGACCACGGTGCGGTTTTCAGCGGTCACTGGTTTCTTCTTCTCTCACGTTGTGCGGGGGGTCGGCGGGAGCCGAGGATGGGCCCGGCCGGGCGCCCCGGTGGGGCGTCCCGGCCGGCGGGTCGGTCCGGCTCGGTGAGCCGGGCCGACAGGTCAGCCGTCGCAGGCGTGCGGGACGCCGGACGGACCGACCGAGTCGAACGAGTCGATCGCTCAGGCGTTGGTGAGGATGTAGTCCACAGCGTCGCCCACGGTCTTCAGGTTCTTCACCTCGTCGTCCGGGATCTTGACGTCGAAGCGCTCCTCGGCGGCCACGACGACCTCGACCATGGACAGCGAGTCGACGTCCAGGTCATCGGTGAAGGACTTGTCGAGCGCGACATCCTCGGTCGGGATACCGGCGATCTCGTTGACGATCTCGGCGAGACCTTCCAGGACCTCGTCCTTGGTAGCCATACTGGCTGCTCCTCTTCAGTGTTGATCGTGTCCGACCGGCGGTCGGACACAGGCTTGTGGATCAGTGGGCGAAACGCGCCTAGGGGAGCGTAACGACTGCCGCGGCGTACACGAGACCCGCCCCGAAACCGATGATCAGCGCCAGGTCGCCGCTGTGGGCCTCGCCGGTCTCCAGCATGCGCTCCATCGCGAGCGGGATGGAGGCCGCGGAGGTGTTGCCGGTCTCCGCGATGTCACGGGCGACCGGCACCGACTCCGGCAGCTTCAGGGCCTTGATCATGGCGTCGGTGATCCGCATGTTGGCCTGGTGCGGGATGAACGCGCCGAGCTGGTCGGCGGTCACCCCGGCGGCGTCCAGCGCCTGCTGGGCGACCTTGGCCATCTCCCAGACCGCCCAGCGGAAGACCGGCTGGCCGTCCATCCGCAGGGCCGGCCACTTGGTCTCCTCGCCCGCGCCGTTGACGGCGTCGGGCTTGGCGAACGCGGTGTCCCAGGCCTCGGTCTGGGCGATCAGGTCGGCCTGCGAGCCGTCCGACCCCCAGATCAGCTTGCCGATGCCGGGCGTGTCGGACGGGCCGACGATCGCGGCGCCGGCGCCGTCGCCGAAGATGAATGCGGTCGAGCGGTCCGACTGGTCGGTCAGGTCGCTGAGCCGTTCGACACCGATGACCAGGACGTACTCGGCGTTGCCGCCGCGGATCATGCCGTCGGCCAGGCCCAGGCCGTAGCCGAAGCCGGCGCAGGCGGCCGAGATGTCGAAGGCCGGGGCGGTGCCGCAGCCGAGCCGCTCGGCGATCTCGGTGGCGATCGCGGGGGTCTGCTTGAGGTGCGAGACGGTCGCGACGATCACGCCGCCGATCCGGTCGGGGGAGATCCCGGCCTGGGCGATGGCCTTGCCGGCGGCCTGGATCGACATCTCGGCGACGGACTCGTCCGGGCCGGCCCAGCGGCGCTCGGCGATCCCGCTGCGGGTGCGGATCCACTCGTCCGAGGAGTCGATCCACTCCAGGACCTCGGCGTTGGGGATCACCCGGACCGGGCGGTAGCCGCCGACGCCGAGGATGCGCGAGTACTGCGCACCCGTGGCGGGACGGATCTGCGGCTTCGTCATGCCTGGATCTCCTGGTCCTGACCGCCGTGCTCCGCGACGAGCTCGCGGGCCTTGTCCAGATCGGCGGGGGTCTTGAGGGCGAGCGTGGCCACACCCTTGAGGTTGCGCTTGAGCAGGCCGGTGAGCGTGCCCGCGGGGGACAGCTCGATCACGGCCGTCGCGCCCAGCTGCCCGAGGGTCTCCATGCAGAGGTCCCAGCGGACCGGGTTGGAGACCTGCGACACCAGGCGGGCGAGCACCCCGGCGCCGGAGTCCACGACCGCGCCGTCCTTGTTGGAGACGTAGCGGACCAGCGGGTCGGCCGCGGTCAGGGTCGGCGCCAGCTCGGCCAGCCGCTCGACGCCCGGGGCCATGTGCTCGGTGTGGAACGCGCCGGCCACCTTCAGGGCGATCAGCTTGGCGCCGGCCGGCGGGTCCGCCTTCAGCGCCTCCAGCTGGGCCAGCGTGCCGGCGGCGACGATCTGGCCGCCGCCGTTGTTGTTGGCCGCGGTCAGGCCGTGCTCGGCGAGCTTCGCGGCGACGACCTCCGGATCGCCGCCGAGCACGGCGGTCATGCCGGTCTCGGTGACGGCGGCGGCCGCGGCCATGGCCCGGCCGCGTTCGCGCACGAAGGTCAGCGCGTCACGGGCGCTGAGCACACCGGCGCCGGCGGCGGCGGTGATCTCGCCGACGCTGTGGCCGGCGACGGCGCCGACCAGCTTGCGGGCGGCGTCCTCGTCCGGGAACAGCTCACGGGCGGTCACCAGGCCTGCCGCGACGAGCAGCGGCTGGGCGACGGCGGTGTCCTTGATCTCCTCGGCGGACGCCTCGGTGCCGGCGTGCACCAGGTCGAGCCCGGCGACCTCCGACCAGCCGCGGAGGCGGTCGGCGACACCGTCGAGCTCCAGCCAGGGGCTGAGGAAACCGGGGGTCTGGGCACCCTGTCCAGGGGCGACGATTACGAGCACGGTTCAACCCTCTCTCGCCAGGCGCCCAGGGGCGGGTAGGCGACGGTAACGAAGAAAACCATCCGGGATTGTATGGTCCCTACACTCCGGCTCAGCCGGGCTCCCCCGCGGCGGTCAGCCGGCCGAGGGCCAGTGCGATCCGCAGAGTGAACGCCGAACGTACGTCGGAGGGGGCGTACCCCGTGACGTCGGTCACACGTCGTAGCCGGTAGCGCACCGTGTTGGGGTGGACGAAGAGCATCCGGGCCGCCCCCTCCAGGGAAGAGGCCTGTTCCAGGTAGACACTCAGCGTCTCCAGCAGTGCCGAGCCCGCCTCGTCCAGCGGTGTGTAGATCTCCTCCACCAGCTGGCGGCGGGCGGCCTGGTCGCCGGCCAGCGCCCGCTCGGGCAGCAGGTCGTCCGCCAGCACCGGGCGGGGGGCGTCCGGCCAGGCCGCGCAGGCGCGCAGACCGGCCGCGGCGGCGTGCGCGGAACGGGTCGCGGAGAGCAGGTCGGGCACGGTCGGGCCGACCACCACCGGCCCCGGCGCGAACTGGCCGATCAGCGCCCGCGCGGCGTGCACCGGCTCCTTCTCGCCGCCGACCACGACCACCAGGCGCTTGCCCAGCACCCCGGTCAGCACGTTCAGCTTGGCGTACCGGGCGGCCCGGCGGATCGCCTCCACCACCAGCTCGCTGTCGCCGTCCGGCGCGCTGCCCATCACCACCCGGACCTGGCTGGGCTGCCCCCAGCCGAGCGCCGCGGCGCGGGAGAGCACGCCCTCGTCGGCGTCCCCGGACAGCAGGGAGTTGACCACCAGGGCCTCCAGCCGGGCGTCCCAGGCGCCGCGCGCCTCGGCCGCCTGGGCGTACACCTGGGCGGTGGCGAAGGCGATCTCCCGGGCGTAGACCAGCACCGACTCGCGCATGTCCGCCTCGTCGCCGGGCGCGGCCACCTCCTCGATGGCCTCCTCCATCACCTCGATCGTGGTGCGGATCAGCTCGACGGTCTGGCGCAGGGTGATCGCCCTGGTCAGCTCGCGCGGGGCGGTGCCGAAGACGTCGGTGGAGATCGCCCGGGCCGCCTCGGGGTGGCGGTACCACTCGGTGAAGGCGGCGATGCCGGCCTGGGCGACCAGGCCGATCCAGGACCGGTGCTCCGGCGGCATCCGCCGGTACCAGCCGAGCTCGTCGTCCATCCGCGCGATCGCGGCGGTGGCCAGCTTGCCCGAGGACTTCTCCAGCCGCTTGAGCGTCGCGGCCCGGCGCTCGGCCCGTTCGGCGGCGTTTCTGCGCTCCTGGGCCGTCAGGCGCGGCGCGGGGCGGCCGGGGCGGTCGCGGGCGGTCCGGGGAGCCGGGCTCTTCCCGGTGGGTTCGACGACGGGACTGGGTTCGCTCTTGGAGTTCGCGGATGCGGCTGGCACAAGGACAAGACTGCCTCACGTGAGTGACTGCTCGTGCACACCCCCCGGCGCAGCGGCGCGGTGGCAAGGGTCACACCCGTTACGGTGGGGGCCGTGACCGAAGCCGCTGACCGCCCCCGTGCCGACCTGCGCCGCACCGCCGAGCGCTACCGCTCCGCTCCGGCCGAGGGCGTCGAGACCCGCCACGCGTTCTCCTTCTCCGGCCACTACGACCCGAAGAACACGCACTTCGGCGCGCTGCTCGCGTGCAACGAGGAACTCCTCGCCCCCGGCGCCGGATTCGAGGAGCACAAGCACCGGGACACCGAGATCCTCACCTGGGTGCTGGAGGGCGCGCTCGCCCACCGGGACTCCCACGGCCACGGCGGGGTGGTCCGGCCCGGGATGGTCCAGCACCTCAGCGCCGGCTCCGGCGTCACCCACACCGAGCGCAACGTCGGCGGCGCCACCGGCCCGGTCCGCTTCGTCCAGATGTGGCTCCAGCCGGACGAGTTCGACGCGGCGCCCGCGTACGGGCTGCGCAAGGTGGAACCGGCGGACGGCGGGTTGACACTGCTCGCCTCCGGCCTGGAGCGCGACGCCGGGACGCAGGCCCTGCGGCTGCGCCGCAGCGACGCCGCGCTGTGGCTGGTGAGCGCCGGGCCGTGGCAGCCGCTGCCGGAACTGCCCGCCGCCCCGTGGCGGTACGCCCACCTGACGGCCGGGGCGCTGGGCTACCGGACCGTCCCGGGGCCCAAGGGCGGCGGCCGCTCGATGGCCCCGGGCGACAGCGTGCGGATCACCGGCGACGCCTTCGCCGCCCCGACGGCGGGCGGGACCGGCGCGGAACTCCTGCTGTGGGAGATGCACTCGCCGGTCTCGTACGGCTGAGCCCCGGAACCTGGGCCCCGGGGCCGCGAGCGGCGGGGCCTAGCGGAGCTCGGCCAGGACCGCGTCGGAGAAGGCCGGCCAGGCCTCGACCGCCCACGGACCGAAGTCCCGGTCGGTGAGCGCGACGCAGGCCGCACCCGCCTGCGGGTCGACCCACAGGAAGGTGCCGGACTGGCCGAAGTGGCCGAAGGTGGCGGGCGAGTTGGCCGTGCCGGTCCAGTGCGGGCTCTTGCCGTCGCGGATCTCGAAGCCGAGGCCCCAGTCGTTCGGGCGGCGGTGGCCGTAGCCGGGCAGCACGCCGCTGGTGCCCGGGAAGGCGACCTCGCGGGTGGCCCGCAGGACAGTGGACGGGTCCAGCAGCTTGGGCGCCTGCAGCTCGGCGGCGAACCGGGCGAGGTCGGCGACGGTGGACAGGCCGCCGGCGCCGGCCGGGGACTTGTGCGCGGTGTTGATCAGCGTGTCGGTCATGCCCAGCGGCTCGAAGACCGCCTCGGCGACGTAGCGGGAGAACTCGATCCCGGCGGCCTCGGACAGCGTCCGCGCCAGCGCGTCGAAGCCCGCGTTGGAGTAGAGCCGGCGGTTGCCGGGCTCGGCGAACACCCGGTCCTCGTCGAAGCCCAGGCCGGAGGTGTGCGCGAGCAGGTGGCGGACGGTCGCACCGGGCGGCCCGGCCGGGTCGTCCAGCTCGAACACGCCCTCCTCGACCGCGACCAGCGCCGCGTAGGAGGTGAGCAGCTTGGTCACCGAGGCCAGCGGGAAGAGGTGCTGCTGCGGCCCGTGCGCCCCCAGCACCGCGCCGTCCGCCCCCCGGACCACCGCTGCCGCGGCGTGGGGCACCGGCCAGTTCTCGATCACGCGCAAGCTCTCCATGGGTCCCGACTGTAGTCGGGGCCGGCGCGGGGCGGCGGGGCACCCCGGTCCCAGCCGGGTGGTGCGCGCACCAGGCTGCCGGGCCCGTTCGGCTTGCTTGGAGTGCACTCCAACTCGGTAGCGTCTTTCCCGTCGCACAGGACAGGGGGAAACGTTCGATGGCCACACCCGCACGCGTCGAGATCGACCTGCGCAGCTGCTCCGAAGTGTTCAACCGGGCCCCGGGCGGGGAGCCGGACCGCACGCCTCGGCACACCATCAGCGAGGTCGCCGCGGCGAGCGGCCTGACCGCCCACACCCTGCGCTGGTACGAGCGGATCGGCCTGCTGGACCCGGTCGACCGCGCGGTCGGCGGACAGCGCCGCTACTGCGACGCCGACCTGTACCGGCTGGCCTTCCTGGGCCGGCTGCGCCTGACCGGCATGTCCATCGCGGACATGCTCAAGTACGTGGACATGGCCCGCGAGGGCGAGCGGACCTACGAGGGGCGGCGCCGCCTGCTGGAGGCCCAGCGCGAGGAGGTCCGGCAGAGGATCGCCGACCTCCAGGCCACCCTCGCCGTCCTCGACTACAAGATCGATCTCTATGCCGGGAAGGCCGTCGACACCGCCGGCGCCCCGGTCCGATGCCAGTACAACCGTGTAGAGGAAGAGCAGAGCGCATGACTCACCCCGTCCTTCCCACCGCCGAACTCGGCACCGACGGCCCGCTGGTGGGCGTCCAGGGCCTCGGCTGCATGGGCATGAGCGAGTTCTACGGCCCCACCGACTCCGACGAGGCGCTGGCCACCCTGGCCGCCGCGCTGGAGGCCGGGGTCACCCTGTTCGACACCGCCGACGGCTACGGCTACGGCCGCAACGAGGAGTTCATCGGCCCCTTCGTCCGGGCCAACCGGGACAAGGTGGTGCTCGCCACCAAGTTCGCCCTGCTGCGCAAGGAGGAGGACCCGGGCTACCGCGGCATCAGCAACGACCCCGCGTACATCCGGGCCGCCGTGGACGCCTCGCTGCGCCGCCTCGGCGTGGACGAGATCGACCTCTACTACATGCACCGCCGTGACCCGGCCGTGCCGCTGGCCGACTCGGTCGGCGCCATGGCCGAGCTGGTCGAGGCCGGCAAGGTGCGCCACCTGGGCCTGTCCGAGGTGACCGGCGCCGAGCTGCGCGAGGCCCACGCGGTCCACCCGATCGCGGCGGTGCAGTCCGAGTGGTCGGTGTTCGCCCGTGACGTCGAGCGCACGGTTGTGCCGGCCGCGGCCGAGCTGGGCGTCGCCTTCGTGCCGTACTCGCCGCTCGGACGCGGCTTCCTGACCGGCTCGTTCCAGGCCGCCGAGCAGCTCGCGGCGGACGACGTGCGCCGCACCCAGCCGCGGTTCACCGGCGACAACGCGGCGGCCAACGGCGAGCTGCTCGCGCCGCTGCGGGAGGTCGCGACGGCGCGCGGGGTGACCCTGGCCCAGGTCGCGCTGGCCTGGGTGCACCAGCGGGCGGAGGTGCACGGGCTGACCGTGGTGCCGATCCCGGGCACCCGCAAGCGCAGCCGCCTCGCCGAGAACGCCGCTGCGGCGACGCTGCTGCTGGACGCGGAGGAGCTGGCGCTGCTGGAGCCGGTGGCCGGCCGGGTGGCGGGGGACCGCTACGCGGACATGGGCTTCACCTCGGTCGGCCGGGAGTAGTCCGGAGCGGCCGGCGAGTCCGTGCGGTCCGGCGCGGTCCTCGTCGCTCCGTGCGGGCGGCGCGGCCCGGGACGGAACAGCCGGGCGGGCCCGGGGAGTCGGTGGCTCCCCGGGCCCGCTCCGGCACGCGGTTCAGGCCGTGCGGCCCATCCAGGCCGCCAGCCGGGCGTGGATGTCGGCGTCCCCGGCGACCGGCTGCACCTCGGCGAACGGGACGCCCTCGACCCGGCTCTCGGGCGGCAGCACCATCTCGGCGACGGCCAGCGCGGTGTGCGCGAGCCCCTCGTTCAGCACGAAGCCGTTGTCCAGGGCCGTGGCGATGTCCCAGCTGTGGGTCACCGCCTCCATCACGTAGCCGCCGACCACCATCCCGCCGGGCACCTCGCCCCAGGGTGCGAAGGTCGGGCGGCCCAGCTTGGCGTCGTCCGCCCAGGCGGCGGTGGCGCGGCCGGCCGCCCGTGCGAGCGCGGCCGGCCAGCCCTCGTCCGACGGGTCCTCGATGGCGGGCACGATGTCCTCGGCGCGGCCGCCCTCACCCATGTACGCGAAGCGGTGGATGCCGCCGACGACGTGGTTCAGCAGTCGGCGCAGCGTGAACTCGCTGCAGGGGGTGGGCCGGTCGAGGTCCGCCGGGGTGACGGCGGCGAACAGCTTCTCCAGCTGGGCGAGGGCGAGCAGGTACTGCGGGCGGGCGTCCTGGACGGCGTTCACGTGCGGTCAACTCCCCGTTGTGGGTCGGTCTTTCGGGCTCGGAACGCAATCTCCCAGTAAAACCTGACAACTGCCGTCAGGATTACTGGGATTCTTGTCGTATGAAGGCCGACCGCCTGCTCTCCATCCTCCTCCTGCTCCAGACCCGCGGCAGGGTGTCCGCCACCGAACTCGCCGAGCGGCTGGAGGTGTCCGTCCGCACCGTCTACCGCGACGTGGAGTCGCTCTCCGCCGCCGGCGTGCCCGTGTTCACCGAGCGCGGGCGGCACGGCGGCATCGGCCTGCTGCCCGGCTACCGCACCGACGTCACCGGCCTGACCGCGGACGAGGCCAGGGCGCTGTTCGTGCTCTCCGCCCAGGGTGCGCACAGCGACCTCGGGCTGGACGGCGCGCTCGGCTCGGCGCTGCGCAAGGTGATGGCGGCGCTGCCGGCCCCGCACCGCCCGGCCGCCGAGCGGATCAGCGAGCGGATCCTGGTCGACCCGGCCCGCTGGATGCAGGGCGCCGCGTCCGCCGCCGCGTCCGGCCCGGACCTGGGCGAGCTGCAGTACGCGGTCTTCGCCGACCGCCGGCTGCGGCTGCGCTACCGGCACAGCGGCACGCCCGCGCCGGTCGAGTACACCGTCGACCCGTACGGGCTGGTGAGCAAGGCCTCGGTCTGGTACCTGGTGGCCGATCTGCACGGCGAGCCGCGGCTGTTCCGGGCCGACCGGGTGCTGACCGCCGAGACCGCCGAGGAGGCGGTGCGGCGTCGGGCCGGGGTCGCGCTCGGCGAGGTGTGGGCGGTGCTCCGCGAGCAGGTGGAGCGGCTCCCCAAGGAGCTGCCGGTGCGGGTGCGGGTGCGTCGCGGGCGGCTGGACCTCTTCCTGCGCATCCACGGCGGCCGGGTCACCGTGCAGCCGCCGGAGGCGGGCGCCGGGGCGGCCGAGGAGTGGGTGGAGGTGGCGATGGCCTTCCCGGCCCCGGCGGCGGTCCGGTCGCTGCTGGCCTTCGGCGCGGACGTCGAGGTGCTGGCCCCGCCGGCCGCCCGGCGCGAGCTGGCCCGGGCGGCGGCGGACGCCCTGCGGCTTTACCAGGACCAGTCGTCGTAGCCGGGTCGGACGCCGTCGCCGGCCCCGTCGTCGTGACCGGGGCCGATGGTGACCGGGACCGGCCACGGCGGGCTGCGACTAGGAGTTGGGCTCGGTCCGGACCACGTCCCGGTAGTGGCCGAGCGAGATCGCCGCGAAGTTGTGCAGGCTGTCGGTGCCGTCGGTGAAGTAGCCGTTGTGGCCGACCGCGCGGGCCGAGGAGATCTGCTCGGCACCGAAGCCGCTGCCGGTCGGGTCGGCGCCGTGGCCGAGCTTGCCGACCTCCAGGAACGGGACGTTGCCGATCCAGTCGCTGGGGTTGCGGGCGGCCCAGACGTGCACGCCGGTGCCCAGGTCGGCGGCGCTCTGCACGCCCATGCCGGGGGAGCCGAACACCATCATGTCGGTGATGCCCGAGGTGTCGGACGGCGAGGCGGCCGCGCGGAGGACCTTCGGGGCGGCGGTGCCGCACACCACCGAGCCGTACGAGTGGCAGAGCAGCGACGGGGGCGCGTCCGGCCGGGTGGTCTCCTTGAGCCCGGCGAGCAGTCGCTCCAGCCGGGGTGCGGCGACGTCGGCGAGCCGGGAGGTGGCCGCGTCCGGGCCGAGGCCGGAGGGGGTGACGTAGCCGGTCCAGGAGATCACGGCGGTCCGGGTGCCCGGGGCCTGGCGCTGCTCCTCGGCGTGCAGGGCGCGGGCCATGCCGGCCGGGGAGCGCAGCGGCTCGGCGGTCTGGTCGAAGTGGCCGAGGTCGGCGTCCGATCCGGGGACGAGGACGGAGATCCGCTCGGCGTCGGCGAGGTCGCCCCACACCTCGGTGACCAGGCCGCGGCCGCGCGGGTCGAAGGCCAGGATCTGCCGGCCGGGGGCGAGCAGGTGCTCGACGTCGTTGGCGCGGGAGACGGCCAGCGCGCGGGTGTCGGAGTCGAGCTTGCGGTCCGCGGCGCGGGTCCGGGCGTTGTCGCGTTCGACGGCCAGGGCGATCCGGTTGGCGCGGTAGCGCAGGTCCAGCGGGGCGCCGTCGTAGTTGCCGACGACCAGCGGGTACTGCTGGATCAGCCGGTCCAGCTCGGTGGGCGCGAGCGAGGCGAAGAACTCCGCGGCGGCGGCCGGGCTGGTGGTGGCCGGGTCGGGCAGGGCGTGGCCGAAGGAGTGGTCCTGGATCCAGGCGGCGCTGCCGGCCGGGGGCGTGGAGATCGCCAGCTGCTCGGAGGAGACCGCGGCCGCGGCGGCCGAGGCGCCGGCGTCGGCGAGCACGGCGCAACCCGCGAACGCTCCGATCAGTACCCGCTTCCAGCGTCGACGGTTGCGCACCGCACCAACTCCCTTGGGGCCCGTCACCGTTTCTCGGGCGGTGCCCGGAGGGTGCGATAAGGACTGCTGACTTCCCTGCGCAAGCCTAGGGGGCTCGAAGGGGCGGCGGGCGCGCCTAAACTGTGGGATGGATCACATGAACCGGGGGTGTCCTCGCGGCGTCTCCCAGTGGTTCGGGCCGGGCCCGAACGGCCGTGCGCTCAGGCGTCGAACTCCCGTACCAGCCGCTTCGGGGCCGTCCGCCGCCAGGCCTCGGTGACCAGGTCGCGCAGCTCGTCCCGGTCCACCAGGTCCAGCCGGACGCTCACCCAGCCGTGCCGTCCGACGTAGGGGGCGGAGGAGAACACCTCGGGTTCGGCGGCGAGCAGTTCGGCCTGGTCCTCGGGCGAGGCCTTGACGGTGACGCGGTCCCCGTCGGGCGCGCCCATCGCGAAGATCCGGCTGCGGACCCGCAGCGTCTCGATGTCCCAGGTCGGCTCCTGGGCGGCCCCCGGCAGGGCCAGGGCCATCGCGCGGAACTCGTCGAACGTCACCATGGCGGCAGGTTAGAGCAGGGCAGTGACAACGCGCCCCCGGCGCGCGCGGTGGCGCGGCGGGGGCGCGTCGAGGGGACCGGTCTCAGGCGAGCGAGGCCCAGGCGTCGCAGGAGCGGTCGGCGGAGACCAGCCGGTCCGGGTGGCCGCTGCCGTCGGCGACCGAGATCCGCCGGTAGTTCTGGCCGCTGAACACCCAGTACTCGCTGCTGCCGCCGACCCGCTGGCAGTCCGGCACGGGCAGGAAGCAGTCCACCCGGTTCAGGCCGCTGAGCGAACTCCACTGGGAGAGCTCGCGGTCGGTGCGCTCGCGCACGTCGTTGTGCGAGGAGCCGTCCGCGATCGAGATCAGCCGGTACTGCTGGCGGCCGGCCGTGGTGTGGAAGCACCAGTACCAGCTCTTGCCGCCGACCCGCTGCTGGTCCGGAACGGGCAGCCAGCAGTCCACCTGGCCGACACCGCTGAGCGAGCCCCAGTAGGTGAGGTCGCGGTCGGAGCGTTCGAGCGCCGTGGTGTACCGGCCGCCGCCGCAGGTGACGGAGACCAGCCGGTACTGCTGGCGGCCGGCGGTGCTGTGGAAGACCCAGTACCAGCTCTTGCCGGCCGGGTCCTGCTGGTCGGGCACGGGCAGGAAGCAGTCGACCCGGCCGACGCCCTGCAGACAGGACCAGCCGGTCAGCCAGGTGTCGTCCTCGACCTTGCGGTCGGTGTGGGCGGAGCCGTCGGCCACCGAGATCAGCCGGCAGCGGTCGCCGTGGAACGCCCAGTACTGGCTCTGGCCGGCCCGGCGGAACTGGTCCGGGACGCCGACGAACTCGTCGCACGGGTACGCCTTCACCGGCTGCGGCTCGGGCTGCGGCCAACCGCCGCCACCCGACTGCGTGGTGGTGCCCTGCCCGCCCGAGCCCTGGCCGCCCGAGCCCTGCCCGCCCGAAGTCTGTCCGCCGACCGGGGCGAGCCGGCCCTCGCAGAGCCCCCGCAGGATGCTCATCGAGGGCATGAAGGCGTACACCGAGCCGGTGGTCTGGACGAACTGCGCGAAGTCCAGCGGGGTGTGCTGGATCAGACCGCTGGTGTCCCGGCTCTCGTAGTCGAGGGGGGTGACCTGTCCGGTGTCCGGGTCGGTGCAGTTCTGGGTGACCGGGTCCCGGCCGGGTACGGGCCTGGGGTTCGCGTGCCCGGGCGGGGTGGTGTCCTGGGAGTCGCGGTTGGGCGGGAAGTTCGCCCGGTCCATCCAGCTGGCCTGGATGAACTCGAACTGCCGCTTGAGGTCCGCCTGGTAGCAGACGAACAGCAGCCCGCGCGGGTCGTCCGGGCCGCCCGGGCCCTCGGAGGCCGGGTCGAACGGTTCTCCGTACGGAGTGCCGCGGCGGATGATCCGCCGGCCGTTGAGGTCCTTGGCGGGGAACGGGGGCTTGTCCGGGCTCTCCTGCAGGCCGGCGCGCGGCTCGGTCTTGCGCAGGTGCGACCAGAGCGGGGTGACCAGGCCCTCCGGGTCGTCCGAGAAGTCGAAGGCGTTGTCGTTGGCGGCGGTCGGGTTGTTCGGGACGTCCCGGTCCTGGAAGTGGCAGACCGGGGCGCCGGAGCGCCAGCGGCCGACCATCCGGGCGGCCAGCCACTCGGTGGTGGCGTGGTCCGGGACGGCCTTGGCCTTCCGGAGCTCACCCAGCTTGACCGCGACCTGCGACCACCAGCCGGGGACGTCCTGGGCGAGGCGGCGGACCACCTGGAACGAGCCGTTGAGCGTCCAGGCCGGGTACTGGTCCTTGGGGAAGCTGAACTGGTCGTTGTCCAGGCCGCAGACGAACTCGCCGGCCGGGATGATCCGGGTGCCGGGGTGGCCGTCCACCTGCTCCGGATCGGTCGGGCTGGGCCGGTCGAAGCCCTTGACGCCGGGCTCGCTGATGCCGTCCTTGAACCCGAAGTGCTCCTTGCCGCGGCGGCTGCCCAGGAGGGTCTTCGCGTTCTGCTGGTAGACGACCAGGACGCGGGACTCGGCGGCGGCGATCCGCTGGGCCTCGACGGCCGTCTGCAGGTCCTTCTCGGTGTCCGCGGAGATCTTCAGGACGGCGTGGACCGACTGGGTCCTGCCGTTGCCGAAGAGCCAGTTCTCCGGGGAGTTGTCGCCGGTGTCGCCGAGCCCGCCGGCCCGTTTGGCCGCGCCCTCCTTGAACGCCTTCAGGCCGGTGTCGCCCTGCGGGAGCGTCGGGAGCGGGTCGGTGGTGGAGAGCATCTGCAGGCCCTCATAGGTGAAGCTGATGCCGAGCCAGGTGGCGGTCAGCGACTTGGGGTCGTCGCCGCCGGACGCGGCTCTGGCCTCGCTGAACGCCTCGTTGAACCTGGCGACCTCACGTGTGGTGGAGATCTGCGGGGTCAGCTTGCGGAGCCAGTCGCGGGCCCGTGCCGCGTCCTCGAACTTGAGGAAGAGGACGCTGACGTTGTCCTTCTTGAAGCCGGCGAGGATGTCGCCCTGGATCTCGTCGCTCTCGCGCAGACTCAGGTCCGTTGCCATCGGGGGTTCCTTTCGGTGGGGGTGGGGTCAGGCGGAGGGGCTGAGCTGGATCCACTTCGCCTCGCTGGGCACGCCCTTGCCGTCGAGGAGGAAGATCATGTACCAGCCGGGCGGCGCGGCCTTGGCGTCCGGCGGGGCCTGCAGCTGGATCCGGTTGCCGGCCTGGCTGGTGATCCGCAGGTCGAGGTAGCGCTGGCTGGTGTTCACCGAGTGGGTGGACGTGGTCGGCGCGAGCAGGACGGCCCTGACCACCTGGTCCGAGGTCGAGCTGGAGACGGTGAACTTCTTGTCGAAGCCGATCGGCACGGTCGGCGCGTCGTCCAGGTCGGGCCGGCTGCCGCCCTGGTGCAGGTAGGCGGGCTCGTAGATCTCGATGGTGCCGTTCATGGTGACCGGGCCGGCGGTGCCGGGGATGCCGCTCACCGTGCGGTTGACGTCCGTGTTGTTGGCCAGCTGCTGGAGCTCGTCGCCGGTGACCAGGACGCGCCCGTCCGGCAGCACGACCGCGTTGGAGTGGTAGCCGCGCGGCAGGCGCTGGACCGGGCCGAGCTGCCAGTTGCCCTGGTCGTCGCGCAGCTCGATCTGGCGGTACTTGAGGTCCGCGTTGGGGTTGTACGGGCCGTTGCCGTAGTCGCGGATGTCGTAGGCGCCGTTGACGGTCATCAGCCGGCCGGTGGGCAGCAGGACGGTGTCGTCCTGGGTGCGGCCGAAGGCGCGGGACTTCTCGGCCGTCCAGGTGCCGTTGGAGAAGCGCAGGGTGCTCGGGTTGTCCCGGTCGCCGCCGAGGACCAGCGCGGAGTCCGGGCCGTTGGCGCCGTTGGGGAGCAGCACGGCGGAGCCGTAGTTGCGCTTGCGGCCGTCCGGGCGGGCGGCCAGGTCGGTGCGGGACTCGGCGACCGGGTCGAACTTCCACTGCTCGGCGGCCTGGCGGCCGAAGCCGTAGACGTTGCCGTCGTTGAGCGAGAACAGGTGCGGGTAGTCGGTGGTGAACGGGGCGTCGACCTTGAACCGGTCCACCGGGGTGTTCGTGGGGAGGTCGGTCTTCTTCACCGGCACCGCGAAGGGTTTGGCGGGGAACCGCTCGACCACCGGGGTCGGGGTGCCGTAACCGAGTTCGGACTGGCCGGACATGATCAGCTGGCGGCCGTCGGCGCCGGTCACCACCGAGGGGTACCAGCGGCCCACCGACATGTCGGGGTTGCGGGTCCAGGTCTCCGTCCACGGGTCGAAGATCAGCGAGAGCTTGGCGCCCGTCCCGCCGTTGCCGCCGAGGTTGCCGCCAAAGACGCCGAGCATGCCGTTGGGCAGGAAGGAGTGGCCGGAGCAGAAGAAGGGCGCCGGGCGCTTCTCGCCGAGGCCGTCCGGCATGTCGACGACCGGCGGGTTGACCTGCTTGAACGCGTCCGGACCGTAGTTCTTCTTCGGGTCCCAGAGGAAGGCCCGGCCGGCGTTCTCCTTGCCGGTGGTCTGGGTGGGTGCCGGTTCCTTCTCCGGGTTGGTCTCGATCCGTTCGAAGGAGAACAGCAGCACCTTTCCGGTCGGCAGCAGCGCGACGTGGTCGCCGAAGTCGGGGGAGTCGAAGTACTGGTTGAAGGCGCCGAAGGTCGCCGGGTCGAACGCCTTGTTGCGATCGGCCTGGGAGGCGGTCAGCGCGTTGTACCGGTTGGTGCGGGTGGTCTGCGGGTAGTCGCCGATGCCGCGGATGGCGGCGCGCATCCGGGCGTGCTCCTCGGCGTGCTCCTGGCCGAGCGCCGCGACCTCGTCCTCGCGCAGTTCGGCCATCACCCGGGGGGAGTCGACGTGCGGGGTGAGGTCGTCGGCCCCGGGGGCGGCCGGTCCGCCGTGGGCGAGGGCCGGGGCGACGGTGCTCAGCAGGGTGCCGGCGGTCACCGCGAGGACCACGGCGGTGCCCGCCAGTCGGCGGCGGGCCCCGCGCCGTGGCCGCGGGCGTGGTGGGGACAAGGACATGGGACTCCTCGGGAGTTGGGTGTGCCGGGGGGAGGGGGAGGGGTGGCGAATGCGGACGGACGGGCCGTGGGCGGGCGCGGTCCTGCGATGGTCGCCGACGGTCACAGGAGATCACAGTGCGTGGTAGTTCGCATGCGGGTGCATCCCCCCGGTGACGCCGTCCGGCGGGGGCCGTCGCCCGCCAGGCGCGGGTCACACCACACCCAGCGCGTAGGCCGCGAAGAGGGCCGCGGCGGCGCCGGCCGCCGCCTTCCCGGCGCGGGAGAAGGACGTCCACGGCCCGTCGAACCGCCGGGTGAACCACCCGATCGCCACCAGGACGCCCGCGAACAGCGGGAGGAGGGCCAGCCGGGCGGCCACCCAGCCGAGCGAGTCCGGCGCGGTGGTCAGTCCCGGGACGCTGCCCAGCACGGCCGCGCCGGGCACCGCCGCCGCGAGCATCGCGCTCTGGTGCCAGCAGAAGATCGTCATCGCCGACAGGTTGACGACGACCACCGGCAGCCACAGCAGCGGACGGCGGGTCAGCACCCGGCCCAGCCGCTCCCGCAGCAGCACCGCGGCGCCGCACTGGACCGCCGCCAGGGCGAGCACCAGCAGGGACGGCGGGTGCGAGTTGGTGCGCTCGGCCCCGGGCACGCCGACCATGCTGGCCGGGTAGTGGAACACCAGCAGCAGGGTGGCGAACAGCGCGCCGCCGCCGATCAGCAGCACCCGGGCGGTCGGCCGCCCGAGCCGGCCCTGCGCCCAGAGCACGCCGAGCTGGTAGCCGAACAGCCAGCCCGGCAGGATGTTCAGCAGCGCGACCCAGGACGGCACGGCCTGCGCCCACGGCCCGTACCGCAGCAGGTCGACGGCGGCGACCGAGGCCACCAGCAGGCCCGCCGACCAGCCGCCCAGCCGGCGTCCGGCGGCCGCGCAGAGCGGGGTGAGCGCGGTCAGTCCCAGGTAGACGGCGATGTACCAGAGCGGCTGCACCACCAGCGTCGCGCCGGTGCGCAGGGTGTCGGCGGGGACGCCGAGCGCGGGCAGCAGCGGGACCAGCAGCGCCCAGACCGCCGCGACCCCGAGCACCGGGCGCAGCAGCCGTACGGTCCGGGCGCGCAGCCAGCCGCCGTAGGACTCGCCGCGGGCGCGGGCCCGTTCCAGCGAGCGGACCGAGGAGTGGCCGCCGACCAGGAAGAACACCCCGAGCATCTGGAGCCCCCAGCTGATCGGGGCGAAGAAGCCGAGCGAGGAGAGCGGGCTGGCGTTGTGCAGGGCGCCGTCGGGGGAGCGGGTGAGGCCGCCGAGCATCCAGTGCCCGACCGGTACGGCGAGCAGGGCGAGGGCGCGCAGGCCGTCCAGGGCGCGGTCGCGGGTGGCGGGGGTCCGGGCGTCGACCTGTCGGGCGGCGCGGCGCAGGGCGGTGAGGGGGTGGGCCATGGTGGTGCTCCTTCCGGTGCGGGCGGTCAGGCGCGGCCGAGGGCGACGGCGGCGTAGGCGGCGAGCGAGGCGGTGCCGGGGGCGAAGTAGCCGGTGTGGCCGTGGGATCCGGTGGCGGGCAGCGGGCGGGCGCCGAAGCCGGGGGCGGTCGGGTCGGCGCCGTGGCCGAGGCCGAGCAGCCGGACGTTGGGCACGTCGCCGATCCAGTCGGAGCCGTTGCGGGCGGTGGCCCACAGCGGGACGCGCGGGTCGAGGCCGGCGGCCGAGTCGACGCCCATGCCGGGGGAGCCGAGCACCACCACGCCGGAGGCCCGGGCGGGGGTGGGGCGGGCCAGGCCGCAGACCACCGAGCCGTAGCTGTGGCAGAACACGGTGGCCGGGGCCTGGGGGCGGGTGCTGACGGCGAGTCCGTCGAGCAGCCGGGTGAGGCGGGTGGCGCCGGCCCGGGCGAGGTCCTCGGTGGCGGCGTCGGGGCCGAGGCCGACCGGGGTGGTGTAGCCGGTCCAGGCGATCACGGCGGTCTGCCGGTCGGTGGCCTCGTACAGGGCGCGGGCCATGCCGGCGGGGGTTCCGTACGGATCGGCGGCGCGGTCGAAGTCGAGCAGGTCGATGTCGGAGCCGGGGACGATCACGGCGGTGCGGCGGGCGGCGGCGAGGTCGCCGTACACCTCGGCGACCTGGCCGCGGCCGCGCGGGTCGAAGGCGAGGATCTGCCGTCCGCCGTCCAGCAGGGTGCGGTAGCGCTCGGCGCGGGTGCGGGCGGCCTCGTGGTCCTGCGGGGTGCGGGCCGGGTCGGCGGCGCGGGCGAGTTCCCGGGTGCGTTCGGCGGCGAGGGCCAGGGCGTTGGCGCGGTAGCGGAGGGCGACCGGGGCGCCGTCCAGGTTGCCGACCACCAGCGGGTGCCGGACGGCCAGCGCGTCCTGTGCGGCCGGTGCCAGTGCGGCGAAGAACGCGGCGACCCCGTCCGGGGCGGTGGTGGCCGGGTCGGGCAGGCGCAGGCCGAGCGAGGTGTCGGCCGTCCAGGCGGCGCTGCCGGGCGGCGGGCCGGTGACGGGGGTCTGGGTGTCGGCGGCCCAGCCGCCGGCGCCGAGCACCGCCGCCAGCGCCACCGCGGCGGCCAGTGCCCGCCTGATCCGGAATCCGCGCATGGTCCTTCTCCCCCTCGTTCGTTCGGCTTGCGACGAAGAGGAAGGTAGGAACGCGACGGCCCCGCGGGCGTCACACCGCGGGGCCAACTCCCGGGTGCTACCCGGGTATCAGGGGGATGTCCCCCCTACTGGCCGGGGGTCACCAGGCCGGACTCGTAGGCCAGTACCACCGCCTGGGCGCGGTCGCGCAGGTCGAGCTTGGCGAGGATGCGCCCGATGTGGGTCTTGACGGTCTGTTCGGCGAGCACCAGCTTCGCGGCTATCTCCTGGTTGGAGAGGCCGCGGGCGATCAGCTCCAGCACCTCGGTCTCGCGCGGGGTCAGGCCGTTGAGCCGCACCTTGGGGTCGTGGCGCCTGGCGGGGCGGGTGCGGGCGAAGTCCTCGATCAGCCGGCGGGTCACCGAGGGGGCGAGCAGCGCCTCGCCGGCCGCGACCACCCGGACCGCGGCGATCAGGTCGGCCGGCGGGGCGTCCTTGAGCAGGAAGCCGCTGGCCCCGGCGCGCAGCGCCTCGTAGACGTAGTCGTCCACGTCGAAGGTGGTCAGCATCAGCACCTTGGGCCGGTGCGCGCCCCCGCCTTCCCGTGGACCGGTGGCGGGGTCGAGCAGCCGTCGGGCGGCCTCCAGGCCGTCCATCACGGGCATCCGGACGTCCATCAGCACCACGTCCGGGTGGGTGTGGCCGGCGACCTCCAGGGCCTGGGCGCCGTCCGCCGCGTCGCCCACCACGTCGATGTCGCTCTGGGCGTTCAGCAGGGCGGCGAAGCCCGCGCGCACCATGGCCTGGTCGTCGACGATGATCACGCGGATGGTCATGCGGTGGGCTCCCGGGGGGTGTTGTCGGAGGTGCCGAGGGGCAGGACGGCGGCCACCTTGAAGCCGCCGTCCGGCAGCGGGCCGGTGTCCAGCCTGCCATCGACGAGCCGGACGCGTTCGCGCATTCCGACCAGGCCCTGCCCGGTGCCCTCGACCGAGGCCTCCAGCGACTCGGTGCGCTCCGGCGGCGGCCCGTTGACCACCGTCACCAGCAGCTCGGGGCCGTCCGAGGAGAGCGACACCCAGGTCCGCGCGCCGGGGGCGTGCCGCACCACGTTGGCCAGCGCCTCCTGGACGATCCGGTACGCGGAGAGGCCGACGGCCTGCGGCACCGCCTCCTCCAGGCCGTCGGCCACCGCCAGTTCGGCCGCGACCCCGGCCCGTCCCACCGTCTCGACCAGCTGGGCGAGTTGGCCGACCCCGGGCTGCGGGGCCTTCTCCCCGCCGGAGTCCTCGCTGCGCAGGACGCCGAGCAGCCGGCGCATCTCGGCGAGCGACTCGCGGGCGGTGCCGGCGATCGCGGTGAACTCCTCGGCGGCCCCGGCCGGAACGTCGGAGATCCGGTACGGGGCGCTGGCGGCCTGGACCGCGATGACCGACATGTGGTGGGCCACCACGTCGTGCAACTCCCGGGCGATCCGGGCGCGTTCCTCCAGCAGGGTGCGTCGTTCGCGCTCGACCTCGCTGATGTGTTCCTGCTCGGTGAGCAGCCGGCGGGCCTCGGCGCGTTCCCGCAGGGCTCCGCCGAGCACCAGGACGGCGCCGGTCAGGGCGGTTGCGAGGAGGGCGTTGTCCCCGGTGTAGCGGGAGCCCGCTCCGGCGAGCGACAGGGCGAACCCGGCACCCGCGGTGACCAGCCAGACCGCGACCAGGGTGCGCCTCGGCTCGCGGAGGGACAGCGGGACCATCAGGAAGAGGTAGCCGACCAGGGCGGTGGGGATCCACGGCCAGGGGCCGCCGGTCCCGCTCCCGGTGGTCAGCACCAGGACGGCGGCCAGCAGGTCGGTGCTGCCGATCATCCACCAGGCGGCCAGCGGCCGGCTCACCGCGAGCAGCAGCGGCGCGGTCTGAGCCACGGCGAGGGCGGCCGCGAGCCCTCCGTCGATCCCGTAGTCGTTGGCCATCACGTTGATCCCGCTGGGCAGCAGTGAGGCGATCGCGGCCACCGCGAGGACGTACGGGAGGTGGCGGAGCCACGGCCGGGAGGAGTGGGCCAGCAGCGGGGCGTGGTCGGCGGACGGTCGGACGAGCGTGCCGAGCAGGGCCCGCGCCACGCCGACGGGGCCGGACCGGGGGGACGAGTCGATCATCCGGTCAGACTAGGGGCGCGCCCGGCGCCCGGCGTCCGACCCGGGGGTGGGATCCGGGGTGGTACCCGGGTATGACACGGGCGTTCAGGTGCGCCAGCGGCCGGCCAGGGCGGGGCCGAGCTGGTCGAAGTGGCGCTCGATCAGGGCGATCATGCCCTCGGGGCCGTCGGGTTCGCGGTCGGCCGTCCAGGACAGGTGGGCGGCGCGCAGCACGCTGCCGAAGACGGCGGCGAGCACGGTGGGGCGCAGGTCCTCGCGCGGGTCCAGGCCTTCGCGTTCGGCGAGCACCTGCACGACGATCCGTTCCTGTTCGGTGACCCGGCGCAGGTGGGCGGCGAGCAGGGTGGGCGCGTCCTCGATCATCCGCATGAGTTCGAGGGCGCTGGTGATCGAACCGGGGCCGGAGGTCTCGGCGTTCCCGAGGTCGCGCCAGGCCTTGACGATCGAGGCGCGCAGGGCTTCCAGCGGGGACTCCTCGGCGGGGCGGTGGCGCAGGCACTCGATGAAGTAGTCCTCGGCCTCGGCCATGACGGCGAGCGCGACCTCGTCCTTGTTGGCGAAGTAGCGGAAGAAGGTGCGCTGGGAGACGTCGACGGCGGAGGCGATCTCGTCGACGGTCGTGCGGGCGAAGCCCTGGCTGAGGAAGAGCATGTGGGCCGCCTGGACCAGGGCGTACCGGGTCTGCTGCTTCTTGCGCTCGCGCAGCCCGGGTGTCCGACCGAGGTCCTCCGGGGTGCCGGTGGTGCGGGGGGCGTGAGCGGCCATGGCGGGGGCCTTCCGGGGCGCTGGTGTGGCGGGTGGGAGGACAACCTTAGCGTTCTGACAAATGGCAGTAATGGCCAGAAGTCACTGTTTGCCGAATGTCAGCAGCTGACATAATCTGCGGCGAGTGGCGCCCGTCGGGCCGGGGCACCTGTGGGGACGGGTGGGCCGGGGCGCCACGACCACGTTCCGACCGAGCCACGCCCCCGGAGGGCCCAGATGAGCCAGTCCGTCGTCAAGAACTCCGAGGCGGACGCCGCGCCGCCGCCGACGCCACCGTCCGGGGGCGGCCTCAAGGGGCACCCCTGGCTGACCCTGCTGACCGTCGCGGTCGGCGTCATGATGGTCGCGCTGGACGGCACGATCGTCGCCATCGCCAACCCGGTGATCCAGGAGAAGCTGAACGCGGCGCCCTCCGAGATCCAGTGGGTCACCAGCGGCTACCTGCTCGCCCTGGCGGTCTTCCTGATCACCGCCGGCAAGATCGGCGACCGCTTCGGCCACAAGTCCACCTTCCTGGTCGGCGCGGTCGGCTTCGCCGCCACCTCCGCCGCGATCGGCTTCGCGGGCAACATCCGGACCGTGATCGCCTTCCGGGTGCTCCAGGGCCTGTTCGGCGCGCTGCTCCAGCCGGCGGCGCTCGGCCTGCTGCGCGGCGCCTTCCCCGCCGAGAGGCTCAACATGGCCATCGGCATCTGGGGCGGCGTGATCGGCGCCTCCACCGCGGCCGGCCCGATCGTCGGCGGCCTGCTCGTCGAGCACGTCAGCTGGGAGTCGGTGTTCTTCATCAACATCCCGGTCGGCCTGATCGCCCTGGCGCTCGGCCTGTGGATCCTCCAGGACGTGCGGGCCGAGAACGCCGCCAAGTCCTTCGACGTCCCCGGCATCGTGCTGCTGTCCGCGGGGATGTTCGCGCTGGTCTTCGGCATCATCAAGGCCCCCGAGTGGGGCTGGGGCGACGCCCGGACGCTGCTGTTCCTGGGCGGCGCGGTGCTGCTGATGGTGCTCTTCGCGCTCTGGCAGGGCAAGGCGCGCGAACCGCTGATCCCGCTCGGCCTGTTCCGCTCGGTGCCGCTGTCGGCGGGCGTCCTGCTGATGGTGCTGATGGCCTTCGCGTTCTTCGGCGCGATCTTCTTCGTGACCTTCTACCTGCAGAACGTACACGGCATGAAGCCGGTCGAGGCCGGCGTCCACCTGCTGCCGATGACCGGCATGATGATCGTCGGCTCGCCGGTGGCCGGCATCGCGATCGGCAAGCTCGGCCCGCGGATCCCGATCGTGGCGGGCATGCTGATCACCACCACCGCGATGTTCGGCATGTCCACCCTGGACGCCGGCTCCGGCAACGGCGTGATGTCGCTCTGGTTCGTCCTGATGGGCCTCGGCATCAGCCCGGTCATGGTCGGCGCCACCGAGGTGATCGTCGGCAACGCCCCGCTGGAGCTGTCCGGCGTGGCCGGCGGCCTCCAACAGGCCGCGATGCAGGTCGGCGGCAGCCTCGGCACCGCGGTGCTGGGCGCGCTGATGGCCGCCAAGGTCGGCGACGTGCTGCCCGGCAAGTGGGCCGGGGCCGGCCTGCCGCCGGTCGAGGGCCCGCAGGCGGAGGGGCTCAAGCAGGCCGCCCAGCTGGGCATCGCCCCGCCGGCCCCACCCGGCACCCCGCAGCAGGTGGTGGACGCGATGGCCGGCGCCGTCCACGAGTCCTTCGTCAGCGGCATGTCGCTCGCCTTCGCGGTCGCCGCCGTGGTGGCCTTCGGCGCCGCCGTGCTCGGCCTGCTCACCCGCCGCGGCGCCACCGACGCGGGCCCCGCCGTGCACATCTGACGCGCGCCCGTGCACCACGGCCCCGGACTCGGCGGAGTCCGGGGCCGTCGTGGTGCGGAACGCCGAAGGGGCCGGACCTCGCGTGGAGGTCCGGCCCCTTCGGTCACCTACCGGGTGATCAGGCGTCGCCGCCGGCGGCGCCCGGGTCGGCCGCGGTGACGTCCAGCAGCTGGTAGCGGTCGATCGCGTCCTTCAGCGCCGAGCGGTCGACCTTGCCCTGCTTGGCGAGCTCGGTGAGCACCGCCAGGACGACCGACTGCGCGTCGATGTGGAAGAAGCGACGGGCCGCGCCACGGGTGTCGGCGAAGCCGAAGCCGTCGGCGCCCAGCGACTGGTACTGGCCCGGCACCCAGCGGGCGATCTGGTCCGGCACCGCGCGCATCCAGTCGGACACCGCGACGACCGGGCCCTCGGCACCCTGGAGCTTCTGGGTGACGTACGGCACGCGCTGCTGCTCCTCGGGGTGCAGCAGGTTGAACTCCTCGGCCTCCACCGCGTCGCGGCGCAGCTCGTTCCAGGAGGTCGCGGACCAGACGTCGGCCTTGACGTTCCACTCCTCGGCGAGGATGCGCTGGGCCTCCAGGGCCCACGGCACGGCCACGCCGGAGGCGAGGATCTGGGCCGGGATCTGGCCGGCGGTGCCCGGCGCGTACTTGTGCAGACCCTTGAGGATGCCCTCGACGTCCACGTTCTCGGGCTCGGCCGGCATCTTGATCGGCTCGTTGTACACGGTGAGGTAGTAGAAGACGTCCTCGCCGTTCGGGTGCTCGGCGCTGGAGCCGTACATCCGGCGCAGACCGTCCTGGACGATGTGCGCGATCTCGAAGCCGTACGCCGGGTCGTACGCGACGACGCCCGGGTTGGTCGAGGCCAGCAGGTGCGAGTGGCCGTCGGCGTGCTGCAGGCCCTCACCGGTCAGGGTGGTGCGGCCGGCGGTGGCGCCGAGGACGAAGCCGCGGGCCAGCTGGTCGGCCATCTGCCAGAACTGGTCGCCGGTGCGCTGGAACCCGAACATCGAGTAGAAGACGTACACCGGGATCAGCGGCTCGCCGTGGGTGGCGTAGGCCGAGCCCGCGGCGATCAGCGAGGCGGTGCAGCCCGCCTCGGAGATGCCGTCGTGCAGCATCTGGCCGGTCGGGGACTCCTTGTAGGCGAGGAGGAGGTCCCGGTCGACCGACTCGTAGGTCTGGCCGAGCGGGTTGTAGATCTTCGCCGACGGGAAGAGCGAGTCCATGCCGAAGGTGCGGTACTCGTCCGGCGCGATCGGCACGAAGCGGTTGCCGATGCCCTTGTCCCGCATGAGGTCCTTGAGCAGCCGGACGAACGCCATGGTGGTGGCGATGGTCTGGTTGCCGGAACCCTTCTTGACCGCCTTGTACGCGTCGTCGCCGGGCAGTTCCAGCTTGCGCGGGCGGACCTTGCGGGTCGGCACGTAGCCGCCGAGCTCCTGCCGGCGGTCGTGCATGTACTGGATCTCTTCCGAGTTGCGGCCCGGGTGGAAGTAGGGCGGGTAGCCCTCTTCGAGCTGCTTGTCGGTGATCGGCAGGTGCAGCCGGTCGCGGAAGCGCTTCAGGTCCTCGACCGTCAGCTTCTTCATCTGGTGGGTGGCGTTGCGGCCCTCGAAGTTGGGGCCCAGCGTCCAGCCCTTGACCGTCTGGGCCAGGATGACCGTCGGCTGGCCCTTGTGCTCGCGGGCCGCCTTGAACGCCGCGTAGATCTTCTTGTGGTCGTGGCCGCCGCGACCCAGGTGCTGGATCTGCTGGTCGGTCATGCTCTCGACCATCTTGCGCAGGCGCAGGTCGGAGCCGAAGAAGTGCTCGCGGATGTACTCGCCGGACTCGGTGGCGTAGGTCTGGAACTGGCCGTCCACCGTGGTGTTCAGCTTGTTGACCAGCACGCCGTCGCGGTCCTGCGCGAGCAGCGGGTCCCAGCTGCGGTCCCAGATGAGCTTGATCACGTTCCAGCCGGCGCCCCGGAACTGGGACTCCAGCTCCTGGATGATCTTGCCGTTGCCGCGGACCGGGCCGTCGAGGCGCTGCAGGTTGCAGTTCACCACGAAGGTCAGGTTGTCCAGGCCCTCGCGGGCCGCCAGCGACAGCTGGCCGAGCGACTCCGGCTCGTCCATCTCGCCGTCGCCGAGGAAGGCGTACACCTGCGAGTCGGAGGTGTCCTTGATGCCGCGGTGCTCCAGGTAGCGGTTCATCCGGGCCTGGTAGATCGCGCCGAGCGGGCCGAGGCCCATCGAGACGGTCGGGAACTCCCAGAAGTCCGGCATCAGCCGCGGGTGCGGGTAGCTGGAGAGGCCGTACGGGGCCTTCGACTTCTCCTGGCGGAACGCGTCGAGCTGCTGCTCGGTGAGTCGGTCCAGGAGGAAGGCGCGCGCGTAGATGCCGGGGGAGGCGTGACCCTGGAAGAAGATCTGGTCGCCGGACTCGCCCTCGGCGTCCTTGCCGCGGAAGAAGTAGTTGAAGCCCACGTCGTAGAGCGACGCGGAGGAGGCGAAGGTGGCGATGTGGCCACCGACGCCGATGCCGGGGCGCTGGGCCCGGGAGACCATGACGGCCGCGTTCCACCGGGTCGCGTTGAGGATCCTGCGCTCGATCTCCTCGTTGCCGGGGAAGAACGGCTCGTCCTTGGTGGCGATGGTGTTGACGTAGTCCGTGCTGCGCATCTCGGGCACAGCGACACGCTTCTCGCGGGCGCGCTCGATCAGCCGCAGCATCAGGTAACGGGCACGCTCACGCCCGCGCTCGTCGATGGCCGCATCGAGCGACTCCAGCCATTCCGCGGTCTCCTCGGGATCGAAGTCCGGGACCTGACTCGGAAGGCCGCCAATGATGATCGGGTTGCGATCGGATCCGGAAGCCACGCTGTTCCTTCACTGTCGGTCGAAACTAGAGGTGTGTCGCGCCGCCTCCATCGTGCTACCGCATTCGGAGATCCGTCATCTCTACCGATCGGTAACCGTTCCGCCTGTTGGGCGGTCCGGTCTGGTGGTGCGCGGCACGGGCGTCTTCGTCCGCTCCGCACACCCCCTGGTGTTACGAAAAGAGGTGGTCCGACCTGGTGTCCCGTCCGCCCGATGGCGGGCGGCCGGGGTGAGGGCCAACAGGAGACTCTACGCCCGCGCATGCGCGGACCCCGAATGCCGTTCGCATCTCGGGCACGCGTACGGCCTGTGGGCCCGGACCACCCGAAGCATCCTTGTCCCATGCAGAGAAGGGCAAATCGGTGTGATTCCCGACACGTCGAACGGCGTGTCCCGGTGCGACACGTCAACCTTTGGAGGGGATCGGGGGTCGGGTACTTGCGCGAACCGCCGCGCCCGTGTGGACTACGGCCACAGCCTCGGCATGGACGCCGAGCCGAATACTGGAGGTTATTCCCGTGAGCGCGACCGCGGACCCCGCGGACAAGTCCAACCCGGCGGCCCGTCTCAACTTCGAGGGTGGCCAGATCGTCCAGGAGCTGGGGTACGACGAAGACACTGACCAGGACCTCCGCGAGGGCATCGAGGAGATCACCGGGACGGATCTCGTCGACGAGGACTACGACGACGTCGCGGACGCCGTCCTGCTGTGGCACCGCGACGACGACGGGGACCTCACCGACGCCCTCGTCGACGCGCTGGAGTACCTCGCCGAGGGCGGCGTCATCTGGCTGCTGACGCCCAAGACCGGGCGGGACGGCCACATCGAGGCCTCGGACATCAACGAGGCGGCCCGCACGGCCGGCCTCTCCCAGACCAGCTCGATCAACATCGTCAAGGACTGGGCGGCCACCAGGCTCGCGACCAAGTCCACGGCGAAGCCGGCCGCCGGCAAGCGCTGAACGGGTCCTGAAGCCCCCTGCCGGGCCCCGCCGGAGCCACGCTCCGGCGGGGCCCGGCGCTTTTGCGATGCCGTCCGGGGGCGCCCCGGTCTCCTGCGCCGTCCGCCGGTCTCCGGTGTCTTCCGACGACTTCCCGGCCGCCTCCCGACCCGATCGGCGCAGGCCGTGCCGCGTTCGCTCAGAGCGGAAGCGGGCGGGTGCCCGACGGGCCCGCCTCATCCGTTCGGCCGAACGCGCGTAAGCGGATGCGAGGATGGGCCCGCTGCGCCCGCCGCGCGGCGCGGTCGCGTCAGAAAGGTCCCGTCCATGGCCATCGAGGTCGGCACCCGGGCTCCGGACTTCGAGCTCAACAACCAGCACGGGGAGTCCGTCCGGCTCGCCGACTTCCGCGGTGAGAAGAACGTCGTCCTGGTCTTCTACCCGTTCGCCTTCACCGGCGTCTGCACCGGCGAGCTGGGCGCGATCCAGCGCGAGCTGGCCGGGCTGCAGAACGACGACGTCCAGGTGCTCGGCCTCTCCTGCGACTCGCAGTTCTCCCAGCGCGTCCTCGCCGACCGCGAGGGCCTGGAGTTCCCGCTGCTCGCCGACTTCTGGCCGCACGGCGGGGTCACCCGGGCGTACGGCGTGCTCGACGAGGAGCGCGGCTGCCCGCTGCGCGGGACCTTCGTGATCGACAAGGCCGGCACGGTGCGCTGGAGCGTCGTCAACGGCCTCCCGGACGCCCGGGACGAGCAGGAGTACCTGAGGGTCCTCGCCGGGCTCTGAGCCCCGCCCCGCAGCGGTCCGGCCCCGTCCGCCGCGGGGCCGGGGCCGGACCGCTGCGGGGCCACTGCGCGGCCGCGACCGGCCGGAACCCGGCCGCCCGGGTGCCGGACGGTCGTGTCCGACCGCATCCGCGCTGCGCACGGGAACCGCGTACTACGCTCGGGCCGTTGGCGGAGTGGGGTGCGGGAGCCGGTGCGTTCCCGGGCCCCGAACCGCACCACCGGGGGCACCACAGGGCGTGCCTCCCGAATCTTGGAGGACACGTGGGAGTCAGCCTCAGCAAGGGCGGCAACGTCTCGCTCACCAAGGAGGCGCCCGGGCTCACGGCCGTGATCGTCGGCCTGGGCTGGGACGTCCGGACCACCACCGGTGCGGACTTCGACCTGGACGCCAGCGCACTGCTCTGCAACGCCCAGGGCAAGGTCGCCTCGGACGGCAACTTCGTGTTCTTCAACAACCTGAAGAGCCCGGACGGCTCGGTCGAGCACACCGGCGACAACCTCACCGGCGAGGGCGAGGGCGACGACGAGGCGATCAAGGTCAACCTGGCCGGCGTCCCGGCGGACGTGGAGAAGATCGTCTTCCCGGTGTCGATCTACGACGCCGAGAGCCGCAGTCAGAACTTCGGCCAGGTGCGCAACGCCTTCATCCGCGTGGTGAACCAGGCGGACAACACGGAGCTGGCGCGTTACGACCTCTCCGAGGACGCCTCCACCGAGACCGCGATGGTCTTCGGCGAGCTGTACCGCAACGGCGGCGAGTGGAAGTTCCGCGCCATCGGCCAGGGCTACGCCTCCGGCCTGCGCGGCATCGCGCAGGACTTCGGCGTCAACGTCTGAGTCACTCGGCGCCCTGCGGCGCGTTCCAGCCGGGGCGGCCCGGACCCGCGGAGGGTCCGGGCCGCCCCGGCTTCGTCCGGTCGCTGCCGCCACTGCCGCCGTTGCCGCCGTTGCCGCCTTCACGGCCGTCCGGGCGGCAGTTCGGGCGCCGCGCGGGTGGGCGGGTGCCGGCCGGTCGGGGTTCGTCCGACCCGGTCCCGCGGGGGCCCGTCGCGCTGCGAGGATGTGAGTTCAGGAAGTTCAGCCGACCGGAGCCGGTCGGCCGGGGCCGCGGGGGACTACACCTGGAAGGCGCCCCGGGAGAAGCAAGGGAGGAAGAACGTCATGGTGGTCACGCTCGCCAAGGGTGGCAACGTCTCGCTCACCAAGGCCGCGCCGAACCTGACGCAGGTCCAGATCGGCCTCGGCTGGTCCGCCCGTTCGACCACGGGCGCACCGTTCGACCTCGATGCGAGCGCCCTGCTCTGCGGTGGCGGGCGGGTGCTCGGCGACGAGTACTTCGTCTTCTACAACAACCTCAAGAGCCCCGAGGGCTCGGTGGAGCACCAGGGCGACAACCTCACCGGTGGCGACGACACGGGTGACGACGAGGTGGTCCTGGTCAACCTGGACCTGGTCCCGGCACAGGCGGACAAGGTGGTCTTCGCGGTGTCGATCTACGACGCCGAGCCGCGGCTGCAGAACTTCGGGCAGGTCCGCAACGCCTACATCCGGGTCGTCAACTCGGTCGACGGCCAGGAGATCGCCCGCTACGACCTGTCCGAGGACGCGTCCAGCGAGACTGCGATGATCTTCGGCGAGCTGTACCGCTACGCGGGCGAGTGGAAGTTCCGCGCGGTGGGCCAGGGGTACGCCTCCGGCCTGCGCGGCATCGCGCTCGACTTCGGGGTGAACGTACAGTAAGGGCGGAAATCGGACCATCGCACCCGACCCGATCATGAGAACTGAGGGCAGTGCGGGGGTGACCTGACCGGGCGGGGCCCGGTCAGGGCGTCTCGGGGACGAGGCCGCCCCCGGCACGGCCAGAACCCGAAAGGTAGCCAACTCCCGTGTTCCTCCGCACATTCGGCTGGTCGTTCGCGATCACCGCCATCGGCCTGGTCGCGGCCGGACTGCTCTGGGGAGCCCAAGGCTTCGGCATCGTGCTGATCCTCTCCATCCTGGAGATCTCCCTGTCGTTCGACAACGCGGTGGTCAACGCCACGGTGTTGAAGCGGATGAACCCGTACTGGCAGAAGATCTTCCTGACCGTCGGCGTGCTCATCGCCGTCTTCGGCATGCGCCTGATCTTCCCGCTGCTGGTCGTCGGCCTCACCGCGAAGCTCGACCCGGCGACGGTCATCGACCTGGCGCTGCACTCCGACAAGACCCACGACGGCCTCACCTACGGCCAGTACCTGGAAGCCGCCAACCCGGCCATCGCCGCCTTCGGTGGCGTCTTCCTGCTCATGATCTTCCTGGACTTCGTGTTCGAGGAGAAGGAGCACAACTGGCTGAGCTGGCTGGAGCGCCCGCTGGAGAAGATCGGCAAGCTGGACGCCCTGTCCGTCGTCATCGCCCTGGTCTCGCTGGTGCTGGCCGCCCGCTTCTTCGCCGCCGAGCACGCCGAGACCGTGCTGCTCTCCGGTGTCCTCGGCCTGATCACCTACCTCGCGGTCAACGGCCTCTCCTCGATCTTCGAGTCGGGCCTGGAGGCCGAGGCCGAGCGCGAGGAGGAGGCCGAGAAGGCCGGCAAGTCGGTCGTCCAGGTCGCCGGCAAGGCCGCGTTCTTCCTGTTCCTCTACCTGGAGGTCCTGGACGCGTCGTTCTCCTTCGACGGCGTCGTCGGCGCGTTCGCCATCTCCAGCGACATCTTCCAGATCACCCTGGGCCTCGGCATCGGCGCGATGTACATCCGCTCGCTGACCGTCTTCCTGGTCCGCAAGGGCACCCTGGACGACTACGTCTACCTGGAGCACGGCGCGCACTACGCGATCGGCGCGCTGGCGGCGATCCTGCTGGTCGGGATCAAGTACCACATCCCGGAGATCGTCACCGGCCTGATCGGCGTCGCCTTCATCGGGCTCGCGCTCGGCTCCTCGATCCTGCGCAACCGGCGCGAGGGCGCGGAGGACGAGCCGGAGCTGGTCGGGTCGGGCAAGTAGCCGGCTCGGACGCGTAGTCGGGCTCGTAGCCGGACACAGCGCCGGACACAGCGCCGGACACAGGGCCGGACACAGGGCCGGACACCGAGCCGGACACGCGAAACGGCCGCCCCCGGGAACCCCGGGGGCGGCCGTTTCGCGTCGTGCGGGCGGCCGGGTCAGCCGAGCTGCTGCTCGATCGCGCGCAGCTTGCGCTCCAGCGAGTCCAGCTTCGGCATCGCCAGCGTGTCGTCGTCGGCCGTCAGGTCGATGGACGAGCTGCGACGGGACGAACCGAGGGCGTCGGCCGAGGAGGACGTGGAGGAGTACGAGGAGGACGAGTACGTCGAGGGGGACGAGTACGAGGAGGAGTACGAGGAGCCGACGGCGGCGCGGGGGCGGCGGCCGGTGTCCAGGGCGGTGGGCTCCAGCGAGGAGGTGGAGGCCTGCGAGGTCGGGGTGGTGGCGTCCGACTCCGCGGCTAGGGCAGGCTCCGTAGCGCTCGGGCCGTCTCCGGCAGCCGTGAGGGCGGGCACCTGGCGGCCACCGCGGGCCCGGGCCAGCATGCCGCCGCCCTGGCGGGAGATGGCCTTCAGCTCGGCGCGCTCGCGGCGGTCGGCGGTGCGGGCGCGGGCCTTGGCGTCCAGCTTCGCCTGGCGCTCCTCGCGCACCTCCTCGACCGCCTCGTCCAGGCTGCGGACGTTCTCCAGGAGCATGAGCGACCAGGCCGCGTAGGTCTCGCGCGGGGCGCGCAGCCAGCGGACGATGCGGATCTGCGGCAGCGGGCGGGGGACGAGGCCCTGCTCGCGCAGCGCGGCCTTGCGGGTCTGCTTCAGCGCGCGGTCGAACAGTATCGCCGCCGAGATCGACATGCCGGAGAAGAACTGCGGGGCACCGGCGTGGCCGAAGCCGCGCGGGGCGTGCACCCAGTTGAACCAGGCCGAGGCGATCGCGAACACCCAGACCAGCAGGCGTGAACCGAGCGCGGCGTCACCGTGGCTGGCCTCGCGGACGGCGAGCACCGAGCAGAACATCGCGGCGCCGTCCAGGCCGAACGGGACGAGGTACTCCCAGCCGTCGGCCAGGCCCAGGTTCTCCTTGCCGAAGCCGACCAGGCCGTGGAAGGACAGCGCGGCGGCGACACCGGCACAGCAGAACAGCAGCGTGTACGAGGAGATCCCGTAGATCATCTCCTTGCGGCGGCGGCGCTCCTCGCTGCGCTCCCAGGAGTCGGTGGCCTCGTCCTTCTTCGAGTTCTTGAAACGCAGCGTCGCCATCAGGACGGCGACGAACAGCAGGGCTGCGCCGCCGACGACGGTCCAGACCAGCTGTATGGAGGTCAGGTTCATTGCGGGTCGGGCCTCGGGTTTCCGAAGGGGACAGGTTCACAGTGCGACACAGGCGGTCAGGGCCCGCCGTGCGGACACTGCCTGACGGTTCGTTCGTCGCCGCACGGCGTGCCCACCGCGCCCGCGCAGGGGCGGACGGGACACCTGTGCGGCTAGACGATATCGCGTCCGAAGGGGCGGCATGTTACGGGAGGGCGGCTGGCTGCGGCCAATCGACCCACCGGTTCGCCCGGGGTTCGTCCGTGGTTCGCCCGGTGGTCCGGCAGGTGGCGCCCGGTCGTGTGCCCTGCCGTGCGCCCGTGGTGCGCCCGGCGGTTGGGCAGATGGTGCGCCCGGCGGTCGATCGACGGGGGGCCGGTGCCCGGTCGGGGGCGGGGCGGGGGTGGGTCGGCCGTCGGCCGGTTTTCGGTCGCCCGTTCGGGCGGCGGCGCCCGGTCGTGCAGCTGTTCGTGCGGCCGTTCGTGTGCCCGCCGGCGTGCGCGCCGGCGCGTGCGGCGGTCGGCCCGTCGGTGGCGGGTGGGTGGCCGGACGGGGTAGGGGAGGGGACGGACGGGGTATCCGTCGGCCGGGCCGATGCCCGATCATTGGTCGGCGGACCGTCAGATCGCCTGGCGGGAGCAGGGGGAGAGGACGGGATGGTCTCGATCTGGGAGTACCTGCGCGGGGACCGGAGCTACACCTTCGACAACCCGGGCGGTCAGCACAAGGTCATACTCACCAAGTCGGCCCCGCAGCACGCGATCACCGGGTCGGCGGCCACCACCGGCTACCTCTACGTCAACCTGCACTGGTCGATGCGGGCCGGCGCCGGTCGGCCGAGCACCCGGGACACGATCAAGCGGTTCTTCAGCCCGCGGATCCTCAGTCCGCTGGAGCCGGACTCGCCGCAGAGCAGCGAGGCGATGAACGTCGACCTCGACCTGGCCTGCATGTACGAACTCTCCGACGGCTCCACGGGTGTGGTGCAGCCGCTCGGCGGCCTCTTCGGCGACCTCCAGAACGCGCCGTACGTCAAGCTCAGCGGCGACGACCAGTACGGGGCGCCGTCGGGCGAGACGATGTACGTCAACCTGGAGAAGAAGGACAAGTTCAAGCGGCTGTTGATCTTCGTCTACATCTACGACGGCACGCCGGCCTTCGAGCAGTCGCAGGCGGTGGTGACGATCGTGCCGCAGACCGGCCCGCGGATCGAGATCAAGCTGGAGGAGCGGGCCCGGGCGGCGCGCTCCTGCGCGGTGGTGCTGATCGAGAACGCCGGGGACAACCAGCTCACGGTGCGCCGCGAGGTGCGGTACGTCAACGGGTTCCAGTCGGACATCGACCGGCTGTACGGCTTCGGCATGCAGTGGCAGCGCGGCTACAAGAACCAGCCGGGCGGCGACTGACGGGCGCTGCCGGGGCGGGGTTGCTGTCGGTCCGGGGCGGGGTTGCTGTCGGTCCGGGTCGGCGGCTGACGGGCGCTGCCGGTTCGGGGAGGCTGCGGTCCGGGGCGGGGCCGCCGCGATCGGGCGGCCGCCACCCCAGGTGGGCGTCAGCGGGGCTGGAACTGCGGGCCCTGCGGCGGCAGCGCGAACTCCTCGCCGGTGGGCCCTGGGGGCTGCGCGTTCGTCGGCTGGGCCGTCGGCGGCTGCGGCGGGACGGGCGGCTGCTGGCCGGTGCCCGGCTGCGGGTAGCCGTAGCTGCCCGGGTGCGGCTGCGGCGGGACGGGCTGGGTCGGCTGGGGGTAGCCGTACCCGGTGCCCGGCTGCTGCTGGTACGGCTGCGTGGCCTGCGGGTAGCCGTAGCCGGTCCCGGGCTGCTGCTGCGGGTAGCCGTACCCCGTGCCGGGCTGCTGCTGGGGGTAGCCGTAGCCGGTACCGGGCCGGTGGCCCGGCGGCGGGGTGGGCGGGGCGGCCGGCGGGGGCGGCAGGGTCGGCGGGGCGGTGGGCGGCGGCGGGGTCGATGGTGCGGCGGGGGCGGCCGTCGGCGCTCCCGCGGTGGCCCCGACCGGGGTCGGGGCGGCGGCCGGGGGCGGGGTCAGCGGGACGGCCGGGGCCAGGGTGAAGGTGCCCGGCTCGGCAGCGGTCGAGCGCGGGTCCGGGAGCGGGGTGCTGCGCGGGTCCACCGCACCGGTCGGGGAGGCGGTGGAGGCGGGCGCGGGGGCCGCCACCTGGTCGGGCGCCGCGCCCGCGGCCTCGTCCTCGACGGTGATGCCGAAGTCGGTGGCCAGGCCGATCAGCCCGGAGGTGTAGCCCTGGCCGATCGCCCGGAACTTCCAGGACCCGGAGCGCCGGTACAGCTCGCCCGCGACCAGCGCGGTCACGCTCTCGGCGTCGCTGATCTCGAACTCGGCCAGCGCGGGCGCGCCGTCACCGGCCGCGGCGTCGAACAGCAGCAGCCGCAGCCCCGGCACCGCGCGGAACGGCCCGCCCTCGGAGGAGCCGGCCAGCACCACGCGGTCCACGTCGGCGGGCAGCTTGGCGAGTTCGACCTCGATCGTGTCGATGATCTCGGCCCCGCCGGAGGTCTGCTGCTTGGGCAGGTGGCGGACCAGGCCGGACGGGTGGCGCGGCTGGTTGTAGAAGACGAAGTCGGCGTCCGAACGGACCTTGCCGGTGGCGCCGAGCAGCAGCGCGGACGCGTCCACGTCCGGCGCACCGGGCGCGGCGCTCCAGCGCAGCACGGCGCGGACCGCCGCCGCCGGCAGTGCGATGTTGGCGCCCTTGGCCATCACGTGCGTCATAGCGGACCATCCTGCCCGTTCGCCACCCCTTCGGACAACGTGACCGGACCGGTTCGCGCCGGGGCGGACTTTGCCAAGACTTGCGCTTCCCGGGGTTTGCCGTCGCCCGGCCCATGATCGTCCAAGTGGACCGGGATGTTCCGGGAGTTCAGTGCCGGGGAACCGGGAGCGGCCGGATCCCGTCCGTACGATGGGCGGTCTGAAGGCCCCCGGGGGTTCGACGGAGGGGCGTCCACCGGCGGCGCGTCCGGGGAACCGTCCGGGGAACCACGGCGCCCGGTCGGCCGGTTGACCAGGGTGTCGGCCGGTCGGCGTGGCTGTCGGACGGTCGACGAGGCCGTCGGCGTCCGCCGAGGGCGCCGTCCGGCGCCAGGGGCAGCGTCGGCAGGGGGCCGGAGGCCCGTCCACTTCCTGGAGGAGAGCACCTTGCGCCATTTCGGCCACCTCGCCGAGGACGTACGCGGCCGGCTCTTCCTGGAGCAGCCGCGCACGTTCACCGCGCAGAGCGAGCCCGGGGTGCTCGCCACCGCGCTCGGCGGCACCCTCTACAGCCCCGCCACCAGGCCCGCACTGGCCGCCGACATCCGCAAGCAGGCGGCTCGGGGCGTGGTGTCGATGGTGCTCTGCCTGGAGGACGCGATCGCCGACCACGAGGTGGACGCCGGGGAGCGGAACCTGGTCGAGCAGCTGAATGACCTGGTCAAGGATTTCACCGACTGCGCACAAGGTCATCCACTGCTCTTCATCAGAGTCCGTGCCGCCGCCCAGATTCCCGACCTGGCCGAACGGCTCGGACCGGCCGTCGAGCTGCTCAGCGGGTTCGTCCTGCCCAAGTTCACCCCGGAGAACGGCGCCGAGTACCTGGCCGCGCTCGCCGCCGCCGAGGCCGCCACCGGGCGGCGGCTGTTCGCCATGCCCGTCCTGGAATCGCCCGAGCTGGCCCACCTGGAGACCCGGCGCGAACAGCTCTTCGGCATCGCCGAGCTGCTCGCCGGGTACCGGGAGCGGGTGCTCGCCGTCCGCCTCGGCGTCACCGACCTCTGCTCGGCGTACGGCCTGCGGCGCTCGCCCGACCTCACCGCGTACGACGTCGCGCTGGTCGCGGCGGTGATCGGGGACGTCGTCAACGTGCTCGGCCGGGCGGACGGCACGGGGCACACCGTCACCGGTCCGGTCTGGGAGTACTTCCCGGTGCAGGAGCGGATGTTCAAGCCGCAGCTGCGCCGCACCCCGTTCACCGAGGCCTCGTTCGGCACCGACGCCGTCGGGACGGGACGGGCCTCCGGCGAGGAGGTCCGTCGGCGGATCATCGAACACGACCTGGACGGGCTGATCCGGGAGATCGAACTCGACCGGGCCAACGGCCTGCTCGGCAAGACCTGCATCCACCCCAGTCACGTGCCCGCCGTGCACGCCCTCTCCGTGGTCACGCACGAGGAGTACTGCGACGCCCGTGACATCCTCCGCCAGGAGCAGGACGGCGGCGGGGTGCTGCGTTCGGCGTACACCAACAAGATGAACGAGGCCCGGCCGCACCGGGCCTGGGCGGAGCGGATACTGCTGCGGGCGGAGGTGTTCGGCGTGGCCCGTGAGGACGTCAGCTTCGCGGAACTGCTCTCGGCCTGCCTGTGCGCCTGAGGCCGGGGCCGGGGCGTCCGCGCCGAGCGTACAGCCGGGGCCGGGGCGTTCCCGCTGTTCGTGCGGCCGAGGCCGGGGCGTTCCCTCCGGTTCCGGAACGGCGGGTAGGACGGTGTCCGTAGGGTCGGCAGGACGGTTCCCGTACGGTCGGCAGGACGGTCCCGTACGGCGGAGCGGACCCGACGAGCCGGACATGACCATCGCACCATCGCACCACCGAAGGCAGGACCAGCAGTGACAGCAACACCCCAGACGTGGACCGGCCGTTGGGTCGCCGACCGGGCCGGGATCGTGCTGACCGGCTCCGAGCGCCTCCCCGAACTCGTCGGGCTGGCTCTCCGGGAGAACCGCAAGCGCGCCCACCTGCTCGTCTCCAACGTGCTCGGCAAGCACGTGCCGCAGCGCCCCTCGGTGGTCCACGGCGCCGGGCTCGAACTCGGCCGCCGGGTCCGCGGACTGCTCGGCGAGGAAGCGGCCGCGCGGGCCGTCGTCCTCGGCTACGCGGAGACCGCCACCGGCCTCGGCCACAGCGTCGCCGACGGCCTCGACGCCCCCTACCTGCACTCCACCCGCCGTCCGGTGCCCGGGATCCCGCCGCTCGGCGGCTTCGAGGAGGAGCACTCGCACGCCACCTCGCACCTGCTGCTCCCGGCCGACCCCGAACTGTTCGCCGGCGACGGGCCGCTGGTGCTGGTGGACGACGAGTTCTCGACCGGCCGGACGGTCCTCAACACGATCCGCGAACTGCACGCCCGGCACCCGCGCGAGCACTACGTCGTGGTCGCGCTGGTCGACCTGCGCTCGGCCGACGACCGCGACCGGCTCACCGACGCCGCCGCCGAACTCGGCGTCCGGCTCGACCTCGTCGCCACCGCGAGCGGCGGCGTCGAGCTGCCCGCGGACGTGCTGGAGCGGGCCGAACGGCTGATCGCGGAGGCGGCGGCCGAGCTGCCTCCGGCGGCCGGTGCGGCTGGTGCGCCCGATGCGGCTGGTGCGGCTGACGTGGCTGGTGTCGGTGCGGCTGGTGCGCCCGATGCGGCCGATGCGCCTGATGCGGCCGAGCCCGCGCCGCTGGCCCGGGTCGAGCTGGACTGGCCTGCAGGCCTCCCGGACGGCGGCCGGCACGGCTTCACCGCCCGCGACCGCGCCCGACTGGACGCCGCCCTTCCCCGGCTCGCCGGGCAGCTGGCCGACGCCCTGCCCGCCGAGGCGCAGCGTGTGCTGGTGCTCGGCTTCGAGGAGCTGATGTACACGCCGCTGCGCCTGGCCGACGCCCTGGCCGAGCGGCTCGGCGGCGACCGCGTCCGCTACTCCACCACCACCCGCTCGCCCGTCCTGGCGGTCGACGACCCCGGCTACGCCATCCGCACCCGGCTGGCCTTCCCCGCCCACGACGACCCGCAGGACGATGCCTCGCGCGAGCGCTACGCGTACAACGTCGCTCCCGGCAGCGACCCGGCGCGGCGCTTCGACGCCGTCGTGCTGGTGGTCGACGACATCGCCGACACGCCGGCGCTGCACCGGGGCGAGCGGGCGCTGCTCGGCCAGCTGCGGCAGGTCACCGACCGGGTGGTGCTCGCGGTGCTGCCCTCGCACCGGCCGGTGGGCGGGGCGGCGGTGGGCGGGGCGGCGGTGGGCGTGGCGGCGGCGCCGACGTCGCTGTCGCCGTCGCTGCTGCCGACCCCGTTGTACGGGCCGGCGTTCTCCTCGTACCGGGCCGAGGAGGTGGCGTGGCTGCTCAAGGACCTCTCCGGGGTCGCCCTGGAAGCCCCCACCGAGGAGCGCGAGGAGGCCGTCCAGAACGGCGGCGCGCACTACGCGGAGTCGCTGCCGGTCGAGTACCAGCCCAGCCCCGGGTACCAGGAGCTGTTCCACCAGGCGCTGCACGGCTCCGCCCGCCGGATCGCGCTCGCCGTCGGCACCGTCGCCGAGACGCTCCTGCGCGAACGCGGCCCCGGGCTGGTGCTCGCCTCGCTCGCCCGGGCCGGCACGCCCGTCGGCATCCTGATCCGCCGCTGGCTGGCCTTCGCCCATGAGCTGTCCGTACCGCACTACGCCGTCTCGATCGTCCGCGGCCGCGGCATCGACCCCGTCGCGCTGCGGTACCTGGCCGCCCACCACCGCTCCGAGGACGTGGTGTTCGTGGACGGCTGGACGGGCAAGGGCGCGATCACCCGCGAACTCGCCGACGCGCTGGTCGGCACCGGCTTCGACCCGGACCTCGCGGTGCTCGCCGACCCGGGCCGCTGCGTGCGCACCTACGGCACCCGGGACGACTTCCTGATCCCGTCCGCCTGCCTCAACTCCACGGTGTCCGGGCTGGTTTCGCGCACCGTCCTGCGGGCCGGCCTGATCGGCCCGAACGACTTCCACGGCGCCAAGCACTACGCCGAGCTGGCCGGCAGCGACGTCTCCGCGGCCTTCCTGGACGCCGTGGCCGCGTGCTTCGGGGAGGTGCGCGCGGAGGCGGTCGAGGGTGTGGACCGGCTGTCCGCCGACCCCGACCGGGCGCCCGACTGGGCCGGCTGGGCCGCCGTCGAGCGGATCAGCGCCGAGTACGGCATCGACAACGTCAACCTGGTCAAGCCCGGTGTCGGCGAGACCACCCGGGTGCTGCTGCGCCGCGTCCCCTGGCGGATCCTCGCCCGCCGCGGCGCCGGCGCGGACCTGGACCACGTCCGGCTGCTCGCCGCCCAGCGCGGCGTCGAGGTCGAGGAGGTGGACGACCTGCCGTACACCTGCGTCGGCCTGATCCACCCCCGCTACAGCCGCGGGGCGACCGGGGCCGACGGACGGTCCGCCGGGTCGGGTTCGGACCCGGCCGCTGGCTCGGGGTCGACTGCCGGTTCGGGTTCGGGTTCGGGTTCGGACCCGGCCTCCGGCTCTGTTTCACGTGCTGTTCCGGGCCCGGCTGCGGGTTCGGTTTCGGGGAGGGAATCCTGATGGGTGTTCTGGTGGCCAGCGACCTCGACCGGACGCTGATCTACTCCGACCGGGCGCTCGCCCTGGACGTCCCCGACCGGCTCGCGCCACGGCTGCTCTGCGTCGAGACGTACCAGGGCCGACCGCTGTCCTACATGACCGAAGAGGCCGCCGGACTGCTCGCCGAACTCGCCCGCCAGGCCCGCTTCGTCCCCTCCACCACCCGGACGCCGGAGCAGTACGCGCGGGTCAACCTGCCCGGCCCGACGCCGGGTTGGATACCCGAGTACGCGATCTGCGCCAACGGCGGGCAGCTGCTGGTGGACGGCGTGCCGGACGGCGACTGGCGTGCCGAGATCACCGCGCGGATCGCCGCCGGCTCGGCCCCGTTGGAGGAGGTGTCCCGGCGGCTCGCGCTGTGCGCCGACCCGGAGTGGACGCACAAGCGGCGCGTCGCCGACGAGCTGTTCGCCTACCTCGTGGTCGAGCGCGCCGCGCTGCCGACCGGCTGGCTGGAGGAGCTGACCGGCTGGTGCGCCGAGCGCGGCTGGGCGGTCTCGCTGCAGGGCCGCAAGGTGTACGCCGTCCCGGCGCCGCTCACCAAGAGCGCGGCCCTCGCCGAGGTCGTACGGCGCAGCGGCGCGACCACCGTGCTCGCGGCCGGGGACTCGCTGCTCGACGCGGACCTGCTGCTCGCGGCGGACGCGGCATGGCGGCCGGGGCACGGCGAACTCGCGGACAGCGGCTGGACGGCCCCCGGCGTCACCGCCCTGGAGGAGGTGGGGGTGACGGCGGGGGAGGAGATCGTCCGCCGGTTCCTGGCGGGGGCCACGGCGGGGTAGTCCCCGCCGGGGGCGCCCGTCGGCCGGTGCGGCTCCTGTCGGCCGGCTCGGGTTCGCTTTCTGGGGCCGGGGTCGCGTTCTCGGGCCGGCGTCGCTCGGGGGTGGCTTCTCGGTCAGCCCCCGCAGCAGCCGCCCCCGCAACAGCCGCCCCCGCCCCCACCCCCGGCGGAGGGGGCCGGTCGGCCGGCGGCCGCGCCGGTGACGGCGACGGCGGACAGCAGCTTCACGGTGTCCTCGTGGCCCTGCGGGCAGACGGCGGGGTCGTTGGCCTGCGCCATCGGACGGCGGAGTTCGAAGGCGGCGCCGCAGGAGCGGCAGCGGAAGTCGTAGCGTGGCATACCGGCAGGGTACCGAGCCGGCCCGCTCGGCACCCCGCCCTTCTCCCGCAGCTCTCCGGCCGTTCCGCCGTTCTGCTGCCGGTCGTCGTCCGCCGTTCGTCGTTCGCCGTTCGTCCTCGGCTAGCGGTGTCCGCCCAGGTCGCCGCGGATCAGCCCGATCACCCGTGCCGCCGTCTCCCGCACCGCCGCCAGCTCGGTGAGGAAGGCCCAGTAGTCGGGGTGCCGGCCGGCCGCCTCCAGCACGGCCACCGCGCGGTCGAGCCGGGCCACCGCCTCGTCCAGCGGGGCGGCGTGCCGCGGGTCCGGGGCGTTGCGCCCGGCCATCGCCAGCCGTTGGGCGTCCCGGATCGCGAAGCGGGCGCGCTCGATCTCCCGGCTGGGGTCGTGCTGCACCTCGTTCAACTGCCGGAGCCGGTCGTTCACCGCGACCACCGAGCCGTCCGCGGTGTCCAACAGCGCGCGGACCGTCCCGATCGCGGCGGTGGCGTCCGCCCAGCGCTGCTCGTCCCGGGCGAGGGCGGCCTCGCCGAGCTTGCCCTCGGCGGCGCGCCCGGTCTCGGCGACCTGCTCCGGCACCCGCTGCAGGTCCTGCCAGCACGCGGTGCTGAACCGGCGGCGCAGCTCGCTCAGGGCGGGCTCGACCGTCGCGGCCTTGGTCTCCAGCGCCTGGATCCGGGTCCGCAGGCTCGCCACCCGCCGATCGATCTCCCGCGCACGCTCCGGCAGTTGCGCGGCATCGGCGGCGATCGCCCCGGCGCGCTGCTTCACCTCGTCCGCACGCTCCAGCGTCCCGGCGACCCCGTGCCGGGCCGGGCCCTCGTTCAGCCGCCCCAGCTCCGGTGCCAGTTCGGCCAGCCGGGCCGCCAGGTCGTCCGCCCGCAGGCCGGCGCCGCGCACCGCGTCCAGCGCGTCGGAAGCCGTGAGCAGCGCCCGCTTGGCCTGCTCGACAGCCGGGGTGACCCGCATCAGCTGCTGCTCGGCGTGCTCGACGGTCGGCTGCAGTCGGCGCAGGAAGTCGTTCAGCTCGGCGCGGGCGGAGCCCAGCTGCCCCTTCACGTCCTCCAGCCGGCGCTTGGCCTGCGCGGCGGTGCCCGCGTCCAGGGTCTCGCTGTCCAGGTTGTGGGCGTCGAGGGCGCCCAGGTAGTTCACGGTGACCTGCTCGACCCGGCCGGAGATCGCCGCCAGATCGGCCAGCGCACGCTGGGCCGTCGCCCCGTCCTCGGCCGCGCGGACCGTCTCCACCGCGAGCTGCACCTCGCGCTGGGTCTCCTCCAGCTCGTAGAACGCCTCCTGCGCCGCGGCCCGGGCCTCCCTGGCCTCCGCCCGTACGCCCTCGCCACCGCCGCGCCGACCCCACCAACCGCCGGTCCCGGCCGACGCCAGCCCCACCGCGCCCAGCGCACCCGCCAGTACCACGGGCAGCACCAGCGCGTCCGCCAGCGCACTCCCCGCCCGACGCCGCCCCCGCCCGCTCCCGCCGGCACCCGTCACTGCGCGCTCCCTGCTCCGACCCGCTGATCCGGCCCCCATTCTCCCCGATCACCCCACCGGCCCGTCACCCCCTCCCACCCCTCCCGCCCCGGCCTCCCCCTCCCCACCCCGCCCGCGCCCCACCCGACCACCTGGCCCACACCACCCCCCGGGACCAGGTACCCTAGGCACTCGTCGTGCGCCCACCCGGCCACGCACGGGGGCGCGTAGCTCAGTGGTAGAGCGCTGCTCTTACAAAGCAGATGTCGGCGGTTCGAAACCGTCCGCGCCCACCAGCGCAAAAGGCCCGCAGTGATCATGCTGCGGGCCTTTTGACTGCAGTGGTTGACAGCAGCCGCTGATGTCGGCCGGGCGCCGGCGCCGATCTGCTCGAAGGGCCGACTGAGGTTTCGGGGCTCGATCGGACCTGTCGACAGGCTTCCGGCAAGCTGAGTCAGCGGGCCTTCTTCCCGCGCGTGCCCATCCGGCTCCAGACGTAGCGATGGCGGGCAACCCTGAAGACCCGGTCAACCCTGTTCGGGGACAGCACCGCGGGCCGGGCGGGCAGGACGTCGGTGATCTGCTCGCCGTCGAGGACCGTCACTTCCGGTGTCGCCCCAAGCCTGATCTTCTGTGCACCCACGACGGCGATGACGGGGTGGACGGGTACGTCGAAACCACACCACACGGCGAGCAGGTCAGCGGTACGGGCCGCCTCGAACTTGGAGTTCTCCAGGTACGGGAAGCCGTTGCGGTTGACCTTCACGATCTTGTCGCCGACCCACACGGTGGCGCCCGGGTGGTGCTTCGAGTTGACCGTGAAGACCCCGGGCGGGCCGATCACCACATGGTCTATGTCGGCCCCCGACGGCAACGGGACCCCGTGCAGCACCTTCCAACCCGCAGCCTTCAGCGCGTCCAGTCGAGCCCCCACGATCTGCTCGCCCTCCAGCCCGCGCAGCGTGCTCGAATCACCGAGCCGCTGGCGGGAAAGCTTGGCGGCGAGCCGGACGAGCAGCCCGTACCTCTCTTCGCCCGCACGCACCAGGCTTTCCAAGCCGGCGCCAGGAAGGTTCAGCGACAGGTCGTCCTCCTCGCTCATCGGCGGAAGGAACGGGAGCGCCGCACGAGGCTGCGGTACCTGTGCCGGGATCACCTGGGGAGGTGGCGTCTTCTCGCCGCGACGTCGGACGGTGCGGGGCGGGACGTGACTGCCGAACGAGCGGCACCACTCCTCGACCTTGGCCAGCGCAGACTCCTCGAACTCCGGGACCTCGACCATGACCACGCCGGTCTTGCAGTCCAGCCAGGCGACCGAATCGCCGCGGGCGCCAGCCTTGTTGACGTAGAGCCGCTCCTTCCCCGGTACCCGCCAAGGCTTGACCACCAGCGCTGTCATGCGTCCCCCTCCGGCATGCGCTTCCTGACCACGGTCAGCATGCCCACGCACGGATCGGCGGGAACGCGGAGAGGCAGCGAGCTGCCCGGTCCAGCCGGAGGCAAGCGGGCGGAGGCAAGCGGGCGGAGGCGAAGTGGCGGGGGAAGGGGGAAACAGGGGATGAGGGTGCGTAGGACTGTCGGGTGGGTCGGGTGGACCCCGGGGGGCGGGGTGGTGGGGGCGGCTGGTAGGCAGGTGGGGTGACTGCCAGGGCGTTTGATGCGGTGCTGTGCGATGTGGACGGCGTGATCCGGTTCTTCGACGGGGCCGGGGTGACGGCGTTGGAACGGGCGGCGGGGTTGGGGGAGGGGAGTACGGCGGGCGTCGGGTTCGCGCCCGAGAACGACCGGCCGTTGTTGCTGGGGCGGATCGGCAAGGCGGAGTGGGTGGAGTCGATCGTCCGCGGGCTGGAGGGGCGGGTGTCGGCTGCGCAGGCGCGCGGGCTGGCGGAGGCGTTCGCCAACTCGCCGTTCTGGGCGGACGAGGTCGCGGTGGGGATGCTGCGGCGGGTGCGGGAGCACTGCCGCCTGGTGCTGGTGACCAACGCGACGGTGTGGCTGGACGAGGACCTGGCGCGGCTGGGGCTGACGGATCTGGCGCACGAGGTGGTGAACAGTTCCGTGGTGGGCAGCGCCAAGCCGGAGCAGCGGATCTACGAGATCGCCGCGGAGCGGGCGGGGGCGGCGCCGGAGCGGTGCCTGTTCGTCGATGACCGGCAGGAGAACGTCGACGCGGCGGTGGCGTTGGGGATGGCCGGGGTGCTCTACCGCGGCCCGGAGGACCTGCGGCGGGCGCTGGCGCCGCTGTTGGGCTAGCGGGTGGTGTGGGCGCCGCCGTTGAGGTGGAGGGTCCGGCCGGTGAGGTGGCGGGCGCCGGGGGAAGCGAGGAAGTGGGCGGTGCGGGCGACGTCGGCGGGGGTGCCGGGGCGGTCTCGCAGCGGGTGGCCCGGGTCGAGGCGCAGGGGCTGGTGGCCCGGGAACCCGGGGAGCCCGGCGAACACGGGCGGTTGGCGGTGCTGATGTTGCTGGCGCCGTCCGGGCACGAGCTCGTCGAGCGGTCGGTGGACGTGGTGCTGGGCCGGGAGGCGTGGCTGGTGGGCGGGCTGTCGGAGGAGGCGCGCCGGACGTTGATCGGCCTGCTGGACGAGCTGCCGGCTGCGGGTGGCGGGGGCGCCGGCGCCGGGTGAGGATCGGGGGGACCGGTCGGAGCCCTGAGCCGGACCCCTGAGCGGGCCCCCTGAATCGGAGTCCTGAGCCGGATTCCTGAGGCCGGACCCCTGGGAGCGGTGGACGGATGGCTGAGCAGGTCGGGGAGACGCGGGCGGAGCTGTCGTCGCGCCTGAACTGGCTGCGGGCGGCGGTGCTGGGGGCCAACGACGGTGTGGTGTCGACGGCCGGCATCGTGACGGGTGTGGCGGGCGCGGCCGGTTCGCGGACGGCCCTGTTGGCGGCCGGGGTGGCCGGTCTGCTGGCGGGGGCGATGTCGATGGCGGCCGGCGAGTACGTGTCGGTCAGCACCCAACGGGACACCGAGCGGGCCGCGTTGGCGAAGGAGCGGCGGGAGCTGGCGGAGGACCCGGAGGGCGAGCTCGACGAACTCACCGACTACTACCGGGGCAGCGGGCTGACGGACGACCTCGCGCGGGACGTGGCGGTGGCGCTGACCGAGCGGGACGCGCTCGCGGCCCACGCACAGACCGAACTCGGCATCGACCCGGAGGTGTTGACCAATCCCTGGGAGGCGGCGCTGGCCAGCGCGGCCGCGTTCACGCTGGGCGCGCTGGTGCCGCTGCTGGCGGTGCTGCTGCCGCCGGAGTCGTGGCGGCTGGGGGTGACGGTGGGCTCCGTGGTGGCCGCGCTGACCCTGTCGGGCTGGGCGAGCGCCAGGATGGGCGGGGCGGGTCCGTCGCGGGCGGTGGGCCGCAACGTCGCTGGCGGGCTGCTGGCGATGGCGGTGACGTACAGCGGTGGTGTGTTGCTGGACAGCTTCACCGGCTGACACGTCGGAGGGGCGGAGGGCCGACCAGGGCGTGGGCGGGGCCGGGGCGTACGGCGCGCACAGCACCGCGCCCACGGCACGTCACGGCGTCGTTCGGCTCGACAGGCGAGGTCGTGCGGCCTGTGTTTGTGTGGCTGCAAACCGCTTGGGAGAGGTGACTCGTCGTGACCATGCCCCCGTTCGGATCGAACGATCCGTTCTCCGACCTGCTCAGCCGGTTCTTCGGGATGAGCCCGATGGCCTCCCCGCCCGCCGTGCAGCGGGTGCCGATCGGGCGGTTGCTCAGCGAGTCCTCCCAGGAGTTGCTGGCGCTGGCGGCGCAGCGTGCGGCCGAGGACGGGTCCAGTGACCTCGACACCGCCCACCTGGCTTGGGCGGCAACCCGGGTGGACCCCGCGCGGCGGATGCTGGCGCGCGCGGGCATCGACCCCGACCAGCTGTCCGCGGACCTGGAGCACGCCCTGCCGTCCGGCGGTGCCGGTGCGGTGGAGGGGCAGCCGGCGCTCACCCCTGCGGCCAAGCGCGCCCTGCTCGCCGCGCACGCCCGTTCGCAGGCGGCCGGTGCCTCGTACATCGGGCCGGAGCACGTCCTCGGCGCGCTGCTGGACCAGGAGCGCTCGGGCGCGGGTGTGGCGCTGCGCAACGCGGCGCCGTCGCAGGAGTCGCTGAAGTCGGTGCTGGAGACGCGGGGCACCGGCGGCGAGCGGGGTGGTGCGGGGGCGCAGCCGAGTGAGACGCCGACGCTGGACGAGTACGGGCGCGACCTCACCGAGGAGGCGCGTTCGGGCCGGCTGGACCCGGTGGTCGGGCGGGCCGAGGAGATCGAGCAGACCGTCGAGATCCTTTCCCGGCGGACCAAGAACAACCCGGTGCTGATCGGCGAGCCGGGTGTCGGCAAGACCGCGATCGTCGAGGGCCTGGCGCAGCGGATCGTCTCCGGGGACGTCCCTCGGAGCCTCCGGGAGAAGCGGGTGGTCACCCTCGACCTGGCCGCGCTGGTGGCGGGCTCCAAGTACCGGGGCGAGTTCGAGGAACGGCTGAAGAGCGTGATCGACGAGGTCACGGCGGCCGAGAAGAGCGTCATCCTGTTCCTGGACGAGCTGCACACCGTGGTGGGCGCGGGCGGTGGCGGAGAGGGCTCGATGGACGCCGGCAACATCCTCAAACCGGCTCTCGCCCGCGGTGAGTTGAGCGTGGTCGGCGCGACGACGCTGGACGAGTACCGCAAGTACGTGGAGAAGGACGCCGCGCTGGAGCGCCGCTTCCAGCCGGTGCTGGTGCCCGAGCCGAGCGTCGAGGAGACCGTCGAGATCCTGCAGGGGCTGCGCGACGCCTACGAGGCGCACCACCAGGTGCGTTTCACGGACGCGGCGCTGGACGCGGCGGCGGCGCTGTCCGACCGGTACGTCAGCGACCGCTTCCTGCCCGACAAGGCGATCGACCTGTTGGACCAGGCGGGTGCCCGGGTGCGGCTGCGCAGCCTGAGCGGGTCCACCGAGGCGACCGGGGTGCAGGACCGGATCACCAAGCTGAGGCGGGAGTTGGAGGAGGCCGTCGCGGACGAGGAGTTCGTGCGGGCCGCCAACCTGAAGACCGAGCTGCGGCACACCGAGGACGAGCTGGCGGCGATCGCCGAGTCCCGCGAGGAGGTCGTCGACGTGACGGCCGACGACATCGCGCAGGTGCTGTCCTCCCGGACCGGCATCCCGGTCGCGGAGCTGAACGCGACCGAGAAGGAGCGGCTGCTCAAACTGGAGCAGCACCTGCACGAGAAGGTGATCGGCCAGGACGAGGCGGTCACCGCCGTCGCCCAGGCGGTGCGCCGCGGCCGGGCGGGGATGGGCGACCCGGAGCGGCCGACCGGCTCCTTCCTCTTCCTCGGCCCGACCGGCGTCGGCAAGACCGAGTTGGCGAAGGCGCTGGCGGCGCTGCTGTTCGGGGACCCGGACCGGATGATCCGCTTCGACATGAGCGAGTTCCAGGAGAAGCACACCGTCTCCCGGCTGGTCGGCTCCCCGCCCGGGTACGTCGGCTACGACGAGGCCGGGCAGCTGACCGAGGCGGTGCGCCGCAAGCCGTACAGCGTGCTGCTCTTCGACGAGGTGGAGAAGGCGCACCCGGACGTCTTCAACCTGCTGCTCCAGGTGCTGGACGACGGGCGGCTGACCGACTCCCAGGGGCGTACGGTCGACTTCCGCAACACCGTGGTGATCATGACCAGCAACATCGGCTCGCAGCGGATCCTGGACCACGCGGGGAACGTCGACGAGATCCGGGACGACCTGATGCGCGACCTGCGGCAGCAGTTCCGGCCGGAGTTCCTCAACCGGATCGACGAGGTGATCGTCTTCCACGCCCTCACCCGGAAGGACCTGCTGTCGGTGGTGGACCTGCTGCTGGAGCGCAGCCGGCGACGGCTGCGGGCCCAGGACGTCCGGCTGGAGGTCACCGGGGAGGCCAAGGAGTACCTGGTCGACCGCGGGTACCAGCCGGAGTTCGGGGCCCGGCCGCTGCGCCGGACGATCCAGTCGGAGCTGGACAACCGGATCTCCAACCTGCTGCTGGACGGCTCCGTGCGGGAGGGGGACACGCTGATCGCGGACGTGATCGACGGCGAGCTGGTGGTGACGATGGCGCTGCCGGAGGCGTCGGCGACCTTCGAGGAGGCTGCGGCGTCGGAGGAGAAGGCGCAGGCTGGAGTCGGCGCGGACCGTTGAGGGGAACAGGAGCGGGTTCGGGCGTACTCCGGCGGGAGTACGCCCGAACGCCACTGGTGGAGGACGCGTCGGAGCGGAAGCCGGGTCTAGCGTTTCGGGCATGATGCCGCGCATGTCCCCGTCACCGGAACCGGATCCGTCGGTGCCGCGAGAGCCGTCGGAGCGGCCGGAGCGGCCGGAGCCGTCGGAGCGGCCGGAGCCGTCGGAGCCGTCGGAGCCGCGCTCGCCGTCGGAGCCGCCCGCGCCGCCCGAGCCGTGGCGGCCGCCGTGGGTGCGGGCGCGCCTTCCGGTGGGGCTGGCGGTCGGCGTCGCGGCGGTGCAGGTGGTCGGTTCGACCTTCGCCGCGCACAACCAGCCCGGGCGCGCCCCCCTCGACGCGTTCGGCTACGTGCTGCTGCTGCTCGGGCCGGCCCTGCTGGTGCTGCGCCGACGCCGACCGGTCGCGGTGGTGGCCGGCACCTCGGTGGCCACCGCGGCCTACCTGGCCGCCGGCTACCCGTACGGGCCGGTCTTCCTGAGCTGGCTGATCGCCTGCAGCGTGGCGATCGGCGCCGGGCACCGCCGGGCGGCCTGGGCGGGCCTGGCCGGGGTGTACCTGGTGCACGTGCTGGTGACCTTCGTGCTGCCGGAGAGCTGGCAGCGCGCACCCGGGCACGGCGTGGCCTGGCAGGAGGAACTGGGCCTGCTGGCCTGGCTGCTGCTGGTGATGGCGATCGCCGAGATCGTCCGCTTCCGGCGCGAGCGGATCGCCGCCCACCGGGCCTACCGGCAGCAGCTGGAGGAACGCCGGGCGAACGAGGAACGGCTCAAGATGGCCCGGGAGCTGCACGACATCCTCGCGCACAGCCTGTCGCTGATCAACATCCAGGCGGGGGTCGCGCTGGCGCTGCTCGACCGGCGGCCGGAGGAGGCCCGCACGGCGCTGGTCACCATCAAGTCGACCAGCAAGGAGGCGCTGGGCGAGGTCCGTCAGGTGCTGGCGACGCTGCGCGGGCCCGGGGCGGCGCCGCGCGGTCCGGCCCCGGGGCTGGACCGGCTGGACGAACTCACCGCGCAGGCCGACCGGGTGGGCCTGGAGGCCGAGGTGCACGAGCACGGCGAGCGGCGCGCGCTGTCCGCGACCGTCGACCTCACCGCCTTCCGGATCGTCCAGGAGGCGCTCACCAACGTCATCCGGCACTCGGCGGCCCGGCAGGCGGTCGTGGTGCTGGACTGGAGGGATCCCGCCGTGCTGGTGGTCCGGGTCGAGGACCCGGGCCCGGCGGTGGTCGCCGACGCCGGAGGGGCCGGCAGCGGACTGGTCGGGATGCGGGAACGCGCGGCCTCGTTCGGTGGCACCATCACGGCGGGGCCGCTGCCCGGCGGCGGCTTCCGGGTACGGGCGGAGCTGCCGACACCGAAGGCGGGGAGTGAGTGATTCGGGTACTGCTGGCGGATGACCAACTGCTGGTCAGGGCGGGCTTCCGGGCCCTGCTCGACCTGCAGGACGACCTCACGGTGGTCGGCGAGGCGGACGACGGGGAGGCGGCGGTGCAGCTCGCCCGCGAACTCGTGCCGGACGTCGTGCTGATGGACATCCGGATGCCCCGGATGGACGGGCTGGAGGCGACCAGGAGGATCGCCGAGGACCCGGCGCTGTCCTCCGTACGGGTGGTCGTGCTGACCACCTTCGAGCTGGACGAGTACGTCTTCGAGGCGCTGCGGTCCGGGGCGGCGGGCTTCCTCGTCAAGGACACCGAGCCGGCCGACCTGCTGCGCGCGATCCGGGTGGCGGTCGCGGGGGACGCACTGCTCTCGCCGGGGGTGACCAGGCGGCTGATCGGCGAGTTCGCCGCCCGCTCCAAGGCGCCGGAGGCCGCGCCCAAGGGCCTCACGGACATCGCGGCGCTGACCGAGCGGGAACGCGAGGTGCTGGCGCTGGTCGGGATGGGGCTGTCCAACGAGGAGATCGCCCGGCGACTGGTGGTCAGCCCGTTGACGGCGAAGACGCACGTGAGCCGGGCGATGGTGAAGCTCGGGGCGCGCGACCGGGCGCAACTGGTGGTGTTGGCGTACGAGTCGGGGCTGGTGCGCCCGGGCTGGCTGGGCTGACGGCCCTCGCGCGGGAGGGCGTCGCCGGGGAGGGCTCTGCCGGCGAGGGCTGTGCCCGGGGGAGAGCCCTCCCCCGGACGAGCGGGTCGATTCGGCGCGGCTACTCCCGGCCCGGGGTGTCACCGGCCGTCCGTACTCTCCCGGGAGTATCCCGACTGCCGCTGCCGGTAGGACGCGCGATGAGACCCCTCGGCGGGACGCTCAAGGCACCTCGGGAACCGCCCGAGGTCCTGGAGGCCCCCGGCCGAGGAGATGAACCCCATGTACACGCAGCTGGCCGATTGGCACGGGCCCGGGCCGTGGATCCTGCTGGTCCCCGTGGTCTGGATCGCCGTGGTGTTCCTCGTGATCGTGGTGCTGCGCCGCACGGTCTGGCGCCGGCGTGGCTGCGGCTTCGGGTACGGCGCCGGATCCGCCGCCGAGCACCCGCTGGCCGTCCTCGGCCGCCGCTACGCCGAGGGCGACATCGACGCCGAGGAGTACCGCGCCAAGCGGGCCGTGCTCAGCGAGTCGGCCCGGGAGGACACCCGGGGAGGCGGTGCCAGGTGACCACCCTCGACGTCGTGCGCGGCACCGCCGCACGGGTCGCCGACGCCGTGAAGATCCACGGCGTCGGCGGCACCGAGGTCCGGGCGCTGGACCACGTCACGGTGGAGTTCCCGGCCGGGCGCTTCACCGCGATCATGGGCCCCTCCGGCTCCGGCAAGTCCACCCTGATGCACTGCGCGGCCGGGCTGGACACGCTCACCGCCGGCACCGCCTGGATCGGGGACACCGAACTCGGCTCGCTGAGCGACCGGCGGCTCACGCTGCTGCGCCGGGAGCGGATCGGCTTCGTGTTCCAGGCCTTCAACCTGGTGCCCACGCTCACCGTCCGGGAGAACATCACCCTCCCCCTCGACCTGGCCGGGGCCACTCCCGACGGGGCCTGGCTGGAGACGCTGATCGACGTCGTCGGCCTCGGTGACCGGCTGCAGCACCGCCCGAGCGAGCTCTCCGGCGGCCAGCAGCAGCGGGTCGCGGTGGCCCGGGCACTGGCCGGGCGGCCGCAGGTGGTCTTCGCCGACGAGCCGACCGGCAACCTCGACTCCCGCACCGGCGGCGAGGTGCTCGGCCTGCTGCGCCGGGCGGTGGACGAGATGGGACAGGCCGTGGTCATGGTCACCCACGACCCGACCGCCGCCGGCTGGGCCGACGAGGCGCTGTTCCTCGCCGACGGCCGGCTGGTCGACCGGATGGAGCGGCCCAGCGCCGGGCGGGTGCTGGACCGGATGAAGGCCTTCGAACGGGGGCGGTCATGAGCGAGCGACAGAGGTCCGCCCGAACTGCGGGGGCGTGCTCCCGGACGGCGGAGACGTACGCCCGAACTGCGGGGGCGTGCTCCCGGACGGCGGCCGCGGGAGGGCGGGTCGCCCAACGGCGCGCACCGGCGACCGCCCCTGCCGGGCGAAGCGAGGCGCGCGCATGATGCCCGTCACACTCCGCCTCAGCCTGCGCTCGCTGCGCGCCCACCGGCGGCGGCTGGCCGGCACCCTGCTGTCCATCCTGCTCGGGGTGAGCTTCCTGACCGGCACCATGGTGCTGGGCGACACCCTGCGGGCCAACTTCGACACCCTCTTCGCGGACGCCAACGCGGGCACCGACGTCGTGGTCCGCAGCGCCGACGTCCTGGACTCCCCGGGCACGGCCGGCGGGGTGCGGGCGCCGGTGGAGGCGGCGCTCGCCGACGCTCTGCGCTCGGTCCCGGGTGTGGCGGCCGCCGAGCCGTCCGTCCAGGGGGCGGGCCAACTCGTCGGCAGCGACGGCAAACCGATCGGCGGTCAGGGCCCGCCCACGCTGGCGGGCAACTGGCTCGCCGACGGTCGGCTCAACCCGTACCGGCTGGCCGAGGGCCGGGCACCGGCCGCCCCGGGCGAGGTGGTGGTGAACCGCGGCGCGGCGCGGACGGGCGGGCTGCACCTCGGCTCGACCACGGTGCTGCGCACGCCCGATCCGGTGCCGGTCACCGTCGTCGGCATCGCCACCTTCGGGGCGAGCGCGGACGGCATGGGGCCGAGCACCTTCACCGCGATGACCTTCGCGGACGCCGAGCGCTACCTCACGCCCAAGGGCGCGGGGCAGGCCGCCTCGATCCAGGTCCGGGCGGCGGGCGGGGTCTCGCAGCGGGAGCTGGTCGACCGGATCGCCCCGCGCCTGCCCGCCGGCGTCCAGGCGGTCACCGGTGCGGCGGCCACCCAGGAGTCCACCCAGCTGCTGTCCGGGCGGTTCCTGACCATGTTCACCACGCTGCTGCTGGTCTTCGCCGGGATCGCGCTGCTGGTGGCGACGTTCACCATCCACAACACCTTCGCCATCGTGGTCGCCCAGCGCAGCCGGGAGAACGCGCTGCTGCGGGCGCTCGGCGCGGTGCGGGCCCAGGTGCTCGGGGCGACGCTGGCGGAGGCACTGGCGGTGGGCCTGCTGGCCTCGCTCGGCGGGCTGCTGGGCGGGATCGGGGTGGCGACCGGGCTCAAGGCGCTGTTCTCGGCGCTCGGCTTCGCCCTGCCGACCGGCGGCATGGTGATCAGCGCGGCCGCCGTGCTCCTGCCGCTGCTGGTCGGAACGCTGGTCGCGGTCGGTTCGGCGTTGCTGCCGGCCGTCCGGGCCGGGCGGACGGCTCCGCTGGCGGCACTGCGGGACACCGGCGTCGACCGGGCGGCGCAGGGGCGTTCGGGCGTCGTCCGGGCGGTGCTCGGGGGCCTGCTGCTGGCCGGGGGCGTCCCGGTGACGGTCCTCGGTGCGACGGACGGTCCGTCCGTCCTGCTGACGGGGGCCGGGGCGGTGGCGGTGCTGCTGGGCACGGTGGTGCTCGGGCCGGTCGCCGCGGCCTTCGCCGTCCGGGCACTGGGCGCGCCGCTGCCCAGGCTGCGCGGGGTCTCCGGGGTGCTGGCCAGGCGCAACGCGGCCCGCAACCCGCGCCGGACGGCGGCCACGGCGAGCGCCCTGATGATCGGGGTCGCCGTGGTCACGCTGTTCACCGTCTTCGGGGCGTCGATCAAGGCCACCCTGGACGACACGGTGAGCACGTCCTTCGCGGGTGATCTCGCCGTCACCACCGCCTCGTTCGGGGCCGGCGGCAGCGGGATCAGCCCCAAGGTGGCGGACGCCCTGGCCGGGCTGCCCGAGGTGCGGCAGACGGTCGGGCTCGGGAGGGGCGTCGCCCGGATCGACGGGCACGGGCGGACGCTGGACGTGACCGACCCGGCCCGGCTGTCCGGCATCGTCGACCTCGGCCGGGTCGACGGCTCGCTGGACGCACTCGGCACCGACGGGCTGGCGGTCTCCCGCAGCGAGGCGCAGCAGCACGGCTGGCAGCTCGGACAGACCGTCACCGTGGGCTTCACCGACGGTGCGAGCGACCGGTTCACCATCCGTGCGCTCTACGGGAGCGGCGGGCTGGCCGGGGACTACCTGATGACCAGGCAGGCCTGGGCCCCGCACCGGGGGCAGGACGCCGACACGATGGTCGCGGTCGGGCTGCGCGAGGGCGTCCCGCCGGTCGCCGGAAAGGCGGCGGTGGAGAAGGCGCTGGTGCCCTTCGGCAGCCCGCAGGTGCAGGACCGGGCCGAGTACGCCAAGAGCGCGGCCTCCGGCGTGGACACGATGCTCTCGGTGGTCTACGCGCTGTTGGCGCTGGCGGTGCTGATCGCGCTGCTGGGCATCGCCAACACGCTGACGCTGGCGGTGCACGAGCGGACCAGGGAGCTGGGGCTGCTGCGGGCGGTCGGCCAGACCAGGGCTCAGCTGCGCGGCATGGTGCGCTGGGAGTCGGTGCTGGTGGCGGCCTTCGGGACGGTCGGCGGGCTGGGGCTCGGCGCGTTCCTCGGCTGGGCCCTGGTGCGGGCCTCGGACGGGGCCGGGACGGGGTCCTTCGCGATACCGCCCGGGCAGCTGGCCGTGGTCCTGGTGGCCGGGCTGCTGGCGGGCGCGGTGGCGGGCCTGCGCCCGGCGGGCCGGGCGGCACGACTGGACGTCCTGCGGGCGATAGCGACGGAGTAGGAGGGAGCGGAGACGGCGAGGCGGCGGACCGCCGCCTCGCCGGGGCGTCGGGCCGGGGTCAGCCCGCGGCCGCCGGCGGGAACACCTCGCGCAGCAGCGGGTCCGGCAGGCCGCGCTTGTGCCACTCGCGCGGGTACCCCAGCGAGACCTCCTCGAAGGGCACACCGTCGTAGCTGGTCTTGCGGGGGATGTGCAGGTGGCCGTAGATCATCGCCGCGGTGTTGAAGCGGCGGTGCCAGTCGGCGGTCAGCTCGGTGCCGCACCACTGGGCGAACTCGGGGTACCAGAGGATCTCGGTGGGGTGGCGGACCAGCGGGTAGTGGTTGACGAACACGAGCGGGACGTCCGGGTCGCAGGCCGCCAGCCGTTCCTCGGTCAGCCGGACGCGCTCGCGGCACCAGGAGTCGCGGTCCGGGAACGGGTCGGGGTGGAGCATCCGCTCGTCCGCGCAGACGATGCCGCTCTCGTACGCGGCCGCCAGGGACTCCTCCTTGGTGGTCGTGCCCGGCGCACGGAAGGAGTAGTCGTACAGGAGGAAGAGCGGGGCGATGCGGACCGGTCCGCCCGCGCCCTCCCAGAGCGGGTAGGGGTCCTCGGGGGTCACCACGCCGAGGCCGCGGCAGAGCTCCACCAGGTGCTCGTAGCGGGCCACGCCGCGCAGCTGGACCGGGTCCTCGGGGTGGGTCCACAGCTCGTGGTTGCCGGGCACCCACACCACCCGGGCGAAGCGCTCGGCGAGCAGGCGCAGGGCCCACTCGATGCTGGTGGTGAGCTCGGCGACGTCGCCGGCGACGAGCAGCCAGTCGTCGGGGTGGGTGGGCTGGAGCTTCTCCACCAGGTCGCGGTTCTCCTGGTAGGAGATGTGCAGATCACTCACCGCGAGCAGTCGTCCGCCCGTCGGGGCGGGCCGCGCGGGCTGTGCGTCGCTGCGGTTCTCCGTGGTCACTCCTGCCCCCTGAGGTCGTCCGGCCGATGTGGCCACCCTACGCGGCGGGTCCGGGGAACGGGGCGGGTTGAAGGGATCAGTTGTTCGACTGCCCGGCAGCGGAGTTGAGGCCCGTTCGGGGTTCGGTGGCGATCGGGATCCGGGCGGCCGCTCGGCCGTCGGAGGGTGGCTCAGGAGCCGAGGTCCATGAGCACGCCGTGGGAGGTGGCGGTGGTGACGGCGAGGATCACCAGCGAGGCGGTGCCGAGCACCAGGCCGAGGACGGCGCGGCCGCGGCGGCTGGTGCCGCGGACCAGGGCCAGGGTGGCGAGGGTGATGGCGATCGGGCCCAGGACGATGTTGAAGAGCAGCAGGCCCGGGAGGCCGAGGAGGAAGGAGGCGACGGCCAGGTTGTCGGCCTCGGCGGTCTCCCGGCGGCCGGTGTTCTGCGAAGTGGTGACGGTGCTCATGGCTGTGCGGGTCCTCTCTGGTACGGGAGTGGACGGGGTGCGGTCCGGGCGCGTCCGGGTCAGCGGTGGCGCAGCCGGGCGATGCCCTCGCGGGCGCCGAAGGCGAGCAGCCAGGCGGTGATGGCGGCGGAGGCGGCGAGGAAGACCGGGAGCGAGGTGTGGGCGGCGGTGCCGATCAGGACGGCCATGGCGACCAGGGCGGAGAACAGGATCACGACTGACTCCTTCGGCTGCGGCACTGAGTGCGGCGCTGACTACGGCGGCGGCTGTGCCGGGTTTCGGTTGACAAGTGTTCACTGACTTCGGCATCACTCTACCCCCGGCTGGCCAAGTTCGGCAAACGACTGTTTACTGAATGGCGTGAGTCACACCGTAGGGGCCAGGCAGGCCCAGAAGCAGCAGAGTCGGCGGGCGTTGCTGGACGCGGGTTTGCACCTGCTGGCCGATCAGAACCTGGCGAGCCTGGGCGTCCGCGAGGTCACCCGGGAGGCCGGACTCTCCCCGGCCGCGTTCTACCGGCACTTCCCGGACCTCGCGGCCCTCGGGGTCGCGCTGGTCGAGGAGTCGCTCGCCAGCGTGCACGTCATGATCCGTGCGGTGCTCGCCGAGGCCGGCGGCGCCGAGGAGCTGATCGACCGCGCGGTGGACGTGATCGAGCGGCACGTCCGCGAGCACCGGACGCACGTCCGCTTCCTGGCGCGCGAACGGCACGGCGGGGTGCGGCAGGTGCGCGAGGCGATCGACGCCGAACTCGACCGCTTCGCCGCGGAGGTGGGGGCGGCCCTGGCGCTGCAGCCGGTGTCGCAGGGGTGGAGCGAGCGGGACCTTCGGATGCTCGCCGAGCTGTACGTCGACCACATGGTGTCCACGGCCTCGGCCTTCCTGGAGGCGCAGGAGGCGGACCCGTCCCGGGAGCAGCGGATCGCCGCCACCGCGCGCCTCCAGCTGCGCCTGATCAGTCTGGGGCGGCGGCACTGGCAGGGGAGTTGACGCGCGCGGCGTCGGGCGAGCGGGTGCCCCGGCCCCCGCGGGGGTGGTAACCGGCCATAGCCGTCGAGACGGTTTCTTGGTCTTGCTTTGACTCTTGACAGGGCGTCATGTCCGCGACAGCTTTGGTGGACCCCCACACCGAGAGGTCTCTCATGAAGAAGCCGCTCATAGGCATGCTCGCCACGCTCCTGGCCGCCGGAGCCGCCACCCTCGCCGGAGCCCCCCAGGTCCAGGCCGCCCCCTCGGCCACCGTCAACTTCGCCGGAACGGTCGCGCTCAGCAACTGCTCCGGTTCGCTGGTGCGGATGCCGGGCTCGGCCGCGAGCGACCCCGCGCTCGTGCTCTCCAACGGCCACTGCCTGGAGAGCGGGATGCCCGGCCCCGGCGAGGTCGTCCTCAACCAGTCCTCCAGCCGGACCTTCACCCTGCTCAGCGCCACCGGCGGCCGCCTCGCCACCCTGCGGGCGACCAAGGTGGTCTACGGCGCGATGACCGACACCGATGTGTCGATCTACCAGTTGAACACCAGCTACTCCTCGATCCAGTCCCGGTACGGGATCGCCCCGCTGACCATCGCCGCCACCCACCCCGTCAAGGGCACCTCGATCCGGGTCGTCTCCGGCTACTGGAAGAAGATCTACTCCTGCTCGGTCGACGGCTTCGCCTACCGGCTGAAGGAAGCCGACTGGACCTTCAAGGACTCGGTCCGCTACACCTCGGGCTGCAACGTGATCGGTGGCACCTCCGGTTCGCCGGTGGTCGACGCCTCGTCCGGCCAGGTGGTCGCGGTGAACAACACGATCAACGAGAGCGGCGAGAGCTGCACCCTGGACAACCCCTGCGAGGTCGACCAGAGCGGCGCCGTGACGGTGCACCAGGGCATCGGGTACGCCCAGGAGACGTACGGGATCCCGGCCTGCTTCGCCGCCGGGAACCGGCTCGACCTCACCCTCCCGGGCTGCACCCTGCCCCGCCCGTAGGCGAGCACCGTCGGCACGCACCGTGGGACCGCACCGTAGGCACACACCGTGGGACCGCACCCGTTCCGGCCGGAGCACCCGACCGGCCGGAACCCCGGAACCCCGGAATCCGGGACTCGGAGCTCGCAGGCCGCACCCCCGGGGCCGGGGCCGAACCCCGGAACCCCGGAAGCCCCGGAACCCGAGTCGCCCTCCCGGCGGGGCGGCCCAACCCCAGTGACCAGCACCTTTACTCCGATGGGTCATCCGCCGACGGTGGATGACCCATTCGGCCGTCCACCGGGCGGCCGCCGCACCACCCGCACCGCAGAGTTGTGCCCACGAGGCGGCAGTCATGTCCGTTGACCAGATGGAGAGTTGATGACCACCACGCTGCGAAGGCTGTTGGTTTCCACCCTGCTGATACCGCTGCTCGCGTTCGGCGGCCTGGCGTCCCCGGCGCTGGCCGCCGACGCCCAGGCCGCCCCGGAGGCTGGGGCGGCCCACGGCCGGAGCCCCGCCGACGACCCGAACGCCGACATCAAGGCCCGCCTGGCGGCCATCCCCGGGGTGACCATCACCGAGGAGAAGCCGACCGACGCCGACCACCGCTACTTCATCGCCACCTACACCCAGCCGATCGACCACCTCCGGCCCTGGCTGGGCACCTTCCAGCAGCGCTTCAGCCTGCTGCACCGGGGCTACGACCGCCCGACCGTCTTCTACACCAACGGCTACACGCTGGGCACCAACCCGTCCCGCACCGAGCCGACCCGGCTGGTGGACGGCAACCAGGTCTCCATCGAGTACCGGTACTTCACCCCCTCGCGCCCCGAGCCGGCGGACTGGACCAAGGCCGGCATCCGCCAGCAGGCCGCCGACTCGCACCGGCTGGTGACCGCGCTCAAGCGGATCTACCAGCAGGAGTGGCTCTCCACCGGCGCCAGCAAGGGCGGCATGTCCTCCACCTTCTACCGCCGCTTCTACCCGGACGACGTGGCCGGTACGGTCGCCTACGTCGCGCCGAACAACACCGACGTCAACGACTACGCGGCCTACACCGAGTTCTTCCGCACCGTCGGCACCCAGGAGTGCCGGGACCGGCTGAACGCCGCCCAGCGCGAGCTGCTGGTGCGCCGCGACCGGCTGGAGGCCCGCTACGTCGCCGACAACAAGGCGGCCGGCTCCACCTTCAACACCCTCGGCACCCCGGACCGCGCGTACGAGGCGGGCGTGCTCGACGTGGTCTGGGCGTTCTGGCAGTACAGCCTGGAGGCGGACTGCGCCAAGGTCCCGGTGGCCGCCACCGCGACCGACGACGAGCTGTACGCCTGGTTCGACGCCCAGTCGGGCATCACCGGCAACAGTGACCAGTCGCTGGCGAAGTACACCGCGTACTACTACCAGGCCGCCACCGAACTGGGTGCGCCGTTCTTCGACGTCTCGTACCTCAAGGACGTGCTGCACTACGACTACAAGGAGCTCTACTCGGCCCGCTCCTACGTGCCGAAGGAGATCCCGACCGTCTTCAACCCGTACGCGATGCCCGACATCGACCGCTGGGTGAAGCGCGACGGCGAGCGGATCATGTACGTCTACGGGGGCAACGACCCGTGGGGCGCCAAGCCGTTCCGTCTCGGCCGGGGCAGTGAGGACAGCTACGTCTACACCGTGCCCGGCGGCAACCACGGCTCCAACATCGGCAAGCTGCCCGCCGCGCAGTCCGCGGAGGCCACCGCGAAGGTGCTGGAGTGGGCCGGCCTGGGCGATGCGGACGCCGCCCGCTCGCTCGCCAAGTCGCCGCGGTCGATCCCGGCCTTCGGTCCGCTGGACGTCGAGGGGCAGCGCCTGGAGCAGGAGCGCCACCCCCTGTAACGCCTGAGCGAACCGGGCCACCCGAGACAGGAGGCCGCCCCGCTGCCCGGGGCGGCCTCCCTCTGTCGCCGGGAGCCGTCCTCCGAAGCCGTCCGCCGGGACGCCGCCCCCCGAGGCTCCCGCAGAACCCCGTCCTCCGAAGCCGGCCCCGAAGTCGTCCCCCGGGGCTCCGGCAGAACCCCTCCGCGGAAGCCCTCCCCGAAGCGGTGAATCAGTGCTTCAATGCTTCCATGGCCTACCGTCGCACGCCCGCCGTACAAGCCCGCCTGGACGCCCAGCGGGAGGCGGTGCTGCAGTCGGCGGTCGGGCTGCTCGCGGAGCGCGGTTACGGCGGGTGCACGATGGCCGCCGTCGCGGACCGGGCCGGCATCGCCACCGGGAGCCTCTACCAGCACTTCGCCAACAAGGCCGAGCTGTCGGTGCAGTTGTTCCGCCGGGTGGTCACCCGCGAGATCGACGCGGTCAACGCGGCCGTCGCCCTGTGGGACACTCCGCAGCGGCGGATCGCCGCCGTGGTCGAGACCTTCGCCGCCCGCGCCCTGCGCGCCCCCCGGCTGGCGTACGCGCTGCTGGTCGAGCCGGCCGACGCGGTGGTGGACGGGGAGCGCCTGGTGTTCCGGCGGGCGTTCCGCGACGTGATCGCCACCGAGATCGCCGCGGCCGTGGCGAGCGGCGAACTGCCCGAGCAGGACCCGGTGCTGACCGCCGCGGCCCTGGTCGGCGCGGTCGGCGAGGCGCTGGCCGGCCCGCTCTCGGCCATGCCCGAGAGCCACGGGGTCACCGACCCCCGGAGGGCCACCGCCGGGGTGGTCCCCGCCCTGGTCTCCTTCACCCTGCGTGCCCTGGGAGGACGCGATGACAGCGACGCATGAGGTCACCAACCAGGTGCCCCTGCCGTACGGACACGACACCGCCGCCGACCCCGCCCTGCTGGCCGCCCTGCAGCGGTCCGGTGCCGGCTGGGCCGAGCCGGAGCTGCGCGAGCTGGGCCGGCTGGCCGGCTCCGAGCAGGCCGCCGAGTGGGGCCGGCTGGCCAACGAGAACCCGCCGGTGCTGCGTACCCACGACCGCTTCGGTCACCGGATCGACGAGGTGGAGTTCCACCCGTACTGGCACGAGCTGATGCGCACCGCCGTCTCGTACGGTCTGCACGCCGCACCCTGGCGGGACGAGCGCCCCGGCGCCCACACCGCCCGCGCCGCCAAGTTCTTCGTCTGGGGCCAGGTCGAGGCCGGCCACACCTGCCCGGTCTCGATGACCTACGCCGCCGTCCCGGCGCTGCGCGCGAACCCCTCCCTGGCGGGGGAGTGGGAGGCGCTGCTGGCCGCGAAGGAGTACGACTTCGGGCTGCGCGAGCCGGGCACCAAGCGCGGGCTGATTGCCGGCATGTCGATGACCGAGAAGCAGGGCGGCTCGGACGTCCGCACCAACACCACCACCGCGGCCCCGCAGCCGGACGGCACCTACCGGATCACCGGCCACAAGTGGTTCACCTCGGCGCCGATGTCCGACCTGTTCCTGACGCTCGCCCAGGCCCCGGGCGGGCTCAGCTGCTTCGCGCTGCCGCGCGTCCTCCCGGACGGCAGCCGCAACCGCCTGCACCTGATGCGGCTCAAGGACAAGCTCGGCAACAAGTCCAACGCCTCCGCCGAGCTGGAGTACGACGGCGCGGTCGGCCTGCTGGTCGGTGAGGAGGGCCGCGGGGTGCCGACCATCATCGAGATGGTCAACATGACCCGCCTGGACTGCACCATCGGCGCCGCCTCCGGCATGCGCTACGGCGCCACCCGCGCCGTCCACCACGCCCTGCACCGGCGGGCGTTCGGGAAGGCGCTGGTCGACCAGCCGCTGATGCGCAACGTGCTGGCCGACCTGGTGGTGGAGTCCGAGGCCGCCACCACCGTCGCGATGCGGCTCGCGCAGTCCACCGACCTCGCCCTGGCCGGGGACGAAACCGAGGCGCTGGTACGGCGGTTGGGCCTGGCGGTGGCCAAGTACTGGGTGTGCAAGCGCGGTCCGGCGCACTCCGCCGAGGCGCTGGAGTGCCTGGGCGGCAACGGCTACGTGGAGGAGTCCGGGATGCCCCGGCTCTACCGCGAGGCGCCGCTGGTGTCGATCTGGGAGGGCTCCGGCAACGTCGCCGCGCTGGACGCGTTGCGCGCGATGGCCAAGCGCCCGGAGAGCGTGGAGGCCTTCCTCGGCGAGATCGACGCCGCGGCCGGCGCGGACCGCCGGCTGGACGCGGCCGTCGCCGCGCTGCGCAAGGAGCTCACCGACCTGACCGACCTGGAGTACCGCACCCGCCGGCTGGTGGAGTCGATGGCGCTGGCCTTCCAGGGCTCGCTGCTGGTCCGGTACGGCCACCCGGCGGTGGCCGACGCGTTCTGCGCCAGCCGGCTGGGCGGCGACCACGGCACGGCCTTCGGCACCCTGCCGGCCGGCGTCGACACCGGGGCGATCATCGACCGGGCCCGTCCGGTGCCGGCGTGAGCGAGGCCGCGGAGGTCCGCGCGTTCTGGCAGGCCCTGGGCCTGCCCGGACTGGTCGACGTGCACACCCACTTCATGCCGAAGAACGTCCTCGACAAGGTGTGGGCGTACTTCGACGCGGCCGGCCCGCTGATCGGCCGGCCCTGGCCGATCACCTACCGCGACGCCGAGGCCGAACGCGTGCGCCGGCTGCGGGAGTTCGGGGTGCGGGCGTTCACGTCCATGCTCTACCCGCACAAGCCGGGCATGGCCGCCTGGCTGAACGCCTGGGCCGTCGACTTCGCCGCGCGCACCCCGGACTGCCTGCACACCGCGACCTTCTTCCCCGAGCCCGGAGCGGCCGGCTACGTGGCCCGGGCGATCGAGGACGGCGCCCGGGTGTTCAAGGCGCACCTGCAGGTCGGCGGCTACGACCCGACGGACCGGCGGCTGGACGAGGTCTGGGGCCTGCTCGCCGAGACCGGCACCCCGGTGGTCACCCACTGCGGATCCGGGCCGGTGGCGGGCAAGTTCACCGGCCCCGGCCCGATCGGTGCGGTGCTGGACCGGCACCCGGGGCTGGTCCTGGTGGTCGCCCACCTCGGCATGTCCGAGTACCGGGACTTCCTCGACCTCGCCGAGCGCCACCTGTCCGTCCGGCTGGACACCACCATGGCGTTCACCGACTTCGCCGAGGCCGACGACCCGTTCCCGCGCGAGGAACTGCCGCGACTGCGCGGCCTGCAGGACCGGGTCCTGCTCGGCAGCGACTTCCCCAACATCCCGTACCGGTACGTCCACCAGCTGGAGGCGCTGGGCGGGCTGGGCCTGGGGGAGGAGTGGCTGCGGGCGGTGTGCCACGACAACGCGGCAGGACTCTTCGGCATCGGGACCGGAGGCTGACCTCCGCGCCGGAGGCCGGCCGCCGTACGGGCGGTCGGCCACCGACGCGGGGCACGACCGCCCGCACCGGGCACGGCCGCCCGAGCGGAGGCCGATCACCGCACCGCGCGCAGGACCTCCAGGGCCCGCGCGTGCAGTCCGGGCGCGGCGACCAGGATGCCGTCGGAGCCGGCCGTCCAGTCCGCTCCGGCGGTGTCCGTCACCGCCGCGCCCGCCTCGCTCGCGATCAGCGCGCCGGCCAGCAGGTTGCCGGCGTCCTGCCCGTACTCCCAGAACAGCGCCAGGTGTCCGGAGCCGACCTGGGCCACCTGCAGCGCGGTCGGGCCGAGGTTGCGCACCGCGAGCACCGCGCCCGCCATCGCGGACAGCGACTCGCCCGCCCGGCGCAGCGCCACCGGGTCCCCGGCCACCTGCGGCGGCTGGCTGGTGGCGGCGACGGTGATCGCCAACTCGCGCTCCAGCGGGGCGATCGGGCGCCCGTCCAGCTCGGCGCCGCCGCCCAGGACCGCCCGGTAGGTCCGCCCGCCGTCAAGCTGCGGCGCGTGCACCACGGCGAGCACCGCGGCACCGTCCCGGACCAGCGTGGCGGTGACCGCCCAGTGCGGGTGGCCCAGCAGGTACTGCACCGCGCCGTCGGTCGCGTCGCACAGCCACCACTCGCCCTCGGCGGGGACCGAACCGTCCAGCTCCTCCGGAACCCAGCCGGCCTGCGGACGCAGCACGCCCAGCTGCTGCCGCAGTTCGGCGGCGGCCGGGCGGTCCAGCTCGGCGAAGCGGGCCCCGGCCTCCTCGACCGTCCGCGCCGTGATCGGCTCGGTGGACCGACGGGCCGCCAGCTTCGCGCCGACCTCGCGCACCGCGTCCTCCACACCCCGGACCAGCGTCCACAGCTCGTTCGTCACGGTGACTCCTCGTTGCTCCCGGGCCGGTCCGCTCCGGCCCCACGGGACAAGGAGTACCGTCAGGGCTGCCGAACAGGACGCACGGGCCGCCAGGAGTGGCGGGGATCGGACACCATGGACCTCTCGACTGCTGATCCGGACGCCGTGCTGGACGCCCTCGACCGCCGCCTGGTCTGCGCCCTGCAGGTGGACGGGCGGGCCGAGCCCGGCCGGATCGCCGAGGTGCTGGGAGTCTCCGCCCGGACGGTCACCCGCCGCCTGGCCCGGATGCGGCAGGCCGGGGTGCTGCGGGTGGTCCGGATGCCCGACGTCGAGGACGCCGCCGTGGGTGCGCTGCTGCTGCGGGTCCGGGTGCTGAGCGGCCGGGTGGACGCCATCGCGCAGGCACTGGCCGACCGCTCCGACGTCCCCTTCGTCGATGTGATGCTCGGCGGCCACGAGGTCGGCGCGGTCGTGCTGACCGACGCCGGTGCCCGCGACCGGCTGCTGTACGGGCAGTTGCCCGCGACCAGTGCGGTCACCGAGACCACCACCCACGCCGTGCTGCACGCTTTCGCCGACGCCGGGCAGTGGCGGGCCGGCCACCTCACCGAGGAGGAGGCTGCCGCGCTCGCCCGGTCCGCCGTGCCCCGCCCCGCCGCGCCCCCGCCCCTGGACGACCTCGACCGCGCGCTGCTGGAGCGGCTGGGCGAGGACGCCCGGCAGGCCCACGCGGCCCTGGCCGCGGCCGTCGGCGCGCCCGAGTCGACGGTGCGCCGCCGCCTGCACCGGCTGGACGAGCTCGGCCTGCTGCGCACCCACGCCACCGTCGACCCGCAGCTGCTCGGCATGGCCGTGGACGCCAACCTCTGGCTGGACGTGCCGCCCGGCCGGCTCGCCGAGGTCGGCACGGCCCTGGCCGGCCACCCGCAGGTGCACGGGGTGTTCGCCACCAGCGGCCCGAGCAACCTGCTGGCCACGCTGTTCTGCGCGGACCACGGTGAGCTGTACCGCTTCCTCGCCGACACCCTCGGTCCGCTGGGGGTCGCCCGGGCCGAGACGACGATCACCGCCCGCGCGGTGAAGCGGGCGGGCGTCCTGCTCCGTCAGCCGCCCCGGCGGCCGTGACGGGGGACGAGGGGAGAGCGGCCGGAGGGGTGCAGGCGCGCACGGCCGGAGGAGGCGGCGGAGGAGGGGGAGGAGAAGGAGGCGGCCGGACGGCCCGTTACCTGCGGGGTAATCGACGCCGGGCGCCGGTCCGGGCAGGGTGGAGGCAGCTCGGTGCGGCCGCCACGGCCCCGGGCCCCCACCCCTGACAGGAGGCGATCCGCCATGTCCGTCCACGCGAACTCCCTCACCCCCGCCCCGCCGGGATCCGCCTTCTCGCCGTGGACGGTGCGCGGCATCCTCGGCCTGGACGCCCTGGTCACCGGCGGCAACGGCCTGGCCTACCTGGCCTTCGCCGGCCCGCTCGGCGACCTGCTCGGCGCGGGCCGCGCCACCCTGGTCGACCTCGGGCTCCTCCTCACCGGCTACGCGGTGGCGGTCGGCGTGCTGGCCACCCGCCGGCGGCCGCCGCGGACGGCAGTGCGGACGGTGATCGACCTCAACCTCGCCTGGGTGGTGCTCAGCCTGGTCGCGATGGAGGTGTGGCTGGAGCCGACCACCGCGGGGTTCGTCTGGATCCCGTTGCAGGCCGCGGCGGTCGGCCTGTTCGCTGTCCTGCAGTTCACCGCGCTGCGCCGGACGGCAGCCGGAGCCGACCCCGGGGTGGGCGGCACCCCGAGCTGACCCCGGGGAGCTGACCCCACGGAGCGGGCCCCGGGAAGCGACCCCGGGAAGCCGACCCGGTGCGGGCGGTCGTTACGGCTGACGCTCCGGCCCCACCGAGGACTGCAGGAACCGCGCCGTCTCCGCGTCGGCCGGGAGGAAGGTCTCCATGGCCAGCTCGGAGACGGTCACGTCCAGCGGAGTGTTGAAGGTCGCGATGGTGGAGAGGAAGGAGAGCACCCGCCCCTCGTGGCGGATCCGGATCGGCAGCGCGAACGGGAAGCCGTCCTCGGCCGGCCCGTCGGCCGTTCCTTCCGCCGGGTCGGCGTCCGGCTCGGGGTAGCCGCGGACCTCCTCGTACAGCTGCCGCAGCGGCTCGGCGTGGACCAGCTCCAGCCGGCGCTCCATCCGTTCCAGCAGGTGTCGCCGCCACTGCCCCAGGTTGACGATGCGTGGCGCCAGCCCCTCCGGGTGGAGGGTGACCCGGACGGCGTTGAGCGGCGGCTGCAGCAGGTGCGGGGCGATCCCGTCCAGGAGCAGTCCGAGCGAGCGGTTGGCCGCCAGCACCCGGAAGCCCCCGTCGACGACGACCGCCGGGTACGGGTCGTGGGCGGCCAGCAGCCGTTCCATGCCGCCGCGCAGCGCGGCCATCGAGGGGTCGTCCAGCGGCGTCTCGGGGTAGTGCGGGGCGTAGCCGGCCGCGAGCAGCAGGGTGTTGCGCTCGCGCACCGGGACGTCCAGCTGCTCGGCGAGTCGCAGCACCAGCTCGCGGCTGGGGCGGGAGCGGCCGTTCTCGACGAAGCTGAGGTGGCGCGCCGAGGAGTCCGCCCGCAGGGCCAGTTGCAGCTGGCTGAGCTGTCGTCGTTCCCGCCAGCCGCGCAGCAGCGGTCCGACCCCGGTGCCCGTCGGGCTGCCCATGCCCGCCATGATCGTCATGGCCCAGGACGGTACTCGAACGAGCCCGCTCCGCGGGAGGGGGCGAGGGGGGATCGGCCGGATCAGACGCCGGTGCTGGAGCCCGGCCGGATGACCATCAGGACCACGACCACGGCCCACAGCAGGTTGAACACCCCGGCCGTCATCGGCAGCAGGCGCAGGCCGTCGACGGCCTTGGTGCGCTGCTCGTCCGCCGGGTCGAGGGCGAGGGCGTCCACGGCGGCCTGCTGGCCGGGCAGGACGAAGAGCAGCAGGGAGAGCGCGGCGATCGCGGTCAGCACCATGGAGACGATGACCCAGGACTGGCCGATCACGTCCATCACCTGGGCCAGGCCGATGCCCAGCACCGGCACGGCGACCCCCAGCAGCGCGTAGACCTGGGTGATCCGGTGCAGGACGCGCAGCACACCGGCGTCGGAGGCCCGGTCCGGGCCGTCGGCCAGCGCGGCCTTCGCCCGGCGCGGGAACATGCTGACGGCCACCGCGACCGGGCCTATGAACAGGACCGAGACGAGGACGTGCAGGCTCAGCAGGAACTTGGCCATGGCGGGGCACCCTTTGGATCCGGTGGGCAGCTGGGGAGCGGGCGCGCGCGGTCGGCGCGCCCACGACCAGGCACGCTAACACCGCTTATTCACGGGCCCACCGCTCGGGTGGGCGGTTGCGGAGGGCCCTCGCCCGCCCCCGCCCCGGCGAGGGCAGCCGCTCAGCCCGCCGTCGTCAGCTCCACGATCCGCGGCGCCGCGGTGCCGACCGCCGCGACGGCGGCGCCGTGCTCCGGGTCCGTCCAGTCGAGCAGGTGCAGGTCCTCGTACCGGCTGCGCAGCGCCTGCCCCGGCGGTACGGCCAGGGGCAGGGCGGAGAGGTCGATCCGGCCGAGGGTGTCCAGGGTGGCCCGCCCGATCTTGATCAGCGATTCCTTGCGCACCCAGAGCCGCAGGAACGCCCGCTCGGGTTCCGGGTCCGCCTCGACCAGGGCGAGTTCCTCCGGGGCCAGCACCCGGCGGGCGACCGCGCCCAGCGAGCCGCCCCGGGCGGCCAGTTCGACGTCCACGCCGATCGGCTGGTGACCGGCGCCCGCGGCGACCACGCCCTTGGTGTGCGAGAGGCTCACGTGCACCCCGGGGTGGTCCGGCAGGTACGGCTTGCCGTGGTCGGCCAGCCCGCAGTCCGGGCACTGCTGGGCGAGCACCAGGCCGGCCGCCGGCACGCCGAGCAGCCGGGCGGCGCAGAGCCGGACCAGCAGGTGCCCGGCGGTGAAGTCGACCCGCCCGGACTCGTGCCGGAAGCGCGCGGCGCGCTCCCTTTCGAGGGCGGTCAGCAGGTGTTCGTCCGCCTCGGGGTGCCGCAGCACGGCGTCGGCGGACGCGACGGCGACGAGCGGCGCGCTCTGGTCCTGGGCCTCGGTGGTCATGCCTCCAACCTAGCTCCACGCCGGGATCCGTCGGCGGGGTCGTCGCCCGGTGGTCGAGGCCCGAGTGCTGCTGCGCCGTCCGGGTGAGTGTTCGGACCCGTTCTGAGGGTCCATAGGTGCGAATAGTCCGATTTAGGGTTGGATGCCCCGGAAATGTGGGATTGACGGCAGATAACACGGAACATGGCAGGTCATTCGGCCTGCCCTTTTCTTATGCGCGGAGGAATTGTCGATGGGTCAGGCCACCGGTTCGCCGGATCACAGAACGACCGCCGTGAGAACGCCCGCCTGCAGCGGCCGCCGCGCCGTCCGGGTGGCGGTGGCCACCGGCGTCGCCGCGCTGCCGCTGGCCGCCGTGCTGACGGTCGGTTCGGCCGCTCCGCTGGCCCCGCCGCTCGGCGCCTGCACCGGACCGGACTGCCCGGCCACCTGGCCGGCGCCGAACAACGGCGACTTCACCGGTCGGGACTCCACCGTCAACGTCTTCACCGGCGGCGACTACACCGTGAACGGCCGCGCCGCCGAGGCCGAGGGCAAGATCGTCGTGCTGGGGGACCTGACCGTCGAGAAGGACGGCGGCGGCGTCTACAACATGGGCGTCGTCGGCGTCGGCTCGCGCGTCCCGCCGCCGGACGGCAGCGACTTCGTGACCACCGGCGGGAACGTCGACGTCCGGCGGGGCAACCGCATCCTGATCGGCGGCAGTGACTCGCACGGCCAGGCCTTCGGCAACCTGCGCCACGCGGGCAGCGTGACCGGCACCGTCAACATCGACCCCACCGGCTGGTCGATCCAGGACGACGCCGCCGCCGCGCCCTACCGGGCGGTGCTGACCCGGATCGAGGAGACCTCCGACTGCGTCGGGCGGGCCACGGCGACCGGCACCGTCGACATCTCCTCCAGCACGGCGACCTTCACCGGCGACGGGACCAGCGCGAGACAGGTCTTCAACGTCACCCGCGACCTCGCCTCGCCGACCGGCGGGCAGATCGGCCTGGTCTTCACCGGCATCCCGGCCGGCGCCACCGTCGTGGTGAACATGCTCGGCGACAGCCCGGTCATCAACACCTACACGGGCACCGCGCTGCCGGGCGACCAGACCACCGGGATGCGCTCGAAGCTGATGTACAACTTCCCGACCGCGACCTCGGCCCGGATCCTCGGCAGTGCCCAGTTCCAGGGATCGGTCCTGGCCGGGAACCCGGCCGGCACCACGACCATCGGCCAGGCGGGCATGAACGGCCGGGTGTACCTGGCGGGCAGCCTGATCCACACCGGCACCGGCGGCTACGAGATCCACAGCTACCCGTTCGACGGGGACCTGCCGGAGTGCACGGTGACGCCCAGCCCGTCGCCGACCTCGACCTCGCCGTCGCCCACCTCCTCGCCGACGTCGCCGGCGCCGACGTCCCCCACCTCGCCGCACCCGACCTCGCCGCACCCGACGTCACCGCACCCGACGTCACCGCACCCGACCTCCCCCAGTCCGAGCCACCACTCGCCGTCGGCCAGTGGGAGCCACCACCACTCGCCGTCGGCCGGCGCCTCGACCTCAAGCTCGGGGCCGGCCCCGAGCAGCCACCACCCGACCTGGCACCCGAGCGGGCAGCCGACCGGCCACCACCCCGGGGACGGCGGTGAGCTGCCCTCCACCGGCGCGGGCAACGCCCCGGTGGTCCTCGGCCTGGCGGGCGTCGGCCTGCTCGGTCTCGGCGGTCTGGCCGTGATGGCCGCCCGTCGTCGCGGCCGCCACAGCTGACGGGCCTGAACGCCAGGACGCCCGGCCGCTGTCCCGGGCCGCCCGAGTCGATCCGATCGGGCGGCCCGGGGCGTTCCCGGGTGTCGGTCCTACCGCGGCGCCGGGTACTTCGCGAGCCCCGAGGCGAGCAGGTCGAAGGCGCGTTCCACCGTCTCCCGGATCCTGTTCCGGACGGCCTCGGCGGGTTCGCCGGCCACGATGGCCAGCCGGATCTCGCCGAGCACCGCGCGGTGGGCCCCCGCGATGGCCCCGGCCACCACGCGGGGGAGCGGGTCGTCCTCCGCGGCTCCCGTCTCCTCGGCCAGCACGGCCGCCAGTGCCGCCTCGGCCCGCTCGCCGAGTTCCAGCAGCCGGGCCCGCAGTGCCGGGCTGTCCGCGACGATCTGCCAGAACGCGGCCATCCGCGGGCTCAGCCCGATCGTCGGCTCCCCGTCCGCGAGCGCGGCCAGCAGGTCCGCCCGGACGGCGGCCGCGGCGGACCTGTCGGGCGTGCGGTGCCGGACCACCTCGGCGAGGTGCGCGACCACCGCGTCCTGCCGGTCGAAGAACAGGTCCTCCTTGGTGGGGAAGTAGTTGAAGACCGTGTTCGGGGAGACCCCGGCGGCCCGGGCCACCTCGACCACCGTGACCCGGTCGAAGCCGCGCTCGGCGAACAGGCCCATGGCGGTGTCGGCCAGGAGTTCCCGGGTCTGCTGCTTCTTGAGTTCACGGAGTCCCATGGCCGGATCCTACGCCAGGACCATGGTGTCACATCAAACTTGCAGTGACACCAAAATTATCCGCTACGGTGGCGGCATGACCTTCACCTTCGGCATCTATCCCGGCGGACTGCTCGGAGACGAGACCGGCGTGCTCGCTCCCGTCCGCCCCGACGACCCGGCGCTGATCACCGCTGCCCTGCGCGAACTCCAGGGCGAGGCAGCCGAGTTCCAGGTCCGCGCCTACCGCTCGTATGCCGATCCGGGACGCGCCCCCGACCGTCCCGAGCAGTACGCCGTCGAGGGGCGGAAGCTCGACCTGGTGCTCCAGTACCGGGACCGCAGCGGGGGGTCGGCGGGCTGGCTGGACTTCGTCCGGCGCACCGTCCGGGCCGAGGGCCACCGGGTCGCGGTGCTCCAGATCTGCGAGGAGCCCAACCTCGACCTGCCGCCCGTCGACGGCAGTATCCCGAACGTCCTCCGGGCGCTGGTGGCGGGCGTGATCGCGGCCAAGGAGGAGGCGTTGGCCTGCGGGTTCGACCGGCTGGCCGTCGGCTTCAACGCGGTGCCGTCCTTCGACCCCGCGGACACCTTCTGGTCCGAGCTCGGCGAGCTCGCCGACGAGCGCTTCCACCGCGCCCTGGACTACGTCGGCGTGGACTTCTTCCCGGACGTCTTCCGCCCCGTCCCGGCGGGCCGGCTCGCCGACGCTGTGCGGGCGGTGGTCACCGGATTCCGGCGGGACTGGCTGCCCAGGGCCGGCATCGGTCCCGCCGTGCCGCTGCGGATCTGCGAGAACGGGTGGCCCACCGGTCCCGGTCGGAGCGAGGCGCGGCAGGCCGAGGTGGTCGAGGAGGTGGTCCGGACGGTCGCCGGGCTGGCCGACGAACTCACCGTCACCGGTTACGCGTTCTTCGCGCTGCGGGACGCAGACAGCGCGGGTGCGGGGCTCTTCCCCCACTTCGGCCTGCTGCGCGACGACTACTCGCGCAAACCGGCCTTCGACACCTACCGGAAGCTCGTGGCCGAACTGGCCTGCTGAGAGGGCTAGTTCGTCTCGAAGAAGCGGGCCACCGTGCGGCGCCGGGCGGCGACGTCGTGCACCGGCTCGCCGACCACCCGCCCGGCCAGGGCGATGGCCAGCTCGCCGACGTCCTGTCGGAGCAGGTCGGCCGCGGTGGCCCGGTCGGCGGCGATCTGCGCGCGGCCGGTGGCCAGCAGGGCGTCCCGGGCGCGCAGGCCCTCGGCGCGGGCCGCGGCGATCGCCGCCGCGCCGCGTTCGGCGTAGTCCTCCCGGATCCGGGCGGCCTCGTGCCGGGCCTCCGCCAGTGCCCGCAGGTGGGCGTCCCGGACGGCGTCGGCCTCGGCTTGCAGGGCCTCCGCGCGTTCCATCCGGCCCTCGGTGGCTTCCCAGCGCTCGGCCTGCACCCGCTCGATGCGGGGGAGCAGGTGCCGGCCGAGCGCCCAGAGGACCAGGAGGAACAGTGCCAGGCCGAGCCCCAGCGGGACCGGTTCGGGCTTGAGCGGGCCGAGTTCGAGGTTCACGCGACCTCCCTGTGGACTGACGTACCGTCAATCGGCAGTCTCCCCTGGGTCGATGGTGATCCAACTCGGCGCGGGCATGACCTTCGTCACGGTGCCGCGCCGGTCCGGGCGTCGGCCCACTGCTGCAGCGGGCCGGCGCCCCGGACCCCACGGCGGCGCCCGGCCTCACCCGGCCTCACCCCGGCCGAACCCGCCTACGTCACCTCGCCCCGGCGGGAGAAGCGCTCCGCCCGCCACTCGCCGCTCTCCAGCACCTCGGCCAGCTGCCGCGCGGCGTCCCACACCTCGGTGTACGAGAGGTAGAGCGGGGTGAAGCCGAAGCGCATCAGGTCCGGCGCGCGGAAGTCGCCGATCACCCCGCGCTCGATCAGCGCCTGCACCACCGGGTAGCCGTCGGCGTGCCGCAGGGCCACCTGGCTGCCGCGCCGGGCGTGCTCGCGCGGGGTCACCACCTCGATGCCGTCCAGGCCCTCGGTCAGCTCGATGAACAGGTCGGTCAGCGCCAGGCTCTTCGCCCGCACCGCCGCGAGGTCGGCCCGCTCCCAGACGTCCAGCGAGGCGCCGAGGGCGGCCTGGCCGAGCAGCGAGGGCGAGCTGGTCAGGAAGCGGCCGATGCCCTGCTTGGGGTCGTACCCGGGCTCGAAGGCGAACGGGCGGGCGTGCCCGAACCAGCCGCTCAGCGGCTGCAGCGGACCCGCCGCCAGGTGGCGCTCGGCGACGTACAGGAAGGCCGGTGCGCCGGGGCCGCCGTTCAGGTACTTGTAGGTGCAGCCGATCGCGAAGTCCACGTTCGCGGCACCGAGTTCGACCGGCAGTGCGCCCACCGCGTGGCACACGTCCCAGATCATCAGCGCGCCCGCGGCGTGCACCCGGGCGGTGATCCCGGGCATGTCCAACAGCTCGCCGGTGCGGTAGTCCACGTGCGAGAGGACGACCGCGGCGACGTCCCCGTCCAGGTGCCGGTCCAGCTCCTCCGGCCGGATCAGCACGCTGCGCGCACCCTCGACCAGGCCGGTCACGCCCTCGGCGATGTACAGGTCGGTCGGGAAGGCCTCGGCGTCGCCGAGCACCGTGCGCCGGCCCGGGCGCAGGCCCAGCGCGGCCGCCAGCACCTTGAACAGGTTCACCGAGGTGGTGTCGCAGACGACGACCTCCGCCGGATCGGCCCCGATCATCGGCGCGATCCGCCGGCCCAGCCGGTACGGCTGCTCGAACCAGCCGGCGTCGTTCCAGCTGCGGATCAGCTCCCGGCCCCACTCCTCCTCGACCACCTGGCGCACCCGCTCCGGCGTGCGCACCGGCAGCGCGCCCAGCGAGTTGCCGTCCAGGTAGATCACCCCGTCCGGCAGCGCGAACTCCTTGCGGAACGCCGCCAGCGGGTCGACGGCGTCCAGCGCCTCGCACTCCTCGCGCGTGGTCATGCCCATTCCCTCGTTCTCCTCGCTCACAGCTCGTCCCGGATCGTCCACAGCTCCGGGAAGACGTCCTGCTCGGCGGACTTGCGCAGCCAGGTCAGCCCGCTGGAGCCGCCCGAGCCGGGCTTGCCGCCCATGGTCCGCTTGACCGCGGACAGGTGTCGCTGGCGCCAGCGGGTGACCCGCTCCGCGACGTCCAGCAGGGCCTCGCCGAGCGGCTGCAGCGCGGCGAACTCCGGCTCGGTGTACACCCGGCGCCAGGCCGCCGCGACCTCCTCGGACGGGCGGTAGCGCTGCTCGGAGTGCGCCGGGCTCAGCTCCAGGCCGCGCCGTGCCAGCAGCGCCAGCGCCTCGTCGTACAGGCCCGGGGAACGCAGCGCCTCGACCAGCCCGTCCTGGGTGTCCGGCATGCCGTCGTACATCGTCAGCAGGGCGGCGTTCTTGTTGCCGAGCAGGAACTCCAGGTGCAGGAAGGCCGCGGACTGGAAGCCGGAGGCCTCGCCGAACAGCGAGCGGAAGGAGTTGAACTCCTGCGGCGTCATGGTGCCCAGCAGGTCCCAGGACTCCACCAGCACGTCCTGGGCGTGGGTGCCCCGGCGCAGCGCGGCGAGCGCGGTGGGCAGGTCGTCCTCGCGCAGCGCCTGCCGGGCGATCGTCCACTCGTGCCGGATCAGGTCGAAGAGCAGCTCCATGACCTGGGTGGTGACGATGAACGACAGCTCGGCGGGCTCCTTGCTGCGCGGGTGCTGCAGGCTGTGCAGCTCGTCCAGCCGGACGTACTGGGCGTACGGGGTGCTCCGACCCGGCGTCCTGTCCCGACCGAACGACAGGTTGGGTGTCTCCACCGTGTCGTGCCCCATCCCGATGCCTCCTGATCCGTCCGGGCCCCTCGCCCGCTCCGGTGAACCAGACGGACTGCCTGGTTCCACCGGGTGCCCATTGTGCGGCGGGGGTGGCCCCCGCTTGAATGGTCGACGGACACCGCAACTGCCTTCGGAGCTGTCGTTCACGAGGCGTTCGGCGGATTCGCTTTACGAATGAAAACCACTTGATCCCGATCACCCGGGGAGCCCGCCATGGACGCCGTCGACCGCCGCCTGCTGGCCGAGCTGCAGGCCGACGCCCGGCTCTCGTACAACGAACTCTCCCGCCGGGTGAGCCTGTCCGCACCCGCGGTGGCCGAACGGGTCCGCCGCCTGGAGGCCGACGGGGTGATCAGCGGCTACCACGCCCACGTGGACCCGACCCGGGCCGGGCTGCCGATCACCGCGCTGGTGCAGATCCAGTGCTACGGCCCGCGCTGCGTGCTGCGCGACCCGGAGGTGGCGACCTGGCCCGAGGTGCTCCAGCTGCACCGGGTCACCGGCGGGGCCTGCTGCGTGCTGCTGGTCGCGGTGCCGACGATGGCCGAGTTCGAGGCGCTGTGCGACCGGCTCGGCGGCTACGGCCAGCCGGCCAGCTCGATGATCCTCTCCAGCCCGGTGCCGTGGCGGCCGCTGGCGCCGCGCTGACCGGGCGCGCGGCCCTCGGCGAACGGTCCTGCCTGGCCCTGACGTCGACGTCAAGGAGTAGGTTCCACCGCATGTCGAACGAGCGCCACATCCTGCTGCTGCCGGGGAGTCTGCGGGCCGGCTCCACCAACGAGACCGTGCTGCGGACGGCTGCCGCCGTCGCCGTCGCCGCCGCCGCCCCGGGCCTGCGCACCACGTACTACTCCGGGCTGGCCGAGCTGCCGCACTTCAACCCGGACGACGACACCGACCCGCTGCCCGGCCCGGTGGCCGCGCTGCGGGCCGCGATCGAGGCGGCCGACGCGCTGCTGATCTGCACGCCCGAGTACGCCGGGACGCTGCCGGGCTCGTTCAAGAACCTGCTGGACTGGACGGTCGGCGGCGTGGAGATCTCGGACAAGCCGGCCGCCTGGATCAACGCCGCCGGGCCCGGCCGCGGCGGGGGCGCCGAGGCGACTCTGCGCACCGTCCTCGGCTACACCGGCGCGGCCGTGGTGGACGAGGCCTGTGTCCGGATCCCACTGGAGCGCGGGGCGGTCGGCCCGGACGGGCTGGCCGCCGACCCGCAGGTGCGCGAGCGGATCGGCGAGGTGCTGGCGAGGCTGGCGGCGGCCTGAACGGCGGCCCGGCCGATGCCCCGACCGCCCCGACCTGCGGCCGGGGCGGTCGGGGCCGGGCTCAGTGCGCCTCGGGCACGGGCACCCCGAGCCCGGCCAGGCCCGCCAGGACCAGCTCCACGCCGACCGCCGCCAGCAGCAGCCCGAGCAGCCGGGACAGCACCTCCAGCGAGGTCCGGTGGGTGCGCCGCATCAGCGGTGCCAGCAGGGCCACGCAGACGTAGTTGATCACCGTGACGGCCACGTACGCTGCGGCGACGGTGGCCTTCCAGGCCCAGTCGTCCCGGTTGAGCGAGGCGACCAGCACGGCGGAGACCGCGAGCGGGCTGGCGATGTACGGCAGCAGCAGTTCGCGGATGCCGTCCACCAGCGGGTTCGACAGGTGCTCGTCCTCCTCGCTGCTGCCGCCGAGGTGGACGCCGAAGACCAGCGCCACCGCGTAGACGAAGAAGATCAGCCCGCCCGCCAGCTGCAGCGACTGGTCGCTGATGTGGAAGAGGGTGCTGACCTCGTCCGCCGTGAACCCGAGCACCAGGCCGATCACCGCCGAGATGACCGTGCTCCACGCCGCCAGCCGCCGCAGCTCCCGGGTGCTGCGGGTGGTGGCCAGCCGGGCGAAGGCCAGCAGGGTCTTCGGGGGGCCGACCACGGCGAAGAAGGTGATGAACGCGCTGCTCAGGTTGAAGACGAACATGCGCCCAGCATGACCGCGGCACCGCGGGCGGCCGGTCCGCCACGCCCCGCGGCCGGGCGTGGCGTGCGTCTCGCCGGTTCGCGCCGCATCCCGGTCGGCGGTTCATTCCCGATCGGCGGTGAATTCGCCCGGATGGCGGCTCCGGCTCGAACGCACGGGCGGTCTCGGTTGCTATGGAGGGAGGACCGCCACGCCGGCGGCCCCACCGGCAGTTCCGTCGGCACGACCACCGGCGGGGACCACCGGCAGCGGCCACCGGCAGGGACACTCCGCCGCGGAATCGAGGATGCGACATGTGCCTGAACCGTAAGGACCTGGGCCTGCTGGCCCTGCGCAGCGCGGTCGGCGGGGTGCTGATCGCGCACGGCACCCAGAAGCTGTTCGGCTGGTTCGGGGGCGGCGGCCTGGAGGGCACCACCCAGGCGATGGACCAGATGGGCTTCCATCCGGCCCGGCAGAGCGCGATCGCGGCCGGGCTCGGCGAGGCGGGCGGCGGCGCGCTGCTGGTCGCCGGGCTGGCCACGCCGGCGGCCGGCGCGGTGGTGGCCGGGACGATGGCGACCGCCGTGGCGGTGCACGCCCCGGCCGGATTCTTCGCCATGGGTGGCGGCTACGAGTACCCGGCCTTCCTCGGTGCGACCGGGCTGGCGATCGGCCTGGCCGGCGCCGGGCGGTACTCGCTGGACCACGCGACCGGCCACGTGTTCGACCGGCCCTGGCTGGGCGTGCTGTCCTTCGTGGCGAGCGCGGCCGGCGCGTACGGCGTGGTTGCGCGGCGCCGGCACGTGGTGCGGCTGCGCGAGGAGCGGGCCGCGGTGGAGGCGGACGAACAGGAGGGCTCCGGGCTGTCCTGACGGGCCGGGCCGGGCCGGGGCGGGTCGGCAGTCGGGTCGCGCGGTCGGGGCGCGTGGTCCGGCCGCGTGGTCGGGCCGCGCGGTCACCCGGAGGCAGCAGCCCTGCTGGCGGCTGCCCCCGGGGCCTCGGAGGGTGGGCGGGGAGGCGGGCCGGACAGCCCGGCGCCGACCGGAACCGGCCGACCGGAATCGAGGGACCGCATGGACCGCCAGTCGCACACCCGGGTCACCGCGCCGGGCACGGGAGCCGCTGCCCGGGGCGCGAGGGTCACCGCCCCGGGTGCCGGGGCCGCTGCCACGGGCGCGAGGGTCACCGCCCAGGACCTGGACGCGTCACCGCTGCGCCGTCGACGACCCGCCGTGGCAGGGGTGTTGACGGCGGCGCTGGTCGGCGCGGCCGCGCTGGCGGGCTGCTCCTCCGGGCAGAGCGCGAGCAGTGTGGCCTCCCAGGCGGTGTCCGCGGCGGAGAAGGGCGCGAGTGCCGCCGCCTCCGCCGCCTCGGCGCTGGCCTCGGCGGTCGGCGGGGCGGGTTCGGCGCTGGCCTCGGTGGCGAGCGGGGCGGGTTCGGCCCTGGCGTCGGCGGAGGCGCGGGCCTCGGAGGCGGTGTCGGCGGCCTCCTCGGCGGTGTCCGGGGTCAAGGGCGGGCTGGACGCCAAGGGTGACGTGACGGTCGGGGCGGTCACCACCGGCACGGACAACAGGACCCAGGTGCAGCTGACCGTCACCAACCACGGTCAGCAGTCGTACAAGTACGTGATCCAGGTGAACTTCACCGACGAGTCCGGCAAGGTGGTCGACGCCACCGCGGTGACCGTCCCGGAGCTGGCCGCCGGGCAGAGCGTCCAGGCGGCCGCGCGCAGCAACCGGCAGCTCTCGGGCACGGTCAAGGCCGACGTGGCCAACGCGATCCGGTACTGACGCCCGGTACTGAAGCCAGGTGATGACGCCCGGTCGGATCGGGGGCGGAACCTTAAGCGGAACTCAAGGCCCAACAGGACCCCTTGACGGGCGAGTTGGTCTAGTCCATTTTTATGCCCAGGTGCAGGGAGCCCCTGAACCGGCGTCGACGGCCTCGTGCCGCCGGCGCCGGTTCGGCACATCCCGGTGTCCCGTCACGGCCCGAACCGCTCGATTCCCCACCCATTCCTGTCATGTCCCGGTCGTTCGGCCCCACCCCGGACGCGCGCCCCCGGGGCGGCGGGAACCTCCCCCACAACCAGGAGTCACGTACGCATGCTGCGCTCACGCATCGAAAGGGCCGGGACCCCGGCTCCGCAGGGCGGCCGCCGACGCCGTCCGAAGAGCCTGGCCGCCGTCGCGGCCGGCACCGCCGCCTCCGTCCTGCTCGGCGCGGGCCTCGCGCTGTCCGGCGGCGGCGCGGCCAACGCCGCGACCACCAACTCCACCGGCGCGCCCGCCACCAGCGGCGGCATCAAGGTCGCCTACTTCGACCAGTGGTCGATCTACGCGAACGGCTACTACCCCAAGACGATCCAGGACACCGGGGTGGCCGGGAAGCTGGACTACCTGATCTACGACTTCGCCAACATCCATCCGACCGACCTGGGGTGTTTCGAGGCCACCAAGGCCGCCGACACGAACGACAACAACCCCAACGCGGGCGACGGCGCGGGTGACGCGTTCGCCGACTACCAGAAGAGCTTCGGCGCGGACATCTCGGTCGACGGCGTCGGCGACGTCTGGAACCAGCCCGTCGCGGGCAACTTCAACCAGCTGAAGAAGCTGAAGGCGAAGAACCCCAACCTCAAGGTCCTTATCTCGCTGGGTGGTTGGACCTACTCCAAGTACTTCTCGGCGGCGGCCGCCACGGACGCCTCGCGCAAGCACCTGGTGTCGTCGTGCCTCGACATGTTCATCAAGGGCAACCTGCCGTCCGACGCCGGCTACGGCGGCCCGGGCTCGGCGGCCGGCATCTTCGACGGCGTCGACATCGACTGGGAGTACCCGGGCGGCGGCGGCCACACCGGCAACATCTCCAGCCCGGCCGACAAGCAGAACTTCACGGCGCTGCTGAAGGAGTTCCGCACCCAGCTGGACGCGCAGGGCAAGACCGACGGCAAGACCTACGCCCTGTCGGCCGCGGTCGGCGCCGGCCAGGACAAGATCATGAACGTCGAGACCGACAAGATCGGTCAGTACCTGACCTTCCTCGACGTCATGACCTACGACATGCACGGAGGTTGGGACGCGCAGGGCCCGACGAACCACCAGGCCCCGCTCTACTCCGGCCCGAACGACCCGTCGACCCCGGCCAAGCCGGGCAACGGAAAGTACTCGATCGACAACGCCGTCAAGGCGTGGACGGTCGGCGACGCGCAGTACGGCATCCCCGGCGGGTTCCCCGCCAACAAGATCAACATGGGTGTGCCGTTCTACTACCGCGGCTGGACCGGCGTGAAGGACAACGGCAAGCACGGCCTCTTCCAGCCCGCCGCCAGCCCGGCGGCCGGCGCGGCGATGTCCGGCAACGTCCCCGGCATCCAGATGTACAAGGAGCTCGCGGGCTTCGTCGACAACCCGTCCAGGACCTTCTGGGACGACGACGCCAAGGCCACGTACTTCTACGACGGCAACACCTTCTGGAGCGGTGAGGACACCAAGTCGATCCAGGCCAAGCTCGACTACGCGCACTGCAACGGCCTCGGCGGCTCCTTCGCCTTCTCGCTCTACGACCTCGGCACCCGGACCGGGCTGTTCGACACGATGGTGAACGCCACCAACGGCTCCGCCGCGGCCTGCCCGGCCCCGCCGACCGGCACGCCGACCCCGACCCAGACGCCGACCGGCACGCCGACGGGCACCCCCACCGGCACGCCGACGGGCACCCCCACCGGCACGCCGACCGGCACCCCGACCTCGCCGGCCACCTGCTCGGCCGCCCCGAGCTGGGACCCGAACACCACCTACGCGGCCGGCGGCACCAAGGTCTCGTGGAAGGGCCACTACTACACCAACAAGTGGTGGACCAAGGGCGAGGACCCGAGCCTGAGCGGCCAGTGGGGCGTCTGGACCGACAACGGTCCCTGCTGACGACCCGAACCACCGGATGACCGGGGCCCCGACGGGCCTGCGCGGCACCCGGACGAGTCCGGCCCGCCGGGGGAGCACCCCCGGCGGGCCGGACCCTTTCGTTCCCGGGCGCCGCGCCCCGCTCGCCGGGCGCGGCGGCCCCGGGCCGGCGCCGGCTCAGTCCAGGTCGGCGGTGCGGCCGAGGGCGTCGGGCTGGGTCTCCTCGATCCGCCGCAGCATCCGGGCCAGCAGGCCGGAGAGCGCGGTGCGCTCGGGGCCCACGACGTCCTGGAGCAGCTCCTCCTCGAACACCGCCGCCATCCGCATCGACTCCAGCCACTTGTCGCGGCCGGTCTCGGTCAGCTCGATGATCACCCGCACCCGGTTGGACTCGTCCCGCTCCCGGGTGACCAGGCCGTCGGCCACCATCCGGTCGATCCGGTGCGTCATCGCCGCCGGGGTGAGTCCGAGCCGCTTGGCCAGCTCGCCCGGCCCCAGCCGGTACGGGCTGCCGGCGACCACCAGGGCCTTGAGCACCTCCCACTCGGCGGACGTGATTCCGAGCACGGTCAGCTGCCGGTCGTACGCCACGCCCATCCGCCGGGAGACCCGGTTGAGGGTCTGCACGATGGTCTCCACCTGGGGGTCCACGGTGGGGAACTCCCGCTGGTAGAGCGCCACTTGCTCGGCGATTCCGAGCTCCAGGGGGGTGGCCGGTGCGGGCTTTCCGGCAGCCGGCGCCGGCTTGTCCGTAGTCATGCGGACCAGTGTCGCACGAGCGTGCACCCCTTAAGCCTTTGACTCCACAGCCTTCTGGTGCTAAGACTTTATCTCGTCAAACTTTAGCTCTGAAATCTTCTGGACTTAAGAGTATCCAGTCGAAGCCAGGAAGGGATGTGCACGGTGGTCGGCACGGTGAAGCAGCGGAGGCCGCGTCGCGGGGCGGGTGGCCCGCTGCGCCGCGTCCAGATCGGCAACGCGCTCAGTGCGTTCGGCAGCGGGTTCACGATGCCGTACATGTTCGTGTACGTGGACCAGGTGCGCGGCCTGGGCTCGCTGGCGGCCGGGATGGTGTTCACCGTCTTCGCGCTGGCGGCCCTCGCCGTGCTGCCGTTCACCGGGCGCGGCATCGACAGGTACGGCCCCCGTCCGGTGCTGCTGGCCGGTACGGCGCTCGCCGCCACCGGCGCGTTCGCCTTCGGCCACGCCACCGGCACCCCGGCCCTGCTGGTCTCCTCCTTCCTGTTCGGTGCGGGTGTCACCACCTGCCAGCCGGCGCTGGCCACGATGATCGTCCGCTGCTCGACGGCGGCGACCCGCTCGCACGCCTTCGCGCTGCAGTTCACCCTGGTCAACCTGGGCATGGGCATCGGCGCGCTGGTCGGCGGGCAGATCGTCGACGTCACCGACCCGGCCAGCCTCACCCGGCTGTTCACCATCGAGGCGGCGACCTTCCTCGGCCTGGCCCTGGTCACCGGCACGGCCCGGATGCCGCGGTTCCAGCTGAGCGCCGTCCACGAGAAGGGCGACGGCCCGACCGGCCTGCGCGCGCTGGTCGCCGACAAGGCGATGCTGCGGCTCTGCCTGCTCGCCGGGCTGATCTTCTTCACCTGCTACGGCCAGTTCGAGTCCGGTGTGGCGGCCTTCGCCACCGACACCGTCGGCACCGCGCCCTCCACCCTGGGCTTCGCGATCGGCGCCAACGCGCTGACCATCGTGGTGCTGCAGATGTTCATGGTGCGGATCACCGCGCGCCGCCGCCGCACCACCGCGATGGCCGCGGCCGGCCTGGTCTGGCTCGGCGCCTGGGCGATGGCCCTGGTGGCCGGCCTGATCCGGACCGAGACCATGGCCGCCACGGTCGCCATCGTCTCGATCTACGCCCTCTTCGGCGTCGGCGAGTCGCTGCTCGCGCCCACCATGGGCCCGATGGTGGCGGACCTCGCCCCGGCCCGGCTGCTCGGCACCTACAACGCCGGCTACTCCCTGGTGAAGCAGATCGCGATCGCGGTCGGCCCGGCCGTCGGCGTGCTGCTGGTCGGCTCCGGCACCTGGCCGCTCTACCTGGCGGCGATGGCGGGCTCGACACTGCTGATCGTCGCCCTGGCGCTGCGGCTCCGCCCGTACCTCACGCCGGAGCAGGACAACGCCGCCCCGGCCGTGGTCCACGCCGTCCCGGTCCGGGAGCTGCAGACCGCCGCGTGACGAAAGGGCACGTGCGAGCGTGTGAAACGGGCGCCGACCAGGTCACCTGGTCGGCGCCCGTCGCGCTTGGCTTCGCGACCACCGCCACATAGTGTCAGTGGCTGTTGACCGCCCGGACCAGGCCCCAGCGCCGGGCCCGGGCAGAGCAGACAGGCGAATCGGCGAGGCTATGACGCAAGCGGCGCTCACGCACCCCCCGGCGGCCCCGGCCCCGGCCGACCCCGCACCGGCCCCGCGCGGGGGCGTGGTCCGCTGGGCGGCCGACCGCTCCGGGTGGCTCGGGCCGATCGGCGTCGCGATCTTCGCCGGGCTGCTGCGGTTCTGGAACCTCGGCTACCCCAACGCCTTCGTCTTCGACGAGACGTACTACCCCAAGGACGCCTGGTCGCTGCTCCGGCAGGGCTACGAGGCCAACTGGCCCGACCACGCCAACGCCGACATCCTGGCCGTCCCGCAGTCCGTCCCGCTCGGCTCCGCGCCCGAGTTCATCGCGCACCCGCCGCTCGGCAAATGGGTGATGGCGATCGGCGAGCAGCTGTTCGGACTGCACCCCTTCGGCTGGCGGTTCATGACGGCGCTGCTCGGCACCCTCACCGTGCTGATGCTGGCCCGGATCGGCCGCCGGCTCTTCGGCTCCACCCTGATCGGCTGCACCGCCGCGCTGCTGATGTCGGTGGACGGCCTGGCGCTGGTGATGAGCCGGGTGGGCCTGCTCGACGGCATCCAGATGTTCTTCGTGCTCGGCTCCTTCGGTGCCCTGCTGATCGACCGCGACCACGCCCGCGCCCGGCTCGCCGAGGCCGCCGACGGCGACACCGTCCGGCTCGGGTGGCGCCCCTGGCGGATCGCCGCCGGGGTGCTGATCGGCGCGGCCTGCGCGGTCAAGTGGAACGGTGCCCCGATCCTCGCCGCCTTCGGCATCCTGACCGTCCTGTGGGACCAGGCCGGCCGCCGCGGGGCGGGCGCCCGCCGCCCCTGGCGCTCCATGCTGCGCCGGGACGCCGGGCCCGCCCTCCTCGCCATGGTGGGCTCGGCCCTGGTGGTGTACGTCGGCGCCTGGGGCGGCTGGCTGCTCAGCGGCGGCAGCGGCGAGGGCGGCTACGACCGGCACTGGGCCGACGGCCGCGCCGGGCTGTCCCCGGACAGCTTCCTCGGCGTCCCGCTGCCGCAGGTGCCGATGAGCTGGGTGCCCGCACCGCTGCGCAGCCTGTGGCACTACCACTCGCAGATGTACGACTTCAACACCGGTCTGAGCACCCCGCACACCTACCAGTCCAACCCCTTCGCCTGGCTGGTCGACGGCCGCCCGGTCTCCATGTACTGGGAGCAGATCCCGAACGGGACCCGCGGCTGCACCTCCTCCGGCGGCTGCGCGGCGCAGATCCTGGGCCTGGGCACGCCGTTCCTCTGGTGGGCGGCCTGCTTCGCGCTGGTCTACCTGCTGTGGCGCTGGTTCTTCCGGCGGGACTGGCGCTCCGGCGCGGTGCTGTGCGCGGTGGCCGGGATCTACCTGCCCTGGTTCCGCTACCAGGAGCGGACGATCTTCTCCTTCTACATGGTCGTGCTGGTGCCGTTCCTGTGCCTGGCCGTCGCCCAGATGCTCGGGGCGATCCTCGGCCCGCCCGGATCCAGCCCCCGGCGCCGCCGGATCGGCGCGATCGGGGCGGGGGCCGTCGTGCTGGCGGTCGTCGGCTGCTTCGCCTTCTTCTACCCGCTGTACACGGCGGAGGTGATCCCGATGTCGTCCTGGCAGGACCGGATGTGGTTCACCAGCTGGATCTGATGGACCTTGCGGCGTCCGGTGGCCAGCTGCTGCCGGTCACGCCGGTGCTCGGGGTGGTCACCGCCGTCCTGCTGCTGGCCGCCGTCGTGGTGGCCGGGCGGGGGCAGCTCGGCCACGGGCACGCGGTGCTGCGGGCCGGGTTGCGCGCGGTGGTGCAGCTGGCGGCCGTCGCCGCGGTGATCACCTGGGTGGTCGGCTCGCTGTGGTGGTCGGCGCTGTTCGTGGTGCTGATGTTCGGCGTCGCGGTGCGCACTGCCGGGCGGCGGATGACCCCGGGGCCGGGCTGGGTCTGGGCGGCCGCGCCGATCGGGGCCGGGGTGCTGCCGGTGCTCGCCCTGCTGCTGGGCGTCGGGCTGCTGCCGCCGAAGGGCCTGTCCGTCATCCCGGTCGCGGGCATCCTGATCGGCGGCGGGCTCACCGCGACCTCGCTGGCCGGGCGGCGCGCCCTGGACGAGCTGCGGCTGCGGCGCGGGGAGGTGGAGGCGGCGCTGGCGCTCGGCTTCGAGGAGCGCGACGCACGGCTGGAGATCTGCCGCACGGCTGCGGCGACCTCGCTCGTCCCGGCCCTGGACCAGACCCGTACGGTCGGCCTGGTCACCCTGCCCGGCGCCTTCGTCGGGATGCTGCTCGGCGGTGCCTCGCCCGTCCAGGCGGGGGCGGTGCAGCTGTTCGTGCTGATCGGGTTGCTGGCGGTGGAGTCGGTGGCGATCGTGGTGGTGCTGGAACTGGTCGGCCGGGGCCTGGTGACGGCGGGGGAACCGGGCGAAGGCCGATGACGGCCGGGAGCCGGGAGCCGGGAGCCGGGAGCCGGGAGCCGGCGGCCGGCAGCCGACGGAGCCGGGGCACTGGAAGGCGTCGGGTACCCTTGGGGGCGTTGAAGGGGAGTAGCCCTCCACCGGACCGTCGACATACTGGCCCCCAGGGGCCCGGCGCCCGGGGCACCGCTCGTAGAGCGTTGCCGGCGAGACCTTCGGCCGCAGTGCTGTGACCATGACCAGTGCTGTCGGGCCGGAGCGTCCCCTGACGGAGCTGCGACGGCCGGGCAGCCCGACCGAGGAACCTCCCTTGATGAGTGAGCGAACCGAACGAGCCGTCGACGGGCGCGTCCGTGCGAACGTCCCTGCCGAGCGAAACGAGGCGGGCGCATGAGCCTGACCGTTGCCGTGTTGACGTTCGGCATCGTCTTCCTGGCCGAACTGCCGGACAAGACCGCGCTGGCCAGCCTGGTGCTCGGCACCAAGTACCGGGCGAGCTACGTCTTCGCCGGCATCGCCGCCGCCTTCGCCCTGCAGGTGGGGATCGCGCTGGTCGCCGGGCACCTGCTGTCGCTGCTGCCGCACCGCTGGGTGGAGCTCGTCACGGGCGTGCTCTTCCTGGCGGGCGCGGCGATGCTGCTGTTCCACGGCGGCGGGGACGAGGACGAGCACGCGGCCAAGGAGCCGTCCTCGAACAGCTTCTGGAAGGTGGCCGGGGCCAGTTTCGTGGTCGTCGCGATCGCCGAGTTCGGTGACCTGACCCAGATCATGACCGCCAACCTGGCCGCCAAGTACGCCGATCCGCTGGCCGTCGGCCTCGGCTCCTGGCTGGCGCTCTGCGCCGTCGGCGGGATCGCCATCGTGGGCGGACAGAAGCTGCTCAAGTACGTGCCGATGAAGCTGATCATCCGGGTGGCGGCGGGGATCATGCTGGTGCTGGCGGCCGTCAGCATCGTCGGGGCGATCACCGGCTGACGTCCCGGAAGCGGCGAACGGGCGGCGCCCGCCGATCGGCGGGCGCCGCCCGTTTCGTGTGTCCGGGGATCAGCAGCCCGGGTCGGCGGAGAGGACGGCCTGGGTCTTGGGACCGTAGAAGCCGTTCTCGCCCTTGATCCGGTTCTCGCGCTGGTAGCTGCTGAGCACCGATTTGGTCCAGTCGTCGAAGGTGCCGGAGATGATCGACTTGTCGACGAATCCGCATTCGGCGGCGTAGAGGCGCTGCTGCATGTCCCGGACGTCGGGCCCGACCATCCCGACCTGCAGCACCCGCGGGGTGGGCGCGGGGGTCGGGGTGGGCGTCGGCGTCGGGGTGGGGGTCGGCGTGGGAGTCGGGGTCGGCGTCGGCGTCGGAGTGGGGGTCGGCGTCGGAGTGGCCGTCTTCGTCGGCGTCGGCTTGCGGGTGGGCGTCGCCGACGGGCTCGGCGCCTCACTGGTCGGCGCCGGCGTGGTCGCGGTGGGGACCGCCGAGGGGGCCGGGTCCACCGGCGCGGGCGCCAGGGTGGTGGTCGGCAGCGGCTTCGCCTGCTTGGCGTCCGGCTCGGAGGAGGGCGTCACGGCGTACGCGACGCCGATGGTGAGCGCCACCAGCGCGGCGCCGACGCCGACGAGCAGCCCCTTGCGCTCGGTCAGCGGGTTCCTGGCGGCCTGGTCGGCCGCCCGGCGTGCGGCCCGTCCGCCGGTGTCCGGCGCGTCGGGCCCGGCGGGGGCGTTGTCGAAGGGGAACAGGCCGATCTCTTGCCCGGCCCCGTACTCGGCCTCGTGTCCGGCTCCGTACCCGTTGCCGCCGTACCCGTTGCCGCCGTACCCGTTTTCGTACCCGTTGCCGTGCCCGCCGGCGTGCTGTCCGGGGGTCTGCGGCGGCCCTGCCGCGTACGCGCCCGGCCCGGGGGCCGGCACCGGGGGCAGCACCGTGGTCGCGTAGGCGTCGGCGTCCGGGCGGAGCGGGGGCTGCCCGGCGTGGACCGGCGGCAGCACCGTGGTCGCGTAGGCGTCCGCGTCCGGCCCGAGCGGCGCGGTGACCGGCCCGCCCGGAGCGAACGACTGCCCCGGTGCGGCGGGCGGCAGCACGGCGGTCGCGAACGGGTCCACGGTCGGGGCGTGCGCCGGGGCCTCCTCGGCCACCTGGTCGGCGGTCTGCGGGACGTACGGGCGGACCAGCGGCGGGCCCTCGATGTGGGGGAGGACGGCTGTCTCGGTGAGGCTCGGGTCCGGGACACAGCCGCACCCGGCTGAGCGTGCGGTGCCGCACGTCGGGCAGTGCTGGTCCGGCATCGGCCGGTCCTCCTCGGTTTCGGGTCGTGCTCGTGTGCGGTTCCGGTGGCGTCCGGGCGGGGCCCGGGCGCACGATCGCGCCTGATTATGCAGGACTGCCCGGAGGGTGGACAGGGGCGTCCGACCCGCTGCGGGGGTGTTGTGCCGGTTGGTGCCGGTTGGCCCCTCCGAGAACGTCCCGAGACCGCTCCGACACCGCCCCGAGACCGCCCCGGAGATCGCCTCCGGGGAACGCCCCGGACGCCGTGGACGTCCCCGGTGCTTACGTTCGGCTCAATCCGGAGGAACAAAACCGGGCGAATCTGCCAGCATGGTGAGCTGGGAGTGATCATCCGCCTGGGCTGCCGGTCGGTGCCCGCGACCCCACGGAGACGCCATGCCCACGGAGACGCCGTGACGGATCCGCCCGCCGCGTCCGACCGGAGCCCGGCGGGCGAGCCCGGCCCGCCGACGGCCGCCGTCCCCAACCTCTGGGTGCCGATCGGCGCGCTGTTGCTGGCGATGCTCCTCGCCGCCCTCGACCAGACCATCGTCTCCACCGCGCTGCCCACCATCGTCAGCGACCTCGGCGGCCTCGACCACCTCTCCTGGGTGGTCACCGCCTACATGCTGGCCGCCACCGCCGCGACCCCGCTCTGGGGCAAGCTCGGCGACATGTACGGCCGGAAGCGCTTCTTCCAGGCCTCCATCGTGATCTTCCTGCTCGGTTCGGTCCTGTGCGGGATCGCGCAGGACATGGGCGAGCTGATCGCCTTCCGGGCGCTGCAGGGGCTGGGCGGCGGCGGGCTGATGGTGCTCTCCCAGGCGATCGTCGGCGACCTCGTCCCACCCCGGGACCGCGGCCGCTACCAGGGCCTGTTCGGTGCCGTGTTCGGCGTCACCAGCGTGCTCGGGCCGCTGCTCGGCGGACTGTTCGTCGACCACCTCAGCTGGCGCTGGGTCTTCTACGTCAACCTGCCGATCGGCGTCGTCGCCCTGGTGGTGATCGCCGCGGTGCTGCACGGGCGGGAGGTGCGGCGCGAGCACCGGATCGACTACCTCGGCACCGTCCTGATCGCCGCCGTCGCCACCTGCCTGGTGCTGATGACCTCGCTCGGCGGCACCACCTGGGCCTGGAGCTCCTGGCAGATCGTCGGCCTCGGCGTGCTCGGGCTGGTGCTGCTGGTCGCCTTCCTCGAGGTCGAGCGGACGGCGGTGGAACCGGTCCTGCCGCTGCGGCTGTTCCGCTCGCGGACCTTCAGCCTGGTCGCGGTGATCTCCTTCGTGGTCGGCTTCGCGATGTTCGGCGCGCTCACCTACCTGCCGACCTACCTGCAGGTGGTCATGCAGGTCTCGCCCACCATGTCCGGCATCCACATGCTGCCGATGGTCCTGGGCATGCTGGTCACCTCGATCGGCTCCGGCCAGGTCGTCGCCCGCACCGGCCGCTACCGGGCGTTCCCGATCGCCGGAACGGCCGTCACGACCGTCGGGCTGCTGCTGCTCTCCCGGCTCGACGAGCACAGCAGCACCGCCGAGACGAGCTTCTACTTCCTGGTCTTCGGCCTCGGGCTGGGCCTGGTGATGCAGGTCCTGGTGCTGATCGTGCAGAACTCGGTCGGCTACGAGGACCTCGGCGTGGCCACCGCGGGCGCGACCTTCTTCCGCTCCATCGGGGCCTCCTTCGGCGTCTCCATCTTCGGGACGGTCTTCGCGAGCGGGCTGCGGGACCGCCTCGCCGACGCCCTGGCGGGGGTGCCGCTGCCACCCGGCCTCCAGCCCGAGGCGGTCACCACCGACCCGAGGGTCATCCCCCGGCTGCCCGCCGACGCCCAGGCGGCGGTCTACCACGCGTACGCCGAGTCGATCACCCGCGTCTTCCTGTACGCGGTGCCCGTCGCGACGGTCGCCTTCGTGTTGTCGCTCTTCCTGCGCGAGCAGAAGCTGCGGTCCACCGTCACCGCACCGGACCTGAGCGAGTCCATCGGGCTGAACCCGGTGGAGCGCAGCTCCCTGGACGAGATCGCCCGCGCGCTGTCCGTGCTGAGCACCCGCGAGGCCCGGCGCGACCTCTTCCGGCGGATCACCGCCACCGCCGGGCTGGACCTGCTGCCCGCCTCCAGCTGGCTGCTCCTGCAGATGCACCAGCACGGCTCGGTCGAGCCGGCCGAACTGGCCGAGCGGCGGATCGTGCCGTTCGCCGTCGTCGAGGCGGCCGTCCGGGAGGTGGAGAGCCGGGGGCTGGCCGCGCGGACCGGCGGGCTGCCGCTGCGGCTCACCGAGTCGGGGGAGGAGGTGGCGCTGCGGCTGGTCGCCGCCCGGCGCGCCCAACTCGCCGGCCTGCTGGAGGACTGGGACGAGCAGCAGTACGCCGATCTCGCCGAGCTGCTGACCAGGCTCAGCTCCGCCCTGTGCGCCGACCTGCGGGACCGTCCCGACCCGGTCGGGCCGCAGCCGCCGTACCACGGTGAGGGGCGGTCGTTCTGACCACGGCGGAGCGGGTGCACCCCGGACACGCCCCGGGCCCGCGCCCGGCCGGTCGGTCAGGCCTCGGAGGGCAGCCAGCCCCGTTGGACCGCGCGCACGCCGAACTCGAACCGGCTACGGGCGCCGAGCCGTTCCATCAGATCGGTCGCCGAGCGGCGGGCGGTGCGCGGCGAGACGCCGAGCCGCTTGGCGATGGCGTCGTCCGTGAGTCCCCGGGCCAGCAGCCGGACGACCGTCGACTCCTGGGCGGTCAGCCCGCTCCGGTCCTTGGCCCCGGCCTTGCCCAATGGCTGCGCCGAGGCCCAGACGTGCTCGAACAGCGCACAGAGCGCGGTCAGCGTGCCGTTCCCGGTCAGCACCACGGCGGCCGCGCCGGAGTCCTCGCTGTTCACCGGGATGACGGCGGCGCGGCGGTCGAAGACGATCATCCGGGTGGCGAGCTCCGGGGCGGTGCGCACCTCGCCGCCCAGCTCGGCCAGCCAAGCGGCGTAGGCCACCGTCGGCTGGCTGTTGCGCACGCTGTCCAGGTAGACGGTGCGCATCCGGACCCCGCGCTTCAGCAGGGCCTCGTCGTTCGCCTTGGACGCCTCCAGGGTGGACTCCTTGAGCCCGCCGCCCGGCGCGAAGGTCATCAGCTGGTCGGTCAGCTCGCGCGACATCGCGGCTATCCGGTCGCGGATCGCGTCGAGGCCGGTCAGCTGCTCCACGCCCGGGTGGGCGGAGCGGGGCGCGAGGCCGGCGTAGTCGGCGATCAGCTGGGCCGCCGCCGCCCGTGAGGCCTCCACCCGGAGCTGTTGGGCGGCCAGTTCGGTCCGCTGCCGGGCCATCAGCAGTTCCATGCCGACGTCGGGGGAGACCGCCCGCAGCTCGCCCTCGTGCTCGTACGAAGGCCTGATCAGCGCCAGTTCGCTCAGCAGGTCCAGCGAGCGCCGGACCTGCTCCTGCGGGACCGCCAGCCGCTGCGCCAGCTCGGCCACGCCGTCGCGGGGGTGCGCGAGCATCACGCGGTAGAGCGTCTCCGCGGCGGCATCCAGTCCGAGAGCGGCGAGCACAGCGGTTCCCCCAGTGTGGACTCCGTACGGCAGTTGTAAAGGATCATGACACGAACCGTGTTCGGGCGGCCAGGTCTCCCCGTGGACGGTTCCGGCCAGGGACGGAACCGCCATCATCGGACACCTATGCGCAGACCGGGTGGTTTGGGAGCGTCGGGTCCATGCACCTCGTCCACGCCGTCCTGCGGCCGCCCGCGCCGGATTTCGAACTCCCCCCGGGGGTTTCGGAGTTCATTCGTACGACAGCCTTCCCCGAGGAGCGGGTCGAGCACGTCTCGGTGCACCCGCGGGCGGACCGCACCACCGTGCTGGGCCTCTACCTGGTGGCGGACCGACTGGCGGACGCCGAGCACCGGGCGACCGAGGTCTGCTTGCGGGCCGTCGCGACCTGGCCGGCCCTGGACGGCTGGACCGTCACGAGCGCCGAGGCCCCGCTGATCGCGCCGGTCTTCGAGCGCCTGCTGTCCTCTTCCGGCCCCGCTGGACGGAACGGTCCAGGACCGGATCCGTCCAGCTGAGAACCCTTCCGCCACCGCTGAGCTGCGACGAAGCTTGATCCCGTCAGCCGGGGGAGACACCCGGAGGACACCACCGGACGACGCGTCACCGCGGGACGCGAGACCGGAAGCACCCCTCGACCCAGCTCTCGCAAAGGACCGAACCGATCATGCTGCACACCACCCTCCGCAAGGCCGCCGCGGTCACCGCCCTCGCCCTCGCCGCGCTCGCTCCGGCCGTCGCCCACGCCGCCTCCCCCGTCACGTCGCAGACCCGCGCCGCCGCCGTCGTCCCGGCCACCACCGCCTGGGAGACGACGGTCGCGGCCACCACCGCTTGGGAGTAGTGGGAACCGGCCGCTCCCGCGGCTCCCGTCGCTCCGTTCCGTTCCGCTCTGCTCCTCGCCGCCGCCCCCGCGTCGCCGTCGACCGCTGCTCCTGCAGGGCAGCCGTCCGCCCCGGGGCGTGCCCACGAACTTCCGGCTCGCACCGCGCAGCCGAGCACACACACTTCGCGCTCTTCCCACCGTCAGGAGTACCTCCATGTCCAGCGTCGCCCGCAAGCTCGGCAAGAGCGGCATAGCCACCGTCGTCGCCGCCACCGCCATGACCGGCCTGACCGTGCTGCCCGCCCACGCCGACGCCGGTGGCATCGCCGCCGCCGCCAACGCCGAGGTCGGCAACGGCCCCTGCGCCCACGGGGGCTACGTCCCGGGCGACGGTTCGAGCAACTCCTGCGGCCGCGGCGGCGGTTCCGCCGAGGCTTGGTGCGCAGACTTCGCCGGATGGATCTGGGCCCGCAACGGTGTGGCGCACCTGGGCGACCTCAGCCCCTCCGCCGCGAGCTTCTACGACTACGGGCGCCGCTACGGCACGCTGCACAACACCCCGCAGGTGGGCGACGCGGTCGTCTTCAACTACAACCGCAGCATCGACCGCGCCGACCACGTCGCGCTGGTGGTCGCGGTCGGCAACGGCACCGTCACCTACGTCGGCGGCAACGAGGGCCACAGCTCCGGCCACAGCAACGGCATCGTCCAGCGCGAGTCCACCACGCGCTACGGCGTCGGCCAGGCCCCGTACGGCCAGACCGTCAGCGGCTACATCTCCCCGGTCTTCAACAACACCCCGGCGGCCAACCCGAACCCGTCGACGCTGCCGACCGGCACCCTGGTGAAGTCGGCCGCCGGCCCCGACGTCAAGGTGATCATCTCGGGCTCCGGCGTCCCGATCGCCGGCTCCGACGTGGCGGCGGACGGCTACGACCTGAGCAGGATCGTCCAGGTGGACGACGCGGCCTTCAAGGCCCTGCCGCCCGCGCCCCCGACCGGCACGGTGGTCCACGACCAGGCCGGCGGCTCGGCCCGCTACGTGGTGATCAACGGTGTCGCGCTGCCGATCTCCGGGGCGGACTGGACTTCGGGCGGCTACAACAGCCGCTCCGACATGGGCGTTCCGAGCAGCTGGCTGCAGAACGCGATCCAGGGCACGCTGCCCACCGGCTGGGTGGTCATGGACCAGTCGGGCGCCGACCCGAGCCGCTACGTGATGGTCAACGGCACCGCGCTGCCGATCTCCGGCGCCGAGTGGACGGCCGACGGCTACGACAAGCGGATGCTGATGGGCGTCCCCGGCGACTGGCTGCGCGCCGCTGCCGCCAAGCCGCTGCCCGACGGCACCGTGCTGATGGACCAGAACGGCACCGACCCGAACCGCTACGTCACGGCCGGCGGCGCGGCGGCGCTGATCGACGCCTCCGAGTGGTCCGCCGAGGGCTACAGCATCCAGCCCGCGCTGGGCGTTCCCGGCGCCTGGCTGGGTCGTGCGGCCGCCGCGGCCCCGGCCGACGGCACCCTGATCAAGGGCCAGGCCGGCACCGACCCGAACGTCTACGTGGTGGTCAAGAACACCGCGATGCTGCTGACCAGCGACGAGTTCAACAGCTCCTACGCCGGCCGGGGGATCGTCGCCGTCCCCGAGACCTGGGAGGGCAAGCTGACGGCCCGCCCGCTGGCCGACGGCACGGTCGTCAAGAACGTCTCGGGCAACGACATCAACCGCTACGTCATGGTCGGCGGCGCCGCGGCGCAGATCTCCGGCGCCGAGTGGACGGCCGACGGCTACGACAACCAGCCTGTGTCCGACGTCCCCGGCACCTGGCTGGGCCGTGCGGCCGCCGCGGCCCCGGCCGACGGCACCCTGATCAAGGGCCAGGCCGGCACCGACCCGAGCATCTACGTGGTCGTCAACAACTCGGCGCTGCCGCTGACCAACGCCGAGTTCACCACCACCTACGCCGGCCGGCCGGTCGTCGGGGCCCCGGAGACCTGGGAGGGCAAGCTGACGGCCCGCCCGCTGGCCGACGGCACGATCATCAAGAACGCCGCGGGCACCGACCCCAACGTGTACGTGATGGCCGGGGGCATGGCCGCTCTGCTCAGCGCCGCGGACTACACCGGCTTCGGGTACGACAAGCGTCCGCTGCGCCCGGTGCCCGGCGCCTGGGAGGCCTCGGCGGCCGCGAAGGCGGCGCCGAGCGACGGCACGCTGCTGCTCTCGCCGGACAGCAACACCGTGTGGCAGGTCGTCAAGGGCGGCAAGAAGGCCCTGGCGGCCGGTGACTTCGGGCCGGGCAAGCTCGACCCGAACAACGTGGTCAGTGTCCCGACCGCGCTCACGGCGAAGCTGTCGACCGTCACCCAGTAGACCGCGCCCGCACCCGGGCGGCCCGGCCCTCATCGGCCGGGCCGCCCTGCTCACGGCGGTCGACCGCCGGACACCTCATCAGCCCAGCCCAGCCGCTCCCGGGGGAACACCATGACCACCGCCGTCCGCAAGAAGTCCGCGCTCGCCCTCGCCGCCACCGCGCTGCTCGCCCTGGCCGCCCCGCTCGCCCTCCCCGGTCAGGCCTCGGCCGCCTCGGCGGCGAGCTGGGACAAGGTCGCGCAGTGCGAGAGCGGCGGCAACTGGTCGATCGTCTCCCGGAACGGCCTGTACTTCGGCGGTCTCCAGATCTCCCAGCCCACCTGGCTCGCGTTCGGCGGCAGCCAGTACGCGCCTTACGCGAACCGGGCCACCAGGCAGCAGCAGATCCTGATCGCCGAGAAGATCCTCGCCAAGCAGGGGCTGAAGGCCTGGCCGAACTGCTACGCGCCGCTGGTCGGTGACCACGCCGACCCCTTCCCGGCCACCACCACCTACCCGAACCCGGCCTCGCTGGCGAGCGGCACGCTGGTGAAGTCGCCGAACGGGGCGGCGGTGAAGGTGATGATCGGCGGCTCGGGCGTGCCCGTGGCCGGCTCGGACGTGGCGGCCGACGGCTACGACCTGGGCAGGATCGTGCTGGTGGACGACGCGGCGTTCAACTCGCTGGCGACCGCGCCGCCGGTCGGCACGGTGGTCCACGACCAGGGCGGCGGTGCCGCCCGCTACGTGGTGGTGGCCGGTGCGGCGCTGCCGATCTCGGCGGCGGACTGGACCTCGGGCGGCTACGACTCCCGGTCGGACATGGGCGTTCCGACCGCCTGGCTGCAGAGCGCGGTGGCGAGCCGGCTGCCGACCGGCCTGGTGGTGATGGACCAGTCCGGCACGGACCCGAGCCGCTACGTGATGGTGGCCGGTGCGGCGCTGCACATCGCGGGCGACGAGTGGACGGCCGACGGCTACGACCAGCGGGCACTGATGGGCGTCCCCGGCGACTTCCTGCGCGCCGCGGTGGCCAAGCCGCTGCCGGAGGGCACCGTCGTGATGGACCAGAACGGCACGGACCCGGCCCGCTACGTGATGGTGAGCGGCTCGGCGCTGCACATCGCGGGTGACGAGTGGGTGGCCGACGGCTACTCCGGCGCCGGCCTGATGGGCGTGCCCGGCCACTGGCTCGCCGGCGCGGTCGCCAAGCCGCTGTCCGACGGCACGATCATCAAGAACGTCTCGGGCGCCGATCCGAACGTGTACGTGATGGCCGGGGGCATGGCCGTCCTGCTCAGCGCCGCGGACTACACCGGCTTCGGGTACGACAAGCGTCCGCTGCGCCCGGTGCCCGGCGCCTGGGAGGCCTCGGCGGCCGCGAAGGCGGCGCCGAGCGACGGCACGCTGCTGCTCTCGCCGGACAGCAACACCGTGTGGCAGGTCGTCAACGGGGGCGGCAAGAAGGCCCTGGCGGCCGGTGACTTCGGGCCGGGCAAGCTCGACCCGAACAACGTGGTCAGTGTCCCGACCGCGCTCACGGCGAAGCTGCCGACCGTCACCCAGTAGTCGCGTGCGTGTTCGTGTGTGCGTGTGCGTGTGCCACCCCGGCCTCCAGGGCGGGGTGGCACACGCATGTCCGCTTCGCGGGACTCACGGGGCGCCGAACCAGCGCGGGGTGTCGAGGCGGAAGGGGTCCCCGGGGGCGAGTCGGCGCAGGCCGTCCTCCAGGCGCCGGAGCTCCTCCTCGCCGAGGGTGGCGGACCACTCGGCGCGCAGCTCGTCGAAGATCCGGGCCGAGCGGGCGAGGCAGTCCACACCCCGGTCGGTGAGCCGGACCACCTTGCGTCGGGCGTCGGCCGGGTCGCTGCCGCGCTCGACGTAGCCGAGCTGTTCCAGGTTCTCGACGGTCTTGCCCGCCGCCTGCTTGGAGACGCCGAGGCGGCGGCCGAGTTCGACGGCGGTGGTGCCGTGCGGGCCGATCGCCTGGAAGACGAAGCCGTGCATCGGGCGGAGGTCCGGATGTCCCTCGCGGGCGATCCGCTCGTGCAGCTCGTCGATGATCGTCCGGAAGGCGAGGAGCAGGCGCAGCGGCAGCTCGAAGCCGGGCGGGGCGGGTTCGCTTGACACGGTAGACAACCTCATTGACCATATAGACAACTTCGTTGTCCATATTAGGGGGTCCCTTCGCCATGTCCGTCATCCGCCTCTCCGACGCCCGCCGCTCCGAGACCCCGAACGCCGTCATGACCACCTTCGCCTCGCCCACCCAGGGCTCGACGTCGCTGGCGCTGTGGCGGGTCGAGATGCGGCCCGGCACCCAGGGCCCGCTGCACGCCATGGACGCCGAGCAGATCTGGACCTTCCTCGCCGGGTTCGCCACGGTGGAACTCGCGGGCGATTCCCACGTGTTGGCCGCCGGCGACACCCTCGTCCTCCCCGCCGACGAGGCCCGCCGGATCACCACCGACGGGGGCTTCACCGCCGTCGTCGCCTCCACCTCGCCCTCCCGCGCCTACAACCCCGACGCCGTCACCCCCGAGGGCGCCTGCGCCATGGCCCCGCGCGACGCCGAGCGCGTCCTCCCGGCATGGATCGCCTGAGCGGCGGGAGGCCGGCCCGCCCGGTGTGAGGTGTAGGAGACTGCTGGCAGTGACCGAGCCGGCGGCCGCACGCGGGGCCCCGGCGGACCAGTAAGGAGCGGCATGTCCGTCGTCAAGATCAACGTACTGACGGTGCCGGCCGAGCAGCGCGAGGTGCTGGAGCAGCGCTTCGCCTCGCGGGCCGGCGCGGTGGAGAACTCGGACGGCTTCGAGTGGTTCGAGCTGCTCCGCCCGGTCGAGGGCACCGAGCAGTACCTGGTCTACACCCGCTGGCGCAGCGAGGAGGACTTCAAGGCGTGGATGGAGGGCCCGATGAAGTCGGCCCACCAGGGCGGCGGTGAGGGCGAGGCCCCGAAGCGGCCGGCCGCCTCCGGCTCCACGCTGTGGTCCTTCGAGGTCGTCCAGTCGGCCGGGCCCAAGGGCGCCTGAGTCGGTACTTGCCGGCGGTGGCCGGTAGTCGGTAGTCGGTAGTTCGTCCTTCGGGCCCTTCCCCTGGTGGGGGAGGGCCCGAAGTGCTTCCCGGCTGCCCGCGGTGGTGGCGGGGTGGGCGGTTACCGGCTGCCGAGGCCCCGATTCGCCGTAGTGCGGGAAGGGTTGGGGCTGGGGTCACTTGATCTGGGCGGCGGCCCATTCGGCCCAGTCGCGGCGCATGGCGTTGAAGCGCAGGCCGCCCCTCCGGTCGCCGCCGTGCGCCTCCCGGCCCGGGTGCCGTTCGGCTTCCACGGCAACTGGCTCGCCGACGCCCCGGCCTGAGGGGCGGGGACGGCTCAGGCTGAGGGCGCACCGAGGTCGGCAGGCTCATGACGCGGGCTCATGGCGTCGCGGGCTCATGACGCAGATTCATGGCGTTGCGCGCCCATGAGGCAGGCTCATGGCGTCGCGGGCTCATGCGGAGACTGCGTACAGGACCTCGCGCAGGCCGGGTACGGTCTCGCGGTCGGCCCGCCAGACGAGGCGCAGGTGCAGCGGCGGGGGATCGAGCGGGAGGCGCACCAGCGTGCCGGCGGCGAGCTGGTCGTGGACGGCGAACTCGGGCAGCAGCGCGATGCCGAGGCCCTGTTCGGCGCAGGCGCGGGTGACGGCGACGCCGCCGGTGCGGACGCGGTCCAGGTCGTGGCCGAGCAGTCGCTCGCCGGCCAGGTGGAAGGAGCAGGCGGGGGTGTTGACCAGGAGGCGCCGGCCGCGCAGGCTCTCGCGGGTGAGGGCGGTGGCGTCGGCGAGCGGGTCGGTGGGGGCGGCGACCAGGGCCAGCGGGACGTCCTGCAGGTCGACGTGGTCGAGCGGGGCCGGCGGCAGGTAGAAGCCGAGTTCGCCGAGCGGTCCGGCGGTGTCCAGGATCAGTGCCGCCTCCAGCGCCCCGGCCGCGACCCCGCCGAGCAGGCCGTCCCGGGCGGTGTCGGTGTGCAGGGATATCTCCAGGTCGGGCCGGCGCTCGGCGAGCCGGGCCAGGACGGCGGGCACGTGGGTGGCCGCGATGGTCTCCAGTGCGCCGAGCCGCAGCCGGGCGCGGGCGGCGACCACCTCCCGCCGCGCCTGTTCGGCCTGGTCCAGCAGCCTCCGGGACCACGGCAGCAGTCGCTCCCCGGCCGACGTGAGGGTCATGCCGCGCGGTGCCCGTTCGAACAACTCGGTGTCCAGACTCCGCTCCAGCGTGCGGATCTGCTCCGAGACGGAGGACGGGGCGAGCCCGAGCGCCACGGCCGCGCCGGTGACGGTGCGGTGGGCGACGACGGCCTCGAAGACGCGCAACTGACGTAGTTCCACTGGTTTCCCCTGGACTCCCCGGCTTCCGGACGCCTTGCTCCCGGTGCTGCGGGACAGCGTACGGGTGGGTGTGCGGAGTTGTACCGCGGCGTGCGCGGAGTCGTACCGGGGCGTTCGGAAAAACCGAACGCCGCATGCGGCTCCGGCGGTCGAACGGACGGGCGTGGCGCGGCCAGGGTGGGGGCGCTTCCGCTCGTCGATCAGGAGAACCCCGATGACCTCCCCCGTGCCTCCCGTCGCCCCCGCGACGCCGGCCGCGCCCGCGACGCCGGCCGCGCCTGCGACGCCGGCCACGGCGACCCGCTCGCGCGCCCTGCTCGGCATCGCCCTCGGCTACTTCATGGTGCTGCTCGACACCACCGTGCTCTCCGTCGCAGAACCCGATCTGGCTGCCTCGCTGGGCAGTTCGACCGCCGGACTGCAGTGGGCCGTCACCGGCTACAGCGTCGCCTTCGGGGCGCTGCTGCTGTCGGCCGGGGCGGCCGCCGACCGCTACGGTGCCCACCGGGCCTTCCGCTTCGGCATCGCCGCCTTCGGTGCGGGCTCGCTGCTCAGCGCGTTCGCGCCGGACATCCCGACGCTGGTGCTGCTGCGCGCCCTGCTGGGCGTCGCGGCGGCGGCCTGCGTCCCGGCGAGCATGGCGCTGATCACCCGGCTCCACCCGGAGCCGGCGGAGCGGGCGCGTGCCGTCGCCGTCTGGGCGGCGGTCAGCGGCTGCGCGATGGCCTTCGGGCCGTTGGTCGGTGGGGCGCTGGTCGACCTCGCCGGGTGGCGGGCGGTGTTCCTGGTGAACGTCCCGCTGGCGGTGCTGGTGCTGGCCCTGGTGGCCGGGCGGGCCGTGCACTGCCCGCGCGGCGAACGACGCATCGACTGGCCGGCCCAGCTGGCCGCCTGTGCGACGCTCGCGCTGTTCACGGACGCGCTGATCGCGCTCGGCGGCACCGGGTGGTCGCACGCGGCGTGGTCCGGGGCGGCTGCGGCCGTGGCCCTGGTGGCCTTCGTACGGCGCGAGCGGCGCAGCCCGGCGCCCGTCCTCCCGACGGACGTGCTGCGGGCCCGCGGCACGGGGGCGGTGCTGCTGGCGGGCGGCGCGGTCAACTTCGCCCTGCTGGGCGTCCTGTTCGTGCTGCCGCTGCTGCTGCAGCAGGAGCTGCGGCTGTCCCCGACGCTGGCCGGGGTGGCGTTCCTGCCGATGACGCTGCCGCCGGGCTTCAACCCGCTGCTCACCGGGCCGATCGTCGCCAGGGTCGGCCCGTGGCGGCCGGTGCTGGGCGGGCTGGCACTGCTGACGACGGGCTGCGCGGTCCTCGCGGTGGCGGTGTCGCTCGGCACGCCGTACCCGCTGCTCGCCGTGGGGCTGCTGCTGGCGGGCTTCGGGGTCTCCTTCGCGCTGCCCGCGCTGGTCACCGCCGTCGTCACGACCGCGCCGGAGGGCCGTGCGGGTGCGGCGGGCGGCCTGCTCAACGCCGTCCGGCAGGTCGGCGCGACGCTGGGCGTGGCGGTGACGGGAGCGTTCGTCGGCGGGGGTGGCGCGGCCGCGGTGGCGATGCTGCTTCCGGCGCTGGTGTGCGGGGCGGCGGCGCTCGCGGTGCTGCGCAGCCGCTCCCGGTGAGTCGGTCCCGGTGACCCGGTGACCCGGTGACCCGGTGACCCGGCGGCTTCGAGGCGCGCCGAGTCAGAGGCACCTGGGCGCCGGGCCGTCCGGGGCTCCGAGGCTCAGAGACTCACCGCCGTCTCGCGTTCCATGTGCGTCAGCTTCTCCGGGTTCCGCACCGAGTAGATGCCGGTGATCCGCCCCTCGTCGAGCCGCATGGCCACCACCAGGTCGATCTCCCCGTCGATCCGCAGGATCAGCGCCGGGTGCCCGTTGACCTGGGTCGACTCGGCCGTCGCCACCGGACCCCACAGCGCCACGCCCCTGGCGAGTAGCCGGGCCACCTGCTCGGCCCCGACGGTGGGCCGCGGCATGGCCGTCTTGATGCCGCCGCCGTCGCTCATGTGGACGACGTCCGGTGCGAGGAGGTCGAGGAGGTCCTGCAGGTCGCCCGTCTCGACCGCCCGCTGGAAAGCCGCGATCGCGGCCCGTGCCTGGTCCGCCGAGACGTTGCCGCGCGGACGGCGTGCCGCCACGTGCGCCCGCGCCCGGTGGGCGATCTGGCGGACCGTGACCGGCGTCTTGCCGACGGCCTCCGCGATCTCGTCGTAGCCGAGGGCGAACACCTCGCGCAGCACGAACACCGCCCGCTCGGTCGGCGTCAGCGTCTCCAGGACCATCATCATCGCCATCGAGATGCTGTCGGCCAGTTCGACCTGGTCGGCCACGTCGGGCGAGGTGAGCAGCGGCTCGGGCAGCCACGGGCCGACGTACGACTCCTTGCGCCGGCCGAGCGTGCGCAGCCGTCCGAGCGCCTGCCGGGTGGTGATCCGGACCAGGTACGCGCGGTGGTCGCGGACGGTGTCGAGGTCGACGCCCGCCCAGCGCAGCCAGGTCTCCTGCAGGACGTCCTCCGCGTCCACCGCCGAGCCGAGCATCTCGTAGGCGACGGTGAACAGCAGGTTGCGGTGGGCGACGAACGCCTCGGTGGCCGGATCGGGACGGCGGCCGTCCTCGCTGTTCATGGTCTCCATACCTTTCTTCGTGGGCTCGTTCTGGTCATTCGTAGGATCAGGGCACCCAGGGGTGCCGGGTGTGGCTGTCATGTCGTTGCCGCGTTCGTG
>NZ_JBVJYK010000011.1:321188-321649 GCF_055600605.1 Kitasatospora sp. NPDC038210 | reverse complement strand
CCCATGATGGCGGTGAACTCGCCCTGGGGGAAGGTCACGCTGACGTCGTCGAGGGCGACGACGCGGGTCTCCCCCTCCCCGTAGACCTTGTTCAGGCCGGTGGCGCGGGCGGCCGCCAGGCCGGTGCGGACGGCGGTTGCGGGGAACGTCACGTGGACTCACTCCTGGGATGAAAAAACGGAAAATCGGACTCCAGTCCATCCTCCCAAGGCGTTCTTGTGCGACGTGTATGCCGAGCGGACGGTCGGCCCCCGCCGACCCGGCGGGGTGGCGGGGGCCCTCTCCTCCTCTGGTATGACCCTGACCCCTCAGGGGCGGGGCCGCGGCCGGAAGCTCTAGGCCGTCCCGGCCGGGCGTTCCGGCCGTCCCGGCCGGGGCGGGGGCCGGGGCCGGGGCGGGGCGGGGCGATACTCCCCCACGACCCCAAAAGACGTTTCCAGAACCACCCGAACGTTTCTCCC